>NZ_CP022377.1:613077-1226155 GCF_003347135.1 Francisella opportunistica | reverse complement strand
TTTTTATATCATGCTTCTGAGGCAGTAGTGGCGAATATGTCAAAAGGTAAAAGACAGCCATATATAGAAAAGACAGCTATTGATATATCTAGTGCTAAAGCAAATTTAGCTGTTGCGACTAAAGAATATCAGCGTCAAAAACTATTGTTAAAAGATGATAGTACTTCTCGTAAACAATTTGAACAAGCAAAGAGTAACTATATTCAAGCAAACAACCAAGTCGAAACACTTAAAGTAATGCAAATTATAAATAATTTACCTGCACGTGATGATTTGCGTGCAGCAGTTAATTTCATATCTATGTTCATAAACAGTAATTCTGAGTATTTGCAACAAAAAATTAATTCAGCTGATGTTAAGGCTCTAGAAGATGGCTATGTTTATCAGATCTTTTATCATAAAGGTGAAGAAGTCAGAGCATATAGTCCAGTTATGACAGTTATAAATCCTAAAGATGTTTATATTGTTTTTTATTTATCAAAAGATGATCTATCAAAAATACATCTTGGAGAGAAAATTAATTTTGAGACTGCTAGTGGCAAGAGTTCAGAGGCTAAAGTTAGCTATATTTCACAAAAAGCTGAATACACACCACCATTGTTATATGGAATAAATTCTGACTCGGAGATTTCTTTTGAAGTACATGCTAGAGTTGAGTATTCACCTAATAATTCTGCAATTTATATTGGGGAGCCTATTAAGGTGAAATTGTAATGACTAATGATAAAGATAATCCATTTATAATAGATGTTAAGAATTTGACTAAGGTCTATGGCGATAAAACTGTGGTTGATAATATTTCATTGCAGGTAAGAGAAGGTGATATTTATGGCTTCCTAGGACCTAACGGCTCAGGTAAAACTACCTCTATAAGAATGGTGTGTGGTCTACTATCAATCACTAAAGGTGAAGGTACTTGTCTTGGTTATGATATTGGTACACATGCTAGCATTATCAAACAGCAGGTCGGCTATATGACACAGAAATTTACACTTTATCCAGATCTAACAGTTAGAGAGAATCTAAAAATTTTTGCTAGATTACATAGCATTAAAAATATTAAAGAAGTGGTTGAGAAGACTATAGATAATTTGCAGATTGGCAAAGCTAGAGCAAATCAAAAAGCCTATGAACTTTCTGGTGGTTGGAAACAAAGGTTAGCCTTAGGTGTGGCAACAATTCATGATCCTAAATTACTACTTCTAGACGAGCCGACTGCAGGAGTTGATCCAAAAGCGCGTAGAGAGTTTTGGGATTATATTTCGACACTGTCTAGTAGAGGTATAACGACTTTAGTTTCAACTCATTATATGGATGAGGCAGAAAGATGCAATAAATTATCATATATTGCCTATGGTAAATTACTCTCAAGTGGTACTCAAAAAGACATAATTGATAGTTGTGCTATCAAAACATACAATATCTCAGGTAAAAATGTTTATAGACTTGTATTAGAATTAAAGCATAATAATAAAATTGAACAAGTATCGATGTTTGGTAGTAGTGTTCACCTAAGTGTTAAAAAAAATGCTGATCTGTCAGATATACAAAAAAATTATACTCAATTTAAATGGCAAGAGATAGAGACTTCACTAGAGGATGCTTTTATATATCTAATGAAAAGCCAACAGGATAACTTTGCATGAAGTATTTTGATATTAATAGATATTATGCGATTTTTCTTAAAGAAGTTATCCATATGCTTAGGGATAAAGTTACTATTGGTCTTGTAATAGGCATACCTTTGATTCAATTGATACTTTTTGGTTTTGCTATTAATATGAATCCAAAGCATTTGAATACAGCCTTAGTTAATGGCGATAGAACTCTACAAACAAATTATTTAATAGAGAAAATCAACAATACTAATTATTTCAATATTAAATATCAAAACCTCTCAAGAGATGAAGCTATAACTTTAATGCGTAAAGGTAAGGTACAGTTTATAATAGATATTCCTCCAAATTTCACTAAGCAAGTTTATCGTGGCGAATCTCCAGATATTTTGATAATAGCTGATGGTGCAAATGCAACTTCAAATGCTGCAGCTTTAGATGTTATTAATAAAGTTAAGAGTATTTATAGTCGCTATTTTTCTGACAGATCTTCAGATCAACAAAAGCAGCTTTTTAATTTTATAATCCATAATAAATACAATCCAGAAAGTAAAACTCAAAATAATATTGTGCCAGCTTTAGCTGGAGTAATCTTAACGATGACAATGGTAATGGTTACTTCTTTAACTATTACTCGAGAGAAAGAGTATGGTACTATGGAATCTTTGCTTGCAACACCTGTAACCTCTCTGGAAATTATCTTTGGTAAGATAACCCCATATATTGTTGTTGGCTATATTCAGCTATTATTGATTATTATTTTTGCTAAAGTAATATTTGGTATAACTATTGTAGGTAGTATTCTATTATTACTTATTGCAACATTTCCTTTTATTATTACTAATCTTTTAGTTGGTATAACTTTCTCAACTATTGCTGATACTCAGCTACAAGCAATGCAAATGACATTTTTCTTCTTCTTGCCATCGATATTATTATCTGGATTTATGTTTCCTTTTGATGGTATGCCACAATGGGCTCAAGTTGTAGGAAATATCTTACCATTGACTCATTACCTTAATATTGTCCGAGAAATACTATTAAAAGGTGGAGGTTTTTTTGATATTTTAAATAGTGTTTACCCTCTTTTAATTTTTATGTTTGTCGTGTCGATTATTTGCTTGAAAAAATATAAAAATACAATTTAGATCAGGTTCCATGAACAAAAAAATTGAATAAAGCAGTTAAGTATATTTAAATAGTTTTGTGAAACAAAAAAACATACTTAACATATATGGAATATTACATATCAGAAACAAATTGGTCAACTATTTTAACTTTTCTAACAGCTCAAAAAGGATTGCATACAAAAGATGTAGTTAAGCTTAGAAGATTCATAGAAGCAGTATTTTATATTTTAAAAACAGGAGCTCAGTGGAAATATCTTCACAAGGATTATGGTAATAGTAGAGCCATCCATAAGCGTTATAAATACTGGGCTGACAAAGGTGTTTGGAATAATCTAATGACTTATGTTTCAGACATTGATTCACAACAGTTCATGATAGATTCACTATCTGTTAAAGCACATGCGTGTGCTAGTGGTTATGAGATAAATGGTAATGAAATCAATGCTTTGGGTAGAAGTGTGGGTGGCTTAACAACAAAGATTCATACTCTTACAGATGCTTTAGGAAATCCCGTTAGATTTATAATAACTGCTGGTAATGTCCATGATATTGTACCCTCAAAACAACTCTTAGAAGGAATAACAAATGCTTATATTCTTGCTGATAAGGCATATTTCTCTGAAGGAAATATAAAATTCCTTGAGGAAAATAAAAATAAACCAGTCATTCCTGCTAGAGAAAACTATACCAAAGGCCATAATGTTGACTGGCATATTTATAAGGAAAGACATTTGATAGAGAACTTTTTCTCTAAAATTAAGCATTTTAGAAGGATTTTCTCTAGATTTGATAAGACTTGTTCTGCTTTTCTCGGCTTTATAGCATTAGCAAGCACCTTTATTTGGCTTAGATGATTTTTTTGTTCATGGAACCCAATTGGGTGAAATTTAATTCTACTTAAATACAAATTTCTTTTGTGGTATCTTTAATGCTTAAAAATTAAGATCTAAAAACTAGGAAATAAAATTGTTAAATTATAAAGAGAACTTTATTGGCAGAAATATTTAGGTAAAAAGGTTACACTTAAACATCTAAGTGAAGATTGTCGAAAAATACTTAAAAATGCAGGTCCATACTGTGTTTTTGAAGAACTAGATCCAACTTATAAACTTGCGAGGGATGTCTAATGGAAAAAATTAAAATAAATACTACTAATGCTCCACAAGCTATAGGTTCGTATGAGCAAGCTATAAAAGTGGGAAACTTTGTATATACTTCTGGGCAAATAGGTCTTAGAGCTGATGGAACAATGTCTGGAGAGTGCATTAAGGAGCAAACGACTCAAGTTATGCAAAATCTAAAGGCAGTTTTAGAGGCAGCAGGCTCTAGCTTAAATAAAATAGTAAAAACAACTATTTTCATCAAAGATATGGCTGAGTTTAAGATAATTGATGAAGTCTATAGTTCATTTTTTGATGGTAATTTTCCAGCTCGTTCATGTGTTGAAGTTGCTAGATTACCAAAGGATGTGAGAGTTGAAATAGAAGCAATCGCAATTACTAACTAGAAAATTGCTTGGTTTTATTTTTTTAATTTCAAATTAATTCAGTTGAAGATATTTTCTCTAAATCATATCCAAAGAGTTTACTTAGGGTACTAATATAAGCTATATTTTTATTATGACTTATAGATTTTAAGGGTTAGTATGAAAATTTTTCGTCACCTATATGCTCAGGTTTTGCTTGGTATATTTATAGGAGTATTACTTGGAATTTTTACACCTCACTTTGTAATAGCATTGAAGCCTTTTGCAGATGTTTTTGTTAAGCTTATTAAGCTTATGATAGCTCCGATTATTTTCCTTACTTTGGTCTCTGGTATCGCAGCAATGAATGATCTAAAAACTGTAGGTAAGATAGGTGGAGTAGCGTTATTATATTTTTTTGCGATGACTATCGTAGCTCTAGCAATAGGAATGCTTACAGCAAATCTACTTCATCCTGGTTTAGGGCTGAATATTAATCCTAATTCCTTGGATGCCAGTGCCGCAAAAGCCTACATGGGAGATGTAGAGCATGCTAGTGGAATTCAAGATTTCTTTATGGGTATTATTCCTGATTCTTTTGCGGGCGCTTTTACTAGTGGAGATATTTTACAGGTACTTTTCATATCGATATTATTTGCTGTTGGTTTAGTAATGTACGGTGAGCAAGGTAAACCAATACTTGATGCTATTCAAAGCTTATCAAAAGTGTTTTTTAAGATAATACATGTTATTATGTATTATTCACCAATAGCTGCATGTACAGCTATTGGCTATACTATCGCAATGTATGGAACTGGTACTCTGATAGGACTTTTAGGCTTATTATTATGTTTTTATATTACCTGTTTGATATTTATAGTAGTTTTTTTAGGAATTATATTAAAGTTATATTGCGGTATAAATATTTTTAGTTTGTTAGGATATATTAAAACTGAAATATTAATTGTTTTAGGAACTTCATCTTCAGAATCAGTTTTACCAAATTTGATGGAAAAACTTGAAAAACTAGGCTGTGATAAATCAGTTGTAGGACTAGTAATACCAACAGGATATTCCTTTAACTTAGATGGTACAGCTATTTATTTATCACTAGCAGCAATATTTATAGCGCAAGCTTTAGGCATAGAGCTTAGTTTTAGTCAGCAAGTTTTTATGCTGTTAATTATGGTAATTAGCTCAAAAGGAGCAGCAGGAGTTACAGGTAGTGGATTTATCATACTTGCTAGTACACTTAGTGCTTTAGGAGTTGTGCCTGTAGCTGGGATTGTGATTATCTTAGGTATAGATAGATTTATGTCAGAAGGGCGAGCAATCACAAATATGATAGGAAACACCATAGGTACAATTATTATATCTAAATGGCAGAAGAAATTAGATATTGATAGATTAAAACAAGAGTTAAGAACTTAGTTATAATTTAATAACTCTATCAAACTTATCTAAAAGCTTAGCATTATGAGTTATAAAAATAACCGTTTTATTGTGCATAAGTTCAATTAGGTTTTCAAAAACTATTCTTTCAGTCTCTTTATCTAGTCCTTCTGTAGGTTCATCTAAGATAAGTATAGGTTTATGTTGTAAGAATGCACGAGCTAAAGCTAAACGCTTTTGTTGACCGCCTGATAGTTGCCTACCAAGCTCACCAGTCCATGTATCAAGCCCTTTTGGAAGTGATTCAAGATGTTTTCTCAGCTTAACTTTTTCTAAAGCTTCTAGAAGTTCCTCTTCAGAAGCATCAACTTTAGCAATCTTTAGATTTTCTCTAATTGTTGTATTAAAAATATGAGGAGATTGATTAATGACAGTCATTAAGTTTCTAAGTTGATCTTCATTGAATTCTTTAATATTTCTATCACCAATAGTGATTTCGCCGCCATTGACATCCCAAAATCTAGCTAAAAGATTAATAATAGTAGATTTACCTTTTCCTGTGGGTGCAAAAAGAGCAACCTTTTCATTCTGCTTGATTTCTAAATAAAAATCTTTAAGCACAGTTTGCTCTGAGTTATATCCAAAATCAACTCTATTAAAATTAATATTATAGTTATCTAGCTGAATATTAGAATTTGCTGGATATTCGACATCTGCTTTAGCATCTGTAATATTTAATATTCGTTTTGAAGCAGAAAATGTTTTACCAAGATATTGATATGCTAATGGTAATGGCATAATTGATTCAAACATTGCCATTATTGCAAGGAATATTAACGCTATAAATGCACCACTAATATAGCCATTTTGAGTTAGTTTAACTGCAAAGATTGTAATCATAACAACAGTTAAACCTAGCGCTAAAGTCATTAGTGCACTACCAAAGCCACTAATAATACTAATTTTTTCTTCTTGCTTTAATAATTTAGAGTTTTGTTGTTTTATGTTCTCAAAATGCTTACCTTCTAAATCAAAGATTTTTAGTTCAGCTAGAGAGTTTACATGTTCTGTAATGTTAGTTTTTAGTTCAGCACTAGTATGATTAAGATCTTGAGTTTTTTTCATCGCCATAAAGCTACTAATCAAAGGTATAATAAAACCTATTACTAGTAAAGATAAGAATGTTAATAAAGCCAACCTAAAACTAAAAAAACTAAACAGCAAAGCTATAGTGATACTAGCTAAGATAAATACAATTGTTGGAGAGATTATACGAATATATAGATTATCTAA
The DNA here is from genome assembly GCF_003347135.1 of Francisella opportunistica. NCBI lineage: Bacteria > Pseudomonadati > Pseudomonadota > Gammaproteobacteria > Thiotrichales > Francisellaceae > Francisella > Francisella opportunistica. The sequence goes on along the minus strand of NZ_CP022377.1, from coordinate 1,219,259 downwards.
AGCACCAATATCATTAACTAGACGTGTAAGTAAATCACCACTTTTGTATTTGTATAAGTGAGAGGGTGCAAGAGGTTCAAGCTTTTTGTAGAACCAAACACGAATATCTGTAATTATTCTAAAAGTTGCCTCATGTGTTAGTATTCTTTCACCATATCTACTTAGAATTCTACCAAGAGAAAAAGAGCGTACTCCAGCAGAAGGATAAAAATAATTAAATGAAGTAGCTATAGCATAAGTAGTTGTTGCTAAATATCCAGTATATGAGATAAACCAGCCAGATAATGACATTAGTCCAATTCCCATAAGTATCGCTGACCAGGCAAGTAGAGTACCTAAAAGCATCCATTGAGTTTGATTTTTGAACAGCTTTATAAAAGGGATTAAATTTCTCATGCTGTTACCTCGTTTCTATAGAAATTATAGAATTCACTATTTTGAGTACTAATTAGTTCTTTAAATGTTCCTATTTCAATTATTTTTCCATCTGCTAAAACTATAATTCTATCGACATACTCTAAAAAGCTTAGTTTATGAGTTAACATGATAACAATTTTATTGTGCCAGTTTGCTTTAAGAGATTCGATAATTTTTTCTTCACTATTTTTATCAAGACTTGCTGTAGGCTCATCAAGGATAAGAAAATTATGTGGCTTGAGATACGCTCGAGCTAGAGCTAATCTTTGTGCTTGACCACCTGATAAACCGATATTTTGCTCACCAATTTCTGTAGCTAAACCATTGTTTAAAGATTCAATAAACTCTTTAAGATCAGCATTTGTGATAGCTGCGGTAATTTCTTCATCACTAGTGTTATTGTTTGCTAACAATAAGTTATCTTTTATAGATCCTTTAAATAGCGAGGAGTTTTGTCCCAACCAAGAGATGTTTCTTAGCCAAGATTTTTCTTCGAGATCCTTTAATTCGTTATTGTCGTTAATTAGAATACTGCCTTGATATTTTATAAAACCAAGTAGAGTGTTTATTAGCGTTGTTTTACCAGCGCCACTAGCGCCAACTATAGCTATTTTTTCTTTATCCTTGATTTCTAGAGAAATATTATCAAGAGCTATCTTTTTGGCATATTTGACAGTTAAATTTTTAATTTTGATATTATTGATTTTATCAGTAAATATTTTATCTCTAGCCTGATGAGAAGGTGGCATTTCAAATATCTTGGCAATCTCTAGAGCAGCGCCAACAGCTTCAGCTTTTGCGTGATAATGTGTGCTAAGTTCACGCAATGGCATAAAAAATTCTGGAGCAAGTAGTAGTATAAATAAACCGCCCTGCAAAGTAATATTATCCAGTGACCACCAGATATCATTGCCTGCGCCTGTATTTATAAAGCCCATGCCAAGATATATTGCTACCAATGCGATAGAAGCCGCGGCAAAAAGTTCTAAAATTGCTGATGATAAAAAAGCAATTTTAAGTACCTTCATAGTTCTAATTCTATAATTATCAGAAGCTAGAAAAATAGTTTGATTATGGCTTTTACTTTTATCAAAAAGCTTAAGTGTAGTTAGACCTTTGAGCGTATCTAAAAAAGTTAGGCTCATTCTAGCAAGTGACTTGAAATGCTTTTGGCTCTCAGATTCAGCACCTAAACCAACTAGTACCATAAACAGCGGAATAAGTGGTGCGCATATCAGCAAAAGAATTCCACAGACAATACTTTGAGGGAATATAAATGCTAAAACTGCTAAAGGTAATAGCCATGATAAAGTTGTTTGTGGTAGGAATTTTGTTAAGAAACCAGTTAGTCCTTCAACTTGTTCCATTGCGCTTGTAATTATATTTGCATTAGAGGTTTTATTTAACTCAATTGGACCGAGTTGATTTACATGAGCCAAGATATCTTCACGAATTTGTTTCTTAACTATTGTAGCCGCTTTATAACTTACGATCTCTCTAATCCAACTGAGACTAGCTCTAATTAAGACTATAAGGATAATTAGAACAAAATAAATACTAAGTTGGCTTAGTGTCGAATTTTGTAGATATGCATCATAGGATATATGAGCTAATAAATATAATTGCCCGATTAATAGTAAGCCACTTAAAAAAGCTATCAATACAGTTAGCTTAATCCATCTTTTAGCAGGAGATGAGATTTGTTTAAGCCATTTTCTAGCTACTTTTTTATCTTCTTTTGAAGCGTCTGAAAGCATTTAGATATTTTTTAGTTTTAGTATTGCCTAGATTATAGCATAATCAAATACTAAACTTCTTAAACCTAGTTAAACTCAGTAGTAAATTTATAAGTTTTATGGTAATTTCTATATTAGCTAGATAAAGATTAAGGGGAAGTATGCAAAACAAATATCTTTATTTATTGATCACAAGCCTGCTAATATCACCACTATTTTGTAGTGCAGCTCCTCAAGCCACATCAATGGATGTGCCTGCAGAGGTTATCAATAGTGATGCAAACGCAACTCAAGATCAATCTCAAGCTACAAAAACACTAAATGATATAGAGTCTGAAGATACGAAGGCAAATGCAGATAAAGCTAATAAAGCCGAAAAAACGGTCGAAGAAATAAGTAATATAGATGAAGCAGCTCATGGTATGGTTAGTTAATAATTTGCTGTGGGCTTGAAGATAAAAAATTAAAAGGAGTGTTATGATGAAGAGAGTAGTTTTAACATTAATTGCCACAATAGGTTTGTCTGTATCACCATTGTTTGCAAATGAAACATTGACTAATACAACAACGCAACCAGAGTCATATCAAACTGGCAAAAAATTAGGTCAAAATGCCAAGCAGGTACAAACTGATATAAAAGCAAAAGTAAATCAAGTTTCTGAGTCTCTAGATCAAACCACAGCAGAGGTTGAAAAAGATGCTTCACAAGCTGCTGATACAATAGATAATAAAGCTAAAGTTGCTCAGACTAAATTAACAACACAAGCAGATCAAGCTGCAGATGCATTAGCAAAAATGGCAGCTAATACTCAAGATAAAGCACAGAGCTTTAAACAAGGCTTTGATGATGGTAGTGATAATACATTTTAGCTGAATGAGATTAATATGTTATGGTGATTGAGCTATATGAAAAACTTCCTTAAAAAAATCATCGAAAATATAAATATTCCGCTTTTAATTTTTCTCTTGCTCATAGGGACATTACTTTTAGTAGCAAACATTAGGGGTGAGCCTATAAAAGTCGCTAAAGAAACTGTTAATAAAGCCGTTAATAATGTTTCAAAAACTCTCAACAATGCTGCTATTAGTAATAGTAATACCATTTAGAAAATAACTTACCTAAAGATGAATATAGTTGGATTTATTTTTATTTGTTTAATTACTTTGTAAAGTAGATGAATATTCCAATATATCATTGATAAGCTTGAGGCAACTGCAAGACCATATACGCCCCAATAAAGCGTAAAAATTACTCCTAGCACTATATTAATAACTAGAGCGTTATAGAAAGCAAAACAGGTGTTTTTTTCATATCCCGCCATATTAAGAATTGTAGCAACACAACCAGAGAGAATATTTATTATTTGTCCAACCATTAATATACAAAAGATAAAATACGATACGATATATTTTTTACCATACATTAAAGTAATTGGATATCCACAAATAATAAGCCCTAGAATAGCAAATATTGAGAGTATAAATATAATTCTAGTATAAGAAGTTATTTTATTTTGAAACTCTTCTCTAGAGCAATTTTTATAATCATCGGCAATTTGTGATAGTACATTTGAATTAACGGCATTTAATACAAAGCTAATTAAGGCACCAAGTTGTAGCGCAACACCATAGAGAGCAATATTTGCTGGAGTTGATAATACTTTTAAGATTATAATATCTATTTGCGATAGTAACAATAAACCCCATTGCATTAGAGCAAATGAGATGTTACTACCAATTGGTTTCGAGCTAGCAAAAGTATATTTTGATGTTTGAATAAGCCATATAGATGTTGTATATATTGTCATGATAATCATAATCGTACCAATAAGCATGGCAGTATCACTTATGTACAAAAACATAAAAACTATGGTCAACAAGAGCATAATAATTCTCAGACCAAGTTGAAGTAGGTTAGCAAGGATAACTACTCTTCTGGCAACAAAGAAAGATTGAAATATATTTGCCATAAAAAATGGTATAGCGAATAGTAGCGCAAAGTTCTCTATAGAGTTATCATGATCTTTAGAGTGATTATAAGAAATTATTATTATAAGTATTATAATAACAAGAGTAAAACCTCTTTTAAAATACCAGTTATGAACCAAAAAAGTTTCTTTGTTTCTTTGAAATTTATCGACTAAATCTGATTTACCCCAAGTGCGTGCTAAGATACCACCGCCACCCATAGTGGCGATTACAGCTAAAATAGTTGCAACTGTAACGCCAAAAATATAAAAACCATAATCACTAATAGTTAGATGTCGCGCTAAAAGAATGGCAGTAATAAAGGCACATCCTTGTCCTAGTGCTTGCACCATCATAGTCTGTAAAGATTTAGATAAAATATGATTAGAAAATATTTTTTTTATCAATTTGTGTTAGTGTTGAATTATGTCTAAAAAGATTTTAACAGTAAAGCATAGATAATATAAGAATAATTTCTACTAGATTACTGCGCTTGGGAGCTATTAAAAGTTTCTAACGCAAGAGCAAGAGATCCTTTTACACCTGTATTATCACCAAATGATGCAGGAACTATAAATTTAGTCATATCTTTTAATGCGGGGTAATCAAGGTAGTTATTTAGATATTTATTAACATTTTTGCGAATCATATCAAATAAAATTGTCTTATGCATTACGCCACCACCGAGAATAATCCTCTCAGGCGAGAATGAGCATATGTAGTTAACTAATGCTTTTGCTAAATATTCGGCCTCAAACTGCCATGCGATATGATCATCATTAAGTGCTCCAGCATGAGCAACTTTCCATCTTTGATTAATCGCTGTGCCAGAAGCAAGTCCTTCTAAACAATTGCCGTGGAAAGGACAACAACCTTCAAAGTTATCTTGTGGGTTTTGTGGTATTAATAAATGACCAATTTCTGGATGCATTGCTCCTTGAATTAGTTGGTTATTACAAATAATCCCACCACCAACACCTGTACCAACGGTAAGGTAAATAAGATTGCTAATATCTTGAGCACAACCCCATAGTTGTTCACAGATTGCTGCGGCGTTTACATCTGTATTAAATCCAATTGGAGCTGAGTAGATTGATTTCACAGCACTGACAATATCAAAATTTTGCCATGCTATTTTAGGTGTATTTGTGATATAACCATAAGTTTTCGAGCTAGGATTAATGTCAATAGGCCCAAAGCATGCCAAGCCTATAGCTTTAATATCATATTTATTTTGGTAGTTTTTTAGAACTTCTATAACCTCGTGCATCGTCTGCTGAGGTGTTGTGGTATCTGTGCGATGACGTTCTATCACATTACCATCAAAATCACCAATTGTTGTGAAAAATTTGGTACCACCAGCTTCTATACCAGCTAAATACATATGCAATACTCTTTTTTAATAAAATTAGGTACAAAGATTTTAGCATTATTTGCTAATAATATTTAGGCAATCACTCTTAAAAGAAATAAAAATATTGAGTTATAAGTTGTAATGATTTCTAGGGTTTTATTTAATAACTGAAATTCCACCCATATAATTAATAAGAGCATCAGGAACCATGATAGATCCATCTTCTTGCTGGTAGTTTTCAATAACTGCTAAAAGTGTTCTACCAACTGCTAAACCAGAACCATTTAGTGTATGAACAAGTTCAGGTTTTTTCATGCTTGGATTTTTATGTCGAGCTTTCATACGGCGTGCTTGGAAGTCACCACACCAACTACACGAAGATATTTCTCTATAAGTGTTTTGTGATGGTAGCCAAACTTCTAAGTCATAAGTTTTTTTAGCACTAAAACCCATATCACCAGCACATAGCTTCATCACTCTATATGGTAGGTTAAGCTTTTGTAAGACTTTTTCAGCATGCGATGTGAGCAATTCTAGAGATTCTTCACCTTTATCTGCTGTAGTGATATGTACTAATTCAACTTTTTCAAATTGATGTTGGCGAATCATACCCTTAGTATCACGTCCATAAGAGCCAGCCTCACTTCTAAAGCAAGGCGTATGCGCTGTATAGTATCTAGGTAAAGATCCTGTATCTAAAATTTCATCCCTTACTAGATTAGTGACCGGGACCTCTGCTGTAGGTATTAAGCTATATGCAAAATCTCCCTCAAGCTTAAAAAGATCAGCAGCAAATTTTGGTAACTGTCCAGTACCGTATAAACTATCATTATTAACTAGATATGGCACATATAACTCTTCATAACCATGTTTTTCTGTATGCATATCAAGCATAAACTGTGATAAAGCACGATGTAGTTTAGCAATCTTATTTTTCAGCACCATAAAGCGACTGCCAGTAATTTTAGCTGCAGCTTTAAAATCAATCATCTTAAGGATTTCACCAATATCAGCATGATCTTTTGCTGGAGCTTCTGGATGAAACTCACGTGGTGTTCCCCATCTTCTTATTTCTATATTATCATTCTCATCTTTGCCAACTGGTACATCATCAGCAGGGAGATTTGGCATTGATAGTAGCATTTGATTTATAGAATCTTGTAGTTCTTTAAGTTCTTTTTCAATAGCCTTTAGTTCTTCATTAATTTGATTAACTTTAGCAAATATATTACTAGTGTCTTCACCTTTAGCTTTTCTTTGACCTATTTCTTTTGAAATAGTATTACGCTGAGACTGAAGTTCTTGAGTCCTTTCTTGAAACTGTTTTCTTTTTAGCTCTTGGGCTTCAAATTCAGCTATATCAAACTGATAACCTCTAGTTGCAAGCTTTTTGGCAACTTGTTGTAAATTATCCTTAATATATTTAGCATCAAGCATTTTATCTAAAATCCTTATTTTTCAAAGTTAAAAATAGTTTTGCCAGTCATTTCTTTAGGTTGGGCTATACCCATGACATTAAGTATGGTTGGTGCAATATCAGAGAGCTTGCCATTTTCTAAAGCAACTTGAGCTTTTTTATGTCCAACATATACAAATGGTACAAGGTTTGTTGTATGGGCTGTATGAGGCTTTTGTGTTTCTGGATTAACCATCATATCAGCATTACCATGATCCGCTGTAATAAACATATTACCATCATGCTCAAGTATAGCATCCTTTAATCTAGCGAGACACTTATCAAGATATTCAATTGCCTGCATAGCAGCTTCGTAATTGCCTGTATGACCAACCATATCTGAATTAGCATAGTTGCATACTATACAGTCATATTTACCACTATTAATAGCAGCAACTAATTTATCAGTAACTTCTGGAGCTGACATTTCTGGTTGTAAATCATAAGTAGCAACTTTTGGTGATGGAATAAGTATTCTATCTTCACCTTCGAATTGTTCTTCCCTACCACCATTAAAAAAGAATGTTACATGCGGATATTTTTCAGTTTCAGCTATTCTTAGCTGGGTTCTATGATTTTTCATTAGCACTTCACCTAGGGTATTTACAGGTTGTTCAGTTGGGAATGCTACGGTACATTTAAGTTTAGAATCATATTCTGTAAGTGTAGTGAAGTTTATATTTAAATGTTTTTTCCTTGGAAAAAGATCAAAAATTTCATCTGTAAAAGCATGCGAAATTTCTCTAGCTCTATCTGCTCTAAAGTTCATAAAGATAATACTATCATTATCTTGGACTTTTATAAGGTTTCCAGCTTTTTTAATACAAGTAGGTATCACAAATTCATCAGATTGATCGCGAGCATATGACTGCTCTAGTGCTTCTAGTGCTGAATCATAGATAAATTCAGCTTCAGCATTAGCGATAGCATTATAAGCTTTCTCTACTCTATCCCAGCGATTATCTCTATCCATTGCATAATATCTACCGCAAACACTAGCAATATACCCAAGGTTTAAATCTTGTAATAATTTATCTGCTTTTTTAATTGATTTTTCTGCTGAGCGTGGTGGGGTATCTCTACCATCTAAAAATGCGTGTAAATATACTCTTTTGATGCCTTTTTGTTTAGCGATTTTTATCATTTCAAAAATATGCTCTTCATGCGAGTGAACACCACCTGGTGAAAGTAAGCCGATTAGATGCAAGTTAGAGTTATTTTTGATAACATTGTCAATAGCTGCACAGATAGCTTTATTTTTGCCAAAAGTTTTTGCTTCGATAGCTTTATCAATTTTTGTTAATTCTTGATAGACTACTCTACCACAACCTATATTTACATGACCAACCTCAGAGTTACCCATTTGACCTCTAGGTAAGCCTACTTCTAAACTAGAAGCATTAATAAGTGTTTTAGGGAATTCTTGCCAAATACTATCCCAAGTTGGAGTGTCGGCGTTTTTGATAGCGTTAAAATAGTCACTATCACTATAACCCCAACCATCTAGGATTACTAAAAGAGTAGTTTTTTTCATAATTATCCTCAAAAACTTTTAACTTTTGAAATTATTTTTTCATACGCAAACATAATTATAGCTTTATATTTAGGATTTGTCTGCTGTGATACAGGATTTTAAAGTGCTTTTGAAGCTTTTATATCTTAGTATTTCTTATTCATTATTTATGTAAAGTTGTTTTTCTTATATAATTTATTTAGTTTTTGTCCAATTTATTAGGATATTTTTTTCTATGAAAAAGAATAAGTTACCTGTACTTGATAAAACAAATACTCTAAATGCATTAATTAATACATTTGCTGAAGAGCTAAGAAGTAAGGGTTTTGAGGGCGATATTCATGCTGACTATGCTTCAAGGATATCTTCTTCTATGGATAATAGTGTATATTTTGTCGTTCCCGAGCTAGTTGTATTTCCCTATGGTAAAGATGATGTAAATAGGATTTTTGCCTTAGCAAGTAAGCAAGAATACCGTGAAGTTAAATTCTCACCTCGTGGGGGTGGTACAGGTACAGCAGGGCATTCATTATGTGCTGGAGTGATTGTTGATACAAGCCGTTATATGAATAATATCCTCGAGATAGATTTTGAAAATGAGTTTGTTAGAGTTGAGCCTGGAGTTGTTTTGGATCAGCTTAATGATAGTTTAGCTGATTCGGAATACTTCTTTGCTCCTAATCTTTCTCCAAGTAATCGAGCAACTTTAGGTGGTATGGTTAATACTGATGCTTGTGGTAAAGGTTCGAGAATTTATGGTCGTACCAGTGCGCATATCTTAGAGCTTGAATGTACTTTGGTAAATGGTCAGAAACTTACGACAAAAAAAATTAGCTTAAAAGATATCGATGAAGAGAGTCTAAGTGATGTTAAGAAAAATATTTATGCTACAGTTGTTGAGCAAATAATTGATAAATACGAACTAATACAACAAAAATTTCCTCAGTTAAGTCGTTATTTAACTGGGTATAACTTAGCTAAAACATATGATAAAGATGATAAGACAGTTAATCTTAGTTATTTAGTTGCAGGTTCTGAAGGAACTCTTGCTTTTGTCACAGAACTAAAACTAAAACTAACTAAAAAACCGCAATACAAAGCGCTGTTTGCAATTTCATACAGTAGTTTTAATTTAGCATTACAGGCGGCGAGAGATTTATTGACTTCTAACCCTTCTGCAATTGAAACGGTTGATAATAACATCATTGAAATTGCTAAAGGTGATGAAGTCTATCATAAGATAAAGTACATGCTTGAGAAAGGTAGTTCAATTAATATTGCAGCAGTGAATTTTGTCGAATTTATTGCAGATACTCAACATGATCTTGATAATAAAACATCACGATTAGAGAAGCAATTGTTGGAAAAACAAGATGTATTTCATTTTACAGAAAGCCAAGAAGATATGGATAATCTTTGGGAATTGCGTAAAAAAGGAGTTGGCCTATTAGGTGCTATGAAAGGTGAGCGTAAGCCAGTTCCATTTATAGAAGACACAACTGTTGCTCCAGCAATGCTTGCTGATTATATAAAAGAACTAACAGCATTATTAGATTCGTATGATGTCAAATATGGAATGTTTGGTCATGTTGATGTAGGTTGCTTACATGTCCGACCTGCATTAGATATGAGCTCTCCTGAGGATTCACAAAAGATCAAGCAAATAACTAAAAAAGTCAGTGAATTAGTTAAGAAGTATGGTGGTGTACTTTGTGGTGAGCATGGTCATGGTTATAGAAGCGAATATCTCAAAGATTTTTTTGGTGATGAGCTATATGAATCTTTAGGGCACATTAAAAAAGCCTTTGATCCATACAATCAATTAAATCCAGGTAAGATTACAGTTCCTAATGGTAGTGGTGATAAGCTTGTCAAAGTTGATGGACCATTTAGAGGCTACATTGATGAACAAGTTCCCAAACCAATGCGTCAGCAATTCTCTGGAGCATACAACTGTAACGGTAATTCACAATGCTTAAACTATAATCTAGATACGATTATATGCCCATCTGCTAAATCTAGTAGAAACTGGTTATACTCACCAAAAGGAAGATCAGCAGTGTTACGTGATTGGTTAAATCAACTTTCTGTAGTAGGATATTCAACAGTTGATGAAGTTATTAATACAGGCTTTGATAAACCAGAGGATTTCTTAGATGATTTTTCTCATCAAGTTTATGATTCATTAGATAAGTGTCTTGGCTGTAAGGCTTGTATTACAGGTTGCCCTATAAAGGTTGATATTCCGACAATGAAATCGCAGTTTTTATATCACTATCATTCCAAGTACAAAAGACCAGGCTTAGATTATTTTGTCAAGTATAGTGAAGCTATATTGAGAGTTAATCTATATATGCCAAAAATCTTTAATGATATTTTTAATACCCAATTTGTCAGAGCTGGTTTAGCTAATACCGCAGGATTTGCAGATACACCACTTATTAGCTCGTTAAATTTAAGAGCACAATTAAAACAAAGAGCTGCTCCTGAATTTAATTTAGAAAAAATGAAAAAATTATCGCCAGAACAAAAGAAAAAAACAGTTTGTATTGTCCAAGACGTTTTTACATCTTTGTATGATACTCATATTGTTTTGACATTGTATGATTTCTTAACTGCTCTAGGTTTTCAAGTTTACTTTGCACCATTTAAGATAAATGGTAAACCAGCACATGTTAAAGGCTTTCTTAAATACTTTAAAAAACAAGCTTTAAAAGCTACAAAATTATATAACCAAATTGCTGCAACAAAAATTGAAATGATAGGTGTTGATCCAGCGATGACTTTGGTTTATCGAGATGAGTATCAAAAAATTTGTGGCGATCAGGTAAGATTCAAAGTTAAATTAATTCAAGAGTGGCTTGTTACAAAATTAGATACTTTGCCAATAATGCAAAGTATGCTTGATAAAGAATTTAGTCTTTTTAATCATTGTACTGAGAAATCGTTATCAGCTATTTCTATAGTGCAGTGGCAAAAGATTTTTAAACATTTTGGTGTCAAAACAAAAGTTGCAAAAGTTGGTTGTTGTGGTATGTCTGGAAGTTTTGGCCATGAAACTAAGCATATAGAAATGGCAAAACATATATATAAATTAAGCTGGGAAGATAAAATTCAAGAGTGTGGTATAAGGTCAGCTATTGCTACAGGTTTCTCATGTAGATGTCAAGTAAAAAGGATGGAAGGCCATACAATTAAGCATCCAGTAGAAATTTTAGAGTTAAACCGAAAAAAACAACAAAAAGTGTTGACACTAAGAATAGGATAAGTATAATTATCAACATTCACCGGGTTGTTAGCTCAGTCGGTAGAGCAGCTGGCTTTTAACCAGTTGGTCACAGGTTCGAATCCTGTACAACCCACCACACTCATTTCTCATACTGTTTCATGCGATATCACAAAGCTAATAATAACAATGGTTTGAGATATCTTCATTGTATCAAACTGTATCATTTAGGTTTATTTAAGGCTGTTGATTTAATACGAAAAAGGTTATTGAGCTTGTCGAAATGACTTTTTCAATCTAAGTAAAATAAGGCTTTGACTTACGCTTAGCCAACTTATTTCTATTAAAACAATGATTAAATCAATAGTCTTTTAAAGTCGGTCATGATATGCCACAGTGACGACAAATATAGCCTGCATTATTCATTTCTTCATACAATTTAACCCACAGGATAATTTGGCTTTGATTTCAGGTTCCATAACAAGCTAATTTTAGCACTTATTATTGAAACTATCTCTATGAATCTTGCACATTATATATCAATGCTTTAGAAGAAAAGTTTGAACCCTGTACAACTTATAGAGAGAATATATATGGTAATAATTCTTTAGTATTAGTATATAATCTATCAGACTCATTTATATTAGTTAAAAGTATTGGGCAATCAAGATTTAGATGTTCAGACATTATTTGGCGACATGCACCACATGGAGATATTGCCTTTTCTGTATCTGCAACTACAGCTATCTTGATGATGTCATCCTTACGATAGCCCTGGCTATAAGCATAAAATATAACATTTCTTTCTGCACAAACAGATAAGCCTAGAATCGAGGTTTCTACATTTGAACTACTAATTATTTTACCATCTTTCATAAGAAGTGCAGCACCAACTTTAAAACCAGAAAATGGCGCATATGCATTATTAAAAGCTTTTTTGGCACATTCTATAAGCTGCTGATCTTGTTTTTGTGTCATTTTGAACTTTTTAGTTTAAAAGGTTTGTAATTTTTATTTTATATCTTTTATCTAAATGAAAAAACTATTTTTAATAGAATGTTTGATTATCATCATGTTATTATTCATACTCACATCATATTTACTTTTATTATCGCTATATTTCAGCACTATTTATCATATTTTCACCTAGAGTGTTATATGATAAAGGATATCAGTTTAAGTAAAGCGTTTATTAGATATATTTTATATTATTCGTCTATTCAAAAATAAAGATTATTAGCTATGTCTGGTTAATTCTTCCCTTAATAATATTTTAAATAGAATATCTCGAGTATTTTTTTTATAATTGTCACAAAAAATAATTTATAAAGCATGACAAAACAACAATATGCAGATTTTGCAACTATCGAAAATTTCCTATTGTGTGAAACTCCAAAACAATGGATACAAAAGGCTTTGACAGATATCGAGCTGATGCTCATAGATCATGCGCATTGTGAAATGAAAGCAGCATCTTCGGCAATGACATATATTTATAGACATCCAAATAAGTATGATTTGGTTAGTAGGATGTCAAAAATAGCTAGAGAAGAATTAGTCCATTTTGAACAGGTAATGCGTATTTTAAAAAAACGCACTATACAATATAGAGCCATACCTGCTTCAAGGTATGCTAGCCAATTAATTAAAGCTGCTAGAACAGATAAAGAAGGGCGCTTTATAGATGCTTTGATAATAGGAGCATATATTGAGGCTCGTTCTTGTGAAAGATTTGCAAAAATAGCGCCATTTTTAGATGAGGAATTACAAAAATTTTACAATGGCCTATTAGAATCTGAAAAAAGGCATTTTACGATATATCTTCACTTTGCTGAGAAATACTCATCGGTAGATATTGGTAATCATATAGCAAGAATAGGTGAGATAGAAAAAGAACTTATATTATCACCTGATAGTGATTTTCGTTTTCACAGTGGCATTTAAAACTTTTAAATCTTTCTCGTTGGTTAGGCTTTTTAGTATATATGCTGCATCTACATTAGATAATCGGTAACTTCCATTTATGAATTATTGACATAATTCTTACTGTTAAGCCAATACCTATTATTATTGTAGCGCTTATATACAAATTTACATTTAGATATATAAAAATAATATTCATGCCACCAACTATTGCAGCTACAGAAGCATATAATTCTGATTTAAAGGCAACTGGGATATCATTACAAATCATATCGCGCATTATCCCACCAGCAACACCGTTAATTATTGCTATGACAATACCAACTATTAAGACACTTAAAAATTGCATATGAAAAACTTGTGTGCAAATTTGATGAGCTATACTACTACCAATATATGCAAAAGCAATTAGACCAATTGAGTCAAGAATCAAAAATACCTTATAAAACTTATTAATATATTTTTGGGTAAAAATAGCTATAATTGAGAAAGATAAGCATATCACGATATAGTGTGGATGAAGTACAATAGTTACTGGTAGGTTGCCTAATAAAACATCTCTAACAACACCACCACCTAAAGCTGTTGTCAATGCAATTGCAACAACTCCAAAGGCATCCATATTTCTTCGAGATGATGATATAACTCCAGTCATACTCTCAGCAATTATGCCTAAGAGGAACATAATTGAAAAAATAAAAGGCCCAGAGATACCCACGTGATACATACTTATTTCCGACAAGCTCAATTTGGCTATATTTTAGAGATTATTTTTAGAATTTAAATCATTTTTGCTATTAATTTTGCTGAAATATTTGCATTGTTTTTCTCTTTCAAAATATCAAAGCCTTCAAGACTATATGCAGCTGTTTTTTCAGTCTCAATATATATTAATGTTTGATTTGGAATAAAAGCATTTTCTAATATTGATTTTAATGCTAGTGGGATAATATTTTTACTAAATGGTGGGTCTAAAAAGATGATTAAACGAGAATTTGAAATATTTAGATTAGCAAGAGCTTTTATGCTATCTCTTTTATATATTTCAAAATTTTCTATACCGAGAGTTTTAAGATTTTCTTTAACCTGCATTAATGCTTTAAAATTAAGTTCATAAAATATTGCTTTAGCAGCACCACGCGAGATGCTCTCTATCCCTAAGCTACCGCTACCAGCAAAAGCATCAATACAAATACTATCATGGAGAAAGGGGTTTAACCAATTAAAGATGGTTTCTTTGAGTTGATCTGATGTTGGACGTAAACCATTAATATTTGGGAATTTTAACTTACGGTTTTTATATTTACCAGAAATCACACGAATAGAATTTGTTTTCACTTATTCGACATCTCCGACCATTACAGTTATAACTTTATTGACTTGGATTGTTAAGAAAGCCTGATGTATCTCTTCAGCTGTGACATTACAGATATTATCAACATAGCTGTCAAAGAAATCTAGAGGTAGATTCTTGTTTGCTATAGATGAGAGCATATTTAGTTTAGAGCTATTTTTGACACAGCTAAGTAAATGAGTGCCTTCGATGTGTTTTTTAGAGTTTGCCAGATTTTGTTTATCTACCATAGTGCTAATAAAAACATTGTAAACATCGTTTATGGTTGCTAAAGCTAGAGAAGGATTGCTAGTTTGTGCAGATATTACAAAGCTACCGTAATCTGGATTGATGTTTACATTACTAGCAATATTATAAACTAAACCGAGCTCTTCACGAACTTTATTAAAAAGTAAAGAGTTAAGACCTTCACCACCAAATATTTCATTACCAAGCTTTAGTGGAAAATATAATGGATCATCAATATTAATAAGTAGTTGATGTCCTAATAAAATGGCTGTTTGTTTACTTGGGAAGCTTTTTTTTATGGTCAATGACTCATTTGTTTGTTGAGTAAATTTTTGGGTATTTTGTTGACCTTTTGCCAAAAAGCTTACTAGCTGCTTAGAGATATTTTCTGCTTGAGTTTGGTTTATTGCACCAACAAGACAAATATTTGCATTATTAGCACAAATATATCTGTTAAAAAATTCTTCGATATCTTTGGTGTGTATATTGCTAATAGTTTCTTTATAACCAATAGTAGGGTAACTATAGGGGTTGTTGCTAAAGAGATTTTTTGAAAATTCCAGTGATGCTAAGTAATTAGGTTGTTGGTTTAAATAATCAATATGTGTTAGCGTTTGGATTCTTTCTCTTTCTAAAATATTAGATTCGAAACTTGGTGATGTAAAAATCTCTTCTAATATCTTAAGAGTATTGTCAATAATACTACTATCGTTAAGAAGACGGATTTTAATATTAAAAAATTCTTTAGTAGTTTCTGCGTGAATCGATATTCCATTATCTGTGATTTTATTTATCAGCTCTTGCTCACTTGAATTTTGTGTCTTTGTCGCAAACATACCTACGGCTAAATCAGCTAAACCATTTAGCTTACCATCAAAAGCTGAGCCAGCTCTGAAATTAAGCTGAATATCTATCATTGGTAAGTTGTGCGATTCTTGGAAATATATTGGCGTGTTATCAATATTAAATTTATCGATCATCGTTTTTAATCCCTTAATAAATGTAGAGATGCAAGATTTTGTTTATCAAAATATTTATCAAGTACACGATTAACATCACTAACCGTTACATCATAAAGTTTCTCAAGGTATTTATAATAGTCAACATCTAGGTTGATACTAGCTAAAGAACCGATCAGATTTGCTTGAGTTTCTAGAGAATCCAAAGCAAATACTTTATCAGCTTTAATAGTTACTTTTGCTCGATTTAGTTGCTCTATGGTAATACCGTTGCTTTTAAGGTTAGTTATAATGCTTTGTATTTTGTCTTGAATGTTATCTAGGTCTTGAGCGTGATTTGCTATAGCTGTAATTGTAAAAATATCTTCGCCCTTTATGAAAGGTGAATACTCACTATCGATATGACAACATAGGTTTTCTTCTCTTACTAATTGTTGCTGCAGTATTGACGCATCAGTATTGCCAAGAACATTATTCAAAACTAGTAGAGCAAACGGGTCATTATTTTGATAATCTGTCGTTAAAGAAGGTGTAATATATCCTAATATTATTGCAACAGTATCATTCGGTGGTTTTTTTATTTTTAAGTGTCTATAGCCAATATTAACTAAGCTAGACTCTTTTTTTGTAGCTATTAGTTGAGTTTTTGGGATGCTAACAAAATAATCCTTAGCCATTGACAGTGCTGAAGCTGTATCAATATCTCCAACTAAAACAATACTTGCGTTATTTGGCGCATAATTTTGTTGATACCATTTTTTGAGATTATCAAGAGTATAGTTTTCAATATCCTCACGCCAGCCGATAACAGGAGTATGGCGCGAGTTTTTTTGATATGCAAGCTGCATAAATTGCTCAAAAGCATAACTAAAAGCTTTATCTTCAACGCGTAAGTTTCTTTCTTCTAAAACGACTTTTTTTTCAGGAATAAACTCATTCTCATCAAATAATAAATTAGTCATTCGCGATGATTCTATAGATAAGCTTAATTCAAGATTTTTCTTATGCCAAAATTGGTAATATGCAGTGTAATCAAAACTTGTGAATGCGTTTTGAATACCACCATTATTTTCAACTATGCTATTTAAGTCATCTTTTGAATATTTATCAGTACCTTTAAACATCATATGTTCAAGCATGTGAGATATACCAGTAAGCTTTTCAGGTTCGTATGTTGAGCCAACTTTGTACCATATTTGTGCTAAAACTACAGGTGCTCGTATATCTTTTTTTATATAGATGTCTAAGTTATTATTTAGGGAATACTTTTCGATACTCATATTATTTTATGTTTCTTTTGATTTTATAAATAAATATATTAACAATATTAGCGCTATAACAGTTGGGCCTGCAGCACCAAGTATTGGTGGTAAATGTAAAATTAATGCAATTGGACCAAATATTTGGTTTATGATAAAAAATGCAAAACCAAAGAATGCTCCAAGTAAAAGCTTAAGTATCAGTGTTGATGACCTTGTGGAACCAATACTAAGAGGTACAGCAAGTAAGATTAGTATCATCAAAGTTAATGGCTGAAAAACTTCTTGCCAAAACTTTAAAGATATAGAATCTTTAGCTTGGCTATCTGAAAGCATATAGCTAGTAAGTTGAGAGAAATTTAGATAATCATTATTGTTTATAGTGATGACTTTAGCTACTGAAATAGGTATTGGGTTTAACCATATAGCGTTAGTCATATTTGTGACTATACCAATGTGCTTTTGACCATCTTTAGAAGGAAAGATGATTTTTCTTATATTAAAAACATTAGCTGAAGCATCATTAATATAAGTTGCACTTTCTGCATAACGGATTTCTCTAATTTTATTATCTTGTAAGATAAATTTCCTAATTCCATAGGCTTTACCCTCAATAGGATCTATATTTGCGATATTCATAAAACCATTAGAAGTTTTCAGCCATAAGTCATGAGTATTATATGTAACCATATTGGTATCTGCTTGGCGCTGTAAAATTGGGGCTATATAACCACCAAAAATTATAGTTGTTACAGAACCGATGATGCCAACTAAAACTACACCTTTAGCAATTTGTGTTGTAGAACGACCAAAAGATCTAAGTACGATGATCTCTGAATTATTTGCAAGCAGACTTAAACCCATAAGTGCACCAACCATCGCACATGCAGGTAGCAGAGTATATAATATCCCAGGAAGTTGGATTAATGTATTTAGTATAAGCTCAAAATTACTGGCATTACCATTGTTGTTACTTACTTGAGCTAAGTATGTAAAGATAAAAAATAAAATACAGAAAATTATAGTAACTATGAGAAAGCTGCTAAATACGGTCTTAAAAATATAGCGATCGATGCGATTTAGTAACATTACTTTTCCTTCTTAGAAGATCCGTTGTCTTTTCTAATTGTTCTAACAGCAAAAATTGTAAAAAAGATATGAGGTAGCCAAAAGCCTATCCATACAGGGATACTACCATTTGCCATAAGAGTATTAATAAACATATTTGCACATAAGTATATAGCTAATACAACCACTGATGGTAGAAGCTTGGCATATTTATTTTGTCTTGGACTTAACCGACAAAGAGCAAGGGCTAATAGTGAAGATACTATCACTGATATTGAGTTGTTAATACGCCCAAAAAATTCTGCCTTATATGCGGTACCATTATCTTTATCATCAAATTTTTCAAAAAGTGTATGCATATATAATCTATCTACTCTACTATGATTATAGTCACGATCAGAATTATCAAATATGGTGTATATAGCTTTTTTAGCATTATCATAACTATATTCAGAATTTTGTGAGTTTTTGGTGTAAATATTTACGTTTGTAAAATTTATATAAGCAGCACCTTGATCTGAGACAATTTTTGCTGTTGGTGCAGTCATAACTTTATACTCACCAATTTTTGGAGTATTTTGATATAAAAAAACATTAGACAAGGTATTTCCTGATTTATTGCCTATATAAATGACTTTACGATCAGGAGTTTTAATTATTTTCTTATCAGTTATAGATGATAAAAGAGCTTTAGCAGATAAAGATGCTCTATATATATCTAGAGTTTGGTTTGAAAGCGGGTTTATATACATCACTGTTACAAATGTTATCACGGTTAGCGCAAATACAGGCTTTAGAGTATTTTTAACTATTTGCATCCATGTAACACCACCAGCTAAAGTTACAAACATTTCATTATTAGCAAAGTATTTACCAAAACAAATAACAATAGCTAAAAATATCGCAATAGGAGCGACTAAACTTACATTTCCTGGTATTGTTAGTATAACAAACTTCACGATCGAGTCGATTCCTAAACCTTGTGAATAAGCCTCTTGAAAGAGCCTGATCAGTAAATTCGCAGATACAATAGATATTATAAATAATGTGATAGATGTAAAGGTATTAACTATATCCTTATTGTAGTATTTTTCAAGAATCAAGGTATGCCACTATGTATTTATAATAATTACGCTAATATCAATTTTATATTTTTTATTGGCAAAAGTCAGTAGATAACGTAACTAGCTTTTTAATTTTAATGTGTCAAAATGTTTTTTTTGCTATTATATTTAGAAAATCATTACAAATAGACCAAATGGAGCTTTAATGAAAATAGTTGTAAATAGTCAGTCGACATTAGCTGCTGAACTACTGATAGTTGCTCAAGAAAATCTACAGAAGCTAGTTGAGCAAACAAAGTGCCCAAATTCAAAAGCATTACTAGATAGAAATGTTTTTAAAGCTAAAGCTAGCGAAGTTTTGCCTTTATTGCATGGTGATAAAGTAGTTATTCTCTTAGGTTTAGGTTTAAGACAGGATTTTATTGCTTCAGAGTATGATAAAATTATTGCTAAAGCAACAGAGCAATTCAAAAAGTTAGCTATCAAAGAAGTTTCTGTAAATATTGATTATGCTTTTGAAAATGGTAATGCCAAGCAATTTACTTTAGATACAGTTAGAGCTTTAATATCTGAAACTTATGTTTTTGATCAGTTAAAAACTGCGAAAGAGAACTATTCTTTAGAACAAATCGAACTAGTTTACTCAGGCAAACAAGATATAGAAGACTCAGCAAAAATTGGCTCAGCTATTGCTTGTGGCCAAAACTATGCAAAAGATTTGCAAAATCTTCCAGCAAATATATGTACTACTGACTATATGTTAAATGAAGCAAGGGAACTAACATCTAAGTATACGACATTTAATCTTGATTACCTTGACCAAGATGCCATGGCAGAGTTAGGTATGGGATGTGCTTTAGCTGTGGGTCGTGGTTCTGATATGTCTAATTATACTGTGTGTATGGAGTATAATGGTGGTAATGAAGGAGATGCTCCAATAGTCTTAGTTGGTAAAGGCTTGGTTTTTGACAATGGTGGTATTTGTATCAAACCACCAGCAGGTATGGACTCGATGAAAATGGATATGGGTGGTGCAGCAGCTGTTATGGGTATTATGAAAGCTTTAGCAATGCTGAATCTACCAATAAATGTTGTTGGAGTTATGGGACTCGCTGAAAATGCTGTTGATGCTAGATCTTATCGACCTGGTGATGTACTCAAGAGCATGAAAGGTATCACTGTAGAGGTTAGTAATACAGATGCTGAAGGTAGGCTGGTTTTGTGTGATACGCTCACATACATTGGTAAATATAAGCCCAAAACAGTGATTGATTTAGCAACTTTAACTGGTGCTATGATTATATCTTTAGGAGATGCTTTCTCTGGTATGTTTGCCAATAGTGATAAGTTAGCTAATAGCCTTGAGCAAGCAGCTAATGCTTCTAATGATTTGATTTGGAGATTACCTTTACATAAACCTTATTTTAAAAAATTAGAAAGTAAAGTTGCTGATATAGATAACTGTGGACGCGATAGATCCGCAGGCGCTATAGTTGCTGGATTATTTTTATCAAAATTTACTGAAGATTATGAGTGGGCACATCTTGATATTGCTGGACCTGCAATGGGCGATTTTGCAAACTGTAAAGCTTCAGGTAGGCCAGTTCCATTATTAGTTCATTATCTAATATCTCAAGCAAAGTAATAAATATATAATATTTATCTCTAGCATATTTTCTCTTATATGATAAAATAGTACTGTAATTAAATTCATACTCTTTAGATTTTAATTACGGAGATTAAAAATGTTAAGAATTACTCAACAAGCAATCACTTTTGATGATGTATTGCTTTCGCCACGATATTCAAATGTACTTCCTCATCAAGTCGATTTGAAGACAAACATAACTAGAGATATTCAGTTAAATATTCCTTTAGTGTCTGCGGCAATGGATACTGTTACTGAGTCGCGCCTTGCTATTGCAATAGCTCAAGAGGGTGGTATTGGTATCATTCATAAGAATATGTCTATTCAAGCTCAGGCACAAGAAGTTAAGAAGGTAAAAAGATTTGAAAATGGTATGGTGATTGACCCGATTACCATTAAACAAGAAAGCTCAATTAAAGGGATTATGCAGTTAGCTAAAGAGCATAACTTCTCTGGTTTTCCTGTTGTTGATGATAACAATAAAATCGTAGGTATTGTCACAAGGCGTGATTTTAGATTTGCAAAAGATTTAGATGAACCTGTTAGTTCTATTATGACACCTAGAGAAAAACTTGTAACAGTGTCTGAAGATGCTTCTCAAGGAGCAATCAAGAAGAAACTTCATGAGCATAAGATCGAGAAACTACTTGTAGTTAATGAACAAGGTGAGTTAGTTGGTCTTATTACAACAAAAGATATTGAAAGATCACAAAACAAGCCAAATGCTTGTAAGGACTCACTTGGTCGCTTAAGAGTTGGTGCTGCGGTAGGAACTGCTGCTAATACTAAAGAGCGTGTGGCGGCACTAGTGGTAGAAGGAGTCGATATTCTCGTTGTAGATACTGCTCATGGTCATTCACAAGGCGTGCTTGATACAGTTAAGTGGGTTAAAGAGAATTATCCACATATTCAGGTTATCGGAGGTAATATTGCTACAGCAGAAGCAGCTAAAGACCTTGTCAAAGCTGGCGCTGATGCTGTTAAGGTTGGTATTGGTCCTGGTTCAATCTGTACTACAAGAATTGTTGCAGGTGTTGGGGTGCCACAAATTACTGCGATAGCTAATGTTGCAGAAGCATTGAAAGGAACGGGCGTACCTGTGATAGCAGATGGTGGTATTAGATACTCTGGAGATATTGCAAAAGCTATAGTTGCTGGGGCATCTGTAGTTATGATTGGTGGGCTCTTTGCTGGTACTGAAGAATCACCAGGAGAAGTTGAGCTTTTCCAAGGGCGCTCTTATAAATCATATCGTGGTATGGGATCTCTTGGAGCAATGGAGAAAGGTTCTTCTGATAGATATTTTCAAAGCGAAACTGAAGCGAAAAAGTTTGTTCCAGAAGGTGTTGAAGGCAGAGTACCATATAAAGGCTTATTATCAGCAGTAATTCACCAGCTATTAGGTGGTTTAAAGTCTAGTATGGGTTATACCGGCGCAAAAGATATTCAAACAATGAAAACAGAACCAACATTTGTGCAAATTACTGGTGCTGGATTTAATGAATCACATGTGCATAATGTTACAATCACAAAAGAACCACCTAATTACCAGTCTTAAAACCTCTTAATTATTATTTTAATAAGTTATAATCTATTAATTTTCACTAGTAATTAATAATTTAATGTCTGAAGCAATCCTCTTTTTAAATGGCAAAATTGATTTATCTTTTTGTGAAAAATATATCCAAGAAAACTTTAAAAACCTTGATGTTTTTTGTGCTGATGGTGCTTACCAAAAAGTTAAAAAATCAACCCAATTAAATTCAAAGATAAAAAAAGTAATTGGAGATTTTGACTCATTTTCTATAGTAGAAAGTGATTTGTTTTTAATTGATACTGATCAATATTCTACTGATTTTGAAAAATCTCTTAATTATCTAATCTCTCTTGGGTTTTCAAAAGTTTTTGTATTTGGTGCTTCTGAAGGGGAGATGGATCATTTTTTATGCAATATTAGTACCGCTAAAAAACACAAACAAAAGATAGATATTGAGTTTATAGATATTTATTCAAGGTACTTCTTTATATCTAAAAATTTTGTTGTAACTGGTGTTAATGGTAAGATGTTTTCTGTTATGCCTTTTGGATATGCAGAGAATATATATTATAATGGTTTAAGGTATCCTTTAAGCGGTGAGAGCTTAAGTATAGATACTAGTACAGGTGCAAGAAATTATGCTATACAGGATAAGGTAGAGATATCTTATTCAAGTGGAGATATTTTATTGTTTATATCACATGCAAAATATAAGGATAGATTAAATGCTATTTTGTGACGATTCTAAAAAACAGTTAAAAGAGCAAAATGTAAACTTAAAAAATGAATTTAGCAAAGATGCCAAAAGAGTCGAGAAATTCTCTTTAAAACATCAGAATATATATTTTGATTTTTCTAAAAACCTTATTAATGACTATATTTTAGGATCGCTTTTAGAATCTGCAGAAAAATCTAATCTTAAGGTTAAAATTAAACAGATGTTTAGTGGCGCAAAGATTAATTCTACTGAGCATAGAGCTGTGCTACATACAGCATTGCGTGATTTATCTGATGCACCATTAGTTGTTGATGGACAAGATATTCGTCAGGAAGTAAAAAATGAAAAGCAGCGTGTAAAAGAGCTTATTGAAAAGGTAGTATCTGGTCATTGGCGAGGTTTCTCTGGTAAAAAAATTACTGATGTTGTAAATATTGGTATTGGTGGTTCAGATCTTGGACCTAAAATGGTAGTTCGCGCATTACAACCTTATCATTGCACAGGTTTAAAAGTTCACTTTGTTTCAAATGTTGATGCAGATTCGTTACTGCAAGCGTTACATGTTGTTGATCCTGAAACTACTTTGTTTATCGTAGCTTCAAAGTCATTCTCAACAGAAGAAACTCTCTTAAATTCAATTTCAGCTAGAGAGTGGTTGTTAGATCACTATGAGGATGAAAAAGCTGTAGCTAACCATTTTGTTGCGATATCGAGTAAGTTAGACAAGGTTAAAGAATTTGGTATAGATTTAGAGCATTGCTATAAAATGTGGGACTGGGTTGGTGGTCGCTATTCAGTATGGTCATCAATCGGTATGTCGATAGCTTTTGCTATAGGTTATGATAACTTTGAGAAGCTACTAGCCGGAGCGTATTCAGTAGACAAACATTTCAAAGAACAAAGTTTTGGCAGAAATATTCCCGTGATTATGGCACTATTAGCAAGTTATTATAGTTGTGCTTATAATAGCCAGTCACAAGCTTTACTTCCTTATGATGAAAGACTTTGTTATTTTGTTGATTATCTCCAGCAAGCAGATATGGAGAGTAATGGTAAATCTGTTAACCTTGCTGGAGAAATAGTTGGCTACCAAACCGGAGTTGTACTCTGGGGTGGTGTTGGTACTAATGGTCAGCATGCTTTTCACCAGCTTTTACATCAAGGAAATGTTTTTATACCAGTTGATTTTATTGCTGTTGCAACTAGTCATCATAGTTATGATGATCACCAACAAGCTTTGTTAGCAAATTGTTTTGCGCAGTCGCAGGCACTAATGTTTGGACAATCATATGATATGGTTTATAATGAACTGTTAAAATCTGGTTTAGATGAAGTCCAAGCAAAAGAACTTGCAGCTCATAAGGTTATACCAGGTAACAGACCAAGCACAACAATTTTGCTTGATGAGCTAAGTCCATTTAGCCTTGGTGCATTGATTGCTTTGTATGAGCATAAAATATTTGTTCAAGGTGTGTTGTGGGATATCAATAGCTATGATCAGTGGGGAGTTGAACTTGGTAAGAAACTTGGTAAGAATATATTAAAAGCTATGAATGATGATTTATCTGTTGAATATCAAAATTTAGATGATTCAACTAGACATTTAATAGCGAAGGTAAAAAGTAAATAAATGGTTATAAGCAAAAAGAAAGGCTTTTCTTTAATTGAGACTATGGTTGTTATTGCTATTATGACTATACTCATGATGGCTGCGATCAGCTCATTTACTTTTTACTATAAGACATTTGCTGAAACACGCTTAACTAATTTACAAAAGTTAATAGAATATGGCGTCATTAAAGCTCGTACTGATAGTAAGACTGTTATTGTATGTGCTGCGACACCAGATAGTTTTGATGGAACTGGCAAGTTAGATGAAAATAGTTTTGCATGCGCAAACTCAACTTCATGGGGCGATGATCCTATCGTAGCTTTTGAGAGTGCTGATGGTACTGATATTTATAATAGTGCTGAAGATACAATAATAGCGAATATGCCACAAGGACATGGTGGGCATATTTATATTAATCTGGCAGGAAATCCTGGCTATATCAAAATTAGTCCAAACGGATTTATGGCAACAGGTAATGGCAATATCACATATTGTGATAAATCAAACAAATATCAGGCAGCACTAATTACAAATTTAGTAGGTAGGGTCATTTATACTGATAGTCCTACTAAAGATGGTGGTGGATCATATACTTGCGAATAGTTTTATGTTTTGTTATAAAAGGAGAATTTAATAATGGCAAATGATAGAGTACCTATGACTCCAGCAGGAGAACAGGCTTTAAGAGCTGAGTTGGAAAAGCTAAAAAAAATAGAAAGACCAGCAATTATTGAAGCTATAGCAGAAGCTCGTGATCATGGCGATCTAAAAGAAAATGCTGAATACCACGCCGCTAGGGAGAGACAAGGTATCATCGAGGGTAGAATCAAAGATATTGAATCAAAATTATCCAATGCTCAAGTGATTGATATTACAAAAATTCAAGCAAATGGCATGGTGGTATTTGGAGCTACAGTTACGATTATGAATGTAGATACCGAAGAAGAGACTACTTACCAAATAGTTGGTGAAGATGAAGCTGATATAGATAATCATAAAATATCTGTTGTTGCACCTTTAGCTCGTGCTTTAATAAAAAAAGAAGAAGGTGATGAAGTTACTTTAGATACACCTAAAGGTAAAGTTACATACGAAATCGTAGCTGTAGAATATAAGTAAACTAAAAATCTAATAGATATTTCTTTATAAAAAAATTTTTATGAAAAAAATTATCATCAAGGGTGCAAAAACTCATAATCTAAAAAATATTGATGTTGAAATACCGCGAGATAAGCTAACTGTTATCACAGGATTAAGTGGCTCCGGTAAATCATCATTAGCTTTTGATACTTTATATGCTGAAGGTCAAAGAAGGTATGTTGAGTCGTTATCTTCGTATGCAAGACAGTTTTTATCAATGATGGATAAACCGGATGTTGAGCATATAGAAGGGCTTTCACCTGCAATTTCAATAGATCAAAAAACTACCTCACATAATCCAAGGTCTACAGTTGGGACTGTAACAGAGATATATGATTACCTACGCGTGTTTTTTGCTCGAGCTGGTACACCAAAATGCCCAATACATCAAATAGAGTTGAAAGCTCAAACTATTAGCCAAATGGTTGATAAAATTTTAGAGTTTGATGAAGATTCAAGGTTGATGATATTAGCACCGATTATTTCAGCAAAAAAAGGTACACATCATACTTTACTTGATAAGGTACTAGCACAAGGCTATATCCGTGTACGAATAAATGGTGAGTTTTATAACCTTGATGAAGATTATCCAGAATTAGATCGTTATAAAAAACACAATATTGATGTAGTAATTGATAGATTTAAACCAAAAAAAGATAATGAGCAACGCATTGCTGAATCAATTGAAACGGCTTTAGATCTTGGTAACGGTATTGTCAAACTAGCAGATATGGCTAATCAAACTGGTGATACCTTATTTTCGTCAAAGCATGCTTGCCCATTGTGTGATTTCGCGCTTAAAGAATTATCACCAAGAATTTTCTCTTTTAACAGTCCTTTAGGTGCTTGTAGTAGTTGTGATGGGCTGGGAGTTAAAGAGTTTTTTGATGAGAAAAAGGTCATTATAGATCCTTCAATTTCACTCAAGCATGGTGCTATAGCTAAGTGGAATAAAACCAATCAATACTATTTTTCTCAGTTAGAGTCTCTAGCAGCGCATTACAAATTCTCTCTAGATGAACCATTTGAGAAGCTGCCTAAGAAAATTCAAGAGATAATCTTATACGGTTCTGCTGATGAGGCTATTAGAATGACAGTTGACTCTATAAGAGGAACCAGACAAACACGTATCAAGCCTTTTGAAGGTGTTATACCACATTTTGAACGCAGATATTATGAGTCTGATTCAGATATGGTCAAGAAAGATCTCTATGAACTTATGAGTAATCTTGAATGTAAAACTTGTAATGGTGCGAGAATTAATGAATATGCGCGAAATATATTTATTGCTGATAAAAATATAGCTAATGTTTGTGCTTTGCCTATTGATGAGTTATTAAATTGGCTAGATAGTTTAGAGTTTGTTGGACAACAACAAGTTATCGCAGAAAATTTGCTTAAAGAGATTAAACTAAGAGTAGAGTTCTTGGCAAATGTTGGGCTAGAGTATTTAAACTTAGCAAGACAGGCTGATACTCTTTCAGGCGGCGAGGCTCAGCGTATTCGTCTAGCAAGTCAAATAGGAGCAGGTCTTGTTGGCGTAATGTATATATTAGATGAACCATCTATTGGTCTTCATCAAAGAGATAATCAGCGCTTACTTGATGCCTTGCATAACCTTAAAAACCTTGGTAATACAGTAATTGTTGTTGAGCATGATGAAGATGCAATTCGTCAAGCAGATTATATAATCGATATGGGACCAATGGCGGGGGTGCATGGTGGCGAAGTGGTTGCTACTGGTAGCTATGAAACAATACTCAAGAGCAAAAAATCTTTGACTGCAGATTATTTAAGTGGTCGTAGAAAAATTGAAGTTCCTAAAACTAGACTAAAAGCTAGTAAAAATCGTTATCTAGAAATAAATGGCGCAATCGGTAATAACCTTCAAGGAGATAACCTTAAAATTCCTCTTGGTGCATTGACATGTGTGACAGGCGTTTCAGGATCAGGTAAATCAACGCTTATAAATAGGACATTATATCCTCTAGCATCGCGTTTATTAAATAGAAGTACTCTAGTACCGATGCAGTATAGCTCACACAAAGGATTCAATCACCTTGATAAGGTCATAGATATCGATCAATCACCAATTGGTAGAACTCCACGCTCAAATCCAGCAACTTATACAGGAGTGTTTACACCGATACGCGAACTGTTTGCTGCAACATCAGAAGCTCGAGCTAGAGGATATAGTGCTGGAAGATTTAGTTTTAATGTTCGTGGAGGTAGATGTGAAGCATGTCAAGGTGACGGTGTTATAAAGGTAGAAATGCATTTTCTAGCAGATGTGTATGTTGCTTGTGATGTTTGTGAAGGTAAACGCTATAATCGTGAGACTTTAGCAGTACAATACAAAGGTAAAAACATTTACGAAGTACTAGAAATGACTGTCGAAGAGGCGCTTGAATTTTATGATGCAGTACCAAGCATCAAAAGTAAGCTTGAAGCTTTGATGAATGTTGGTCTGTCATATATTAAGCTAGGTCAAAGTGCAACGACTCTTTCTGGTGGTGAAGCTCAAAGAGTTAAATTAGCAAAAGAACTATCAAAACGCTCAACTGGTAAAACCTTATATATATTAGATGAGCCAACTACTGGTTTACATTTTTATGATATTCATCAACTTTTAAAAGTAATTATGGATCTGCGTGATAGGGGTAATACCGTAGTCATCATTGAGCATAACTTAGATGTGATAAAAATGGCAGATTGGCTTGTTGATCTAGGTCCAGAAGGTGGTAGTAAAGGAGGACAGATAATTTTTGAAGGAACCCCAGAAGATATGGTTAATTATAAAAAGTCATATACTGGTAAGTATCTCAAAGATTTGCTCTAACTAAACTAAGATATTGATACACTATTTAAATTATCAGGCTTATAAAATATTACATAGAACAAAACTACTAATAGCCCAATAGAGTATATAAACTGAACTGCTGCAAAAGCTGAGAATGATATTATTGAATTAAAATCAATATGTCTAATTCCTGAAAAAGTAGCTAAAACTATTCCAGCCCAAGAAATAGCAAATGCGTTGGTAAGTTGAATTATCGAGCTATTTATGACAGTTGCTGCGCTCATATAAGTATCATTTTGTATAGAATTATATATCCCAGCATTACTAATCATCGTGAACATGCCAAAACAAAAACCAAGTATACTGAGTAATATCGCAAAAACTAATAAGTTAAAATGGATAAAAACCCAGCCAATACCTAAATAAGTAGTTGCCATTAAGCATAAACAAATAATGAAAAACTTATAAAAATGTAGTTTAGCTAAGACTCTTTTTACAACTTTTTTAGCTAACCAAGCAGGTATTAGAAAGCACATTAAAGATAAGCCAGATTCAAAAGCACTAAAGCCTTGTTTAGTTTGCAAATATAAGGGGAAAATAAATGACGTCCCCATTATTAAAAGTCTTGAAGCCGAACTAATTATGGTGAAATATCTAAAACAGGAATTGTTAAAAATAGTTAAATTAATAACAGCATTATCTTTCAAACGCAGAGCATGGCGTGTGTATACACTAAAAAGGATAAATGAAAAGATTAGCAGTAACCATTTTATATGAGGAAGGATTTGTGTATCTACCATCAAATCTATAAAGAACATCATTAGTGCAATAGAAGTACCGATAATAATAAAACCTTTTAAATCAAATTTTTGCAATGATGAAGAGGCAATATTAGGTAGATATATGTATATAAAAGTTATAGCTATTACTCCGATCGGGAAATTAATGAAAAAAATCATTCTCCAACCAATATGCGTAGTAATAGCTCCTCCGAATAAAGGTCCAAGCATTGGTCCTAAAGTGGCTATTACAGCAACTATCGACATTGCTGTGATTACATCGTTTTTATAGATTCTAACCATCGCTAGGCGAGCGACAGGTGCTGTAAAGGCACCAAATGCTCCTTGGATAGCTCTAAAGATAACAAGGCTAATAAGATTAGTCGATAGTCCACATGCTATAGATGAGAGCATAAAACCAGTAATTGAGGCTATCAGTAGATTTTTGCTGCCAATTTTATCTGATATCCATCCAGATGCTGGAATGAATAACCCCAAAGCAAGCAGATATACGGTAATTGCTACTTTTAGAGTTATAGCATTTACATGTAAGTCATTAGCTATTTGTGGAAGTGCAGTATTTAAGGCAGAACCATCGATTAGCTCAATAAGCAGAACTAAACCTATTGTATAGGCAATTATTTTGTTTTTATCCATTTTTTGATTTTGATCCAATATAATTTATTTAGAGATAAACAAAATATAGTAGCTAATATAAAGAGTATTATCTTTTATATTACGTTATAATTGTAAGGATATTATACAATTATTTGGCAAAACGACTAGCTAATAAGGAATTTTTTTACTATAGTATATTAGTTAAATTTTAGTATTAAATCTCATAAGGAAGAAAGGATAAAATAAATATATGGCACAAAATAATGATAATAAAAATAATATGATCAAAAATATTATTTTTTGGATTTTAATCATTGGTGGGATGCTACTGCTTTTCAATGGTATTAATGACACAAATGGATCATATAAAAATATAAATTATTCGACATTTATCTCCAAACTGAAAGATAATCAGATTAGTGTTGTAAGTGTCGATGGTAGAACTATCACAGGTAAGACTAATGAGGGAGAGAGTTTTGTAACCTATGCACCATTGTTAAACGGCAGTCTAGTTAACAAGCTAGAAGATAGCAAAGCTGTAGTAAAAGCAAAAGCTCCAGAAAAGCCTAATATATTCTTGGCTTTTTTGCTTAATTGGTTGCCAATGCTGCTTATCTTTGGTTTTTTCATATATATGATGGTTAAAGCAGGTGGAGGTAGTAAGGGTGGGCCTTTCTCTGTTGGTAAGAGTAAAGCAAAACTTCTTGGGGAAGATGAGATTAAGGTAACCTTAGATGATGTTGCTGGTGTTGATGAAGCTAAGGAAGAAGTTGCAGAAATAGTTGATTTCTTACGTGAGCCAAAAAAATACGAGAAGATTGGTGGTAAGATTCCTAAAGGTGTATTAATGGTAGGACCTCCAGGTACTGGTAAGACGCTGCTAGCTAGGGCTATCGCAGGTGAGGCAAAAGTACCATTTTTTTCGATTTCAGGTTCTGACTTTGTTGAGATGTTTGTTGGTGTTGGTGCCTCGCGTGTTCGTGATATGTTTGAACAAGCTAAAAAGAAAGCCCCTTGCTTAGTGTTTATTGATGAGATAGACGCAGTAGGTCGTCATCGAGGCTCAGGTATGGGTGGCGGTAATGATGAAAGAGAGCAGACACTAAACCAAATGTTAGTCGAAATGGATGGTTTTGCTGATAATGAGGGTGTAATTGTAATTGCGGCAACTAATAGGCCAGATGTCTTGGATAAAGCATTGCTAAGACCAGGCAGATTTGATAGACAAGTTACAGTTGGTTTACCAACAGTTAAAGGGCGTGAAGCAATACTAAAAGTCCATATGAAAAAAGTTGCTTTAGGTGAAGATGTCCGAGCTGATTGGATAGCAAGAGGTACGCCAGGATTTTCCGGTGCAGAACTTGCAAACCTTGTTAATGAAGCTGCTTTATTTGCTGCAAGAGAGTCTAAAGACAAAGTTTCAATGGCTGATTTTGAAAAAGCCAAAGATAAAATCTTAATGGGTTCTGAAAGAAGAAGTATGGCAATGACTGAAAAAGAGAAAAAGCTTACAGCTTACCATGAAGCAGGACATGCTATTATTGGTCGCTTAATGCCAGAGCATGACCCTGTTTATAAAGTGAGTATTATACCTAGAGGTAGAGCTCTTGGTGTTACAATGTATATGCCAGAAGGGGATACTGTTAGCCAAAGTAGGCTGGTATTGCGTGGGCGTTTATGTAGTATCTTTGGTGGTAGAATAGCAGAAGAGCTTATTTTTGGCTATGATCATGTAACTACAGGAGCTTCTAATGATATTCAGGTAGCTACTGATATTGCCCGTAACTATGTTGCTCGTTGGGGGTTATCTGATACTATGGGAACTATCTTGTATGATGTTGAAGATGACGGACCTTTTGGTGGTAGTAGTGGTAAATCTATTAAGCTTTCAGACTCTACTATTCGAGAAGTAGATACTGAGGTGCGTAAGCTAATAGCAGCAAGCTACGCTAAGGCAAAGCAATTGTTAGAAGGTAATATCGATATTCTCCATGCTATGGCTGATGCATTGATGAAATATGAAACTATAGATGCATTACAAGTCGATGATCTAATGGCTAGACGTCCAGTGCGCGAGCCAGGTGAATATGGTGATAGTTATAAGCCAAAAGATATAGGTAAAATTATAGCCCCGGTAGCACCTGTTGAAAGTGAGTCAGAAGCAACTGATGAGCCTAATATTAAAGAAGATCTCTAATTACAATTAGCTTATAAATTTTTATCAAATTATTCAGCTGGATAAAATATGCTAACAGCTTGTTAAATTAATTATAGATTAATTTTACTTTGCTAATGTCTCAACAGAAAAATAGCTATTGAGATAGTTTTTGTGTTTTTAATAAAGTTTTTATTATATATAGATTAGTTAATGTTATAAAAGTTTATAAAGCTAAGTTTTTTACGCAACTTATGCTAATATAACCTCAAATAACTTAAGAATAAAGGGAAAAAATATGTCTTTACCTACTCCTCATATAGAAACTTTAAGAAAAGAAGAATTTGCAAAAACAGTCATTATGCCCGGAGACCCATTAAGAGCTAAGTATATTGCTGATAATTATCTAGAGAATGTTGTTAGAGTTAATGCTATCAGAAATATGTTTGGCTATACAGGTACTTATAAGGGTAAGAAAGTTAGTGTTATGGGATCTGGAATGGGTATGCCAAGTATAGGTATCTATGCTTATGAGCTTTTTAAATATTATGATGTCGATAATATCATAAGAGTTGGTTCAGCTGGATCGTACAAGGCTGAGTTTAAAGTTTATGATGTTGTTCTTATCGAAGAGAGCTACTGTGAATCTGATTTTGTTGAAATTATTACCGGAAGTAAAGTTCGTGATGTAAGGTCTTCTGAAGAACTTAATAAAGAGCTTGTAGAATCTGCAGAAAGACAAAATATAGAGCTTAAGAAAGCAAAAGCACATTGTACAGATATTTTTTATAGAAAAAATCCTGAAGACTACAAAAAAATAGTCAAAAAGTACAACTGTGATTTAGTTGAGATGGAAACGGCAGCTTTATTTGCTACGGCAAGTGAGTTAGGCAAAAAGGCATCTGCAGTTGTAACTATTTCTGATAGTTTTATAACTGGTGAATCTACTACAGCTCAACAAAGAGAGCAATGTTTCACAAATATGATGGAAGTTGCTTTAGGTACAATTAAAGAAAACTAAGAAATTTCTTCAATTCAATCTCTATAAATCTGTTTTTTAATTCTATCTAGCGCTTGTTGGGCAATCTTATTGGTTGCTGGGGGTTTTGTTTTTTTATTGTTTACCTGTGTGTAGTCTATAATTATTTCTATTTTTTCAAGCTTAGAAAATAGCGTATTTTGACTTAATTGTGCGACAAACTGATCATGAAGTTCTTTAAGCTTTGATTTCAGAATTTCTTTATTACTGTGTACGATTAACTTCTTAGGAGAATAAAAAACTATTTGAGTATCTCTTAAATAGGGTAAGCTAAGCTTGTGTAACTCTTTGTTGGCCACCTCAAGAGTTGTTTTAAGCTGGGTTGCTTTGGATATAAGTTGTTTGCTAGCATAAGTTGTATTGGTTATTTTCTTTCTGGTTGTATGTGAGTCGATACTAGCGACTTTTTCTGGAAAGATTTTTATAGACATTTTTAATATATACTCTCTGCATTATTTAGTTGAGAATAAAATATTTCAACAGCTTTGTCTATAGCAGCCATTCTCCCTTGCTTTGAGCATGCTTTGATAATATATTCTTTGGGCGATAATTGATTAGATGAGTCATCTAATGCTTGAAGCTCAACTTTTGTTTCAAGACAATACTTATCATTATTGAACTGATTATTATAATCTCTAAGTTTTAGCGTTATATTGACGTTAGCTAATTCTTTTTTATTTGTAATGTTATAGTTATTCACTTGTAAAAACTTTTCAAGTGAATTATAAAAAAAGCCACTATTTTGTTTATCAACATATATTTGTAAACTTCTTTTGAGATTTAAGAGCTGATTATCAATTTTGTTTAGTGCCTCCATTTGGCTATTAATATTGCTATCAGGTGCTAAGATTATTAATGTTCTTAAGCTACTTTTTACCAGCTGTATGTTTTTATTTAATTGTTGAGCTGTAGCAAATCTGTAAATGGAACTTTTGTTGTTTGTAGTAGCTAGTAGTTGTTGAGCTTGATTAATATTGCTGCTAATAAGTTCTTTTAAATCATTTATGGTTTGTGTTTTATTGGTTTGAACTTCGATATAGAATATTTGTTTAAGCTCTGCTTGATTGACTATATTGTAGTTAGGGATAGTTATTTGTGCAGTAGTAGTAGTGATTTGTTGAGTTAGCTTTTGAGAAATTTTGTCATTGTTTGTAGTATTTGTAAAATTAGTTGTTGTTGATACTGTAACTTGAAGTCTTTGGACCATATCAGCAAGAGCATTTTGAGTTGCTTGTTCTAGTGTTTTCGCCGCACCAAAGCCATACAAAAATTCATTGGTGTTTGATTGATCTGAGCTGAACCATGTTGGCATGACATTATTTTGTGTATCTTTTTGTAGTTGTTGTTTTATTACAGCTTGATTATTTATGCTTATATTATTTTTTTGTGCTGTACTAGAGCAACTAGATATTGCTAAGCTGATTATTGCCATAGTTAGCAAGTTTAAGTAGAAATATCTCATTTTGATGAGTTAGTTTATGATTCTTATAATTAATATCTCTATCTTAATTTAAATTTCTTATAAACTCTATATAATGTATCTTCAGAGTATTATATTTATATAAATTATATAAAAGAGTCGGTTAATTAGAAATGTTAAGTTTAGTACAGAAAATAATAGGTAGTCGTAACGAAAGATTTATAAAAAAAGTTTCTAAAACAGTTCAAAAAATCAACTCTTTAGAACCTCAGTTTGAGAAACTTAGTGATGAACAATTACAAGC
Source organism: Francisella opportunistica (assembly GCF_003347135.1). Taxonomy (NCBI): domain Bacteria; kingdom Pseudomonadati; phylum Pseudomonadota; class Gammaproteobacteria; order Thiotrichales; family Francisellaceae; genus Francisella; species Francisella opportunistica. Next base: position 1,183,964 of record NZ_CP022377.1, on the reverse strand, counting down.
AAAAACTCTAGAATATAGAGAAAGACTTGCAAATGGTGAAATACTAGATAATCTCTTGCCAGAAGCTTTTGCAACTGTTAGAGAAGCTGCAAGACGTACAAAAAATATGCGTCACTACGATGTTCAGCTGATAGGTGGTATAGTTCTTCATCAAGGTAAGGTTGCTGAGATGAGAACAGGTGAAGGTAAAACTCTAGTTGCAACACTACCAGCTTACCTAAATGCTTTGTCAGGTTCTGGCGTACATGTAATTACCGTCAACGACTATCTAGCAAGGCGGGATGCTGAGTTAATGGGGGAGATTTATGAGTTTCTGGGTATGTCTGTCGGTGTCATAGTTGCTGATTTAAATCCTGAGCAACGCAAACAGGCTTATGCTTGTGATATTACTTATGGCACAAACAATGAATTTGGTTTTGATTATCTAAGGGATAATATGGCTTATGACAAAGAGCAGCAAGTCCAAAGAAGTCGCAACTATGTAATTATAGACGAAGTTGATTCGATTTTGATTGATGAAGCGAGAACGCCACTTATCATATCAGGTGCATCAGATGATAGTTCTGAGATGTATAACCTTTTCAATAGATTAGTTCCTTACTTAGAGAAGCAAGAAAAAGAAGAAGTTGAAAATGAGCAAGAACAAAAAGATTTCTATGTAGATGAGAAGTCTAAAAATGCATATCTAACTGAAAAAGGTTATGCAAAAATTGAAAATATGCTCAAAAAAGAAGGTATTCTTGAAGAAGGTGATAACCTTTATAGCCCTCACAATATCACCAAGATGCACTACTTAAATGCTTGTCTAAGAGCGCAGTCATTATATCAACTTAATGTTGATTATATTGTGCGTGATCAAGAAGTTGTAATTATTGATGAAAGTACTGGTAGAGCAATGCCTGGACGCAGATGGTCAGATGGTTTGCATCAGGCTATAGAAGCTAAAGAAGGCGTCAAAATAAATGCTGAAAACCAAACAATGGCCTCTATTACTTTCCAAAACTTCTTTAAGTTATATAACAAAATTGCTGGTATGACTGGTACTGCTGATACTGAGGCGTTTGAACTTCACTCTATCTATGGTTTAGAGGTAATCATTATTCCAACTAATAAACCGATGATTAGAAAAGATCACCACGATGAAATATATGGCAGCGTTAGAGAAAAATTTGATGCTATTGTCGCTGATATCAAAGAGAGAATATCAAAAGGTCAGCCGGTACTAGTTGGTACAGCATCTATTGAAGCATCTGAAGTGTTATCGACACTATTGAAGAAAAAGAAAATTAAGCATAATGTCCTAAATGCTAAGCAGCATGAAAAAGAAGCTACTATTATTGCTATGGCAGGTTACCCAGGAGCTGTTACGATCGCAACAAATATGGCAGGGCGTGGTACCGATATTATTCTTGGGGGTAATTTAGAGGTTGAAATAACCCAGCTAGAAGATTCTGCACAAGAAGATATCGCTCAAATAAAAGCAGAATGGACAAAGCGTAATGAGGCTGTTAAGAAAGCTGGAGGCTTGTGTATCATAGGCTCGGAGAGACATGACTCACGTAGGATTGATAACCAACTAAGAGGACGTGCTGCTCGTCAGGGTGATCCAGGTGAGAGTAAGTTCTATCTATCTATGGATGATAATCTTTTGCGAATTTTTGCTTCTCAAAGCATGGCTGAGAGGGTTAAAAAAGGTCTAAAAGGTGGCGAATCACTTGCTTTTGGTTTTATGTCAAAAGTAATATCTAAAGCCCAAAGTAAGGTTGAAAGTTATCATTTTGATATTCGTAAGAATTTATTAGAATATGATAACGTTATTAATACACAGCGTAAAGTTATCTATGAGCAAAGACAAGCATTCTTAGATGCTGATGATGTAAGTGATATTTTAGCAGATATCCGTATTGATGTCGCTGAACAGTTGTTCCATGATTATGTGCTGGCTGGCTCTATGTATGAATTATGGGATCTGGAAGGTTTAGAAAAAGCTCTTAAATCTGACTTTATGATTGATATTGATCTACAAAAGCTTTACGAAGAAGATGATAGCCTAGGAGAGGAAGATCTTAAAAAGCTTGTTCGAGAAGCAATAGAAATTGAGTTTGCAGAAAAAACAAAAAATTTAGATTCAGGCGCTGTGAGACAATTTGAGAAATTCTCATTATTACAATCTCTTGATAGTCATTGGCGTGAGCATCTAAGCTCTATCGATCATTTACGTAATAGTATAAACTTACGTGGTTATGCTCAGAAAGATCCTAAAAATGAGTATAAGAAAGAAGCGTTTGAGCTTTTCTCAACTATGCTGGATAATTTTAAATATGAAGTTATATCTTCACTTGCTAAAATTAGAATCGCTACAGAAGAAGAAACACAAAGAGCTCAACAAGAATTACGAGAGTCTATGAGTGATATTAAGGCTGAGCATGAAAGTGTTATTGATAACAATCAAAGAAATGATGAAGATGAACAAGAAGAAGCTCCTAAAGTTCAGCAAGTCAGAAGGGAAGGTCCAAAGGTTAAAAGAAATGATCCTTGTCCTTGTGGTTCTGGTAAGAAGTATAAACAATGTCATGGTAGGGTTGAGTAATTTTGTATTGTAAAATCTTTTCACTACTTAGGTTCCATGAACAAAAAAATCATCTAAGCCAAATAAAGGTGCTTGCTAATGCTATAAAGCCGAGGAAAGCAGAACAAGTCTTATCAAACCTAGAGAAAACCCTTCTAAAATGCTTAATTTTAGAGAAAAAGTTCTCTATCAAATGTCTTTCCTTATAAATATGCCAGTCAACATTATGGCCTTTGGTATAGTTTTCTCTAGCAGGAATGACTGGTTTATTTTTATTTTCCTCAAGGAATTTTATATTTCCTTCAGAGAAATATGCCTTATCAGCAAGAATATAAGCATTTGTTATTCCTTCTAAGAGTTGTTTTGAGGGTACAATATCATGGACATTACCAGCAGTTATTATAAATCTAACGGGATTTCCTAAAGCATCTGTAAGAGTATGAATCTTTGTTGTTAAGCCACCCACACTTCTACCCAAAGCATTGATTTCATTACCATTTATCTCATAACCACTAGCACACGCATGTGCTTTAACAGATAGTGAATCTATCATGAACTGTTGTGAATCAATGTCTGAAACATAAGTCATTAGATTATTCCAAACACCTTTGTCAGCCCAGTATTTATAACGCTTATGGATGGCTCTACTATTACCATAATCCTTGTGAAGATATTTCCACTGAGCTCCTGTTTTTAAGATAAAAAACACTGCTTCTATGAATCTTCTAAGCTTAACTACATCTTTTGTATGCAATCCTTTTTGAGCTGTTAGAAAAGTTAAAATAGTTGACCAATTTGTTTCTGATATGTAATATTCCATATATGTTAAGTATGTTTTTTTGTTTCACAAAACTATTTAAATATACTTAACTGCTTTATTCAATTTTTTTGTTCATGGAACCTATATTATTATTTTTATAACATTCTTTATATATTTATCGGGAATATTTAAATGAAATAACTCTTGAATTATTTTAAGGACTTTTATGGATTGTAAAAATCGTTGTTTTGGTAATAAAAAAGGTCAAGAGCTTTATGCTGATTACCATGATAATGAGTGGGGTATTCCCAAGTATGATGATAGAGAGCTTTTTGAGCTTCTGATATTAGAAGGAGCTCAAGCTGGTCTAAACTGGGAAACCATTTTAAAAAAACTACAAGGTTATCAAGATGCTTTTTATAATTTTGATACGGTTAAAGTAGCTAGTATGACAGACTCAGAGCTTGAATCTCTGCGGACTAATCCGGATATCATCCGCAATAAATTAAAAATTTATTCTGCTAGAAAGAATGCACGCGTATTCTTATACATCCAAAAAGAATTTGGTAGCTTTAGTGATTATTTATGGGGTTTTGTAAATCATCAGCCGATTAAGAATAACTGGCAGTCTTATAAAGAAATACCTGTATCTATAGATATTAGCGAGAAAATTTCTAAAGATCTGAGAAAAAAGGGCATGAGTTTTGTAGGGCCGACTATTATTTATGCTTATATGCAAGCAGCTGGGTTAGTAAATGATCATTTAGTTGATTGTTGGTGTTATTCACGCGAGTAGCTTGGCAATATTTTTGTCACTGTTTGTTCGATATTTTTAGAAGCATCGCTCTAAGGATAGTTTCTAGGTCTGTATATATTACGGTATAGATGAAAATACAGCATCTATAGTTGAATTGCTAATATTATTATCATCAAGCTCACAACTGCCGACTATATTAATTATTTTTTAACATTATATTGTTTTGCTCTTTGTGCAACTGTAATAGGAATTTTACCATATAAACTTTGCTGATTCATTTTCCCTTCACCAACATACAATATCACAATTTTTGAGAAGTCATCAAAATTAATTTTATCTAAAATCAGCTCAGCGCCTGAGACTAGTTCAGCATCAACAAAAGTTGCAAGAGCAAAACTAACGCCTTCTGCAGCACCACTACCAGCTTTATGAGATAAATCTCTATCTACAGCTAACTACATATAAAAATGTCATGCTGAATTTATTTCAGCGTTTCACTATAAGTATTGATTTTATTGAGATCCTGAAACAAGTTTAGGATGATAGAATGTACTACTTTTATGCCTAGTAGGCTATAGAGTTCTTTGGCAAAGTTTAGCAAATGTTTATATTTTATTTTAAACAATATTTCATCTGGATTTTATATTAATTGTTAGTAATGATGTTTGTTGAAATATAAGCCTAATCTTCAAGCTGGTATTTGAGTTTTTAATTATTTTTGTTATAATACGTTGTCTAGTTTTGTAGCTAGATGATTTGTAATAATAACAAAAAGTCAGAAGTCTATTAGTTTAGGCAGTTCTGAGGATTTAAATCTAATAAATGGAGTTTAATAAATGTACGCGATAATTAAAAATGGCGGTAAGCAATACAAGGTAAAAGAAGGTGAAGTAGTAAAGCTTGAGAAGTTTGATCTTGGTATTGGTGAGAAAGTTGAGTTTGATACAGTTTTAATGGGACAAACTGCAGCAGGAGAAGTTAAAATTGGCGCTCCAACTGTAGCTGGTGCTAAAGTAGTTGGTGAGGTTGTTGAGCAAGGTCGTCATAAGAAAGTTAAAATTATGAAGTTCCGTCGTCGTAAGCACAGCATGAAGCAACAAGGTCACCGTCAGTATTTTACAGCGGTTAAAGTTTCATCTATTAGTTTATAGTTTTTTAAAAGAATAATTTAAGGAGTATACAATGGCTCATAAGAAAGCTGGTGGTAGTACTAGAAACGGAAGAGATTCAAATCCTAAGTATTTAGGTGTTAAAAGATATGGTGGTGAGTTTGTTAAAGCAGGTACAATTATCATACGCCAAAGAGGTACTAAAACTCATCCTGGTGTAAATGTTGGTTGTGGTAAAGATCATACATTATTTGCACTTAAAGATGGTACAGTTAAGTTCCATACAGGTGGTGCTTTAAACCGTAAGTTTGTTTCAATCGAAGAATAATAATTAGTCTTTATATTATTTTTCTTGATAAATTCTCTATAATCTTCTATAACTTATAATATCAATAATTTAATTATGCGAAGATTTATATTTAAATTAGATATACTTTTAATAATTTTATTGCTTAGTTTATCTAATCTTCTATATGCACAGCTGATAATCAAACAAATGAAGCAGTACTAATGTTTATGTGCATGTAGATTAATTTTGCCAAAAATGGTTTTTTACTGGGTATTTCCAATTATAAATTTCTAGTCTTAGCCATTTTGTCTTTTTTGGAATTTAGCTGAAATAAACATGCCTAGTAGCACACCAAAGACGATAATTCCAATCATAATTGTAGCTAAGGCATTTATCTCAGGTGTAGGGCCATTTTTTACAGTTGAATAAATATACATCGGTAGAGTAGGGTTATCACTGCCTGCAACAAATTCTGTGACAACTAAATCATCAATAGATAGTGTAAATGTAAGTAAAGCAGAAGTAATTAGTGCTGGTATCAGTTGTGGTAGGGTTATTTTAAAGAATGTCTCTATAGGACCAGCTCCTAAATCTAGTGCAGCTTCCTCTAGAGATATATCTACACTAGCTATACGTGATTGCATTACTATCGTTACATAAGCAGTACACATTGTTACATGAGCTATAACAACAGTAGTTGTGCCGCGCTCATGTGGCCAGCCGATTAAATGTTGTAATGTTGAGAACATTAGCAGTAAAGCAACCCCTAGAATAATGTCAGGCAGTACAAGAGGTGTAGCTACAAGACCATATAAAAAACTTCTAGATCTAAAAAATTTAAATCTAGTCATGGCATAAGCAACTATAGTACCTAGTATTGTCGCTATTGCGGAGGTGATCGTAGCTATTTTAAGGCTAGTAAAAGTAGCATTAATAATGTCCTCATCATGAATAACCTCATGATACCAGTCAAAAGTAAAACCACCCCATAAATTAATAATTTCAGAATTACTAAACGAAAAAACTACCAAGATTATTAACGGAATATATAAAAATATCAAACCCAATATAAGCATTATTTTACTAAATGAAAATCTCTTCATCGCTTATATCCTCCTAGACAAAAGTTCTCTTTGCTTGAATGCGTTGCATCCATAGGATAGGTAAAACTAGGACAACTATTAATACTACGGATATCGCAGCAGCCATACCCCAGTTATTAGAGGTAAAAAACTCTTCCCAAATAACATTACCAATCATTAACGAATCCATACCACCCATAATTTGCGGTACAACTACTTCACCAATAGCAGGAATAAATATTAGTAAGCTGCCAGCAATTAGCCCAGGCATTGATAATGGTAGTGTTATCTTAAAGAAAGAATTAATAGGCTTAGAACCTAAATCTTCAGCTGCATCGTAGATACTAGGGTCGATTTTAATTAGGGTACTATATAGTGGTAATACTAGAAATGGTAAGTAGCAATAAACCATGCCTAAATACATCGAAAAATCATTATAGAGTAAAGCCATGCTTGGCAAGCCTAAATCCATTAGAAATTGATTTAGAGTGTGGTTACCTAATAATGTTACCCAAGCATAAGTTCTAAGTAGGAAAGAAGTCCAGTATGGAATAATAATTAGAACTAAAAAGAAAATTTGCGTGTTTTTTTTGGCTTTTGATAATGCTAATGCCATCGGATAACCGATTAAAATACACAAGACTGTAGTTATAAAAGCAACTTTAAAAGATTTAAGTAACGAAATAAATATTAGATTATAATGAATCAACTCAATATAATTACTTAAATATAATGTAAAGTGTAGAGCTGATTGTTTATAAGTCATCAGTGAAGTCACTGGAGGAGTGCCATCAGCAGGCAAAGTAAAACTAATACCTACCACAAATAAAAATGGTATAAGCAGAAAAACTACAAACCATATAAAAGGAACTAGATAAACTAGAGTATGTCTAAAGCTTTTTTCTAAGTTTTGCATTATGAGTAAAGCACCATAATATTTTGTGATTCCCAAGTAAGATATACTTCATCATCCCAAGAAGGATGGTCAGCATTTCTTTCGATATTAAAGTCAGTTGATTTGACTATACTACCATTCTCAGTCCTTACATGATAAGTAGATAATCCACCCATATAAGCAATATCTTCAACAATGCCTTTAATACAGTTTACAGGGCGATTAGGATTATAACCTTCTGGTTTTTCTTTACTAATGACTATTTTTTCAGGGCGTAAACCTATCCATATCTCTTGGTCTTCGATAGCTTCGATATTTCTTCTTAATACAAAATCTGTACCAGCCTGTTCAGAAGTTATCACGCTACGAGTTCTACTAACTTCTTCGACACGACCTTCAAAAATTGTACTTTTACCAATAAAGTTAGCAACAAACCTACTCTTAGGGAACTCATAAATTTCTGAAGGAGTACTTACTTGCTCTAACCAACCATCTGTCATGATGCCAATTCTTGTAGACATTGTCATAGCTTCCTCTTGATCATGAGTTACCATTATAAATGTACTACCAGTTTGCTCTTGAATATCAACAAGCTCAAATTGCATTTGATCGCGTAAGTTTTTATCTAAAGCTGATAATGGCTCATCAAGTAAGATTAATTTTGGTCTTTTAGCTAAGCATCTTGCCAAAGCTACACGCTGACGCTGACCACCAGATAGTTGATGAGGTTTTCTTTTAGCAAGATGATCCATCTTAATAATTTTTAAAGCGGCATCTGTAGCTTTCTCAATTTCTTCTTTTTTTAAAGATTTCTCTTGCTTTAAACCAAACATGATATTCTGTTTTACATTCATATGTGGAAATAACGCATAAGATTGAAACATCATATTTACAGGTCTTTTATATGGTGGAGTGTTTGACATATCAACACCATCGATAATTATTTTACCATCAGTTGGTCTTTCAAACCCTGCCAGCATTCTAAGCAGGGTACTTTTACCACTTCCAGATCCGCCTAGCAAAGAGAAAAATTCTTTTGGATAAACATCAAGATTTACAGAGTCAACTGCTAAGTGACCATCATCAAACTGTTTAGATAGGTTCTTTATAGAAACCAAAGGTTTTTTTGAAGATTTTTGCATCTTTAGGTTCTATAATAAGTTAGTTAAGATGTATAATAATAAGCAATTTTTAGATAGAAAAAAAGTAAATTATTAATATTCTTTAATATTATCAAACACTTTATTAATTTTTTTTGAAATTACGAAGAAAATGATTGTTAAAATAGTAGCAATAATTGTTAGACAAACAAAGATGTTTGAGTACATTTGATTTGTGCCTAAAGCAGTAATATCTTCAGCTTTTAGTTTGTTTCCGATAGCATAATTAGAAACAGGACCAGAGATTACAATACCAATAGCAACATTTACAAACATATAGCCGGTAAAAATTCCCTGGTGAACAGGTTTGATTAGATCACCAACTAAAGCATAACTAGTAGCATTTACATGGATTTCACCTGCTGCAACGATTAAAAGTAATAGTATCGGAAAGATAACATTAACAGTACCTGTAGTCTTATTAGCTAATAAAATTCCTATAGGTATCATCATAAAAGCTACTATATATAAGCCGATACCTCTAGTGATTAAGCTGCCTGGAGAAAGTGTAGTACCGTTTTTTTGTCTTCGCTTGGATAATATTGCTAACAAGAAACCAAAAATAATTACTCCTAAACTTTCAAAAGTATTTATAGTTGCTGGCTGCATAGTTATACCAAATAAAGATTTGTTGGTATTAAACTCAACAAAATTTTCTAATGCTGAGCTTTGCATACCTTGAACAAATGCAAAAATCATACATGCTGAACTTAATAGCATAAAGGCGATTATGCGTTCTCTATACTCACGCTCCTGTTTTAAAGTGATAAAAGCTAAATATACAAATACTGAAATAAATACGCATATGACAAGGTTGCTACCAAATTCTGCATGTCTAATTAGAAATATTGAGAATAAAAAGCATACTAAGATTACTCCAGGAGCTACTAAATAACGTGCTTTAGACTTAGAAAATTGGTTATGGAAAAATGTATCTTTATCCTCAACATTTTTAAAATTTAGTAGATGCAAAATCACTGTTAGTGCTAAACACGCAGCAGCTGTATAAAATGCGATAGTATAAGCACCATAACTCTGTATAACTCCAGCTAAGATAAAGCTACCAACAAAACCTATATTCATACAACTATAGTTTATTGAAAATGCAATCCTACGACTGTGATCTTCTGGCTTAAAGAGTTGAGTTAACATCATATTAAGGCAGCTGACATTAAGTCCAGCGCCAGTGATAAATAGTGCCATGCCGTAGACTATCAGTGTTTGATTATGTTCGGCAATCATAAACATACTGGCTACCTGTAAAGATATGCTAACTAGAAACAAACCTCTGAAACTAAAAAATCTACCACCTAAAGCACCACCTAAAAAATGTAGTAAAAAGTTTAGAGCAAAAAAGCTCGCAGTAAGAGTATTTGCTTGAGTTTTTGTAAAACCACCGTGATCTGTGAGGTAGAAATTAAGTAGCCCCATTAGCACTGCATAACCAACAGTTGAGAAAATTTGAATAATATTTATCTGTAATTGTACCTTGCGGCATTTGTTTATAACTAATCATTTATTGCTTAATATTACAAAATAAAGCGTAGAAAAGAGTATAATATAAATTATTGGCGTTTGGTATTTATTAAAAGCTTATATGAGTAAACTAAATTTAGCATTTGCTAATGTAGCCGAAGAATTCTCGCAACATCTTCTCAAGCCACAAGTTTCAAATTTACCTGACTGGTTTGGCGGTCAGATACTTAGAGTTGGTCCTGCTAAATTTGAATATGGTAAAGTTAAGCTAAATCACTGGTTTGATGGTTTAGCAATGCTATATAGTTTTGAAAGTAGCAAAAAAGATATTTATTTTTCAAATAAATATTTAAGATCTGAGCAATATTTCGCAGCTAATAATGGACGTATGAAATATGATGAATTCGGAACTATGCTACCTTCTAAAATTACATCGATAATAAAAACTATATTAGGTTTTAAGGTAGAAAAGCCAAGTTGTAATGTAAATATTTTTAGCCTAAGTAATAGATTATTAGCAGCTACTGAAGCCACTACGCTAATTGAGTTTAGTAGCAATAATCTTGAGACATTAAAAGAATTTAGATTTAATGATAAGCTCAAAGGGCAGTTTAGTTGTGCCCACCCTCAGCTTGATCCTATTACTCAAGAGCAGTTTAATTTTGTAGTCGATATATCAAGAAACTGCAAATATATTATTTATAAAATCTCTAAAAATAGCACCAAAAGAGAAAAGCTCTATCAGTTTAGCGATAAGCAATTTATATACAATCATACTTTGTTTGTCACAGATAATTATGTTGTCTTATATTTAGGTCCATTAAGGGCAAATCCTTTAGAATTTTTGACTAAGCCTATTGCTGAAGTTATTAGCTATGATAAAAATGCTAGTTGTAAGTTTTTGCTTTTAAATAGAAATTCACTTAAAGCCACTTTTATACAAGCACCAACTATGGTTTTTCTTCATAGTGTTAATGCTTTTGAAGTTGATAACCAGATTCATCTAGATTTTATTGAATATACTGATAGCTTTGATCCCTACAAAAAGTTTTATTTTAAAAATATTAAGACTAATGATTGTAAGCTTAAAACCCAGCTTGTTCGCACAACTATAGATATTAGTAATGCTGAAATATCTAAAAGGGTAGTTGCAGATTATAATGTTGAGTTTCCTAGAATTAATCAAAGCTTTTTAATGAAATCTTATCGCTATGTATATCTAGCAAATAGAGAGACTGAAGCAGATTTCTTTAATAGTATAATTAAATTTGATATTACCGATGGAAGTATTGATAGATATAGCTTTGGAGACGATCATTTTGTTTCTGAACCAATATTTATTGCAAATCCGCAAGCTCAAAGCGAAGATGATGGTTTGATTTTTGTTAATGTCATTGATATACAAATGCAGCTTAGTTATATTGCCTATTTAAATGCAAATGATTTAACACTAGTATATAAAGCATATTTACCAATTCTAATTCCACCTGCATTGCATGGAATTTACCTAAAATAATTAATTTTATGAAAAATATAATTTTTGATTTTGATTCAACATTAATTAAAAAAGAATCTTTAGAGCTTATTTTAGAGCCAATATTACAAAAATCTCCAACAAAGCTAAAAGAAATAGAGCATATAACTAACTTAGGTATGCAAGGAGATATCTGCTTTAGAGATTCTCTAGCGAAAAGACTTGCAATTGCTAGCCCAACTAGACAGAGTATAAAAGAGTTTAGTGACAAATATTGCCCTAACTTATTAACAGATGGTATCAAAGAGCTAGTTCAAAAACTCAAAAACAAAGGCTTTGAAATATGGGTTTTTAGTGGTGGATTAACCGAAAGTATCCAGCCATTTGCTGATTATTTAGCTATTCCAAGGCAAAATATCTTCGCTGTAGAGGCTATTTGGAACAGAGATGGTAGCTTCAAAGCGCTTGATAACTCTAATGGTGCTTGTGATTCTAAGTTAAGTGCTTTTGAGCAAGCTAAAGATTTAATTAACGGTGAGGTTATAGCTATTGGTGATGGTTATACTGATTATCAGTTGTATGAAAAAGGCTATGCAGCTAAGTTTATTGCTTATATCGAGCATGTTGAGAGAGAGAAGGTAATAAATTTGTCTAAATACCTAGCTAGAAATGTTACTGAGTTAGTAAGTTTAATTATGTAGTTTTTTATGAGATATTATAGAATGAATAAATGCTACAGTCAGTACTAATATACCAATTGAGCCACTAAACAATTCAGGGATATGCATAAATATTTTTAGTAATAATACTAGCGCTAGAAAGCCAATTGCATAGTGTGCACCATGCTCTAGATAGATATATTTTGCTAAGGTTTCTTTCTCAACAAATAGTATAGTTAAAGATCGTACAAACATCGCGCCAATACCTAGACCAATCATAATAATAATGATATTAGCAGTAATAGCAAATGCCCCAATAACACCATCAAAGCTAAATGAAGCATCTATTATCTCTAAATAGATGAAACCGATTAAACCATTACGAGCGACATCTGTAGTACTAACTTTAGCTGTGTCAAATAATGAGTTAAGCAGGCCAATACTCTCATGAACTATTATACCTAAGAGAAAAGCAAGAGCTAAACTACCTTGATGGTTCGAATCAGCATAGTAGATTGTAATAGCACCAATGATAATCGCAAAAAAAATGTAGCCACCATCATAATTACGGATTTTTTTTGTAACTATGTTGTTTTCAATAAGTGGTATCCAATGGTGTCCTTTATTTTCACTTAGAAAGAAGTTTAAGAAGACCATAAGTAGGAAACTACCACCAAAGCTACAAATATAAGGCATTGAATGCTCTAATATTGCCTGGTATTTTTGTGGATTATCTAGAGCAAGAGTAACTACACTAGCAAAATTGATACCACTAGCCACACTTACTAGTAAGATTGGAAATATTAAACGCATGCCGAAGACAGCGATAGGTAAACCTAGATAGATGAAAATTTTTTGCCATCTTTGTGGCATCTGGCCAAGAATCTTTGCGTTGATTACAGCATTATCAAAGCTAAGCGATATTTCAAGTATCGCTAATATTAATACCGAGTATATTGTTTCTAGCGGTGCAGTTGGATAGATAAATACAGCAATAGTAATACCAATTAGTGTCACAAACAAAGATCCATAAAAGTATTTTAAAATTTTCAAAGTAATCTAACTGTTATGTTTTTAACGGATAGATTTTAACATATAATAATCTGTTAATAGAGATTTTAAGGCGCTAGTATGTCAATAGCTTTATATACACTAATTTTTCTAGCTGGATGTTTTTTTGCATGGCGCAACTTTATGAAAAATAAAGAGTACGCTATAAGCGTAGCAGAGCGCACAGCAGTTAAATACAATTTGGACTTACTTGATGATACCGTTTGTCTGCGTAAGATAAATTTACAATTTGAGAATAAAAGACCAGCTTTTTATCGAGTGTATTCATTTGATTACAATACACAAATTTCAGATGACAGATACAGAGGTTATATAGTTATTAGAAATGGCAGGTTTGATGATATTGTTGTCTCAGAATTTGAAAAAGCTGATATTGTCAAAGAAAGTATCATATCTGAGCAGGTTGTTAATACTTCATTGCCTCAGCCAGCAAATAATATTATAAATTTTGACGAATAGGAAAAATTATGATTATTCATTTACATCAGTTACCGAAGTTAAAAGGTAGAAACTACAGTTGTAGTCCTTTTTGTTTAAAATTAGAACTATATTTAAAGGCTATGGATTTGAATTATCAAAACCATTTTAGTCTTGAGTTTAATAAATCCCCGACAGGAAAAATGCCTTATATAGAAACTATGGGCAAAAAATTTGCTGATAGTAACCTTATAATCGCGATGTTAGAAAAACACAATCAACTTAATTTAGATCAGCATCTAAGTGCTGAGCAAAAAGCTATAGCTCATGCTTTTATAAGATTATGTGAAGATAGTTTGTATTGGGTTGGTATTTATAGTCGCTGGGCAGATAAAGATAATTATACTTGGAAAAAAGAATTTATAGAATCTACTGGTTTACCAAAAGCTATGGCAAATATTGTATATCCAGTTGCTAAAAGAAATATCTTGCGGCAACTAAAAGCTAATGGCATAAGTAATTTAACCAATAATGAGATTTATTCTAAAGCAGAAAAAGATCTCCAAGCTATAGCTAATTTTCTTGATTCTAGACAATATTTTTTTAATCATAAGCTTTCCATAGTCGATATCGTGGTTTTTAGTTTTATTATAAATATGATTGATGGCAGTTGTGGCAAAAGATTAGAGAAATTTTTGGTGAGCCTTAAGCTTGATAATTTTATCAAAAATATGCAAGATTTTTTTAATAATAATTTCTAACGTTATTCTAGTTTTTACTAGAGATAATATGTTTATAATATTCTTTTAGCTATGAGATGCTTTAAAGCTTTTGTGGTCAGTTTTTGTCAGCTGATTTAAACAAAAGAGTTTTTATAATAAAGAAAGATAAATGATTTCAAGGATAAAATATGAATATTTTAGAGATTAACGTACAGACTCTAAGAAATAATATTAAGGTGATAAAAGAGTATGTTGGTAATGTTAAGTTTTGTTTTCCAGTTAAGGCAAACGCTTATGGGCATGGTTTAGAGCTAGTAGTTAAACACAGTCATGATCTGGTTGATTTTTTTGCTGTAGCTAATGTTTTTGAGGCTTTCAAGGTCTTAGATGTTGTTGAAAAACCAGTAATGATTTTTGGAGTAATTGAGTATAACTATATTGATAGAATTTTAAATAAAAATATCCGAGTTAGTATTCAAGATTATAGTGATATTGAGAAATTAGAAAAATTTGCTAATTACTACAATAAAAAGCCTTTTGTTCATGTTAGTCTTAATACAGGAATAAATCGTATGGGAGTAGACTATAAAGATGCTTGTAGAACGATACAGAGAGCTTATGAATCGGATTTTTTAATTTTAGAAGGAGTGTATAGTCATCTAGCATGTGCTGATAATAGAGATCATCCAACAAATATTAAGCAAAAAAATAGGTTTGACAATATTGTTGAATATACTAAAGGATTATCTCAAGATATAATTTGTCACTTGTCTAACTCTTATGGCTTTGTAGGTCAAAAAGGAATCTGTTATGACATGGTAAGACCAGGAATTTTAAGCTATGGTTTCTTACCAGAGTTTTATGTTGATAGATCTATAAGAGAAATAAAACCAATCGCAAGACTACTCTCAGAAGTAGTTAAAATAATTACACTACAGGAAGGTGAAGGGGTTGGCTATTCATTGATATATAGAGGCTTTGAAGGTGAGCAGCTAGCTGTGGTTCCTATTGGTTATGGTGATGGCTTTCCTCGGGAGTTAGGTGATAGAGGTTTTGTCAATATTAATAATGTGATGTACCCTATGGCTGGCAGAATGAGTATGGATGGTCTGACAGTATCATTAGGGGTAAATGAATACGATGTCAAAGTAGGTGATACAGTCGAGCTGATATCAGATATTCCACGTAACCGAAATAGTGCTTTTTCAATAGCAAAACAAACAAATACAATCGAATATGATATTATGAGTACATTAAATGATCGTGTAATAAGAAAGGTCATATAATAATCTAAACTGTTTACTTAATGAATTAATAACAGTAAACTCATTATTAAAATTTGTTAATTTATTAAAGATAAAGGGTGATAATGGAAAAAAAGAGTCTTTCTACTTTTAGCCTTGTGGCTATGGGTGTCGGTGCTATTATGGGTTCTGGCTGGATGTTTGCAGCGCAATATACGTCTCAAGAAGCTGGTCCAGGATCTATCATTTCATGGATAATAGGCGCAGTTTTAATGGTTTTTATAGCTTTGGTTTTCGCTGAAGTTTGCACAATTGTTCCTGTTGAAGGTTCTACATCACGGATTCCACATATTACGCATGGAACTATGATAAGTTATATGTTTGCATGGATTACATGGATATCATATTTAGTTTTAGCTCCAATTGAGGTTCAAGCAGTTATTCAGTATTTAGCTGTTTTTTATCCATCATTAATCGATACAAGTAGAGATGGTGCATTATCAATGGCAGGCTTACCTTTGGCAATGTTTTTTCTTTTAGGTTTTTGTGTAATTAATTTCTATTCGCTTAAATGGTTGGCTAAAATAAACAATGTCGTGACTTTATTTAAGGTTGCTATACCAATATTTATATCGATTGTTTTTATGGTTTTTTGTTTTACATTGCCTGCGTTAAAGGATATAAAAGCAGAAGAACTTTCATTAATGCCATTTGGTTTTAATGGTGTTTTAGCTGCAGTTTCTGTTGGCGGTATTGCATATGCTTTTACTGGGTTTAAAACTATCGTTGAGTTAGCAGGAAGTACAAAAAATCCTAAAAAATCTATACCTATGGCAACTGTGGGCGCAGTAGTAATTTGTTTAATAATATTTTTGTTTTTACAGTTTGCTTACTTATTAGTGATGTCTAAGTTTGTTCATAACAATAATTGGCATCATGTGGTTATGCCCGGTGCAAGTTCATCTAGTTTTGGGCCTTTTGCAATTATGGCACAAAGTTTTGGTGTCAAATGGGTGATGTATCCGCTTTATTTTGGAGCTATCATCTTCCCATTAATGGCTGGATTAATCTATTTTAGTATTGCTTTGAAGTCTCTTGGAGCTATGGTTCATAATGGTTATCTGCCAAGTATCTTAGGTAAGCTAAGTCCAATTATGAAAAAACCTATCTATGCTATTGGCTTAAATTTTCTTATAGCATTAATTATGTTTGCGCCATTTCCTGGCTGGAAAGAGATGGCAACTTTCCTCACATCATTGATAGCTCTTACTTATATCACCGGTCCTACATCAACGATGGCGCTTAGATATCATTTACCAGAGCTTCATAGACCATTTAGGCTTAGAGGAGCTTATCTATTATCAACTTTAGGGATGTTTGCTGCTACTTTAGTATTTTTATGGAGCGGTTGGGCTATAGTTTCAAAAGCAGGTATTGCCCTAATTATTGCGTTAGTGATGTTAGGAATATATAGAGCTTTTAGGAAAGATAGAACTGAAGAAATACACTGGAATTTTAGAGAATCAATATGGTTTTGGGTTTATATTATATTGGTGACAATAGTTTCATATTTTAGCTCTTTTGGTGGTGCTGGTGACCTTAATTTATACTGGAGTGCTGGGTTGTTACTGGTAATTAGTTTTATTGTTGTTACAATCGCCAAAAATTTATGTTTGCCAGCAGCTGATATGCAGGATGGTATCCAAAAAGCTATTAGTGACGATAATTATATATAAGCAAATATTGCTATTTTTATCTCCTATTTCATAATGTATTATATGTAGTAGTTGAGTCAATTTTAAATGTATTATGATTAAAGTATCTTTTCAGGGTGAGCATGGTGCTTACTCTGAGCAAGCAATAACTAGTTTTTTAAATCAGCAAAATATAAAAGATTTTCAAACAGTTCCATGCTGGTCTTTTTCTGATGCTATCGAAAGCACTATAACTGATAAATCAAATTTTGTAATGATTCCAGTAGAAAATTCCTTAGCTGGTTCTGTTGTGCCAGCATATGATGAGTTGATTAAGAGTAATCTAAAGGTCAAAGCTGAGGTGGTTTTGAAAATAAAACATTGCTTAATGGGGCTAGATGGTGTGGAGATCTCAGAAGTTGAAAGTGTTATATCGCATCCACAGGCATTATCGCAATGTGCCAATAGTCTAAAAAAATTAAAGCTCACTCCCGAGGCGTTTATCGATACAGCAGGAGCCGCTAAGTATATTTTTGAGAAAAATAAAAGAAATCACTTAGCTATTGCAGGAGAGTTAGCAGCTAAAACTTATGGTTTAAAGATTTTTCAGCGTGAATTTGAAGATGAGCAGTTTAATTATACACGCTTTTTGTTAATGGGTTATGATGATATCAAATTTAATTCAGCTGACAACAAATATAAAACATCTATAATATTCTCGGTTGAAGATAAGTCTAATGCTCTGGTAAATACATTAAATGTTTTCGGTAAACATAATATTAATCTGACAAAGATAGAATCTCGACCATCAAGAAATAGAGCGTGGAATTATTTATTTTTTATTGATTTTGAGGGTTGTGATGATGATCTTAATGTACAGCAAGCACTACTAGAGGTTCTCAAAAAAAGTACATTTCTCAAAGTTTTAGGTTCTTATAAAAGTTATCATTTTAGTTAGTAAAATTTTATAAATAGAATTAAATAATGAGTTATAAAGTTGATATTATTTATAGAGATGTTAGAAGTTTAAAGATTTCTCTAAATAAATATGGTTTAGTGACCGTGATATCACCGAAAAAGGTAACTAAAAAAGAAATTTTTAAAATTCTTGAGTCTAAAAAAGCATGGCTTGATAAACATGCTAAAAGATTATCAATTAATCAAAAATATGATTACCAAAATTATACTCTTAGTGATGGTGATTATATTTATTTTCTTGGGCGTGAATATCAGATTAAACTTATAGAGTCAAAACATAATATTATAAATTATTATGATGACCACATACAATTTTTATTAAATTCAAGTATTATTGCAAATAGAGAATTTAAGTTACAGTTATTAGAGGAATTTTATAAAGATCAAGCGGATATTATTCTTAATAATCTAGTAGCTAAATATCTCAAGATTACTAATCAGGAAATCAATAGAGTTACGATAAAAAAGACAAAGACTCGCTGGGGTTCATGTAATTATGTCAAAAAAACTATCAACCTTAATTTTAAACTTGTTTTGCGAGATATCCAAGCGATTGAGTATGTGGTACTTCATGAGATAGCTCATTTGACTCATCCAAACCATTCAAAAGAATTTTATGCCTATATAGCTAATTATATGCCTGATTGGAAAGTTAGAGAAAAAAGGTTAAAATAGATTATAATTAGCTAGTTAGCCAAAATCATTTTTTAAACTTTCTGGAGACACGTTATGGAAAGTACATTTGAGCTTTTTTCTATAGGAGTTGGTCCATCCTCTTCTCATACTATAGGTCCAATGAGAGCAGGTTGTAATTTTATAAATTTGTATAAAGATAATTTGCCTCAAACTACGCGTGTTAAGATTGATTTGTTTGGTTCTCTTGCTTTAACTGGTAAAGGCCATAAAACAGACTATGCTGTTGTTTTAGGAGTGATGGGTTTTTTACCAGAGTCAGTAGATATTGAATTAGCAAAAAAGCTTTATGAGGACTGCTTAAGGGATAAGAAACTTAACCTAGGTCAAAAGTTTGAAATTGATTTTGATTATGCTAAGGATTTGATATTTCATTATAATGAGTTTTTACCAGAGCATGCTAATGGTATGCGTTTTTCATTATTTAATGGTGGCGAGCTACTTTGTGAAAAAGAGTATTTTTCAATTGGCGGTGGTTTTATCGTCGATAAAAAGCAAATTAAAAAAGATGCTGTTCCTACAGAAGTTCCATGTGACAAACCTTACAAGTTTTCAACTATGGCTCAATTAAGAGAGCTTTGCCAGAGAGATGGCAAAACTATTGATGAGATAATGTTTGAAAATGAAAAGGCAGCTTATGGTGAGCAGGAATCATTAAATAAGCTAGCTGAGATCTGGAATGTCATGGAAACATCAATTGAAAAAGGTTTAACTTGTGCAGAAGCAGCACTGCCAGGAGGTCTCAAAGTCAGAAAAAGAGCTCCAAGTATGATAAGAAAACTCAAAGCCAACAACATTGTCAATACTGACTTTAATTATTTAAATGCTTTTGCAATAGCTGTGAATGAGCAGAATGCATGTGGTGAAAGAGTAGTTACAGCACCAACTAATGGAGCAGCAGGTATTATCCCAGCTGTACTTAAGTATTATTTACAAACTCATGAGATTGTCAATCAACAAGAGCTTAAAGTGGTAGTTAATAAATACCTGCTTGTATGTGCAGCTATTGGTATTTTGTATAAATCAGGGGCATCGATTTCAGCAGCAGAAGTAGGTTGTCAAGGTGAGGTTGGTGTTGCTTGCTCAATGGCAGCTGCTGGATACTGTGCTTTACTTGGAGGAGATCTTGATTCTATTGAGTCAGCAGCTGAAATTGGTATGGAACATAATTTAGGGCTTACTTGTGATCCGATTGGTGGTTTGGTACAGATTCCATGTATAGAGCGTAATGCTATGGGAGCTGTGCAAGCTATAAATGCAGCTAAACTTGCATATCTTGATACAGGTGAGAAGCGTTTTGTTGGTTTAGACTATGTAATCAAGGTTATGTATGAGACCGGGTTAGATATGTGTAGTAAATATAAAGAAACTTCTTTAGGCGGTTTGGCTACTAATGTTCCGGTATGTTAGTTAATTTATAGTATTGAAACATCTTAGTTTTAAGTTAGTTTGGCAAAATTATACTGATTTGGTATAATTTAAGCTGTATAAGTTCTATAGAAATTTTTTGATATGTATGATGTAAATAAAATTAGACAAGACTTTCCATTTTTAGCACAAAAAATAAATAATAAATCGATACTTTTTTTTGACACAGGTGCCTCAGCACAGAAACCCAAAACTGTTATCGAATCTACAGCTGAGGCTTATGCCTATAATTATGCTAATGTACACAGAGGTGTATATTCACTTAGCCAAGAAGCTAGTGAAAAGTATGAAAATGTGCGTCAAATCGTGCAAAGATTTCTAAATTCTAAATCAGCAAATGAAATAGTTATAACAAAAGGAGCTACAGAAGCCATTAATCTGGTTGTTAGAGCTCTTGGCAAAAGTATGCTCACATCTGACGGTGAAATAGTTGTCACAGAAATGGAGCATCATGCTAATTTTGTACCATGGCAGATGCTTTGTGAAGATAAAAAGCTAGCTTTTAAAGTAGCTGCAGTTAAAGATAATGGTGAGCTAGATGTAGAAAGCTTATTATCTTTGATTAATGCTAAAACTAGAGTCTTAGCAATTACATTATGCTCTAATGTTTTAGGCACAATTAATCCTATAAAAGAAATTATTAAGCAAGTTAGAAAAGTTAGTCCAAATATAATTGTTTTAGTGGATGGTGCTCAAGCAGTTATTCACACTAAGGTTGATGTTCAAGATTTGGATTGCGACTTTTTTGTTTTTTCTGGGCATAAGCTGTATGGTCCAACGGGAGTAGGTGTTTTGTATGGTAAATATGAGCTGCTAAATCAACTTCCGCCTTATAATTATGGTGGCGATATGATTGAAGAAGTAACTATAACCAAAACTACATTTGCGTTACCACCGTACAGATTTGAAGCAGGAACACCAAATATCGTTGGAGCTATTGGACTTGGTAGGGCTATTGAGTATGTTGATTCAATTGGTATGAGTAATATCGAGAAACACGAGCAAAAATTGCTAGAGTATGCGACAAAGGAGCTTAATAAGATTGAGGGTTTGTCTATAATTGGACAGGCAAAGCATAAAGCAGCGGTGATAACTTTTAATATCGAAGGCTGTAATGCTGGTGATATTGGTGAGCTTCTAGCAATCAAAGGGATATGTGTCAGAACTGGCAAGCATTGTGCTCATCCTTTGATGTATCGAATGGGAGTTACCTCAACAGTACGTATGTCTTTTGGGATGTATAATACTTTTGAGGAAATAGATTTGTTCATAATAGCATTGAAAAAAGTAATATCTCAATTAAAATAATTTAGCAAAAAGAGGCAAGTATGGTAGAAGTTTTTGATCCAAATGCAAGCAGTGTTTTAGAGGTTACAGATGCTGCCGCTAAACATTTTAAAAAACATCTAGAAAAGCATGAAGGCTGTATAGGCATTTACTTGGGAACTAAAGTTATGGGTTGTTCTGGTTTAGCTTATGATGTTGATTTTGTTAAACAGCAACCTGAAGATACACAAAAAGTACAACAACATGGTATTAGTTTTTTTGTATCTAATAAATCTATGGATTTCCTTAATGGCCTAAAAATTGATTATGTTAAGCATGATTTTGGATTATATAAGTTAGAGTATACAAATCCAAACGAGTCAGCACGTTGTGGTTGCGGTGAGAGTTTTACAGTTTAGGAATATAATAAGTAATGAAAACAACAGATGTAACAATAGTAAGAAGGCAGGTAAAAGCCATTGCTGTGCCATTTGGTAATGAGATTGAGCTGATGCCTGGTCAAGAAGTTTTAGTAACGCAAGACAAAGGTGGAAGCTTTACTCTAAATGTAAATGGTAATCTACTTCATTTAGATGGTAAAGATGCTGATGCTATAGGTAAGCAAATTGTTAAATATCCTGTAGAAGGATATGATATTAAACCAGGTGATCCTATTAATATGGATGCTATTTGGGATCAAATGAGAACGGTTTATGACCCAGAAATTCCTGTCAATATTGTTGATCTTGGTTTAATTTATAATATTATTACTAGAAAGCTAGAAAATGGTAATTTTCATGTGATTATTGATATGACATTAACTGCACCTGGATGCGGTATGGGCCCAGTGCTTATGACAGATGTTGAAAAAAGAGTAGCAATGCTTCCTAATGTAGATAAGGTTGATGTGGTGATGGTTTTTGATCCACCATGGAATTCAGAAATGATGACTGAAGCAGCTAAGTTAGAGTTAGGATTATTTTAGTAATTTAGCTTATGAATAAGGTAGCAATTTATCCAGGGACTTTTGATCCAATTACCAATGGGCATGTTGATCTAGTTGACCGCGCGCTAAACATTTTTGATCAAATAGTTGTTGCAGTATCTACAGCTTCTGGTAAAAATACTCTTTTCGATATCTGTACTAGAGAACAAATGATAAAAGAAGTTTTCAAAGATAATCATAGAGTCAAGGTTGTGAGCTTTCAAGGGCTACTTGTTGATACAGCCGCAAAACATAATGTTTGTGCAATAGTCAGAGGCCTCAGAGCGGTATCTGATTTTGATTATGAGTTTCAGATGTCAAGTATGAATAATAAACTTAATAGTAATATTCAAACTATATTCTTAACTCCAAGTGAAAAATTTTCGTGTATTTCTTCAACGTTAATTAGAGCTGTGGCAATACATAATTATAAGCGTGTTGATGAGTTCGTGCCTGAGTGTGTCTTTCGTGAGATAAAACTTAAGTATTCTAAGGAATAAAAAATTATGGCTTTACTAATTACTGATGAGTGTATTAATTGTGATATTTGTGAGCCTGAATGCCCTAATGAGGCAATATCACAAGGTGAGGAGTATTATGAGATTGACCCAAATAAGTGTACTGAGTGCGTTGGGCACTTTGAGGAATCTCAATGCACTAAAGTTTGCCCAATTAGATGTATAATTACGGATCCAAATAATATAGAAACAAAACAACAGCTTTTAGATAAGTATAAAAGACTGGTATCATAAAGCCGTAAAAAAACCTTGGAAAATATTTTTTATTTATGTAGAATAAGTCAGTCTATGTTTCAGCATGTGAATAATAAAAAGTATTTAAAGGAGTTTTTGATGAGATTAAAAAGTATTGTTATAGCTACATCTGTGCTACTAGGTACAGCTACAGTATCAATCGCGGCAGATTCTGATAATATGGATATATCAGCAAATACAAATTCAGCCACTACTCAAAGCAGTGATTTTACTTCTAATACTTTCATTGCTCCCTTTGCAAATACTTATAGTTCTTTAACTAATAAGGATAATACTTGGGGCCCTCAAGATAGAACTGGTCAATGGTACTTAGGTGTTCAGGCTAATGGTCTTGCAGGAACTCCTAATTCACCGTCAGGTGCAGGAGCTAACTTTATCTTAGGTTACAATATTAACAAATACTTTGCAGTTCAATATAACCAGTTAGTTGGTAGAGATTTTGCTGGGTTAGGTGAAGGTGTTATTAACTTTAGTAATAATACTATGTTTACTCCATATGCTGCAGGTGGTGCTGGTTGGGCAAACCTAGCAGGTCAAGCAACTGGTGCTTGGGATGTTGGTGGAGGTCTTAAGTTTGAACTTTCTAGAAATGTTCAAGCAAGTGTTGACTATAGATATATCCAAACAATGGCACCTAGTAATATTTCTGGTGCTAATGGTAGAGCAGGTACTAATATGATTGGTGCTGGTTTAACTTGGTTCTTCGGCGGCAAAAACACTACTAATAATGATACTGGTAAAATCCAAGATAATGGTGCTACTACAGCTGCACAAACTATTGCTATGCCTACTATTGATGAGTCTAAGTATGTTTTGCCTGAAGGTATTAAACAGTGTGAAGGTAACTTTAACCTAACTGAAGATGGTGTTGCATGCTATACAGTTAATGGTAATGATGTAACAGTTTATTTAGATACTAAGTTTGCTTACGATGAAGCTACTTTAAATGCTAAAGGTAAAAATGCTATAGCTTCTTTTGTTAAGTTTATCAAAGATAGTAACATCGCTTCTGTGACGGTTAAAGGTTATGCTTCTCAAGGCCAAACTGGTAGTGAGTTTGATATCTATAACCAAAAACTTTCTGAGAAAAGAGCACAAGCTGTTGCTAATTACATGAAGCAGTTAGGTTTAGATAGTGAAAAGATAATCACTAAAGGTTTCGGTTATAATGACACTTTAGGTGGTATTCATAAGTCTGACCCTCGTAACCAACGTGTAGAAGCTAGTGTATCAGCTCCTCTTAAAGAAGATAAATAATTCTTTCACTTAAACTTTTCTAATTTCCTCTTATCACATATACTTTTCTCACCAATTAATTGAAATCTTATAGCACTGTTTAGTAAGCATTATTTGGATTTTATTTTATGACGTATTCTTATCATTTTATAAATAAGGTATAGCCTACTAGGCATAAAAGTAGTACTAATTGAAATAGCTTAAAACCAAGCTAATTCAGTAGATTCCGTGGTCAAGCCTGACGGAATGACGTACTACTTTTTAGTATGGTTAGCTATAGTTGCGGCACTAGATACTGAAATAAATTCAGCATAATATTTTTATATGTAGTTAGCTGTAGTATCTATGAATACTGAATATCTAACTAAAATCATTAAGATAATTTAGATGCGTTTACCCTGACAAAATAGTTATTTAATTTTATCAAATCCTTAAAAATAAAAATCTTGAATGTCTTATATCGCATCACCCATCTGAAACATTGGCATATACATACTAACTACTAGAAAACCAACAACACCGCCTAAAACAATCATAATTAAAGGTTCAAGCATTGAGCTTAAGCTTCCTACTAATGTATCTACTTCTTCTTGATATACTCTATTTAGGTTACCTAACATCGTTTCTAGAGCACCTGATTCCTCACCTACAGCAATCATTTGT
The DNA here is from genome assembly GCF_003347135.1 of Francisella opportunistica. NCBI lineage: Bacteria > Pseudomonadati > Pseudomonadota > Gammaproteobacteria > Thiotrichales > Francisellaceae > Francisella > Francisella opportunistica. Next base: position 1,158,564 of record NZ_CP022377.1, on the reverse strand, counting down.
TCAACTAGAAATGGAAAGATTCCTGTCTCAACAATCGCCTCTTTAAATGATGCACCTTCGTTAATACTTTTTTTAATATCTAAAGCAGCTTGATCGTACTTTGCATTTCCTGTTGCGAGAGATACCATGTCTAGCGCACGTGTCAAACTCATGCCAGATTGAACGGTTATTTCTAAAGTGCTGGCAAATCTTGCTAGTGATGATTTAAATATAACTTCACCAATTATTGGTATCTTTAACATAAAGTGATCTTGGGCAATTTGGATTTTAGGAAATCTAAACTTTAGTGATTTGTAAACTGATATCGTAATAAATATTGCCAAAATAATTTTCCACCAAGAGTTTTGCATAAAGTTAGAGGCATCAACAGTCAATTGCGTAATTGCTGGTAGCGGTTTACCTGAGTTTATAAACATTGCTGAGAATGCAGGCACAGCAAATGTTAATAAGATACCTGTCACACCAGCGGCGATAATACATACTATAATTGGGTAAGATAGAGCTTTTTTTACTTTCTTTTTGATACTCTGTAGTGCTTCACGCTGATCAGCAATTTTATTAAGCATCAGGTCAAGATTTCCTGACTCTTCGCCAGCTGTAATAAGACCTACATATAACTTATCAAATATTTTAGGAAAGTTACTGAGAGCTTTTGAAAATGATTCCCCACCTTCGATTGCTTGTTTTATTTCAATAGCTAATATTTTAAGGCGCGGATGCTTACGAATACCTATAATAAATACCTCAAACGATTTAATTATGGGAATACCAGCTTTAGTCATTGTAGCTAGCTGACGAGTCATCTCAGTAATATCTTGATAAGATATCTTCTTAGGTAGAAGATCTTTAGGTTGTTTTTTGATTTTAATATCAGAATAGCCTTTTTGTCTTAATTGAATTTCTGCTTTTTCTTTGGTATCAGCATCGATACTTCCTTTAGTTTTTTTGCCACTTTTTAATTTGGCCTTATAAATCCATGAGGTAATAGTTATTTTATTTTTATCTTTTTTGCCAAATAGCATATTATTTTATTCCTTTTAACTTACGCGGTATGCTTCTTCCATTGATGTTAGGCCTTCAGCAACCCTAACTAAAGCCGATTGTCGTACAGTAGCAATTCCTTCTTTTTGCGCTTGTGCTGCAATTTCCATAGTGTTCTTGTCTTCTAATATCATTCTTGATATTTGTCTAGATACAGGCATGACCTCATATAAACCAATCCTTCCTTTGTAACCTTTGAAGCACCTTGGACAACCTTTAGGATTAGCTTTGTAAATTTTTGCGTTTTTTACTTTATCTAGTGGTAAACCAAATGTTTTTGATAATATCTCTTCATTAAGCCTACTATCTTCGACAAGAAGTGAGAATTCTGTGTCAGTATCTGGTAGTTTACACTTAGGACAGAGTTTTCGAGTTAGACGTTGGGCGATAATTAACGTTACAGATGTAGCAATATTATACCTAGGTAAGCCCATATCAACTAGTCTGTTTAATGTCTCTGGAGCACTATTGGTATGTAGTGTCGACATAACTAAGTGACCTGTTTGAGAGGCTTTGATTGCGATCGAGCCTGTTTCAATATCCCTAATCTCACCGACCATGATTATATCTGGATCCTGACGTAAGAAAGATTTAAGTGCAGCTGCGAAAGTGAGACCTTGCTTATTATTAACGTTTACTTGGTTAATACCTTTTACAATAAGCTCTACTGGATCTTCTGCAGTTGAGATATTTTTTTCTGGCTTATTTAGAATATTAATACCCGTATATAAAGTAACAGTTTTACCAGAACCTGTTGGTCCTGTTACTAGCACCATGCCTTGAGGTTGCTGAATATACTTAAGATATGTTTCTTTTTGTGGTTCTGAGAAACCTAATTGTTCTATCGGGATTTGTGTCGAGCTTGAATCAATAATACGTAGGACGACTTTTTCACCAAAGCTAATCGGACATGTACTTACACGAAAGTCGATAGCTTTTTCATGAGAGAGAGATATTTTAAACTTACCATCCTGAGGAATTCTCTTTTCAGCAATATCTAAACTTGACATGATCTTAAGTCTAGAAATTACCTTTGGAGCTAAATTCTTCTTAGTATTAAAGGTTTCGATTAGAAGACCGTCTATTCTATAGCGAATACGGAAGTTTTTTTCATATGGTTCAAAATGTATATCCGAAGCTCCTTTTTGAATAGCATCAACTATAGTATTATTGATAAATCGAATAATAGGAGCTTCTTCATCCTCACCGCTGCCTATTATAGCATCGCCTTCACGCTCTCCTTCTTCAACGAAGTCAATATCAAGCTCAGATCCAGCATCAATTCTTTCATTAAGCTTCGAGTCATCTTCTTTCTGTCCTTCATCTTTAAGGTATTGCTCATACTCTTCTATTTTCTCTTTGAGATGATTTAGCTCTGTTACTACTGGAGTAAAAGCACAATCATACTTACTCCGGAGTTTTTTTAGAATTCGTTGACTTTCAATAGGGTTAGCAATTGCGACATGAGTAGTCCTTTTACGTGTAAAAAGCGCTAAGCATTGATTTTCGCGACAAAAATCAATGTCAAAGTATTCTTGAGGTAAAAATTTTACATTTATAGCTGTTAAGTCAATATATTGCAAACGCAGTAATGTTGCGGACTCTATCATGAAAGATTTACTATCAATGATCTCATTTTCAATCAAGTATTCTAAAAAGTCTTGTTTTGCTAAAGACTTGTCGTGGCTTATTTCTTCAAGCTGCTGCTTTGTGATAAGCTTACGGTGAAGTAATAGCGAAGCAAGTTTTTTGCAAATATGTGGATTTTCAATCATCTATATAAAATAAACCTCAAATATTAGCAAAATTATAACATGTTTAAGATAATTATTAAAAAACAAAATATTTAAGTTAAATTGATTAAAATAGCTTATGCAATTATAGCTTTTGATGTATAATCAGCGACGTAATTTAATAATGTGAAAATATATGCATGTAGACAAATTTATCTCTCATAGAGGTGCTAACAGTTATTTCATTGAGAATACACTCGAAGCTTTTCAAATTGCTAAGGATGCTGGTTTTAACTGGTTTGAAACTGATGTTCAAATGAGTAGTGATGGCGAGTTGTTTCTTTTTCACGATAAAACCCCAAAGAGATTTGCTGATTGTGATAAGAATGTTATAGAAATGTCACTAACTGAACTAAAACAAATACAACTTGTTCACCCAGTTTTAAAAGTAAAAGCTAAGATTCCAACTCTGAGAGAATATCTTGACTGGGCTAGTGAAAACAACGTTTTTTCAAATCTTGAGCTTAAGATAAACACTCAAGACAAAAATTACCAGCAAAAGCTAGTAGCAAAGGTTTTTGAAATACTTCAAGAGTACCCTAAGCTAAAAACAAAGATATTAATATCAAGCTTTTCAAATTTTGTAATGAAAGCTTTAAGAAAATATAAAAACTATCCTCAAGGGCAACTTTTTTATACGACAAATTGGCCTAGGCACTTTGATTATATTGACAAAAAATTACATAAGAATTATAAACGAAATGCTTATCTGGCGATTGTTATTAACTACAGTTGTTTAAACCAGCAAAGAGTCAATTACTTAAAACGTAAATTTAACAAAATATTTGTGTATTCTGTTTATACTGATTCTGAAGTTAAACAATTACTCGCATGGGGGATAGATGCAATTTTTGTTGATAAAAAAGAGCAACTAAATTTAAGTTTATAAGTGATCTTTGAGAATGTTTTCTACATTTGTAATTATCTCTTGACTATAAGGACAATCTTCAGGATAGAAGTATTTTAGTTCTATAAAACCATCTGCAATTCGATATTTAAATGTAACAAAAGAATAAACCTCTTTAATTGCTTGTAATTTTTCAGCTAACAAGCTTTCACCAATATTATAGATATTCCACCTGTTGCGGATGATTTTTCTACTTTGTTGGATATTTGCTAATTTTAGTGCTTCAAGCATAGGGATACATTCTTTAGGCGGGCCAGGAAAAACATAGATATATCTACCTGTTTCAAACTCTAGTTTAAAACCATTAGCAGTACCGTTGTCATTTATCAAAATGTGAGAATCTTCAGGGAACATAGCCTGTTTTTTAGTTCCTAAAGTGATTTTGCTATACTTAGCGAGCGTTCGTTGCTCTAATTTTTGCCAAGAAGATGGGTCTAGGAGGAGTTTTTTATCAAAATATTTCGCAATTGTTTCTGTGGTTAGATCATCTTCTGTAGGCCCCAAGCCACCTATGGTTATAATATTTTTGTGCGTTGATTTTAAGAAGTCTAAACTAGCTACAATGTCATCATAACTATCTTTACAACTTAGATGAAAACCAACGTGAAAATCTTTATTAACAAGGTATTTTGCGAATGCACTTGAGTTAGTGTTGACAATATCACCATCAGTTATTTCATCACCAATTGCGATAAATCCAAAGTCATACTTCATGATATTCCTTATAATTTTTGTGGTTTTATCAAAATCCGCTATTCTTGATCATATTTTTTATGTATTATGTTTTGTGAAGTATATCTTATGTGTATACAAGATTGAATATCTAAGGAGCCTTTAATGAAAATACTATCTACTAATGTTTATGTGGGACCTAATATTTATGCTAATTTTCCTGTTATAAGACATGTAATCGATCTAGGTATACTAGAGAATTGGTCTTCTGCAAAAATTGGTGACGAGTTTATAAATCGACTTGTAGAAAACTTGCCAGGGTTAGAAGAGCATGGTTGTTCTTATAGAGAAAAAGGCGGTTTCATCCGTAGATTAAGAGAGGATGAGGGCACTTGGATGGGGCATATTTGGGAGCATGTGATTTTAGAGCTTCAAAGTATGGCTGGTAGTGATGTAACATTTGGTCGTACTAGATCAACTGGTGAAGTAGGCCACTACAATATGGTTTATGAGTACAAGCAAAAGGATGTCGGACTAAGAGCTATGGAATTAGCTAGAGACTTATTGATATCTTTATTGCCTGAGAAACTTAAAAAGCAAGTAGAATCCACAAATGAAGAGTTTGATTTTGAGTATGAAAAAGTTAGATTTATAAAATTTGCTCAAAGTAAAGAGTTTGGACCTAGTACAGCTTCATTGGTAGAAGCAGCGAAGAAAAGAGATATTCCATACATTCGTTTAAATGATCAATCTTTAGTTCAGTTTGGTTATGGTAAATATCAACAAAGAATTAGGGCAACAATTACTGGTAAAACAACTAGTATTGCTGTTGATTTATCATGTGATAAAGAACAAACTAATAAAATATTAAGTAGCTTAGGTTTGCCTGTACCAAAACAAAGAATGGTTACAACAGAAGAAGGTGCTTTAAGAGCAGCTAAAATCTTAGGTTTTCCTTTAGTTGTTAAGCCATTAGATGGTAATCACGGTAGAGGTATTTCGATAAACCTTAAAACAATGGAAGAAATAAAAGAAGCATTTGTTGAGGCTAATAAAGTTTCACGTTATGTCTTATTAGAACAATACATAACAGGTTTTGACCATAGAATGCTTGTTGTTGATGGTAAGCTTGTAGCAGTTGCAAAGAGGGTGCCTGGGCATGTCGTTGGTGATGGTAAGCACACAATCGCAGAATTAGTGGATATAGTCAACGAGGACCCGCGTAGAGGTATTGGACATGAGAAAGTGCTAACAAAATTAGAGTTAGATTACCAAGCAAGAACATTATTAAGAGCAGCTGGTTACAATGAAAATACTGTTCTTAATGTGGGTGAGGTATTTTACCTAAGGTCTACAGCTAATTTATCAACTGGTGGTACTGCTATAGATGTGACAGATATTGTTCATCCAGATAACAGAGACATGGCTGAGAGAACTATTAAGGCAATCGGTCTAGATGTTGGTGGTGTAGATTTTCTTATTGATGATATCTCACAATCGTATCACGATATTGGTGGAGCAATTTGTGAATGTAATGCTGCTCCAGGATTTAGAATGCATGTAGCTCCAAGTGAAGGTAAGCCAAGAGATGTTGCTGGTGCTGTTATTGATATGCTTATACCTAGAGAGTATGGCAATGCTAGAATCCCTATCGCTGCAATCACAGGTACAAACGGTAAAACTACAACTTCACGTATGGTAGCGCATATGTGGAAAAATGCTGGTAAAGTTGTTGGTTTGACAACTACTGATGGTGTTTATATCAACGGTAAACTTACAGTAGCAGGTGATACTACTGGACCAGCTTCAGCACAAATGGTTTTAAAAGATCCATCTGTAGAAATGGCTATTCTAGAGACAGCAAGAGGTGGCCTATTAAGAAGTGGTTTAGGTTATGACTATTGTAATATCGGAGCTTGCTTAAATATTTCTGCTGATCATCTAGGTTTGAAAGGTATTAATACCTTAGAAGATTTAGCTAAAGTAAAAAGTATAGTTGTTGAGGCTGCAAAAGATGTAGCTGTTTTAAATGCTGATGACCCTAATGTACTGAAAATGTCAGCTAAGGTTACAGCTAAGCATATTTTCTATGTGACAATGAATCCAGAACATGCTTTAGTTAAGCAACATATCCGTGCTGGTGGTAAAGCATGTATTATTGAAAAGGGTGTAAATGGAGATATGATTACAATCTTTGATAATCATATACACATACCGGTATTATGGACACACCTAATTCCAGCGACTATGGAAGGTAAAGCTATCCATAATGTTCAAAATTCGATGTTTGCTTTAGCTATATGCTACAGTATGGGAATGAGCTTAGATGATATGCGAGATGGCTTAAGAACTTTCGTAACATCATTCTACCAAGCTCCAGGACGTATGAACTGGTTTGAAGAACATCCGTTCAAAGTACTAATGGATTATGGCCACAATCCAGCTGCTATCAAGCTAGTTAGTCAGATGATTAGTAATATGGAATTTGCTGGTAGAAAAATATGTGTCTTAGCTTCTCCAGGAGATAGAAGAGATGAAGATATTGTCGAATTAGCAAAAACTGCAGCGCCTTATTACGATTACTTTATTTGTAAGTGTGATGATGATACAAGGGGTAGAGCTCCAGATGAGGTACCGAGAATATTAAAAGAAGCATTAATTGAAGCAGGTATATCTGCGGTTAATATTGAAACTATAGAAAGTGAAAAAGAAGCTGTAGATGCGGCATTATCTATGGCAGAAGAAGGTGACTTAGTAGTAATATTTGCTGACAAGCTAAAAAGAACTTGGAAGCAGATTATATACTTCAACAAGGACCAAGAGTTCGATAGTAAATATAAAAAACTTGAAAAACAAAAACTTGAAAAACAAGAAATGTTTTCTGCTTCTGTAATAGCTCAAGACCCTAGTTTATCAGAAGAAATATCACAAGTGATAAAAGCTGGGATAATTTCAGATGATAGTGGTGTTAGAGTGGTGTATCATGAAGAAGATAATGATTAATAGTCTTTTTTAGAAGGAGACTTGTATGATTCCTGAGGGTTATTCACGTAGACTTGTTGGTCCTAATTTGTTCTTTAAAGAAACTGGAACAGTATTAGATGTACCTTTAGTAGAGAATAGAGATGAGCTGACAAAAATTTTTTATCAAGAAGCTAATAGAATTTTATTAGCTCTCGATTGGCAAGATATTAAAATCACTCATAAATTTTTTAATAATGGGGTTAGATTTGCAATGACAGCTCCTGTAGACATAACTATGCCTGCTTGTGACGTTATTGATTTTATCTGGTTATCCACTCGAGAGGGTTTTGAAACTGGTGTTTTTAAAACTATTGAAGAGGCAAAGCATAAGCTTATTCCATTGATAGATGAGGATAAAAACCTTAGGTATCGTGAGCTTTATGAGCTAGCTAAATCTAAGGGTTTTAATGCCTTTAGAGATAAGAATAAAGCTTTTATTGGTTCTGGTAGAGGCTGCTATGAGTTTGATTTAGATAATGGCTCGATAGATAATATCCCGTGGCAGGATATTTATGATATTCCAGCAGTTATTGTTACAGGTACAAATGGTAAGACTACTACAATTAGACTTACAGATTATATTTGTCGTGTAGCAGGTAAACTTACAGGATATACCTCTACAGATTGGGTAAAAGTAAATGATGAGCTAATTGATGAGGGTGATTATTCAGGTCCAACTGGTCATCAATTTGTTCTTACAAATAAGAAAGTTGAAGTAGCGCTTTTAGAATCTGCGCGAGGCGGCCTACTAAAAAGAGGTTTGATAGAAACCTATGTAAATGCTGCAGCAGTGACAAATGTGTCAGCAGACCATTTAGGTGAGGATGGTATTGAGACAGTTGCGGAGCTTGCCGAAGCTAAATCAATAGTTTTTCGTGCTTTAGGTGAGGGATCACATGCTGTTATTAATCTTGATAACTCATATATGAAACAAAGATTTGATAAACTTAGCTGCGCAAAAATAGTAGTTACTCAGAATCCACAACAGCACGATATGGACTATTATTTATCAAAAGCAGATTATGCTTGTATAGTCGAAGACGGTAATTTTGTCTGGGTTGAAGCGAATTCTAAAAAAGTAATATTACCAATTATAGAAGCACCATTAACTGTTAAAGGCTTTGCTAAACATAATATTGAAAATGCTATGATAGCTATAGCTTTATCATTTAAGTTAGGTATTAGTTTTGATGTTATAGAAAAAGCGCTTAGAAGCTATTCGAATGATCCAAAAGTTAATAGAGGTCGAGCTAATGTTTTTGAGTGGGATAATAAAGTTGCTGTACTTGATTATGCTCACAATGAAGCTGGAATGGAAGCTCTCTTAAGCATGGTAAAGGCTTATGATAAGGGTGGTAAGAAATATTTAATGGTCGGTACAACTGGTGATCGTAAGTATTTAATCTCTGGCATTAATGATATAGTTCTTAAACATAATTTGGACTTTATCGTTATAAAAGAGACAGAAAAATATTTGCGTGGTGCTAAGCCTTTGGAGCTACCATTATTAATTCGTAAGGATTTAGCAGATAAAGGTTATGATATTTCTAAAACATATATTTCTCATGGTGAACTTGAAGGTGTTAAGTATTTAGTTGAAAAGCTAGAAAGTAACGATATAGCAATTTTCTGCTGTCAAGCTGAACTTGAAGAAGTAGCAAATTATCTTGAAGAGTGTACAAAAAAATAACTATTTATCTGTACAACAAACAAACAGCGTGGGTTGCAATACCTTCTTCTCTACCAATAAACCCTAATCTTTCAGTTGTAGTTGCCTTAATATTTATTTGGCTGATTTGTATTTCAAGAATATTTGCTAAGCATGCTTTCATTTTTTCAATATGTGGCAGCATCTTAGGTGCTTGAGCAATTATAGTACAATCAATATTGCTTATGGAATATTGTTTTTCATCAAGCATTTTTTTTATTTCAGTTAAGAAAAATTTACTATCAGTATTTTTGTATTGACTATCGGTATCAGGGAAATGTTTACCGATATCACCTAGTCCTAAAGCACCAAGAATCGCGTCACAGAGAGCATGTATTAGGACATCGCCATCAGAATGTGCTTCAAGGCCTAGGTGGTAAGCAATCTCTATTCCGCCAATAACAATATTCTGCTTTGCTGAGGTAAATTTATGGACATCATAACCATGACCTATACGAAATGACATTTTTTTCTCCTTCTTAATCTTGAGAAATTGGATAGTTATTAGCTAGCCAACCTTCTTTGATTCCTCCACTCATAGAATAAACATTCTTATAACCCATTTTTTGCAAATTAAAGCCAGCTAGTAATGATCTGTAGCCGGAGCCACAATAAAGATAAATTTTTTGCTCTTTATTTGGAATAAGGTTTTCAATTTTAACTTCAATTTGTCCTTTGCTTAAGTGTGTAGCTCCTGGAATATGGAACTGAGCAAATTCAGAATCTTCTCTAACATCAATAACAATACCATCAAGGTTATTATTTTCATACATGCTATAAAGGGTCTCCGCTGAGATTTCAGGGACTTGATGCTTAGCTTCATTAATTAGGTTTATATATTGCGTTGGTATAAAATCTTTTGGTTTTTGAATAGGATAGCCATTTGCATTCCATGCTCTCCAACCACCATCAACGGAAATAACATTCTTATAGCCCATTTTCTGTAATAGGTCAGTAACCAAAGCAGATCTAAAGCCACCACCACAATAAAAATACATTTTTTGGTTTTTATTAGGTACTAGCTGCTCAATGCGACATTCAATTAGCCCTTTACTTAGATGAATGGCATTTGGGATATACCCATTAGCTACTTCTGATTCTTCACGAGTATCTATAAGTAAGCCATCAAGTGTTTCTGTCTCATTCATTTTTTGAATATCATCAACAGTACACTCTTGTATTCTAGATTTTGCATCATTTACTAATTTTAAAAATCCTGATGAGTGTTGCATAATTTTCACCTTATAAATTTTATGGTTGTATTATTAAATATTTTATATTTTTATCTGCTTAAAGAGAATAATTAAAGGATATAATCTACAATTTGAAAGATAATTATTATGATTGCGCTAAAAACTATTGAGTTTACTATTTTGCATAGATTTGTAAATCATTTGATAGTTGCGTTTACGTAAAATTCTAACCATATAATAAAGGGCAAGATACAAGCAGAGACTGTTGATTTAATATTTGTTCAAACCTAAAAAAACACAGTCATCTTCGTGCTTGACACGGAGATCTCTATACTATTTAAAAGTTTCCCAACTGCGTGAGAATGACAATAAATATTAATTCAACAGTTTTAAGCATTATCAGCGAGAATAAGACAATGCTTATAAGTTTGAGTAATGTAAAGCATATAATTACAAGATTATAAAATAATAAATCAATAAATGTTACCAAGCTGGTATAGCAGCATCATTTGGATAAAGTTTTTCAGCTAATTTCTTAACTTGATTAGTGTTGAATGCTTTGACATATTCTTTAAGCTTAGGGTTATCTTTTTGAGAATCTTGAACAGCAATTACATTCGCAAATGGAGAATCTTTAGGCTCAACAAAAAGAGCATCTTTTAAGCTTAGGCCAGCTTTAGGGATGTAGTCATTGTTAACTACGCCGATATCGACATCACCTAAGTTGTTAGGTATCTGATCTGCTTGTAGAGCTACTATTTTTAGATTATTAGGGTTGCTAGTTATGCTATCAGGAGTTGCTTCCCATGTGATGCCATCCTTTAGCTTGATTAAACCGGCATCTTGGAGGATCATCAAAGCTCTACCTTGATTTGTAGGATCATTAGGAATCGCGACAGTTGCTCCAACCGGAATTTCTTTAATGTTATTATATTTCTTTGAGAAAACCCCCATTGGATATAAGAAAGTTTTACCGATATAAGTTAGCTTATAGCCGAACTGTTTGATTTGATTCTCTAGAAATGGAATATGTTGAAATACATTTGCTTGCAGTTCACCATCATTAAGAGCTCTGTTAGGGATATTATAATCACCAAAAGTTACTAAATTTACATCGAGATTATACTTTTCTTTAGCTATTTTTTTAGTAAGCTGCATAATCTTGTCTTGTGGTGGACTTGTGATATAGCCTACAGTTATTTCATTAGAGCTAACTGTAGCTGCAGCATTTAGATACAATTGAGTAGCGCTAGCAACTAGTAAAATAGCGGTGATAATCCAAAGTGAAGTTAGTTTTTTGGCTAAAACAAGGTAATTACCAAAAGATTGTGTTAGTTGCACAAGTATAACTAGCATAATTACACCACCTAATAGTAGCGTATAATTACCGTAGTTATAACCTTTAAAATAGGTCAAATCACCAAGACCACCACCACCGACAATACCAGCCATAGCAGAGAAACCAATTAGTGAAATACATGTCAAAGTAGCAGCATCTATCAAGAGGTTTTTTGATTCTGGTAATAGTACTTTGAATATTATCTGACTTTTAGTTGCTCCCATTGCTTTTGCTGCCTCAATAAGCCCATTATCAACCTCGCGTAGAGCTGATTCTGTCAAGCGCGCATAGAATGGTAGGGCTGCTATAGCAAGAGGTACTATCGAAGCAGTAGTGCCTATTGTTGTTCCCACAATTAATCTGGTTAAAGGATATAGTAAAATCAGCAGAATAATATACGGGATACTTCTAGTAATATTTATAATGACACTAAAAGTTTTATTAAAGCCTTTAACAAGTACATTTTTACTATCTTGAGTGATATAGAGCAAAATACCTAATAATATGCCACCGATTACAGCTACTAAAGTGGCAATGAAAACCATAAAAATAGTTTCCCAAGTTGATTGAGCTATCTGGCTAAGCTCATGTAAACTAAATATTGTCTGCTGTTGCATAACCTAGCACCTTTAAATTAACATCTTGATTTGAAAGAAATTTTAGCGCATTTTCCCAGTCTTGGCGTTCACCTGTAATATGACAAATTGCAATCCCAACAATTTGATCTTGGATAGTCTCAATATTAGCTTGGATAATACTTGCTGTGGCATTAAACTGGCGAGAAATCTCAGCAATAATTGGCATTTTACCTTTATCACCATAAAAGGTTAGTTGTACTACAGGATAAGTATTATCATAACTATAAGGATTATCATGAAGTTTTTTGGCAATAAAGTCAGGAACTTTTGTATGAATACTTGTCTCAACAAATGATCTAGTAACAGGTGCTTGAGGATTTAGGAAAACATCTAAAGTTTTGCCCATTTCTGCAATTCTACCTTTATCAATAATCGCAACACGATCACAAATTTTTCTGACTACATCCATCTCATGAGTAATTAAAACTATTGTTAAACCAAGCTCTTTGTTTAGTCTTTTAAGTAGAGCAAGGATTTGTTTGGTAGAAGTTGGATCTAACGCAGATGTTGCCTCATCAGATAGTAATACAAGCGGATTTAAAGCAAGTGCTCTAGCTATAGCTACTTTTTGCTTTTGACCACCACTGAGCTCTGTTGGATATGCATTTGCTTTATTTGGTAGCTCAACTAGTTCTAAAAGCTCAAAAACTCTTTTCTTGATCTCGGCCTTTGGTATACCTTGGATCTCAAGTGGTAGAGCAATATTCTCAAAAACATTGCGTGATGATAGTAGATTAAAATGTTGAAATATCATCGCTACTTTTTTACGAAATTCACGCAGCTGTTTTGAGTTTTTCTTAGTGATATTCTCATCAGCTATAAAAATTGATCCGTCAGTAGGCTGCTCAAGTAAATTTAAGCATCTTAAAAGAGAACTTTTACCAGCGCCACTATGACCAATTATGCCAAATATCTCACCTTGTTTGATTTCTAGATTGATGTTATCTAGAACAAGGTTACTAGTGTTATTTGTTTTATATTCTTTCTTTAAGTTTTTAATTTGAATCATTTTTTGCCTTTGCTTTGTCACCAATTTTACTTTCTTGCCCACTAATTAGTCTTTGGATATTTCCTCTATGCTTTACAAGTATTATTATTGCTATTATAAGAAATGGCACAGCTACTTGTAATTCTGATGTAAATATTACTGAGAAGCTTGCTATAACAGTAGCTACTAAAGCTGATAGTGATGAATAGCGTGTAATTACAGCGACACATAACCAAGTGATTACAAAGATTGAACCTAATATCCAGCTAAAACCAAATAGTGTACCTATAAGTGTTGCAACTCCTTTACCTCCTTTAAAGCCGAAAAATATCGGAAAAATATGGCCAAGAATTGCATAAAGTGCTGTACATGCAGTAATAAACTCATTGTCTGTTAGGACTTTTGCGATAACTACTGGAGCTAAACCTTTGAGAATATCAAATATTAGCGTAATTGCAGCTGGAACTTTGCCACCTATTCTAAGAACATTTGTTGTACCAGGATTACCAGAACCAACACTCCGAGGTGATGGCAACCTAAATATATAACAAACGATAATAGCGCTATTTATAGAGCCTAATAAGTAAGCAAATATTAGGATACTAAAATTTAAAAAGTTCATAATCTTCCTTTACGATTCTAAAATTATTTAAACTATTATAGAAGATAATACTATCTAGACAATATCTTAGCTAGCTATTTTTGTTGCTTTATTATAGGATTAATAGCTTAAAAAACTTATTGGTTAATTTTTATTTTAAAAGGTTGGTTTTTATGACGGTAATGAAGTTTGAATTGATTAAGAAAGAAGGTAAAGCTAGAAGAGCAAAAATAAGTTTTCCTCGCGGCGATATTCAAACACCTGCATTTATGCCAGTAGGTACGTATGGTGCTGTTAAGTCACTATCTCCTGTCGAGCTAAAAGAAATGGGGGCAGAGATTATTTTGGGTAATACATTTCACTTATGGTTACGCCCAGGAACAGAAATTATCAAAAAACATGGCTCGCTGCATGGATTTAATGGTTGGGATAAGCCAATCTTGACAGATTCTGGGGGTTTCCAAGTATTTAGTTTAGGCAAAATGCGTAAACTTACCGAAGAGGGTGTAACATTTAAGTCACCAATTAATGGTTCTAAAGTATTTTTATCGCCTGAAATATCAATGCAAGTACAAAGAGATTTAGGCTCTGATATTGTAATGTGTTTTGATGAATGTACACCATACCCAGCTACTGAAAAAGAAGCTAAAGAGTCTATGGAACTCTCAATGCGTTGGGCAAAAAGATCAAAAGACGCTCATGGTGATAATCCATCGGCGTTATTTGGTATTATTCAAGGTGGTATGTATGAACATTTACGTGATGAGTCATTAGCTAAGTTAAAAGAAATTGATTTTGATGGTTTTGCTATTGGTGGTTTATCTGTAGGTGAACCTAAAGAGGATATGATTAGAATACTCGATTATACTGCTCACCAAATGCCTGAAGATAAACCAAGATACCTAATGGGAGTGGGTACACCAAAGGATCTAGTTGAAGCGGTGTATCGTGGTATAGATATGTTCGATTGTGTTATGCCATCACGAAATGCGCGTAATGGCCATATCTTCACATCACAGGGCGTGATTAAAATTAGAAACACTAAGTATAAAGATGATACCTCACCATTAGATCCAAATTGTGGCTGCTATACTTGTAAAAATTTCACTAAGAGTTACTTACATCATCTTGACAAGACTAAAGAGATTTTAGGTTCTAGATTAAACACTATTCATAATTTGACTTTTTATCAAAACCTTATGAAATCTATTCGCAAAGCTTTGGATGAAGGTGGATTTGCAAAGTTTAGAGAAGATTTCTTAGCAAATTATGAATAGTATTAACTATCTAAAAATGAAATTAGTAGCTGTTTTGCTTTTATAAATAAATCTGATTCTGAATTTTTTGCTAGTAAGTAGTAAGATCTTTCTGTTGGAGGCTTCTTCTGATTTGAAATATATAAAAGGTTATTTTGGATATATTCTTCTATTAAAAGTTTTTCCGTTACAAAAAAGCCAATTCCTGATAAACAAGCTTTGATTGCTTGGAGTGAATTTTTAAAGATAATTTCTTTTTTGTGCTGATATTTTTTATCTATATTATTGTATTTACGCCACTTGCTATAATCATTAATACGAATGTTATCATCAACATAAATTAGATTTTGGTGGGCTATTATTTCAGCAACTGTTTTCCCTCTATAATTGTTGCTGCATACTAGAACTAATTCACCATCAGTGAGCTTATACTTACTTAAATTATTAAAATCACTTTCAGTACCATATTCAATACTTAAATCTATATCATCAATATCAAAATTAACTTGCCTTCCTATTGTTATTAATTGTATCTCTATATTTTCAAAAGTTTCTATAAAGCTATCAAATCTTGGTATTAGCCAGTTTGCACATAAGGTAGTCATACAGTTTATAACTAATTTTTTTGTTTTTGGTTCTTTGAAAATTTTTGTTGAATGATATATTTCAGTTATTAAAGGTTCAATTTTTGCATAATATTCTCTAGCTAAATTAGTGATAACAAGATTTCTTTTCTCTGTTATAAAAAGTTTCTTATCGAGGTGGATTTCTAATTTTTTGATAGATTGACTTACTGCTGAATGAGTCATAAAAAGTTTCTCTGCTGCCTTGGTATAACTTTTGGTTTTCATCACCGCTATAAAAACAGGTAGCGAATTTAATGGAGGTAGGTCGTTTCTTTTTATCATATCAACTGTAAGTAAAACTTACTTTTTATGTAAGAATAATACATTTTACATAATTATGCAATGTTTGTATTATTCACCATAATTTTTCAAAAAATGGTGAAACTATGATTTCTATAAATAATTTTATAAGTTTAGTTTTAATGATATTATCAGCAACTTTGATTGCCTTTGCATCTTTTGCTATGAAATATTTAGTTGCGGGTGTTGGTATTTATTTATCGATGTTTATTAGCTTTATTGGTGGCAGTATCTTAATGTGGTGGATTGTAAGTATTTCTTCCTTTACAAAAATTATTCCCAATGGCTGGAGATCAATATCTGCTAGAGTAATATTTTGCTTTTTGGCGCAAATATTCCTTTTTGTTAGCTTAAGTAAAGGGTCATTGTTAATCACAATATTATTATTTAATACTAGCCCACTATTTATCCCTGTTATACGTTTTATATTTCTTAAGCAAAATATTAGTCATTTTAATTTTATTTGTATATTAGTTAGTTTCTTAGGGATTTATCTGATTTTAGGAAATGGTGATGATAGAGTTAATATATATGCATTGACTGCTCTTTTTTCTGGTATATTAAATGCAGCTTCTCAAGTTGTATTACATAATGGTAGTCAAAAGGAGGATGTATTTATTATGAATCTTTGGATATATACATTTATAGGATTAATAATGTTAGTATTCTTACCATTTAATATATCTTCTATAGCTAATTTAAATAATTTATTGACTCAACCTTTAATAATATGGATATGTATAGCTATAATAGTATTTAGCATTAGTGCACAGATATTCAGAGTAAAAGCTTTTAAGTATACTAAAGATCCTTCTTTGGTTGCACCAGGGATGTATTTTTCAGTAGTGGTTGCGGCAATATTAGATATTGTTTTTTATAATACATCAATTGGTTATTTAGAAATGTGTGGAATCTTAATGATATGTATCTCTAGTATATTATCGATAATTAGAAAATCTTAACTTGGAGAGTAAAATGGAAAATACATTTGTAATAGTTGCTGATTTTATAAATGAAATTGTTGATGAAAAAGGCGCTTTCGGTGCTCATAATGCTCAAAGAATTAAAGAGGATAAAACTATACAAAAAGCAAACAAGTTAATAGCTTGGGCTAGAGCAAATAGTATTCAAATAGCTCATGTACGTGTTGGTTTTAGTAAAAATTACCAAGAATGCTCTAAAGTTTCACCAATGTTTAAACTAGCGCCTAAAAATAAAGTTTTAGAGCTTAGTACTTGGGCGACCCAGTTTCATCCTGATATCGATATTCAAGATAATGATGTAATTATAACAAAACATCGTGTAAGTGCTTTATATGGTACAGATCTAGAGCTTATATTACGAGCAAATAATGTTGAACATGTGGTTGTTTGTGGTGTCTCTACTAGTTATGTAGTAGAGTCTACTGTCAGAGAGTTACATGATCGGGATTATAAAGTTACTGTAATAGCAGATGCATGTAACGCTGCGAGTCAAGAGGTACATAATGCTAGTCTAGCAAACTTAAGCAGAATTGCTGATATCGTAAATATTGATGATTTTATTTTATGCTAATTATAATGTGAATAAAACTCACTATTTACACTGTATCATAGTATAATACAATGCATCATTAAAATAATAAAAAAATAATAAAAAGCGAGAAATCATGAAAAAGAAAATTGTAGTTTTCATGGCAGTATTGATATCAATGTTACTATTTAATTGTTGTTACTCTTTAAATGATACTGAGAATTTATTGTATTTGCAGGCTTATTTTAATAATCGTAATGTTAAGAAAGTTAATGATTATCATCAAGAGATGAACCGTTATCCTGCAAATTTAAAGATGAGTCGTTATTCTGCAAATTTAAAGATTAATGATTATAAATAGATTTTGTTTTGCTGTTCTTTTGATATATTTTTGTTAAATCACAATTGACCAGATTAATCTAAAAATATAGTATCTTAGTAATGTAATTACTGACTCTTTAGTATCAGTGCATCTTGTGCTAGATTCTAAGAAGTTATATTAATTAAGGATTTTAATGGCTCGTGTGGATATATCAGCGCAACTTAAGAGAAGTTTGTTTGATACTGATTTAGATCGTAAAAAAGCACTATTTTTGACATTTGTAGCATTTTTGTTTACGGGGGTTCAGTGTGCAATATACGGGATGTTGACAGTACCAATTTCAGCGCATTTTAATATTGATTCTAATACAATTATATTCTTTGATGGTTTTGGTCTGTGGGGTCAAATATTAGCAATGGCAACAGGTGGTATTATTATCAAAAAAATCAAAGGTAAGAACACACTTATATTAGCTGCTATATTAATGATTGTTGGTTCTATGCTATCTATATTGGCTCCTGATATTTATGTATATACTGCGATGACTTTTATTTGCAATATGGCGGTTGGCTATGTTTTAGTTTCTTGTAATTATATTGTAATGGGAACAGTTGAGAAACAAGGAGAATCAGAGGGTAAACTCAGTCTTTTAAATGTATTTTTCAGCTTAGGCTTTTTGTCTAGTGCTTTTATAGTTGGGAATATTATTTATTATGCTAGTTGGCAGGTAGTATTTATCATGATTATGATATTGTTTGTGATTTTTATAGTATTTCTATTATCTCTTAAGATAGATGAGAAGGTTGAGCAGGGTGTTATAAATAAGCACAAAAATACTACCAAGACTAAATTTATATTTTTACGTAAACCAATAATCTTAATGGCGATAGCACTATTTTGTATAGTATATACCGAGCAAATTATGAACTATTATAATCAGCCTCATTTGCATTTTGATCTTGGTTTTAATATGAAAGATGTTGGATTTTAGTCGCTATTTACACTGGTTCACAACTTTTAGGGCGAATATTTTTTGGCAAATTCTTGTTGCCTAAGGTGAGGATTGAACGTTATTTGATAGTATCAGGATTAATATTTGCTGTTGCTATATTTGTATTCATATATATAGATTCGTTTATGCTTGTTGCGATCTTAATGGTTGTATTAGGCTTAAGTGATTCATGTATATATCCTTCTGTACTGGGTTATGCTATGGATAAGCTGCCATATGTTTCAAGTGGAGCAACGTCATTTTTAGTAACAATAGGTGCTATTGGTATTCCTCTTGGGACATCTTTATCAGGGATGCTAGGAAATTTATTAGGGCGTCAAACTGCAATGCTAGTTGGACCAGTTATGCTCATAGTATTAGCAATTTTAGTTATCGTAGTACATAATTCAAAAACTCTAATAATAAAGAGGCCAGTATGTCTAATATAAATCAAATCAAAAAATTTATCGCAAGCTCAGAATATAATTGGTACAGTATTGAGATTCCTGAGGGTGGTAAAGTTAACTATAGTAATAAATCTTTAGAAATCTATTTAAGTAAAAAACTCACTTCAGCACAAGCGTTAGCAATACTCCAGCAGTTTCACAAGACTTTTGATATAGCTTTGACACAAACAGGTTTTGCCAAAGCGGCTGAAAGAGATATAGATGATGATACTACTAATTATGATGCAGTTTGGGTTCGTGACGCTGTATGGGTTTATTATTATTTGAGTGAATTTAATCAAAGACAAGCCAAAGTCTTGATTAATAAGCTTTTTGCTTATTATGATTCTCCGCAACAGAAACAAAGGTTTGAAGCTGTTATCAAAAATCCAAAAATTGCTGAAGATAAGATGGCTGTGCCACATGTTCGTTTTGACAGTACAAGTGCTAATTATGATGATGTAATCATAAATGGTAAGCCACAGGTTTGGAATCACAAACAAGTTGATGCGTATGGACTATTCTTATTAGCTTTAGAAGATGCCTATCAAAAACAAATATTAGATACTAATGACTCACAATTATTAATTTTTCTAGAGAGATTTTTTAGTTTCTTTAAGTCAATAAATTATAGTGAATATGCTGATGCTGGTGCTTGGGAAGAAATCGATAGAGTTAATACTAGTAGTATATCCCTAGTAGCTAATGCATCTAAGCGTTGGAAAGATAGCTTAAGCAAAAAAAATCTTAAGCTAAAAGTAGACTTAGAATTACTTTATACGCAGGGAATTAACAAAGTTAAGAATCAAATAGCTTATGGTGGAGAGTCACCACTTTATGATCTTAATGATATTCGTTATCGTCAAAGTGATGCTGCAATGTTGCACATTTTTACACCATACTTTATAGAAGGTCTTGATTTTGCAGAATATCAAAAAAGTTTAGCATATATAGATGCTTTAATTAGAGATTATGGTGTAATTCGCTATGTAAATGATAGTTATCAAGCGGCTAACTTTTGGCTTGATAATAGAAATATCGAAAAAGAAAGTTTAACTGATGATGCATCAACCCCAGAGCAATTCATACAGAGAGCAGTAGGTCAGTTAAGAGACTCAGAGGCTCAATGGTTCTTTGACAGTATGATTGCCTTAGCAATGATGAATTTATATGATAAATATCCACTGCAAATTGATAAAGTTAGCTTTTTTAATAAGATTGTTTGGCATCTAAAAAGAGCTCTAGCGCAGATGACAGGTGAAACAGCTATCGCAGCTGACGGTCATGCTGTAGCTGCAGAGCTGCTGCCAGAGAGTATAAATACTGTTATATTTGCTGATAAAAAATATTTTTTAGCTTCACCAATTACACCACTAAATTGGGCAAAAGCTTCATTAGCTCTAGCACTCAAGAAGTTTAGTACTTATACTGAGTAAGCTAATTGGAGTTTTTATTTTTTTTAAAAAGTCTGAAAGTTAGAAGTACTTTTATCAGCTTATTACTAGTCTTTAATTGATAAAGCATTACTACTAAGGTAAAATTCTTACGTTTAAAATTTAAAATCTTTAGGAGAAAAAATGAAAAAATTATTATTATCACTATCTGCAATTGTATTATTTGTATCAACTTCATTTGCACAAGAGGCAGAGCAAGGTGTTGGTAGCCCATTAAGCTCAATTTTAATGCTTGTGGTATTTTTTGCTATATTCTGGTTCTTGCTAATTAGACCTCAGCAAAAGAAAAACAAAGAGTTACGCAAGATGCTATCTGAACTATCAAAAGGTGATGAGGTTGTAACTAATGGTGGTATGGTAGGCAAAATCGCTAAAATAGATGAGACATTTGTTGATTTGGAAGTTGCAGAGAATGTTACTATAAAAATCCAAAGGAATGCTGTAGCAAATATTTTACCTAAAGGTGCTACTAAAGCTTAATTAACTATTCTACAAAGTCTTTTTAATTTTTTCTTTTTATATAAAGGAATTTTCAATGAGTAATAACAGAAGTCTACCTATAAACCAGTTCCCAATGTGGAAAAATCTTTTAATCGTAATTGTCTTAGCATTAGCGATCTTTTATGCTTTGCCTAATATTTTTGGTAAAAGTCCAGCTTTGCAGATATCGCAAAAAGATGGTGATGTGACTACCCAATTATTGGTAAATATTGAGAAAACACTATCCGAAAATAAGATTAGCTATCAAAGAGCTAGTACAGCTGATGATAAAAGTAATATTGCAATAACATTTAAAGATGTACAAGAGCAGCTAAAAGCTAAAAAAGTACTAAAAGATAATTTAGGTAATGACTATATTATTGCGATGAATATGCTCTCGAACTCACCAAGTTGGTTAGCAGCATTAGGCGCTAACCCTATGAATCTAGGACTAGACCTACGTGGTGGGATGTATTTGATGCTAGAAGCTGACACAAAAACAGCTATCGATGCTCAACTAGATAATTCCTTAAGTATAGTTCTAAGTGCTGCTAAAGATAATGGTATAAATATATTAAGCTCAACAAAAGCTGAAGAAAAATCAACTATTAAAGCACCACAAAATTACCTTGATAATGGTTTTGTGTCTATAACTTTAGCAACTTCAGCAGTTATTGATAAGCTTAAGCAGTATTTAAATACTGATTTTACTAAGACACAAGATCCTAATATAATCTACACCAACAAAGATAACACAGTATTTATTTCTTATAACAGTGCTAAGATTCTCCAGCTCAAGCAAGATGCAATATCTCAGGTTGTAACAGTTATGCGTAATCGCATCAACGCTTTAGGTGTGGCCGAGGCATCTGTTGCACAGGCAGGTGATAATCGTGTTGTCATCGAAATACCGGGTCTGCAAGATGCTACCCAAGCTAAGCAAATCTTAGGAGGTACTTCTACAGCGAGTTTCTATTTAGTAAGTCCTGTTGCAGATAGATTAGCAGCTGAAGAGCAGGGTTATAAAGTTTATGCTTTAGATAATGGTAGAGGCTATCAAAGCTACTATAGCCTAAAAAGTGCTGCTGTTGCTGGTGGTGCTGATATTATCAGTGCTAGTCCATCTATTGATCGCCAGACGGGGACACCGATTGTAATGGTTGAGCTAGATAGAAGTGCAGCAAGTCATTTTAGGCAGATTACAGCCAAGAATATTGGTAATCCAATGGGTGTAATGCTTGTTAATACTACTTATGAGAAAGTCAAAGATAAAGATGATAAAGAGAAGAATGTAGTTACTAAAACAGAGAAGCTAATCAATGTTGCTACAATCCAATCTGCACTAGGCTCACAATTCCAAATCACTGGTCTAAATCAAAAAGAAGCAAATAACCTTGCCTTAATGATTAAATCAGGAGCGTTACAAGTTCCTGTACATATAGTTCAAGAGCAGCAGATAGGTCCTAGTCTAGGTAAGGACAATATCGAAAAAGGTATTCTATCTATCGTGGTAGCACTTATCGCTGTTATAGTATTTATTTTAGTTTATTATCGCGTTTTTGGAGTTATAGCTAATATTGCGTTAGTGTTGAACTTAATCTTAATTGTAGCAGTGATGTCTATTATTCCTGGTGCTACTTTGACACTACCGGGTATTGCTGGTATCGTCCTAAACTTGGGTATGTCAATAGATGGTAATGTACTTATATTTGAGCGTATTAGAGAAGAGATTCGTGCTGGTATGCCACGCCAAAGTGCGATACATATTGGTTATGAGAAGGCGTTTACAACAATTGTAGATTCAAATATTACAACTTTGATTGTTGCGGTAATACTTTTCTTCATCGGTAGCGGCGCAGTCAAAGGTTTTGCGATCACATTGATGATAGGTATTGTCACATCTATGTTTACTTCTGTTACTGTTTCAAGAGCGATGACAAATTTTGTTTACGGTAAGAGAAAGAAACTAGAAAAAATCTCTATAGGCATATAATTTTAGGTTGGGTTTATAATGGAATTTTTTAAGCAAAAGACAAACATAGATTTTTTAGGAATTAAGAAATATACAACTGCTTTTTCTGTAATAATGATTGTTGTGTCATTATTTTTTATCTTTACTAAAGGTTTAAATCTTGGTTTAGATTTTACAGGTGGTTATCAAGTACAAATTCAGACATCTAAGTCACAAGACTCTGAGACAATGACAAAAAAATTAGCAACGGCTGGATTTGAGCATACAACGATTACAACTTTTGGTGATAATAATAATTTTCTTATTAAGTTTGCGCCTGATGAAGTTAATATAAAAGCAAAAAATTTAGAAGATGCGCAACAATATCTCAAACACCAAGTTGAAAGCTCGCTAGATGCAAAAGCTCAAAGTGTTAACTATATTGGTCCACAAGTTGGCAAAGAGTTGGCAAGTAATGGTGTCTTAGCGATCATAATAGCTATGGTATGTATCTTAATATACATAAGTGCTAGATTTGAGATGAAATTTGGTATTAGTGCTTGTTTGGCGCTCTTGCATGATCCAATTGTTATTTTAGGTGTGTTTGCGGCGTTTCATTTAGAGTTTGATTTAACTGTGTTAGCAGCGGTATTAGCTGTGATCGGCTACTCATTAAATGATACAGTTGTGATATATGACAGAGTTCGTGAGAACTTCAGAAAAATGCGTAATGCCAGTGTTGTAGAGGTAGTTAATAGAAGTATTAATGATACTTTATCAAGAACTATATTGACTTCTGGTCTAACAATGTTGGTTGTAGTTGTATTATATCTATTTGGTGGTAGCTCAGTACATAACTTCTCGTTAGCTCTAATCTTGGGAATTATAGTAGGTACATACTCATCTATATATGTTGCTGGTGTGGTGGCTGTTGCCCTGGGTTTAAATAGAGAATCTTTACCTCCAAAGCAAATATCTAAAGAAGATACTCCTATCCTATAAATCATTATTGTGGCTGCTAATCACTAAATAGTGTATAATTAAAATGAAGAATTAATAAAAGGAGTATTAATGAAAAAATTAGTTTTAACAGGTTTTATGCTTGCTTTTGGCGTAAGTTTTAGTTTAGCTATGTCTGATAGCAAACCAGTAGAATCTCCAGCACAAAAGCAACATGCTGATCACCCACACAAGTTAGTTGATATCTATATTAAAGATGATCAGAATTCTAAAATATTTGGTCAAATAACTCTTAAAAATCAAGATAATTATAATATCTTTTATTGTAAGCAAAATAACTGGTGTGAAGTTGTTGATAAAAATAATGGTAATACTGGTTGGATAAGCTTAGATAAACTAAAGCAAGCTCAAGAAAAATTTGCTAAGTACATACATAAGCAAAATACAATAAAAAGGTTAGAAGAGTATACAAAGATTCAAGATCAAAAAATAGCTCAATTACACGCTATGATGATGCAGATGCACCAAGAATTTGCTTATGCGTTAGAGCAGCAACAAGCTCAGATTAATCAGCTAAAACAAACATACTATTATCAATAGTGTAAGCTAACCATAGGAGCCATATGGCCAACAAAAAATTATTACCAGCTACGAAAACGAAAACTCTACCGGTTGTATCTGATAATAATCTCAGTACGTATTTAAACTTTGTTAATACCTTACCGGTATTATCACTTGAGCAAGAGCAAAATTTAGCAAAACGCTATAAATACAAAAAAGATTTAGATGCTGCACAGCAACTTGTATTATCACATTTACGCTTTGTCACTAAAATAGCGAGAAACTTTTCAGGCTATGGACTTTCGATAGCTGATCTTATTCAAGAGGGTAATATTGGTCTTATGAAAGCTGTAAGTAAATTTGATCCTGATCAAGGTGTCAGATTAGTATCATTTGCAGTTCACTGGATCAAGGCGGAGATGCATGATTATGTCCTTAAAAACTGGAAAATTGTCAAAGTTGCTACTACAAAAGCACAGCGTAAATTATTTTTTAATCTTAGAAGTAGCAAAGGTAAAGTTGGTTGGTTAAGCTCGGAGGATATCAAACAGTTAGCCGAAGAGTTAAGTGTCAAAGAAGAGACTGTCATCGAGATGGAAAAAAGAATGTGTCAGGGCGATGCAAGTCTTGATTTACCATATACAGATGATGATGGTGAGCAAACTTCGCAGCAAAGTTTATATTTAGAAGATAAATCTTCAAACATTGAGCACCAAATTGTCCAGCAAGATTATTATGATAACCTCAAAGCGGTTGTCAAAGGTGTTTTGAGCAGTTTTGATATA
The DNA here is from genome assembly GCF_003347135.1 of Francisella opportunistica. NCBI lineage: Bacteria > Pseudomonadati > Pseudomonadota > Gammaproteobacteria > Thiotrichales > Francisellaceae > Francisella > Francisella opportunistica. The sequence continues at coordinate 1,133,016 of NZ_CP022377.1, read as the reverse complement.
CGCACAAAGGATATTATCATGTCACGTTATCTACTTGAAGAGAAAGCAACTCTCCAAGATTTAGCCGCTAAATATAATATCTCAGCTGAAAGAATACGCCAGATTGAAGAGGATGCTCTAGCTAAGCTTAAAAAAGCTATCAAGAACCGCTCTTAAATTTTAGCTTTTTAGTTAATTAATTATTCAAAAAAATAGTATTAGTTATGTTAATATAAACATCAATGTAATTTTTTGAACTAAATAAATGAAAGATTTTATCCCACAAATAAAATCAAAGATAAATCAGCAAGTATATTTAGATGGCTCAAAGAGTATCTCAAATAGATCGCTGATAATCGCAGCTATGGCTCAAGGTCAAACAAAGTTTGAGAATTTGCCAAATAGTGCTGATGTATTAACTTGTGTTGCGGCTTTAAAAGAGCTAGGCTGTCAAGTTGAGCATAATCAAGCAACTAAATCGCTGCTTATCAACGGTTGTGCGGCAAAGTTTAATAATCATGACGCAAAGATATTTTGTAACGAGTCAGGTACTTTGACGAGATTTATAATACCAATGTTAGCAGTGCAGCCTATAGGCAAATATTATGTTTATGCGAAACCAAGAATGATGAATAGACCCTTAGCAGATCAATTAAAACCACTTGAAAAGTTAGGTATGACAGCAAGCTACCACCAAAAGGATCATACTATGCCTTTGACGATAGCGGCTAAATCTTTAAGTGGTGGTAGTATAGAAGTAGATGGTGAGAAAAGCTCGCAGTTTGCTTCAGGTTTGCTGATGGCAGCACCTTTTATGCAACATGGCCTGAGATTAAACTCTATCACAGATCATAAACAGCCATATTTAGAGATGACGACAAAGGTTATGGCAGAGTTTGGCGTGATGGTTGATGTTGATGAAAATATCTATATTGCCAAAAAATCTCAATATATCTCACCTAGTAACTATGTTGTTGAACCAGACGTTTCGACAGCATCGTACTTTTGGGCATTTGCGGCTATTACAGGTTCAACTATCAAGGTTATGCATGTTACTAAAAAGTCTAAGCAAGGTGATATCAAATTTTTAGAAATACTTGAGAATATAGGTTGTCAAGTTAACTACTTTGATGATGGTATAGAGGTTATAGGTAGTGATGAGCTTCATGGTATAAAAATTAATATGCGTAATTTCTCTGATACCTTTATGACACTTGCAGCTATTGCTTGCTTTGCTAAGGGTGATACATATATCTCAGGTCTTAGTCATACACGTGGTCAAGAATCAGATCGTGTCGCAGCTATGGCAGAGGGACTTACTAAGCTTGGTATCTATGTAGAGACTACTCAAGATAGTATCTTAATATCTCCTGAGAGAAGCAAATTTAAGCCAGCTGAAGTTGATAGTCATAATGATCATCGTATCGCTATGTCTTTAGCGCTTTTAGGGTTAAAATACCAAGGTGTAATAGTAAATAATGCAGCGGCTGTAAGCAAAACTTGTCCTGATTATTTTGATAGAATGAGAGCATTGGTAGAGTAGTTATGATAAAAAAAGAGCGCGTTATAACCAGGTATTTAAGTCAAAGATGGTATAAAAAAGCTCTTATTATCACAGCTACTGAGAGTAATTATTTTCATAAGATAAATGTCCTAAAACTTGTCGCGTGCTCAGGATATTTGAAAGTTGATTCACCTTTGGGATGTATTTTTGATATTGAGGCTTGGCCTTTTGAATATAAGTACTTTGATCTTATTATTCTTGATGAGAGCTTTGTCAGTTGTCCAAAGCAGATGAAGGCATTGTTTAATCAATTACATTTCTGCCTGGCAGATGATGGTGAGGTTATAGTAGCATGTCTTGGTGGTATTAGTCTATATGGGTTATTATCACGGTTTTTAGCGAATGGCTTTAGTAGTAAAAAAGTTAGGTTAATAAACTACACTAATAACTTTATAGTAAATATGCTCAAGAGAATAATTAGTAAAAATTATGTTGTAGTCTTTAAGAAAGATAATTATTTTAGAGTTGATGCTTTGAATGTCAGTGAACTTGTCAATGAACCAATAAAAGCTAAAATCTATAGTGGTGGTTGTGCTAGGAAAGTGTATGGAAATTTTCAAAAAGAGAAATAGTGTTATTGCCTACACAGATGGTGCTTGTAAGGGTAACCCTGGAGTTGGTGGCTGGGGAGCTATCCTTAGTTATAATGGTGTAGATAAAGAAATATATGGTAGTGAAAAAAATACTACAAATAATAGAATGGAGCTAATGGCAGCAATCAAAACGCTTCAAGCACTTAAAAGAAAGTGTGATATAACTATCTATACTGATTCTAAATATCTACAAAACGGTATTAATCAATGGCTAGCAAACTGGAAAGCTAATGGTTGGAAAACAGCTGCTAAGAAAGAGGTTAAGAATAAAGATCTCTGGCAAGAGCTGGATATTCTGACAAACAAACATAATGTATCTTGGGGCTGGGTAAAAGGTCATAGTGGTAATATTGGTAATGAAAAAGCAGATGAGTTAGCAAACAAAGCTATTGCTGAGCTAATGGGAAAATAAAATGGAAAATCGTGCTCATAAAAAAATTCTAATTTTATATACCGGTGGTACTATAGGTATGGTTAGTACTGAGCAAGGGTACGATGTCAAACCAGGCTACCTTAGCAAAACAATTGAGGGTATTAGAGATTTTTATCATTATAATATGCCGCAATTTGAGATTAAAGAGTATAGTAACCTTATAGATTCATCAAATATCAATCCTAAAAAATGGTTTTCTTTAGCTTTAGATATTATTAGAAATTATCAAAATTATGATGGTTTTGTAATCTTACATGGTACAGATACCCTTGCTTATACCGCTTCTGTATTATCATTTATGCTTGGTGAAATTCAAAAGCCAGTAATTGTCACAGGGTCGCAAATTCCGATATCAAAGATTAGATCAGATGCAATATCAAATATTCTTAATAGCTTAATATTTGCATGTAGTGAAGTTATTAAGGAAGTGTGTGTTTATTTTAATCAAAAACTAATGCGTGGTAATAGAACTACAAAAATATCAGCAACTGATTTTGATGCTTTTGCATCCCCAAATTACCCTACTTTGGCTAGAGTTGGTATAGATATAGTTGTTAAACAAAAAAGGTTATGGCAGCGAGCAGATGTATTTAGTCAACTTAAGTTAGAGACTCTTGGTGTGCCAAAGATTGCTATTTTGAATGTCTTTCCTGGTATGGGTAATGATATTCTAGATGCTGTACTTGAGCCACCATTACAAGGATTAATTCTCAAGACTTATGGTTCTGGCAATATGATTAATGATCCAAATATTCATGCTACGCTAAACAAAGCCAATGATAGGGGCGTTGTGATAGTCAACTGTACTCAGTGTTTGTATGGTAGTGTTAAGATGGATGCCTATAAAGCTGCTAGAGGACTTATTAAAGCGGGTGTAGTTTCTGGTTATGATATGACAGATGAAGCAGCATTAGGTAAGCTTTTTTATTTATTAAGTCAGCCGAATATGACACAACAACAAGTCAAAGATGCATTTAATGTCTCTTTACAAGGTGAAGTAACAATACAAGAGAAATATGAATAGATAAAAATTTGCTTATCGCTCCATATTAAGTTATTATATGAATTTTAATATATGAAAAAATATTCATACAATTTGTGAGAGAGATCAAATGAGCAATATTTCCGAGTTAATAAAAGGTAATAGGCAATGGGCCGAAGAAATCAAAAAAACTAATCCAGACTTTTTTGCAACATTATCGAAGGGACAATCGCCTGAATACCTTTGGATAGGCTGCTCAGATAGCCGTGTGCCAGCAAACCAAGTTTGTGGTTTGATTCCAGGTGAAGTATTTGTGCATCGTAATGTTGCCAATGTCGTTTCACTTACAGATTTAAACTGTTTGTCAGTGCTACAATTTGCTATCGAGGTTCTTAAGGTTAAGAAAATCATAGTTTGTGGTCACTATGCTTGTGGTGGTGTTGAGACAGTCGTCAAAGATAAAAGCTATGGTCTAATCGATAATTGGTTAACATCTATCCATGAAGTTAAAGAGCAAAACAAGCAATTTATCGAAGAAGCTTTAGTATGTTTTAAAGATAATCAAGAAGAGTATATGAAGAAAAAAGTTGATATGATGTGTGAGTTAAATGCGTTACATCAGGCTCTAAATCTTTGTAAAACTACAGTTGTCAAAAATGCTTGGGCAAAAGGTCTTAAGTTTACTATCCATGCGGCTATTTACGGTGTTAGTGATGGTAAGCTTTATGAGATTGGTGGTGGTGTGGGTTCTCGAGAAGAGATGGATGCTACTTATGCTCAAGCTATCAAAGATATCAAATCTAGATATTGTCAAAACCAATCTTGATCACTATAACTTTTAATTTTCTATAGAAAAATCTCACCATTAATCATATTATTAGAGTATATATGTTTAAAGCTATTTTAAATGTCGTATTCTGAAGCAGATACCAAAGCCAAACTTATAACTCCAAAGCTACGCCAGAGCGGTTGGGATGAACGCTATATTACACGTGAAAAGTACTATTTTACTGATGGACGAAAGCAGGCAGGTGGTGCTAGAGGTGAAAAAAAATATGTCGATTATTTATTACGTTATCAAGATATAAATTTAGCAGTAGTAGAGGCTAAAAAAGAAGATGTAAACTATAAACAAGGTTTACAACAAGTTATCACCTACGGTAAAGCCTTAGATGTAGAGTATGTCTACTCAACTAATGGTCATAAAATTTTAGAGTATCATATCCCAACTGGGCAAAGTAAAGATGTTGAGGATTTTCCAATGCCTAGAGAGCTCTTTGAACGAAAGTACCCAAATATTAACAAAACTAGGCAAAATGTAGTAACTCAAGGTTTTTTTGCTGATAGTGTTAAAACTCCACGCTATTATCAAAAGATAGCTGTACAAAAAACTATAGATGCGGTTAGTAGCGGTAAAGAGAGGATACTGCTAACACTTGCCACAGGTACTGGTAAAACATATATAGCATTTCAAATAGCCTATAGACTACTAGAAGCTAGATGGCGAAAAAATGATATAGGGCAGAAAAAGCCAAGAATTTTGTATCTAGCAGATAGAAATATTCTAATAGAACAAGCCATGAATGAGTTTAACCCTATAGAGAATGATTGTAAGAGATTACAAGGCGTATCGATTAAGAAAAATGGTGGTAAAGTGCCACTTAGTGGCAATGTCTTTTTTGCGATATATCAAGCAATCTCAGATAACCAAAATCGCCAATATCTTGATGATGAAAGCTTAACAGCCTACTATAAACAATACCCAACAGATTTTTTTGATTTGGTGATTATAGATGAATGTCATCGAGGCAGTGCAAGTGATGATAGCTCTTGGCGAGATATTATTGAGTATTTCTCAAGTGCGGTACATCTTGGACTAACAGCTACGCCAAAGAGAGATGTCAACGGTGATACTTATGACTACTTTGGTGAGCCGATTTATGAGTATTCGCTCAAAGATGGTATAAATGATGGTTTCCTAACACCATACAAAGTCAAACGCATAACTACAAATATTGATGAATATCGACCTAACACACATGATAGAGTTGACGGGGATTTGCCAAATAAAGTCTATGGTATAGATGACTGGGAAAAAACTATCACATCTTTACAACGTCATGAGCTAATTGCAAAAACTGTACTAGATAACATCAACAAGATGGATAAAACTATAGTTTTTTGTAAAAATCAGCCTCATGCTTTAGAGTTAAAGCTAGCAATAGATAACTTTAAAAAGGTCAAAAACCCAGATTACTGTGTGCGTGTAACATCTGATGAAGGGCAAATAGGTAGAGATTATCTAGAGCAGTTTCAAGATAATGACAAGGATATTCCTGTAATTCTAACATCATCAAAGATGCTAACTACTGGTGTCGATGCGAAAAATGTGCGTAATATCGTACTAACAGCACCGATAGAGTCAATGATAGAGTTTAAGCAGATAATCGGACGTGGTACACGTATTTTTGAGGGTAAAGATTGCTTTACGATTTTGGACTTTGTAAAGGCTAGTGATAAATTCTATGATAAAGAATGGGACGGTGTCGCCGATGTAATTACAGATGTCAAAGCAGATGGTAAGCCCAAAGAAGATATAAAAGAGGTCAAAGAAGTAGACCCTATAGAAAACCTCAACGATGAGAAAGAGTCAAAAAAGCAAGAGCCAATCAATATCACTATAAAAGGGCGTAAGCTTAAAGTTCTAGATATAGAAACTAGCTATGTTGGTGTAGATGGGCGACCGATTGCAACACAAGAGTACCTAGAGCAGTTAATCGGTGTATTAGCTAAGTATTGTCAAAATAATGAACAGCTTCTAAAAGATGCTTGGGCAAATCCACAGTATCGACAAACACTACTAGACAAGCTCGAAGAGATGCTAAGCTTTGGGCAAAACATCGACAATATCAAAGCGATATTTAAAGCCAAAGATAGTGATATCTATGATGTACTAAATCATCTAGTTTTTAGTAAAGATATCCTAACGCGTGAGCAAAGGGCAGTTGCTGCAGAGTCCTCAGAATTTATGCAACAGTTACAAAATGCTAAGGCTAGGGAGTTTCTGTTATTTGTCTTAGACAAGTATAAAAAAGATGGTGTAGTTGAACTAGAGCAAAAAAGGCTACCATCATTAGTTGAGTTAAGTGGTCTTGGGACAGTTTCGGAGCTTGCTAATGATTTTGGTGGTATGGCACAGTTAAAAGAAAGCTATTTGCAGTTGCAAAGGGAGATTTATAGGTGAGTGATTTAAAAGAAATTTTTTCATATATAAGTCTAGAAAATATTTCTCAAATATCATCAATTATATTAGCAATTGCTTCAATTTATATATTGTTGTTGACTCATTGGATAAAAAGGATAAGAGTAATAAATATCACTAAATTTAAAGATACTATAAAAGGTTTTGGGCACTCTGTAAAAATAGAAAATACTTCATTAAATGATATTTATATTTCTAAAATCTATTTGGTTGATAATGGTAAGTATATAATTTTATTTAAAGATGAAAATTTAGATAGCTTGAAAAAACTATCATATAAAGAGTTTACTCTTTATCATAATAAACTAGGTGTTGAAAAAGAAGATAGATCTATTTTTTTAAGTAAAAAAGCTTACTGTTTAATAGGTATATTTAGAAATGGAAAAGAAATATTTATTAAATCAAAAAAACATTCAAATTTCATAGATAAAATACTAGCAAGCATAAAAATAGTTGTATTAGGTTATAATTGGAGTGGCTCAGTAAAGTCAGTACTATATAATTTTGTACTAAAATGTATATATCTATATGCAGTTGTTAGAAAGGATGATTATCTAAAACATAGAATAAAAGAAAATTCTTTTTTTCTTTCTAGAGCTTTAGAGAAAGTAAGTATGGAGCAAACTGTTTGTAATAATCAAATTGTTCATCAAAGCACATTATACATGATTGATATCCCTATTTTAGAATTGCAGATTCTTTTAGGAAAAACAAATAAGAAAAATCTGTATAATTCTTGGGGTTTGCTAAATAAGAAAAATATATGTGAAATAGATTTAAAGATAGAAATTGATTTATCAAAAGACAGAAGTATAGAAGAACAAAACAAAAGCATAGAAAAACAAATCAATAAATATATGTTAGAAAATTATTCAGGATTAGAATATCAAATATATAAGGCGTCTGTAAGACATGTATTTTATTAATATGAGGTAAAGGTCGAATCCATTTCGACCCTAATTTAAAAATGTGTGGAATATAATTATAAAAGGGCAGATATAGAATCTGCCCCTACAATAAAACACTACCCCGTCAGTCTAGCGACTGCCACCCCTTCAATATTTTGAAGGGGAATTGGCTAGTAGCTAAAATTTGGGTTATTCCCCTTCGAGTGTCGAAGGGGTGGGCTGCGAAGCAGGTCGGGGTAGTTTGACAAAAGCTATACCCCGCGACAAGTCGCAACCCTCTCAAGAGGGGATTGTAAAAACAAACATTTGTCATACTACGGCACCGACCGTAGTATCCATGGACAAAATGATAATGTGGGTATAAAAAAATGGATTCTATGGTCGAGCCATAGAATGACGATGATTTTATGTAGGGGTTGACCTGTGTGTCAACCTATTATGAAATATAAACCAAAATGTAGAAGAGGGCTAACACATAGGTTAGCCCCTACAATAAAACAAAAAAAATACAGTCATCCTGAACTTGTTTCAGGATCTCAATGGGATTGAGAATATGGTGAGATGCTGAAATGAATTCAGCATGACGATAAAATGTTATGGAAAAAACAGAAAAATGAGCGAATTATATAAATTGCCAGCAGGGTGGGAGTGGATTGAGTTAGAAAAAATATGTGGTAAAGCTTCATCAAATTTATCTTTAAAAAAAATAGAAAATGAAGAAGGCAAGTACCCTCTATATGGAGCAAAAGGATTTATAAAAAATATTAGTTTCTTTCATCGTGAAGAGCCATATATCTCAATAATTAAAGATGGTGCAGGTGTTGGTAGAATAATGATGCTAGATGGTAAGTCATCTATTATTGGAACTTTGCAGTATTTATTACCAAAAGATAATGTAAAAATTAAATATTTGTATTATATGCTTTTAGTAGTTGATTTTAGTAAATATATAAGCGGAACAACAATACCTCATATCTATTATAGAGATTATAAAGAACAGTTAATCCCTCTCCCACCACTAGCAGAGCAAAAGCGAATAGTTGCCAAGCTAGATAGTCTTTTTGAGAAGATTGATAAGGCGATAGAGCTACACCAGCAAAATATCACAAATGCTAATACTCTAATGGCTAGCACCCTTGATAAGACTTTTAAAAAGTTGGAGGGGGAGTATAAATCTAAATTGTTATCGCAACTTACTAAAACAACTAGTGGTGGAACTCCTAAAAGAGATACTAAAGAGTTTTGGGGCGGTGAAATTGGTTGGCTTAAGAGTGGAGAATTAAATGATTCATACATAAATGATGTTGAAGAATTTATAACAGAAGAGGGAGTAAAAAAATCTTCAGCAAAGATACTTCCTAAAGGTACTCTACTTATGGCCATGTATGGTGCTACTGTTGGTAGGTTAGGAATTTTAAATATTGAAACAACTACTAATCAAGCGGTGTGTGCAATATTAAACAATGAAAATAATTTTGAGACAAAGTATTTATTTTATTTCCTAAAAAATATTAGAAAGGATATGCTTAGAGATTCCTTTGGTGGAGCTCAGCCTAATATAAGTCAGACATATATAAAAGCAATTGAAGTACCAACCCCACCACTACAAATCCAACAACAAACCGTAGAGTATTTGGATAGTATTGCCACAAAGGTTGATAAGATTAAGCAATTAAATGAGCAGAAATTAGAGAATTTAAAAGCACTAAAAGCCAGTATTTTAGACAAGGCATTTCGTGGGGAGTTGTGAATCTCCTCTCTCTTGTGAAGAGAGAGGTAGGGAGAGAGTTTTTAAAATACTCCTCCTAACCTCCTCTATAATAGAGGAGGGATGAACTACGGTAATAAACTTAGTATCCATAGACAAAATAGTAGTACAGGGATAAGAAATGATAAACGCACAAGAAGTATTCATAAAATTTTCAGAAGATAAAATATATGAACAAGGTATAGCAGATATAAGAAAACTTTTAACTAGGTTTGTAAGTAATAACAGGTTGTCTTTATCTGACTTAACATTTTTGGCTTCAGTAGCTAATTACTATATGCAGGCATCTATAGTAAAAATGAACAAAACTATAGATCCTTTTTTTAATGAAGAATCAGATAGCCCATTATTAGATAGTTGTGCAGAGTTTAGACATTTATGTGATCTGCTAGAGTATCCAACTGATATTAAATTTATCAAAAGCTTAGCAAATGGTAAGAGAATATCATCTAAGAAAGTTTTCTTAAATCTTAATGCAGACCAAAATATAGATGAGTGTATAAGCGAAATCAGGTCAATTTTAACATTATTCAAAAAGTCTGAAATGATATCGTTATATGATATTTGTGTGCTAAATAGAGCATGTAATTATTTATTAGCAAATAGTGTAGTAATGCTAAGAACTTTATTAAATAACTCATTTGATGAAAAAAAAGAAAAGTGCCCAATATTAGAATTATTAGTAGAATATTCTATGTTGTGTGAATATTTGCTAAATATTGATTCTGTTCTTGAAAGTATGCCAGGTACAGATGAAGAAGAACCTGTACAGTCTAGTTTGACATTGCACTAATAAAAAAGAGAGAACAAAAATGCAATCAAAAATAAATAGAATAACAGACATACTAAGAAGAGATGACGGAATCAGTGGCGCGATGCACTATACCGAGCAAGTCAGCTGGATACTTTTTCTAAAATTTCTTAATGACTATGAAAATGAAAAAGCTTTAGAGGCGGAGCTCATAGATCAGGACTATACATTTGTTCTAGATAAAAAATACCGCTGGAATACTTGGGCAGCTCCTAAAGGTGCAGATGGCAAGCTAGATATTAGTGAGATTAATAGTGGAGCTGATTTGCTAAATTTTGTTAATAAAGAGCTTTTTCCATATCTTAAATCGTTTAAATCTATTGATGAAAATGTCAAAACGCTTAAATATAAAATTGGAGCTGTATTTGAATATATAGATAACCGTATTGCTAGTGGTCATACTTTGCGTGATGTTATTAACGAGATTGATGAGCTGAATTTTAATAAAAAAGAAGACCTGTACCAACTATCGCAAATTTATGAAAATCTGCTTAAAGAAATGGGCTCTGATGGTGGTAATAGTGGTGAGTTTTATACACCTAGACCACTGGTTAAAGCTATCGTAGATGTAGTTAACCCTAAGGCTGGACAAACTGTCTATGACCCAGCAGCTGGGACTTGTGGCTTTTTGATAGATGCTTATGAACACATGTATAGCAAAGAGCTATCTACGACACAGCTTAAATTTCTCAATGAAGAGGCTTTTTTTGGTAAAGAAAAAACGCCATTATCGTATGTAATGGGTATGATGAATATGATTTTGCATGGTATCACATCACCGAATATTACCAAGGCAAATACACTTGTAAAAGATATTCGTAGTCTTGAGGAAAAAGACCGTTATGATATTATCCTAGCCAATCCACCTTTTGGCGGTAAAGAAAAAGCAACTATTCAAGCTAATTTTCCAATTAAATCAAATGCTACAGAGTTACTATTTTTACAACATATTTACAAAAGTCTAAAACTGGGTGGTAGATGTGGTGTGGTTGTGCCAGAGGGCGTGTTATTTCAAACCAACAATGCTTTTAAAAATGTCAAAAAAGAACTATTAGAAAATTATAATGTTCACACTATAGTTTCACTTCCTGCTGGGGTGTTTTTGCCATATAGTGGCGTTAAAACTAATGTGATTTTCTTTGATAGAGATGGTAGCACTACAGATATTTTCTACTATGAAGTAAACCCCCCATATAAACTCACCAAAAACAAACCTATTCAGTTTGAGCATTTTGCTGAGTTTTTAGAGATTTGGCAATCGCGTAAGCTTACAGAAAACAGCTGGATAGTAAATGTCGCGGATATCAAAGACTATGATATATCAGCAAAAAACCCTAATAAAGTTGAAACTATTGAGCATAAATCACCACTTGAGTTAGTCAATGAGATTAAGCAAAATACTGCTGAGATAGATAAATTAATAATAGAGATTGAGAATATTATTCAATAAGCATCAATATATGCTGAGCATTCCTGACACCTAGTTCAGCAGCTTTTTTGTAGTAGTACATGGCCTTTTCTTTATTAAATGGTACGCCATTTTGCTCCTCATTATAGTATAGTGAAGCTAATTTGTAGTATGCTTGACCATAACCTTTATCAGCAGCTTCATTGAAGTATTTGAGTGCTTGTTTATATTCTTTGATATTGTAATAATATTCGCCTGTATAGTAGATTGCGTAGACATCACCAGCTTTTGCCGCTTGCTCAAGTTTATAGAATTGCCTAAAATCTCCTTTTTGGGCAAATACCTGCATTCTATGGATTTTCTCCTCATGTGTTAGTTGGATTTTTTCAGCTTTTGATTGTTTTTTCTTCTGCTGCTGTTTTGAGGAGTCAGCTTGTTGAATAGCCTTTGACTGTTTTACTGGAGTCTCTAGCTCATCATACAATTTAGGTAATAGCGAAGAGGCTTTAGGTTTGTTATTTTTGATGATAGTTGCCAATAGATCTTGGCTAACTTTATCTTTGCTATTGTAATAGTAGTAGACTATACCTTCGTATTTATTGTTGTCAGCTTTATCAGCAAAATCAAATCGCAGTGATGATTGATTGTTTTTGAGTTTAGCTAATATCAAAAAGTCATCAATATAACTATTATCTAGATTCTCACCTGTTTTTATAAAGTTTGTATCAACTTCAACCCCAAGAATATCTTTATAGAATTGCTGAAGCTGACCTTTATTAGCATTAAAAAGGTTTATATATATCAAACCGTTCAGATTGTTAAATTTTTGCTTAGGTGTTGATAGCCCAATTTCTTTCTTTTGCTCAATTTGATCAATTTTTTTAGCTTGTTCGATTAGCTTTTGGCGTTGTTGCATCTGCATTTTTATTTGTTGTTGTCTTTGCTCTTCAAGCTCTTTTAAACGCTGTTGTTTTACGCGGTTTTCAACGGCAACAATTTCTTTCTTAGCAAGTTCTGATACATTAGGGTTAGAGCTGTATAATAATGTTTGCCATAGCATTAGTGCTCTATAGTTATCACCAGCTTGGCTAAAATCACGTGCTTGAACAATTATCGCTGGTTCATAACCCTCAGCGGCGGCAGTCATAAGGTATTTATTTGCCATTAATGAGTTATCAGTATCAGTAGCGATAATAATGTCATCTTTGTAGCCTAAATATATATCGTACAAAATTTCTGGTTCGACTACCGAAATTATGTGGTTGTTAGAATTAATAAGATCAGCTAATGCTATTACAGAATCTTTGTAACCAAGATCATAAGATTTCTTAAAATACTCTATGGCTTTTTTATCGCTTTTATTAACACCTAAACCATCTCTATACAAAGTGGCTATTTGATAAAAAGCTCTTGGGTAGTTTGCATTAGCTGCTTTTTTATAGTTTTTGTAAGCATCATAGTAATTTTTTTCTGTACCTAAGCCGTATTGATAAATATAGCCTAGATAAAAGTAGTCTTTAGCTGTAGCTTGATCGTCTTCGGCAAGTCCTTTGAGAACTTCAAAAGCGTTTTTATAGCCACTTTTGTTTTGGTTTTGGATATCTGCAAAAGCCGCAGCATAGCGCTCTAAGAAAAGCTGATGTCTATAGCTTAGATAACTATTGATACCAAAAGCACAACTACCAATCACAGCGACTGAAACTAAAGCTTTGATAATATTTTTTTTAGTAAGCGCTATAGGACCAATTTTCTTTGGCTGTTTAGGGATATTTTCTTGCTCAGACATCAACTATATTTTTATAATAAGATATTTACTTAGATTATATAATAGTTTTAGCTTAGATTTAAGCCAATTAGAGATTTTGTTATAGTTGTTGTTGCTCGAGCAGCATTTGTTCTTTCTCAGCTTCGATGGTTTGTGGATTTTCTAAAGATAGTTTGCCAAAGTGCCCAGCACGGAAATCATGGACTATATTTTTAGCAGCTTGTTTGATGTTTGAATTAGTTTTAGCAGCTGAGATATCTTTGAGAATCTCTTGAGGGTACTTTTCTAAAAAATCTTTTTGGTTAATGAAATTATAGCGAGCTAGGAAATTTTTTGTATTTTTTTCTTTAAAAAAATTTAGTAGATAACAAGCTGTACCTTCATAATCCATGGCAGTATCACGGATAGAGCCGATAGATGCGATTCTAAAAGCGCTACTTTCACTTTTGGGACTAGGAAACATAATCCCTGGAGTATCAAATATCATAAAAGTTTTGCTAATATCGATGCGTTGCTGTAGTTTTGTCACAGCTGGCTCATTTCCCGTCTTAGCTACTTTACGACCTGCTAGTTTATTTATCATTGTAGATTTGCCTACGTTGGGTATCCCAAAGATAATTGCTCTAATTGGTTTTAGCACTGTACCTCTATTTGGACATTTTTTTTGAGCTAAAACAAGAATTCTTTTGACAATATTTTTATCCTCAAGGGTATTTAACGCGATAGCACTACCTTTGTAGAAATCTAGCCACTGTTTGGTAATCGTAGTATCTGCTAGATCATTTTTTGAGAGAATTTTTATAATCGGTTTGTCACCAACGATTTGTTCTAAAACATGATTGCTACTAGAGTCTGGTATGCGTGCATCAACTATCTCAATAGCGATATCAATCGAAGCCATTTTTTTGCGAAATTCTTTAGTAGCTTTGTGCATATGCCCAGGAAACCAATGTAACATTGTAGATAAAAATTATAAATTTAGTTAATATAGGACAAGATTTTACCGATTAGGGCTGATATATGCAAAGCTATATTCTAAAAGGTGGCAAAATTTATGCTCAAAATGTTTTTGAGGCTAAGGATATTGTCGTCAAAGATAATGTTATCAGTGCTATAGTTGAGGATGCCAAGGCAGCAGATTTTAATTTACCTACGATTGAGCTAAGTGGTGATGATTATGTGATACCTGGTTTTATCGATATCCATATCCATGGTTCAAAAGGAGCTGATGTGATGGATGGTGATGTTGATGCTTTAGAGGTGATTTCAAAGTCACTATATGGTCAAGGGGTTACTAGCTATCTTGCAACTACAATGACAGCAGCAAATGAGCAAATACTCAAAGCAATGCACGCTATCAAGAATTATAATTCTCAAGCTCACTTAGATAGTGCAAAAATCGTTGGTGTTCATCTTGAAGGTCCGTTTATATCATCAGGTAAAATTGGTGCACAAAACCCGAACTATCTCCAACAAGTAGATATTACTAAAATGGTAAATTGGCATAATGCTTGTGATGGCTTAATCAAAAAAATTACCATTGCGCCAGAGATTAAAAATGCTAATAAGTTAATCAATTTTTGTAATTCTAAAAATATAATTAGCTCAATAGGCCATACTAGCTGTACTATGGCTCAAGCTCTAGAGTCGATAGAGCAAGGTTGTTCACATGCGACACATTTATTTAATGCGATGAGCCCGATTGAGCATCGTAACCCTGGAGCTGCAACAGCTTTATTAATGTCAAAAAAAGTTTTAGCAGAGTTGATAGTCGATGGCATACATCTGCATCCCGATATGGTTAAATTTACCTATGCAATCAAGGGTAGTGATAATATTGCGCTAATCACTGATGCGATGTCTGCCCAAAGTGCTGGTGAAGGTGTTTTTGAATTAGGTGGTCAGAAAGTCATAGTCAAAGATGGTCAGGCAAGATTAGAAAACGGAGTGCTTGCAGGAAGTGTCTTGACGATGAATAAGGCATTAGAAAATGTCTTGAAATTTACAAATTGTAATCTCTATGATGCTGTGAAAATGACAAGTACAAATCAAGCTAAATCACTAGGACTAAAAAAAGGTCAAATCAAAGTAGGCTTTGATGCTGAGTTTGTAATTTTAGATAAAGATTATCAAGTTAAACAAGTTATTGGTTAGAAAATGAATTTTTTAGTATTAGATACATCAAGTAAATCTTGCTCGGTGGTGTTATCAGCCGCGGGTAAGCTATATAATGATACACGTGAGATACCACGCCAACACAACAAATATCTACTCCAGATGATACAAGGTGTGTTTGCTAGAGCAGCAGTAGATATCAAAGCCTTGGATTTTATAGCTTATGGCGTTGGCCCTGGTAGTTTTGTCGGTGTTAGGCTTGCTGCAGCAGTTTGTCAAGGTTTTGCTGTTGGTTTAGATATACCAGTAATTGGCTTTTCTAGTATGTTTGCTCTGGCAAAAAGTGTCACAACGGTATCTCAAAAAGTAGCTGTTATCCTCGATGCGAAGATGGGTGATTTTTATCTTGGGCTTTATGATAAAGATACAGATCAGGTAATCAAAGAAAATGTTTATAAACTAGAGGAATATTCTCAAGATTTATATGCTGGTTATCAACTAATTGGCGAGTCTATCGCAGAACTACAAGTAGAGAATAATGATTTTAAAATAGATGTTGCTAATGTAGTAGAGTATGTCTACGAGCAATATCAAAAACAAAAATACAATGGTACTTTAACCCAAGAAACATTTCCGGTATATCTTAGAGGTACTAGTCATTGGCAGGCTAAAAAGGAGTAGGCTATGTGTAGATGGCTAATGTATCATGGTGATAAAATTAAAATTAGTGATTTGCTCGTCGATCCAGAGAACTCCTTAATACATCAAAGTATTCACTCATCACAAGGAGCAGTACTAGTTAATGGTGATGGTTTTGGTATCGGTTGGTATACAAGCTTGCACAAAGAACCTGGAGTTTATAAAGATCCTCTTCCAGCTTGGAATAATCAAAATCTAATATCATTAGCAAAACATATTAAAAGTAAAAATTTTATGGCACATGTGCGTGCTAGCACTATTGCACCAACTGCTAATGTAAATTGTCATCCATTTGTATTTAAAAATCATCTATTTATGCATAATGGTTCAATTGCTGATTTTGATGATATCAGGCAAGAAATTGAGCGGTTGATAAAACCACAATGTTTTAAAGCTAGATTTGGCTCTACTGATTCAGAGGCGATGTTTTTGCTAGCAGTATCAAATGGTCTAGAAAATGATCCAAAAGTAGCAATAGTAAAATCTATCGAACAGATTAATAAAATTCAGGCGAAAAATGGTTTCAAAGAAAATATTAAAGCAAGTATTGCCTACTCAAATGGTGAAACTTCGTATTCGCTAAAAATCTCTACCATTGG
Source organism: Francisella opportunistica (assembly GCF_003347135.1). Lineage (NCBI taxonomy): Bacteria > Pseudomonadati > Pseudomonadota > Gammaproteobacteria > Thiotrichales > Francisellaceae > Francisella > Francisella opportunistica. The sequence goes on along the minus strand of NZ_CP022377.1, from coordinate 1,116,130 downwards.
TAATGAGCCATCGTTATACTATATTAGTTATAAAGATATTATAGAAACTCTTGATTTAAAAAAGAAAAATAAATTAAAGAGTGGTTTTGTGGTATTATCAGAGCCGCTAGTGGCATCTGATTTGTATAATTATATAAATAATTATACTTGTATTGAAATTAAGCAAAATGAATTTAGAGTAGAAAAGTTATAAGGAACAAAAATGGCATCGCTTAACACAAAGATTCAAAATGTTTCGACTTCACCAACTAATGCTATGGCAGCATTAACAAAGCAAATCAAAGATCAAGGTAATGACGTAATCTCTCTTGCTATCGGTGAACCTGGTTTTAGTACGCCAGATATTATCAAAACAGCTGGTATAGAAGCAATAAACAAAAATATCACCAAATACACAAATGTCGATGGTCTTAAAGAGCTCCGTGAGGCTATAGTTGCTCGTTATAAGCGTGAGTATGGCGTTGAGTTTGCTGCAGATCAAGTTTGTGTTACATCAGGAGCTAAGCATGGTTTACATAATATTTTTAACTGTATTCTAGAAGCAGGTGATGAGGCAATTTTCTTTGCACCATATTGGGTATCGTATCCAGATATGATTGCGCTTACAGGGGCAAAACCAGTAGTTGTAGAAACTAAGTTTGAGAATAACTTCGAGATAGATGTTACAGATTTAGAAAAGCATATTACAGCAAAAACAAAAGCTGTGATTATCAACTCACCTAATAATCCTACAGGCTTGATTTATTCAAAAAAATGTATCGAAGATTTAGCAAATTTACTTAGAAAATATCCGAGTATCTGGATTATTGGTGATGATATTTATGATCAATTATTTTTCAAAGATAGAATTACACTAATAACTGAAATTGCACCTGATTTAGCTGATAGATATGTAATTGCCAGTGGTGTATCAAAAAACTTTGCAATGACTGGTTGGCGCGTTGGTTTTACAATAGCACCAAAGCTTCTAAACGATGCCATAAAGAAATTTCAGTCGCAATCGGCTACTTGTGCTTGCTCTATATCACAATATGCTGCAATTACTGCTATGAATATGCCAGCACAAGATTTACAGTATTTTGTAGATTCTTATAAACAAAAAGAGCAGTTTGTTACTAAGTGTTTAAAGGCTATGCCACATATTGATGTTAAGAGTGCTGATGGTACTTTCTATCTTTTTCCAGATCTTAGAAAACTACTTGAGCATACTAATTTTAATAGTGATATCGAGCTATGTAATGCATTGCTTGCAGAAGAGTATGTAGCTATGATGCCTGGTGTGGCATTTGGTTTATCAGGTTTTGCTAGAATTAGCTGTGCTAATGAGATGCCAGAGCTTGAAGAGGCTATGACTAGAGTAGCTAGGTTTATTGATAGACATGTTTCAAAGTAATACATTTTCGTTGCTTACTGCGTAAGCTATAACGACATACTTTTTTCATGGCATCCCTTTGGCTTTAACCATTTGTTTTAATAATTACTAATCGCTAATGTGTTTGCTATAAATTTATCAAATATAATAAATATTTTCGACACAAAAGCAGATAGCTGTTACAATCAATAATTATTTCTCTTTATAATTTTTTTATGAAAAAATGTGGCTACATCTCAATTATAGGTAGACCTAATGTCGGTAAATCTACTTTATTAAATAATATACTTAAATACAAGGTAAGTATTACTTCACGTAAACCTCAGACAACTAGACATCAAATTACTGGTATTAAGACTGTTGGTGATACACAGTTTATCTATGTTGATACTCCTGGTATTCATATCAAAGAGCCTAAAGCTATCAACAAATTTATGAATAAAGCAGCAACAACAATGGTAAAAGACATTGATGTAATCTTATTTATAGTCGAGTTAGGTAAGTGGACAGAGCTAGAGGATAACATTGTCGAAAAGCTTAAATATTCGCAAATGCCAATATTTTTGGTAGTTAATAAGGTCGATAAGAAAAAATCACTAGAAGCAACAATGTTTATCGAGTCTATTAAAGAGAAATTAAGTTTTTATGATGTGATTTATGTATCTGCTAAGCAGGGACATAATATCAACGAACTAGAATCAAGAATTGAGAAGCTTTTACCAGAGTCTGAGTATTTTTTCTATGAAGAAGACCAAATTACTGATAGAAGCATTAAATTCATGGTAGCTGAAATTATCCGTGAGAAGATTATGCGTACTATAGGCAGTGAGGTACCATACCAGATAACTGTAGAAATAGCTAGCTATAAGATTGATGAAGAAAAAAACATTGTCGATATCTATGCTAGTATCCTTGTTGAGAGAGAAAGTCAAAAAGGTATTGTCATAGGTGCTAAAGGGGCCAAACTCAAAAAGATTGGTATAGACTCGCGTATAGATATCGAAAGATTAGTTAGTATGCAGGTTAATCTTAAAACTCATGTAAAAGTCAAAAGTGGTTGGTCAGATGATGATCGAGCTCTGAAATCACTTGGTTATGATCTAATCTAAATACAGCTTTATCTATGCAACTACTAGAACTCAAAAAATCACTAAGATATCGCAACTTAATTTATGCTGGTTTAGTTTTTTTGACTAGCTTTATTGTAGCTATTTACTTTCATGATAGCGTTATTATTTATCTTGGCTTTTTACTAATCTTGATATCGATATTCTTTGCAATAATAGATGATAAGTTTTCTCTTGAAGCTATCATCATACCGGATCAATTAGAGAATAATTCTTTAATATTTATAATCAATGGTAACGAAACTGATTTTTGGATTATTAGAAAACACATCATCATAAATAGCTGGGTATATTTATATGCTATACAACAAGGTTCAAATAAAAAAATAAGAGTGTGGTTGCATAAATCTAATTTCAAAAAACAAAATGATATTAGAGCCTTGGCTAGGTATATTTTATTTAACCGAAAATAATTAATCTTTGGTATGTTGTTATGTATACTTTCAAGTAGTATATATCAAAAAAATTTTTAATGCTAAATACGTTTAAAGCTAAAATAACTAACTTTTTAGCGCAGCAACAAATTGTTGAAAATGAACTGTTAAAGTATGCATATTCAACGGATGCTAGTCTATATAGAATGGTCCCTAAACTAATACTAATTGTCAAAAATGAAGTTGAAATCATAAAGATTATTAAGTTAGCTAATCAATACAATATTAAACTAACTTTCCGAACAGCAGGAACTAGCCTCTCCGGCCAGGCTGTGACTGATCAAGTATTAGTGGTTTTAGCAGCAGATGCTTGGTTAGATTATCAAATTATTGATAATGGCAACAAAATCAAGCTTGAACCAAGTATAATTGGCGCACAAGCTAATAACTATCTTAAAATATATAAGCGTAAGATAGGTCCTGATCCAGGTTCAATTAATAGTGCTAAAATAGGCGGTATTATTGCCAATAACTCAAGTGGTATGTGTTGTGGTATAGCAAAAAATTCTTATGCAACATTAGACTCAATGCGAGTAGTTTTTGCTGATGGTAGCTTACTTGATAGTGCTGATACAAATAGTGTCGAAACATTTAAAAAAAATAATAAAGATTTTATAAATTCAATTTTAGATATTCATCAACAAATAATCCAAAATCAAGAGTTAGTTGATTTTATCAAAAAGAAATTTGCGATAAAAAACACTAGTGGCTATAGTTTAAATGCCTTTTTAGATTTTACTGATCCTATCAAGATTATTGAAAGGTTAATCATAGGTTCTGAAGGTACACTTGGGTTTGTTAGTAATGTTACGCTAAATACTGTTGTGGATTATAAATATAAGGCTTTAAATCTTATATATGGTAATTTAGATGAGTTGATAATTCTAACAGCAAAATTACAAGCTTTTGCTCCCTCATCTGTTGAATTACTTGATTATTTATCATTAAAATCAGTGTCTGGAATAGCTGAGTTACAACCTTTTCTGATTAAGCTTGAGGATACTAATATAGCAGCAATAATGATTGAGCTGGCTGAGGATAGTCAACAAAGCTTAGAATCACAGTTAAATGCTGTAAATCAATGTATCGACGCTGCAAATATACTTCATCAAGTTGGCTTTAGAAAAGATGAGCAGCAAATGCAAACTCTTTGGAAAGCACGTAATGGTGTACTGCCAACTATCGCGGCTCAAAGACCTAATGGCAGTAGTGTACTAATTGAAGATATCGCTGTAAATATCCTAGACTTACCTAAGCTTATTAGCGACGTCAAAAAGCTTTTTGTTAAATATCACTATACAAACGCGGCTATTTTCGGCCATGTTTTAGCTGGCAATATTCATTTTGTCCTGACTCCTGATTTTAATGTTCAAAAACAGCTAGTTGAATATGATGAATTTATGCATGAGCTTACTACACTAGTAGCAAAAAAATATAATGGTTCTCTCAAGGCAGAGCATGGCAGTGGACGTAATATTTCAACATTTGCAATAGTAGAGTGGGGTGAAAAATGCTGGGATATTATGTGGCAAATTAAAAACCTTTTTGATAAACAAAATATCCTAAATCCAGATGTCAAGCTTACTAGGGATACAAAGTTACACATCAAAAACCTCAAAGAGCTAAATAGTGTTGATGAGCAAATAGATAAATGTATGGAATGTGGTTTTTGTGAGCCGGTGTGCCCGTCAAGAAACCTTAGTCTTACACCACGACAACGCAATACAGTTGCCCGTAAAATCCAAACTCTTGATGACCAGCAAAAACAACAATGGCTTAAAGATTATGAATATTACGGTATCCAAACATGTGCTACCACTAGTTTATGTAAAATGCGTTGCCCAGTAGATATTGATACTGGAGCATTTATTCTTAGTAAAAAAGCTCCTCAAGATAGACTAGTTAATCATAGTAAAGCAATAAATATCGCTAAACAAAAAGTTAGGCTGGGAAACTTAACTGCTAATATTATCGGTAAGCACAATTTACACAGTATGACCCAAAGCTTGCATAGTAAGTTTAAATCTATACCAGTTTATTTAGAAACTATGCCCAAAGTACAGAGTTGTAGTTTTATTAATTCAAATGTTGCTACAAAGCAAAAAGTGCTGCTAATCCCAGCATGCCCAAACAGAATCTTTGCTGGAAGTAGTAAGTATGCTAAATATCCTAGTCAGTTAATCCTTGAAAAGCTTGGATTTGAAGTTAATTACCCAACTAAGGTAAATAGTCAATGTTGTGGTCAAATGTATCATTCTCAGTCAAACTATAGCCAACAACAGAATTCTCAAGAGTTGCTGCAACGAAGTATTGACCCTACTAAATATAGTTATATTGTTACTGATAATAGTTCTTGTGCTAATTTTGTCAAAGATCAAAATCTTAGTATCACCAATATAAATAATTTAATTATCGATAACTTAGTTAATTTAAAGTTAACCAAGAAGTTTAGCAAAATTGCTTTGCATATAGATTGTTCTACGCGTAAACAAAATATTGATAATAAATATATACAAGCATTACATAAATGTTGTGATAAGGTAGTAATTCCAGAGCAGATATATTGCTGTGGTTTTGCTGGTGATAAAGGTTTTACAATCCCTGAATTAAATGCTACTAGTTTAGCGCCACTAAAACCACAAATCAAAGACTGTCAAATAGGCGTTAGCTTTAATCGTAGCTGCCAGATTGGACTGTCTTACCATGGCCAGTTAGAGTATATATCTTTTATAGAATTATTATTAGAGTGTTTAAAATAGAAAAGGCTGTTGAATTAATATTTATTGTCATTCTCATGCAGGTGGGAAACTCTTAAATAGTATAGAGATCTCCATGTCAAGCACAAAGATGACTGTGTTTTTTAGGTTCGAACAAATATTAAAATCAACAGACTTAGTAATTATTTAAGCTGGTCAAAAATATCTTGAGATACTTTTTCGACAGCTTGTTCACCATTTATCTTAATGTATTTTGGTGTTTTAGTATTAGCTGATGAAAAATTTCTATAAAAATCAATTAACTTAGCAGTTTGAGCATGATACACAGTTAGTCTTTGTCTAACTGTATCTTCATTATCATCTGTACGAGTTATTAGCGGTTCACCAGTTATGTCATCTTTATCAACTACTTTAGGTGGATTAAACTTAGTATGATAAGTTCTGCCAGAAGTAGGGTGAACTCTTCTACCTGTAATCCTCTCAATAAGAAGACTATCAGCAACATCTATCTCAACTATGTAGTCAATATTAACACCTAGTTTATCTAGCTCTTGTGCTTGAGGTATAGTTCTAGGTACTCCATCTAATAGGAATCCATTTTTACAATCATCTTTTGAAATTCTGTCTTTAACAATTTTTATAATAAACTCATCTGAAACTAGCTGTCCAGCATCAAGAACTTTTTTTAGCTCTTGACCAAGCTCACTACCTGATTTTATAGTCTCTCTTATCATGTCTCCAGTAGAGATATGAGCTATATTATATTTTTGTTCAATTATTTTTGCTTGAGTTCCTTTACCAGCTCCAGGTGCACCTAAAAGTATTATACGCATTATTTAATTAACCCTAACGTTTTAAAACTACAGTTTACTTAATGTGGATTTAATTATAAAATAAACAACGTTATATATCTAGAAATAGAGTATCTAATTTTTGAGCTATAATATACAAAGAAGAGTTTTATGATATCGTTATTACTTGAGAAAAGACGCAAACAAGCACAAAAAACAGTTTTAGGTATTGAGTATGATAAGTTCTCACTTGCTGCTGTTAAACTTAATAAAAAGGGTGAAAAATACTCGTTAGTTTGTTGTGATAGCGATTTTTTTCCACCTGAAGCATATTTTGAGGATGAGCTAACAACTGAATATGTTGGCAGTGTGGTTGCTAATATCGTCAAAGAAAATAACCTTGGACGTTTCGTAAAACTAGGATTTACAAGTTATAATGAAATAGATGTTGCAAAAGAACAAATTGTCTGTGATAAGAGAGCTCTTGAAATAATTGAAAAAGAGGGGGTACATTTTTATATTAGAGAGAATTTTCTAAAAAAGCGCTTTCCAGAAAATTATCCTGATATAGCTTATGATTACTATGATGAGTTAGAAGAAAAAGGAACTCTGACTATGTATTATATATCTGATAGTTATAAGGTTAAACAATTATATAGTATCGCAAACAAAGCCAAAAGAGCGTTGTCAGTATGTACTCTAGACACGCTGGTTATTAGTAGTTTTGTTTCAGAACTTTTCTTGTCAGAAATTTCTCAGTATTCTAGTGATAGCATATTTTTAGGACTATATTCTGATAAAATATCTGTATATAGTTTTTCTCCTCAGGGCGAGTTAAAAAACTACGAGTCTGTCAAAATATTTGGTACAAATATTATTGGGGCTAGTTATGTTGATGAGGTTATACAATTATTGCTAAGATTTATGGATTTTATGTCATTAGATTTTAGCGGTAATGATTTTGATAAATTTGATGAAGTCCAAGATAATAATGTTTATATCTATGGTATTAAACAAGACTTTGAGAGTATTTTTGTATCGATAAAAGAGCTATCACAAAAAAATTGTAAAATACTTAATCCATTTATAAACATTGATATTGAAAAAAATGGCAAGATAGAAAAACCTTACCGATATGTTTTACCAATAGCAATAGCTATGAGGGAGGCATTATAGTATGAAAGAACTTAATTTTATACGTGGTAGATGGAGAAAAAAACAACTAACATATATCGGTATAGATCTAGGCTTCATGGCTTTGGTTGCTTTTATATTAATGTTTATTCTGTCGATAATATTCTCTTGGTCTAGTGAAGAAGATATGAAAGTTGAGAGTTATATACAGTCTCAAATTACTAAACTAAATAAACAAGTAGCAGAATACTCAGCGGTCAAAACACAGAGAGATAAGCTACTAGATATGTCAACAGATTTAGCAAATATTAAAGCTAGCCAGTACTATATTTTATTAGGTATAGAAAAAATTTCACGTGCGATTACTGATCAACTTTATATTACTAATATCAAATATGTATCTAGCTCTGATACTATAATTCTTACCGGAGAAGTTAAAGATTTAAGGCTTCTTTCGATATTTATGAAAAATTTAGAAATAGAATTTAGAGTAAAAAAAGTAGAACTTAAAAATTTAGGTTCAGAGAAAAATGGACAAAGGAGCTTCTCTTTAGAGTTTAAATTTGGAGAGGGTAATGCATTTAAGGGAGAGAGTGTTAAATGGTAGATAAAATACAAGGCTTTTTATCTAGTAAGCACGTAAACAAAATTATAAATGCGCCCTTAAAAATTAAAATACCAGTAATGATAGTGGTATTTGTATTATTTGTGTTTATTTTTTATGGTATGTTGGTCGGACCAGTCCTTTCAAAAGCAAATCAAGTACAAAACCATATTCAGACAATGGAGGCACAAATCCCAAGACTTGTTAAAAAAGACAAAGATTTAGCAGCATTAAAAGAACAAGTAAAGATGCTAGAGCAGCATAATGTTGAAGAAAGATTTAGCATTCCTGAGCGCCATTCGGTGCCAATCTTTTTATCTGCGCTTAATGAGGCTATTAGTAGTTCAGATGTAACTATCATAGATCTATCGCCAGCTGGAGTTGAGAAAAATAAATATTTAGACTTGTATGCTTTAGATTTCAAGGCAAAATTATCTGGAAATTTCTCACAATTAATTAAGCTCTTCGTTGCTTTAATTGATATGAAAGATATTACTGTAATAAGAGATATAAGTATCAAAAAAGAGTCTGATGATAAATTAGTTACAGAACTAAACTTGCAGACCTATTCACGACAACGAGTGGGGGCTTAGTTTAGATGATAAAAAATCAAAAATTTAAAAAAATATTTTTTATAGTATTAATTAGTAGTTATAATTTAGGCTTTGCTAGTTATGATTCGAGGGTAAATGAGGTAAATCAGTTAATTCAGGCAAATATGAAAAGTGTTAAAAGTACGGAAAAACTTGATATACCTGAGTATAAAGGAGATATATTAACTTTTGAAAGATTATCAAAAATCCGTAATGTCTTTAATATAGAGCACTATTTACCATTTGAAAAGAAAGTACTAATTATTAAATCGCAACAAAATAAAAAAATTGAATTAAAACCAATAATAATACCTCCTGAGTTACAAAAGATTATGGATACGAAAGCTACTGGTTTGCAGCGTTATCCACTAGATTCTTTCAAGTTCAAGGGGGTTGTTTACCAAAATAACCAAAAATGGGGAATTGTTGAGAGCTCATTGGAGAACAAGCCTATGTATTTAAAAAAAGGTGAGCTGATTGGTCAAAATTATGGTAAGGTTGAAAATGTTACAAAAGAAGGTATCGTTGTTGATGAATGGAAGAAAAACGACCAAAAGAGAATCTGGGAAAAGATTCAAGCTGTTATACATTAGTAAGGTAAAATGATGTTTTTTGCAAAAAAGAAGTTATTAGCTGTTCTAACAATACTAGGTGGTGTCCTTGGCTATGATGTTTCATTAGCTGATTCTAAAGAAACCCAAGTGTCATCTACTAGTCAGTCGCAGACCTCAGAGCAGCCTGAAGCTAAAATTATTGGAAGAGAAGAAAATAAAGATAAAAGTAGTGGTAAACATATAAAAGATCTTGAATTTCATCGTAGTTTAAATGGTAGTGCAGTCTTTGAAGTTGCTTTTGAGGAGAATATAAGTAGTTCCTCAGGTTACAAAACTAAACTATCTCAAGATGGTTATACATTGACGATAACTTTTAGTGATACCACCATATCTGATAAATGGGTTAGCAATATTGATACTAAAGTTTTCAATACGATAGTTGATTCTATCAAGGTTTTTAAAGAAAATGCTAACGTAGTCTTTGTAATTCATTCTCTTGATAGGATTTCTCTAAGTGACTTTAAAGAGGGCAACGTATTTAAGTTTAAAATTGATAGACGCAACAGTCGTGTTGAAGGATTTAATGTTAATGAACCAATTTCAATATCCTTCAAAGATGCTCCAGTACAAACTGTGCTACAAGTTTTATCTGAATTTGCAGGTTTAAACCTTGTTGTTAGTAGTAGTGTGCGCGGTAATATTTCTATTGATTTAAAAAATGTACCGTGGAATGAGGTAATGAATATCGTTTTAGTTAGTAAAGGCTTAGCTACGAAAAAAATGAGTAGTATCCTGTATGTAGCTACTGCAGCTGAAATTGCTGCTCAAGAGCAATTAGAGTTACAAACAAAACGATCGTTAGAAAATAATGCTACTTTAGTGACTGAATTTATACCGCTAAATTATACTACTGCTCAATCTGCACAAACGGTTATTACTTCGATGGCAAAACAAAATGGTGGTATTATGTCACCTCGAGGTAGCATTACTTCTGATGCGCGGACAAATACTTTAATAGTAACAGATACTGAAGAAAAGATGCCACGTATCAAAGAGGTTATCAATGAAATTGATATTCCCAATGATCAGGTTTTGATAGAGTCTAGAATCGTTGAGGTACTCAGAACAAGTAAGCTTGAGTTAGGTTTTAATTATGGTGTTAGTGATTCGGCCGGAAGGGTAAATGTTGGTTTAGATACTTTCAATAGTGGTACCACACCAACTCCACCAACTCCTCCAGGGCCAACCCCAGCAACATTTATCGGTACTACTGCTGAGTTAGCATATACTCTAGCTGGTGGGGTTAAGTTGAGTATGGAAATTAGAGCTCTAGAGAGTGAGTCTCTAGCAAATGAGGTAGCATCACCACACCTGGTGGTTGCAAATAACCAAACAGCTTTTATTAAAGATGGTTCAGATGTTCCATATAATCAAGCAACAGCTTCTGGTGCTGCTGCTATTGCTTTCCAAGAGGCAGTTTTAGAATTACAAGTAACACCACAAATTGCTCCAGATGGTAATATTATTATGGATATCCTTGTAACTAAAAACTCAGTAGGTGCCTCTCCCGGAAAGACTCCTGATGGAGGTGACTTACCACCAATTATCAAAAAGAGAGAGATAACTACAAAAGTTATGACAAAAGATGGTGACACTGTAGTAATTGGTGGTATATATCAAAAGATTCAAAAAGAAGAGCGTAATAAGATTCCGTTATTAGGAGATATTCCTTATCTAGGTTATTTGTTTAGCTATACAAAAATCGATGATCAAGATTCGGAGCTTTTGATTTTTATTACCCCAAAAATCATTGAGTCACGAGTCCAAAAATGATAGCAGATAATAGTTGCAAAAATATGAATATTTAGGTATCTTATAGCCTATAATTTTTTATGTACAAGGGGTGATTAGTAACTAACTATCACAGTGTGTAATCAACTTACAATTTTGAGTCAAAAATGATAAGAACAAAAAATATTTTCTTAATTGGTCCAGTTGGTGCTGGAAAATCTACTATTGGTAAGCAGTTAGCAAAACAATTGAAATTAGAATTTGTCGATTCTGATGATGTTATTGAAAAAAAATGTGGCGTTGATATTAACTGGATCTTTGATTTAGAGGGGGAAGAAGGTTTTAGAAAGCGTGAAAGAGAAGTTATTGCTGAGATTTTAGCTGAAAAGCAAAATATAGTTTTAGCTACAGGTGGTGGAGCTATACTTGATTCAGATACAAGATCATTGCTATCATCACGCGGTAAAGTTGTGTATCTTGAAGCGACAATCGAACAACAACTTGAAAGAACTTCTAAAGATACAAAAAGGCCTTTATTGAGAGTTGATGATAAAAAACCTGTTCTTGAGCAGCTAATGATGGAGAGAGAGCCGCTATACAGAAGCATTGCTGATGTGGTTGTAGAAACTAATGGTGCAACAGTTAAAAATATTGTTAATAAAATATCGACATTCTTAGTAGAAGAAACAATTCTGTGATCAGTAAGTTATTGGTGAATCCTACTTTTAGTGCTAGTTATGATATCGTTGTTGATTCGGCACTAGATTTTTCGCATATTCTTGCAGCTGTCGCAAACAAACAAGTTCTAGTCGTTACAAATACCACGGTAGAAAAACTATATTTAGCTAAGCTTTTAGCTGCTTTGCAAGGTGATTTAAATGTCAAAACTTGTATTCTAAATGATGGCGAGCAGTATAAGTCACAACAAAGTTTAGATAAAATACTATTAACTTTATTAGAGAATCAGTTTACGCGTAACTCGACAGTTTTAATCGCTTTAGGAGGCGGAGTAATAGGTGATATTACAGGTTTTGCTGCTGCTATATATCAGCGCGGTGTTGATTTTATCCAAATACCTACAACTTTGCTTTCACAAGTTGACTCATCAGTAGGTGGTAAAACTGCTATAAATCATTCGCTTGGTAAAAATATGATAGGTGCTTTTTATCAACCTAAAATTGTTTATACTTCAGTAGAGTTTTATAAAACTTTGCCGCAGCGTGAGTATATTGCTGGTATGGCTGAGGTTGTAAAATATGCTTTTATCTCAACGGATTTTTATACTTGGCTTGACTCAAATAGAGATAAAATATTAGCAAAAGATAGTAATACTTTGATAGAGATGGTAAAAAGAAGTTGTCAGATTAAGGCTCAAGTTGTTGCTGCGGATGAAAAAGAAATAACAGGAGCTAGGGCTATACTTAACTTTGGTCACACATTTGGCCATGCTATAGAGAAATGTCAGAATTATCTTGGTCTAAAGCATGGTGAAGCTGTAGGTGTTGGTATGGCTCAGGCTATTGATTTTTCTTATTTTTTAGCAATGATAACAGTTCAACAGGCACAAAAGTTTAAAGACTTTATTTGTAGCTTTGATATATCTATAGAGTTTCCTAAGGATATTGATAAATCTGAATACCTAAATGCAATGTTAATAGATAAGAAAAATAGTAATAATCAACTAAAGTTTATTCTGATTAGTGATATAGGAAACTTAGAATTACTGGCACAACCTAAAATTAAGTTAGAGTCATTTTTAAATACTTATTCAAGTTTAAATTGAAATTAATTTCAACCATATGATAATTTGTCCGTACATGACTTTTAAGCATTAAAGTTTGGTGAATAGTAAAATATTAGTTAAAGGGCATTGCTATTTGCCTTAAGAAGCTATATCACAAGTAAGATATGCTGTAGTTAGATGATAAAGGTACAAAATACCAACCTGTGATAGTTTGAAAATAAAAAAGATAATCAAAATCGATTTTAATAGAGCGATTTTCTCAAAGTGTAGAAACCAAGAAGTTTTTTCTTATATCGGTGGAAATTTTAGACATAGAGAAAGTTAATGGATCTTAACTTCTATTATCAATTAGGTTACGAGTAGCTTTTTTTAGCTCATTCCTGTAGTAGTCTAGATTTTTTGCAGATTCAACTTTTAAATCTTTAATTTGTTGAGTTAGAAAAGTAATTTGGCTTTCTAAACTTTCCTTTAGATCAGATATTCTTTGTTTAGCTTGCTCTTGGACAAGATCACAATATGATTTAGCATCTTTAGCTAATCTTTCGGCTGTTTCACGACGAATACTTTCTTTAACTAAAGCAGAATATAATTTTTTGATTTTAATCTCGTCATCAGATTCATTAAGAAGAGTTGACCATTCATCTGAGATGTTGCTAAATAAATCTAGCTCATCAATATCTTGAAGTATTTTTATAACATTTTGACTAATAGCCATTAGATTTTAATCCTTATAATATTTTTGTTTGAAAAAATTATTTTAGATAAGCAATAGTGTTTTGAATAAAACTATAAATTCTAACGCAAATGATACCGGATTGTTTAGTCAATTAAAAGAGTATTTTTTCAAATAATTTATAGAAGTATATTGGTTGTCTTAAGCGTATAGTATAAACTAATGTAATTCTTATATTTATGCGGCTGTTAAATATGTTAATAAAGAATGATGATCTTATATTTAGTTCGGTTGAGAAAATAAAGTACTCTGCACGCAGAGGTATGCTAGAGCTTGATATAATTTTAGCGCCATATTTAAATAATTGTTATTTGCAGGAGAATCTTGCCGGTAAAAAGCTTTTTGTTGAGTTTTTAACGAGTGAAGATAGTGATATGTTTGACTGGCTTTTTAAGGGAGTTACTCCTCCGCAAAGATATCAACAACTCATAGTCAAAATTATCAAAGAAAAGAAAAAATTTAATCAAAATAAATTAAAGTAAGATAAAAAGGTGTTATATGAATAACTTATTAAATCACTCAGGAGAATATCCTATTTCTAAGGAAATAATGAATATATCTAAATATTGGCTTATTGATGAAAAAGAAGCTATGACAAAGCTTGTTGAAAAAGTCCATTTGTCAAGTGTTCAAAAAGCACAAGTTAGAGAAAGAGCTTATGGTTTGGTAGAAAAAGTTAGAAAAAGTAGACTCAAAAAATCTGGTATTGATGCTTTTATGATTGAGTATGATTTATCCTCAGAAGAGGGAATAGTGCTGATGTGTTTGGCTGAGGCACTGTTAAGGGTACCTGATAAATATACTATTGACCTACTTATTAAAGATAAGCTTACAAGTGCTGCATGGAAAAGCCATGTTGGTATGGAAAAGCATTTATTTGTTAATGCAGCAACATGGAGCTTGATGCTAACTGGTAAAATTCTCAAAGATCCACATCGCTCTTATAGAAAAGTTTTTCAAAACTTTCTTAAGAAAACCAGTGAGCCTGTGATTCGTCAAGCAATGAAACAAGCGATGAAAATCGTTGGTAAGCAATATGTACTTGGCGAAACTATTGAAGAAGCTCTCAAAGTATCACAACTTAAAGTAGCAAGAGGCTATAGTTATTCTTATGATATGCTTGGTGAAGCTGCGATGACGATGGATGATGCTGAATATTATTATAGTCAGTATCTCCATGCAATACATGAATTAGCTAAGTATGCAACAAATACAGAAATCAAAAAAAATCCAGGGATTTCTATTAAACTATCTGCTTTACATCCACGCTATGAGATTATAAAGCACCAAAGAGTTCATACAGAGTTATATCCAAAGCTGCTTAAGCTTACTCAATTAGCAAAAGAATATAATGTTGGTATGAATATCGATGCTGAGGAAACAGAAAGATTACAAATATCATTAGAATTAATCGAGAGACTAGCTCATGAACCATCCCTGGATGGATTTAATGGGATTGGTATTGTTGTTCAAGCATATCAAAAAAGAGCTCCTTATGTATTAGACTATTTAGTAAATCTTGCTAAGAAAACTAATAGAAGATTTATGATTCGTTTAGTTAAAGGGGCATATTGGGATGCTGAGATTAAGCATGCTCAAGAGCAAGGTTTAGAAGGTTATCCAGTATTTACACGTAAGTATCACACGGATGTGTCATATCAAGCATGTGTCAAGCAGCTTTTTGAGAATCATCAATATATTTATCCTCAGTTTGCAACTCACAATGCTCAAACTGTAGCCGTAGTTTTTGAGTTAGCTAATGGCAATAAAGATTTTGAGTTTCAGTGTTTACATGGTATGGGTGACCCTCTATATGACAATGTTGTTGGTAAAGAAGGCTATGAAGATATCCCATGTAGGATATATGCTCCAGTAGGTGGGCATAAGCATCTTTTAGCTTATCTAGTAAGAAGACTACTCGAAAATGGTGCTAATAGCTCTTTTGTTAATAGAATTGTAGATGAGAATTTACCAATTGAAGAGTTAATTGAAGATCCAGTTAAGAAAGCTATTGATCATGGTTGTGGCCAGCATCCTAATATCCCATATCCAAAAGATATAGTCGCACCAAGGTTAAACTCACAGGGTCATAATACTAATGATTTTGCGGTTTTGGCTGATATGTACAAGCAAATAGAAAAATATACGCTTAAAAATACATATAAAGCAAAACCTATAGTTTCTGGTGTTGAGCTTGATAAGACAATAGCTGAAGATGTTATAAATCCAAATACTAATGAAATTATTGGTAGCGTAATTAACGCTGATGCTAAAATTGCTAAAAGAGCGCTAAAAAATGCTCAAAGTGCTTTTGATGATTGGAATAATACACCTGCAGCAGAAAGGGCAGATATTTTAGAAAAGTTTGCTGTTTTATTAGAAAGAGATACTAACAATTTTATTGCTATAGCAATGATTGAAGCTGGTAAGACTTTAGCTAATGCTATAGATGAGGTTAGAGAGGCAGTAGATTTTTGTCGTTATTATGCAGCGCAAGCTAAAAAAGAGTTCAATGGTGCTATTGAATTACCAGCTTTATCTGATCATCTTAAGCAGATAGAGTTTACTGGTCGTGGAGCTATGGTATGTATTAGTCCTTGGAATTTTCCATTAGCAATATTTTTAGGACAGATTACCGCTGTATTAGCAGCTGGTAACACGGTAGTTGCTAAACCAGCTGAGCAGACATCAATAATTGCTTACAAAGCAGTCAAGCTTTTATTTAAAGCTGGTTTACCTAAGAATGTTTTACAATTTACACCTGGTGATGGTGCAACAGTTGGTAGTGCTTTAGTTAAAAGTCCAGTATGTAAGGGTGTGATTTTCACAGGTTCTACAGAAGTTGCGGCTATTATAAATCAGACTTTAGCAAATAAATCTAGTGAAATAGTACCATTTATTGCTGAAACAGGTGGACAAAACGCTATGATTGTCGACTCATCATCACTTCCTGAGCAGGTTACAGCAGATGTGATACGTTCAGCTTTTGATAGTGCAGGGCAACGCTGCTCGGCATTGCGTATTTTATGTCTTCAAGAAGATATTGCTGATAATTATATCAAGATGATAGTTGGTGCAATGAAAGAGCTCAAAATAGGTGATTCTAAATACCTTGATACAGATGTTGGACCTGTGATTGATAAAGAAGCCGCTGATAATCTAAATGCCTATATTGAAGAGAAAAAAAGCCAGTTTAAGCTTATATATCAAGTTCAGCCTAATCAAGATACGCAAAAGGGTACATTCGTGATGCCTACTGCTTTTGAGATAAGTAAAATATCTGACTTAGGTAGAGAGCAGTTTGGTCCAATTTTGCATATATTGCGCTTTAAGGCTAATCAACTAGATAAGCTTATTAAAGATATTAATGCTACAGGATATGGTCTGACAGCTGGGGTGCATAGTAGAATTAATGAAGTAATGAATTATGTCAAAAACAACATCAAAGCTGGTAATGTTTATGTAAATAGAAATATTGTTGGAGCTGTTGTTGGTGTTCAGCCATTTGGTGGACAAGGTAAATCTGGAACAGGTCCTAAAGCTGGTGGTCCTTACTACATGCACCGTTTAGCTAATGAAAAATTATCAGGAGTTGGGGCTATTGAAGAGATTTATAATCCTGAAAAAATAGCTGAAGATGAAAAACACACTAACAAGCTTATCAAAGATAAATATACTATTACAAATATTGTCGCTGGTGAGAGAACTAAAAAAGATAAATATATTAATCTTAAGTCAACTAATGGTAAAACGCTTGGTAAGAAATATATAGCTTCTGTAAATACTGTAGATACCGCTATAGAAATAGCTAGCAAAGAAGCAGAGCTATGGAATCATGTTAATGCTGAACAAAGAGCTGCTATTATTGAGAAGTTTTTGGAACTATTAGAGAAAGAGCGTCATCTGATAGCTTCATGTCTTGTTGTAGAGTCGAATGTTTCAGTAGAAGATGCACATATCCAAATAGATAAAACTATTCAGCAGGTAGCATACTACTGTCTTCAAGCTAAAAAAGAGTTTGCTCACCCGCAACTTTTACCTGGACCTACAGGAGAAATTGATGAGTTAAGCTTAAAAGGACGTGGTGTTGTAGTAAGTATGTGCTCAAGTTCTGATTTACTCATCAGATTTGTTGGTCAGACAACTGCAGCTTTATTGGCAGGTAATACTGTAGTAGCTAAACCAGCATATACTGGTAACTTAACTGCTTATAACATTGTTAAATTAATGCTAAAAGCTGGGATGAATCCTAAGGCTCTTCATTTAGTTTTATCAGATGATGAAGAGATAACATCGGCATTATTATTTAATAGTAAAGTTGCACTAGTTGCCTTCTCTGGTAGTGTCTCTGCGGTTAAACAGGTTCATCAGGCTTTAGCATTGCGTAGAGGGGCGATTATACCTTTTGTTGCTGAGAGTGTGGCTAAAGATGGTAAGTGTACAAGCTTAGCTATAGAGACAGCTTCGCCATTATACTTACGCAGGTTTGTTGTTGAAAAAACTGTAAGTGTTGATACAACCGCTTCTGGTGGTAATGCTTCTTTAATGAGCTTAGAAGAATAAGGTACAAACTAACAAGAGCTAGGGCTTAGATAACTTTAGCTCTAGGACAAGTTTATCTAATTAAAATTATATCTAAAAATTAGAAATTTTTTCTCAATTGTGAGATTCACAGCCACGGTTTCAACTTCTCATATTTATAAATGCTATTTATAACAACAAAATATTGCAAACTTATTTTCTTGATGATAATTTAATTCTTGTGTTATTAACTTTCTACTAATTTTAAAGGTTAGTCATTATCAAATAATCACAATGAAAGCAGAAGTATAAATACCCGTACTTTCATCTAATTTAAAAATTAATATAAGGAAAGAAAATGAGTGATAATGTATCTGTTAAAAAGATGTCGTTGTTTAGTGCTATTCTTATTGGTATTACATCAATGGTTGGTTCTGGCTGGCTCTTTAGTGCGCAAATGACAGTTAGGAATGCTGGTAATTGGGCTTTTGTAGCATGGATTCTTGCTGCAGTGATTATTGTGATGATTGCACTTTGTTTGGGCAAAGTCGTATCTATCTATCCAGTTCGAGGTGCTACTACTAGATCTAGTGCAATATCGCATAACAGTGTTTTTGCGATGCCATTTGCCTTTGCAAACTGGTTTGGCATTGTTGTAGTGATTTCATCTGAAGCTTTAGCAACTACTCAATACCTTTCTGGTGTGAAATCTATGGGCTGGTTGATGCAAGATGGTATCTTAACTAATTCAGGTACAGCATTTTCTTTATTTGTATTATTTATATATCTTGTAATTAATTTCTATGGAGTTAAGCTTCTAGCGGGAGTTAATAATGCTATCACTACTTTTAAAATGGCTGTACCAGTTATTATTGTTTTGATATTTATAGCATATGCACTTATGCATAGTTCTGATCATGTGAGTATCTTTTCGGCTGATATACCAAATAATAGTCAATTTGGCTTCTCATCAGCATTGACTGCTATAGTTGCAGGTGGTTTGATTTATACATTTAATGGTTTTCAAACTGTTGTGGCATATGCAAGTGAAGTCAAAAATCCGGGTAGAAATGTACCATTAGCAATTATATTGGCTTTAATTTTAGTATTGGCTTTGTATCTTGGTTTACAATATGCATTTATGCAAGCTGTGCCACACCAGTATTTAGTAAGTAAAGGTGGGTGGGCTGGCTTAGATTTTGATTCACCTTTATTACAATTAGCATCCTTATTAGGGCTTGGCTATATCTCTTTTTTACTTATTATTGATAGTGTAATTAGTCCATCTGCAACAGGATATACTTATTTAGGTGCTTCTTCGAGAATGTTATATGCAATGTCATCAGAAGGACAGATGCCAAGATATTTTGCTAAAATTACTCCAATTGTTAATATTTCACGCAGATCTTTACTTGCTAACTTTATCTTATCGGTAATATTTTTATTCTTCTCTGATAACTGGGCTGGATTAATGTTAGTAGTGACAGGTTTTCATATTATAGGCTATATGGCTGCTCCTGTTAGTATGGGTGCATTAGCTCCACGAACTAGAGTATTTGGGTTAGTTGTATTTGTGGTTTTAACTTTATTACTTAATACCGTACAAGTAGAAACTCAGATTAATATGAGTATTATACTAATAGTGTTAATGACTATATATGGAAGTATTGAATATAGAAGAATAGGTATCAAAAAACTTTTAATGCTTATATTGCCATTTATAATCTTTGTATGTTTAGTTACTCCGATAACAAACTATATTGCTGATGGAATTGTTGGAGCAATATTCTACTGGTTTGTTACAGATAAGCGTTATGTCGCATTTTGTAGATCTACAGCAAATGAGAAAAATATTATTGTTGATTAATGCTTATTATGTATAGTCTTTAAGTTTTTATCTATTTATAATACAACTCTAATATTATCAATTTTTTTTCAAACAATGAAAAATACAAAGTGGATTTTAGTTATTCTCTGTTTGGGATATTTTATAGATTTTTATGATCTGACAGTATTTAGTGTTTCTTATGTTGATCTATTAAAACAACAGTTTGGAATATTTGATTCTACTAAAATTCAACAAACATATTACCTGATAAGTAATATTCAGATGACAGGTATATTAGTAGGGGCGATTTTTTTTGGTATTTTAGCCGACAAATTTGGGCGTATTACAGTTATCAAGTATAGTATATTACTTTATTCAGTAGCAACAATATTATGTATCTTTGTAGATAATATTTATGTATTTATGCTATTAAGGTTTTTGGCATATCTTGCTTTAGCGAGTGAATTTGCGGTTTCAAGCGTTTTAATCGTTGAGTTTTTTCCAACTAAAATAGCTGCTTGGGGCATGAGTCTTTTATATATTTTAGGTGTTTTAGGTGGTGTGGTTGCAACACTTTTTGGTGTATTTTCTTATAAGGCGATGTTTATTTTTGGTGGATTTGCTGGCTTGGGTATATATGCCTTTAGAAGAGTTCTCGAGGATTCCCCATATTTTATCGAGTTGTATGCATCAGATAGATTTAAAAATGCTGGGAGTATAGTTTTTCTTTTTAGAAACTATAGTAAGCCCTTGATATTAAATTTTCTAATTACATTACCTTATTTTTTTGTAATCACAGTAATGTTTGCTTTAGTCAAGTTTATTGCTTCTGACATTGATTTTGCTAGTTTAGTGAAGATATTTTTGTTTGGCTTTTTTGCAGGGAATATTATTAGTTGCATTCTCAGTGGCATTTATAACCAGTATTTCAAGTCACCAAATTTATTTTTCATCATAAATATTATTATATTCTTAATAAGTATTTTTGCTTATAGATATATATCGAGTAATTTTATCTTCTTATATGGAATATTTATTGGTTTAATTGGTGGTGGTTATAATATTATGTGGGCTCAATATGCCGCTACTGAGTTTCCGACAGAGGTTCGTTCATTAGCTTGTAATATGATATTTGCCTTAGGTAGGACAAGTAGTATTTTCTTTGGAATTATTTTTGCATCTTGGCTTGCTAGTGAAGAACTGTTTAGACAAAGAGTTAATATTCTTGCTATTGCTGTAGCAATTATGGTTTTATTAATTATTTTCTTTTATAAAAGAAAAAAAGTTTTAGTTAAATAGAGAATAATATTTATGGCAAATAGGATTTTGTTTGGAATTACTGGGAGTGTGTCAGCTTTTAAGACAGTAAATCTAATCCGTCTTTTTATAAAAAACGGTACTCAATGTAAGGCTATTATTACTAAAGGTGCGCAACAATTTATCAAAGCTGAGCTTTTAGTAGCTTTAGGTTGTGATGTTTATACAGATGAAAAACTAGAGATGTTTTGTTATCAGCAAAGTATGGCACATATAAATTTACCACGCTGGGCAAATAAGATATTCATAATTCCAGCATCAGCAAATACACTAGCTAAACTAGCTCATGGCTTAGCCGATGATTTACTTAGTCAAGCTATCCTTGCTAATAATAATAACTCTAAGGTATATCTTGCTCCAGCTATGAATGTAAATATGTGGCAAAACCAACTAACTCAAGATAATGTCAAAAAACTTCAAGCTCTAGGATTTAATTTGATATTCCCTGATGAAGGTCTTCAAGCTTGTGGCGATAGTGGTGATGGTAGACTGCATGAGCCTGAAGAACTTTTTAAGTTGTTAGCTACACCACAAGACTTCAAAAGTAAAAAAGCTCTTATAACATTAGGGGCAACTATAGAAGATATAGATGGCGTTAGGTATTTATCAAACTATAGCTCAGGTAAAATGGGCTTTGCTTTAGTTAAAGAACTCCTTGCTAGAGGCGCAAATGTGATTGTGCTTAAAGCTAAAACCTCAATTAATTTTGATATTAATCATAACCAGCTAAAAATAGTTAAAACTCTAAGTGCTGATGAAATGAATCAAGCAATGTTAGAACTAGCAAAAGATAGTGATATCTTTATTGGTTGTGCTGCAGTTGCTGATTATAAAATCAAGAATAAATTTACTAATAAAATTAAAAAAACAGCTGATAATTTAACTTTAGAGCTTATAAAAAACCCTGATATTTTGGCTAATTGTAAGCAGCATTATCCACAAATTTTTGCGATAGGTTTTGCTGCTGAATCACAAAATATACTTGAATATGCTCAAGCTAAGCTTATCAAGAAGAATCTAAATATGATTGTGGCAAACTCAACGAATGTTTTTGGTAAAGATGATTCTTCTGTGACAATATTATCTAAGCACCGAAATAAACAATATAACAATAAATCGAAGTCAGAAATAGCTAAGTTAATATTAGATTTTGCTAAGGAAATAATATGAGTGTTAGAGAAGTTTGTATAGCTGGTAAATGCAATAACTTGATAACATTAAAAAATGATAATATTGAGCTGACACTTTTGGATTTAGGTGCAGCTGTTTATTCACTTAAAACTCAAGATAAACACGGTAAGTTTGAGAATATAGTCTTACAGTATCAAGATATAACAGAATATTATCATAATCCATCGTATTTTGGTGCGACTGTAGGCAGAGTTGCAGGCAGAATCAAGGATGCTAAGATTGTACTTGATGGTAAAACATATTATCTAGAAAAAAACTATCAAGATAAACATACCCTACATGGTGGATTTAATTGTATCACACATCAGAAGTTTGCTTTTGAACTTATAGATACTAGCAAGGTTAAGTTTACAGCTACACAAAGATCTATAACTGATAAATTCCCAGCCGATGTAACTATAAGCGTGACTTATGAGCTTTTAGAAAATGCTATAGTTATCTATTTTAATGCTGTAGCTACAGCAGATACAATCTTAAATATGACTAATCATTGCTATTATAATCTATCAGGAGATTATAAGACAACAATTGTTAATCACCAGCTTGAAGTTCCAGCAACACAATTTGTCAATGTAGATGTTAATTTGATACCAACAGATATACAAAATTTGCCTCAAGAAATGGATTTTAGACAAAAATCATGTATTGGTGATAAGTTAAAACATCACGATTCTAAATATTTCCGTAAAGGAGGCATTGATCATTGCTATATTGTCGATGGCATGGTAAAGCTTGAAGATAGTAATAGCGGCAGGAAGTTAAAACTTTCAAGTTCATACCCGGCAATGCAGATTTACACCTGTAATGTTAGTAGGGGTCATACTCTTTCTAATGGTAAAATACTCAAACAATATGGTGCAATATGTTTTGAGCCGCAATATATAGGTGCTTTTGATGGTAATTATGATAATCATCCAGCAAAGTTGAGAAAAGGTCAAGAATACCAGCATTTCATAAAATTAGAATTCTGATTTTTTTAAAAAACTTTAAATAAATTAGTAATAATTTTTTGTTAAACTTTTAGATAATAAGGCTCTAACAGGACACTAGAAGTATATGATAGAAATTCACAGTTTCAGACTCATTTTGTGTAAATAAATTGTGCTCTCAAACTAGAAATTCTGCTTATAAGTACTTGATATGATTACTTTTGATACCATTTTCCTGTTTGTTCATCTTTATAATATTTTTTTTTGACAGCTGACCAAGCTACTTCATGTGCTATAGTTTCAAGGTCATCATCTGTTCTTCTCTTACTTTTATCTTTGTATTCTTCCCAGGCATTGTTAAAAGCTGCTTGGTATATTTCTTGTGCATGATATGGTAACACATTTTTTACCCCTTTGGGTAATTCAGCTAGCTTGTTATAAGGCATCTTATTTCTCCTTAACCGTTTACTATTTCTCCGCCATTCGGATGTAACACTTGACCTATAAAATAGTTACTTTCTACATTATTAGCAAGAAATACATATGCCGGAGCTATATCAGCTGGTTGTGCTGGTTCTCCCCACAAACAACTCTCACCAAAATGCTCCACTTTTTCTTTACTAAAACTAGATGGTATTAAAGGCGTCCATACTGGTCCTGGAGCAACAGCATTAACCCTTATACCATCTTTTATTATATTCTTAGCTAGTGAACGAGTAAGTGCCACAATTGCTCCTTTAGTAGATGAATAGTCTATTAAATCAGCTCTACCTTTATAAGCAGTTACAGAAGTAGAATTTATAATACAAGCTCCTTTTTTCATGTATTTAAGAGCTGCTTTTATCATGTATACATAATGATAAAAGTTTGTTTCGAATGTAATTTTTAGTTGTTTAGTTGATATATCAGTTACATCCTCTTTTGGAAACTGAACGGCAGCATTATTTACTAATATATCTATGCCTCCAAAATGATTATATACTTTATCAACAAACCCTTTACATTCTTCATCATTTTTAAGTTCAACCTCAATTGCTAAAATATCCATGGTATTTTCAGTTAATTCTTGAAGTTCTTTTAATGTTTTATCAGCGTCTTCTTTTTCTCTTTTATGATAAGTAAAAGCAACTTTTGCTCCTTCTTTAACATAATGAAGAGATATTGCTTTACCTATGCCACTATCTCCTCCCGTTATAATTGCTACTTTATTTTTAAGCTTATTAGCTGGTTTATAACTTTCATAAATGTGGATAGGCTTATTTACCATCTCTGAAGTTAAGCCGGGCTGATTTTCTTGGATATTTTCTTTTGACTTTTCCATATTTTCCCCTTTTTCTTCAATTTGATAAAAACTTTTAGATTATTTTTTTAAGTAAAAAATTGCTTAAAGCTTTACTTATTCCAGTAACCAGAAGAGGTAGCAGGCTAATTATTTTTATCAAATTCAGTTGCTTCTTTTAACTCCTCTTTTGATTTTCTAAGTTTAACTGTGCATTTGAGTTTTAACGTTGAAAGCTTTTATTGCAAAAGCGAATAACTTATCTCCTATTCCTAAAAAAACCATAGGATACAACTACATATGCAACTTTATCAGTATTAGTATTAAGCATAATCTCTTTTACTTGTTCTAGATTCACACTATCATAATTGGCAATATTGTCAGCTATTATTGTATTTGCTGATAATACTAAATTTTTCATAATTTGCTTCCCCTTATCCATGTAATTAAATTATTAATTAACTTTTTCTATTACAGCGCATCATTTGCTTTTGTTAATTTATCTGCAGGGTCCGGTGTCATTGCATCTTTGGTTTTATAGTATGCTTTCTTTGTTTTAGTAGCTGCAGCATCTCCAGCATCACTTACTTTTTCTTTAACAGTGTCCCAGTTTGATGAGATATCTTCTTTGCTTAAAAATGGTCTAACAGCTAGTATCACCACTAAGCATACACCTCCTACTACTAATAAGATGATTGCTAGTTTTTTGGGGTTAACTTTTTTCATAAATCTCCTTCTCCTTTTTTCTTAGTTTTATATAAGATATCGAATTATTTTTTTAAATATAAAATAAATACTTGCTTAAAGTTTTTTACTTATTCCAGTAATCAGAAGAGGTCTCTGGCCAATTGTTTTTATCAAACCCAGGCGCTTCTTCTAACTCCTCTTTTGATTTTCTAAGTTTAAATTGCGCATTTGCCGTATCAATGTTGAAAGCTTTGATTGGAAAAGCAAATAACTTATCTCCCATTCCTAAAAAACCTCCATAAGATACAACTACATAGGCTACTTTACCTGTATTAGGATTAATCATAATCTCTTTTACTTTTCCTAAGTTTTCACCTTTGTAGTTAACTACCTTTTCTCCTATAAGGTAGCTTGCTGGTAAAGCTAAATTGGCTACATTTTGTTCATTATGGTTGGCAGTTTTTAACATTGAGGTACTACTGTTTTCATTTGAATAACTGGAGCCTAAACCACCAACTAATAATATACTCACTAGAATTAGTTTTGCCTTTTTCATATTAAACTCTCCTTACCATTTTTGACTTTATAGTACTTAGTACTTATTTTGCTAAATTTAGCAAAATAGTTATCTTTATTATTTATTTGTAAAATTCCCTTATAAGATTGTCTTTCCAATATTCCGAATTAGTCTCTGGCCAGTTATTTTTATCAAATCCAGGTGCTTCTTTTAACTCTTCTTTTGATTTATCAAGTTTGAATTGTTTGTTTGCAGTATCAATTTCGAAAGCTGTCATAGGAATAGCAAATAATTTATCACCCAATCCTAGAAACCCACCGAATGATACAACTACATATTCAACTTCACCGGTGTTAGTATTAAGCATAATCTCTTTTACTTCTCCTAGATTCTCACCGTCATAATTTACAACATCATCACCTATAAGTGTAGTTGCTGATAATATTAAATCTTTCATAGCTTATTTCCTTATTGGTTTATACATTGTTTACTTTTCTTGCATTAGATTAAATCTAATACTACTAATCATTTATTTCAGAGATTTCCTCTGAAGGGTCAGGTGTTATAGCATCTTTAGCTTTATAATATGCTTTCTTAGTTTTAGTAGCTACAGCATCACCAGTATCACTTATAGCATCTTTAGCTTTATAATACGCTTTCTTAGTTTTGGTAGCTACAGCGTCACCAGTGTCACTCATAGCATCTTTAGTTTTGTAGTATGCCTTTTTGGTTTTAGTAGCTACAGCATCACCAGCATCACTTACTTTTTCTTGAACAGTGTCCCAATTAGATGAGCTATCATCTTCAGCTGAATAACCTGCAGAAAATAGACTAATAGCTAATGCTACGATTACAAATTTTCCTATTCCTGAAATGCTTTTTGACTTGGTTTTTTTCATAAGTCTCCTCCTTTCTTCCACATTTTAGGGTGTTATTTTAAGCTTTTCACTCACTTCAGATTTGACAACCATTTGTGTAATCTCCTCTTTTTTTAACGATACTTTATATACATCCTAACAGTTATAGAATGTTATCTAAACTTTTTATACAGCATATTTTAATTATTACAAATTTATAATTAATAAAAAATATATATAGATTTAAATAATTGATTGTAGTCGTACAAAAAAATTTATATAAAAATTATTTATTTCTCTGCTGAAAACATCTTATTTCATGTAGCCATTTTAATTAATTTACTTAACTTAAAGTTTAAAGTTAAATTCTTTAATTTATAATTATACTTATAATTATAAATTAATTTAAAAATTTATTTTTAGTATATCTAAATTTTAAAGCTTAAAAATCACAGATACCTTTATTAGACATTTAGGACTATTTTTAATAATAGCCACTAATCATAAAGGTTTATTGACATTGCTGTAGAAACTATAAAAATATTGTTCTCTATGTTAGAGTTTTCCTTGAAAATATAAATCAAAATTAATAAATGATTTATATTTTTTAAAGAAGTCAATAAACAAGAGAAGGGGGATTGGTTATGGCTTACAATGAGAAAAATAGTTCAAATAGAGCTAAAGAAGCAGCTCAAACCAGAAAAGAGCATGATCCTAATGCATTTTCTGAAATGGGTAAAAAAGGGGCTCAAGAGCGACATAATAAATCTGCTGAAGAGGAGAGCAGCATAGCTAAAGAAGCGGCTCAAACTAGGAAAGAGCATGATCCTAACGCATTTTCTGAAATGGGTAAAAAAGGGGCTCAAGAGCGACATAATAAATCAGCTGAAGAGGAGAGCAGTATAGCTAAAAAAGCAGCCCAAACCAGAAAAGAGCATGATCCTAATGCATTTTCTGAAATGGGTAAAAAAGGAGCTCAAGAGCGGCATAATAAATCTGCTGAAGAGGAGAGCAGCATAGCTAAGAAAGCAGCTCAAACCAGAAAAGAGCATGATCCTAATGCATTTTCTGAAATGGGTAAAAAAGGAGCTCAAGAGCGACATAATAAACCTGCTGAAGAAGAGAGCAGCATAGCTAAGAAAGCAGCTCAGACCAGAAAAGAACACGATTCTAATGCATTTTCTGAAATGGGTAAAAAAGGCGGCTCTGCAAATAAAAAAAGTTGATAAAAAACTCTTCATAATTTCTAAACTAGAATTCTAAAACAAGCTTTAATTAGTAAATACAGCTAACTACATATAAAAAAGTCATGCTGAATTTATTTCAGCGTTTCACTATAAGTATTGATTTTATTGAGATCCTGAAACGAATTCAGGATGAAAGAATGTACTATTTTTATTCCTAGTAGGCTATATATAGCCTAATAACAAGTTCCTTAAACTTGTGATATTTTTTAAGAAAAGAAACCTCATAGGAGGTAGCTAGAATTACTGTATTTGATTATGTAGTTGCAAAGCTCTGTCGCGAGATTTTTTGAGATCTACTATTGGTTTGGGATAATTTTTACCAAGGGTTATATTAGCTTCTTGTAGAACTAACTCGCTTACTTCCCAGGGTTTAGCAATTAGTTTATTAGGCAAAAGCTTTAATTCAGGTACATACTTGCGGATATATTCATAAGCTTCAAATTTTTCAGCTTGTAGTACGGGATTAAAAATCCTAAAGTATGGTGCTGCGTCTAAGCCACAGCCAGCTACCCATTGCCAGTTAGCATTGTTACTTGCAAAATCAGCATCAAACAAAGTATCAAAAAACCATTTTTCACCTTGTTTCCAGTGGATTAGACAGTTCTTGATAAGAAAACTTGCTACTATCATACGCACGCGATTATGCATATAACCAGTTTGCCATAGTTGGCGCATACCTGCATCAACTATAGGAATTCCAGTTTGACCTTGCTGCCATTTTTTAAGTAAAATAAGATTATTGTCCCATGCAAAATTATTGAACTTTTGATTAATATTTTTATCATGTAACTGTGGATAATAGTACATCTGATAGTATGAAAAATCACGCCACACCAGCTCTTTGATAAATTGCTCTTCATTTTTGCCGATATGCTCTAAATTTTGTACGGCATTGAAGATTTGATTTGGAGATATTTCACCAAAATGTAAATAGGGTGATAGAGTCGAGGTTGCATCTATATTCATATAATCACGAACAGTCTTATAAGCTTTAATCTTAGTAGTTAAAAATTGCTCAAGTAACTGTGCTGCGGCTTGTTCACCAACTCGCCATTGTTTGATGATGTTTTGCCAAGTCAGTTTTGGTTTTAGTAGCTTTAGCGAATCTAAAGTAGCAGAGCTAGCTAATTTTACTAGCTTATTAAAAACAGTTTTTTTGAGATTTGGTTGATATTTTCTAATTTTAATAAGTTCTTTGTAAAAAGGTGTATAGACTTTATAATGACTACCATCACCTTTTTTGCATTGCCAAGGTTCTATAAGCAAACTGCCATTAAAACTACTGACATTTATATTTTGCGCTTGAAGAAAATGTTTAATTTGAGTATCTCTATCTATGCTATATTTGTCATAGCATCTATTCCAATAGAAATCAGTGATATTATTTTCCTTGACAAGTTTTTTTATAATCTCTAGAGGATTTCCTTTGTAAAAGTTTATTTTTTCAGCCAAAGATTTATTTAGATTAGCTAAAGAGTGATGCAGCCAAAGTTTACTAGCACCACCAATATCTTGGTTTTCATCTTGAATAAATATTGTTATAGTTTCATCAGCTTGGCTAGATTGAGTAAGAGCTGGATTATCAGCTAAGCGTAAATCTTGGCGAAACCAGTGTATTGCTATTTTTTTAGACATATTTCCTCTTTTAGTATGTTATATAGCATTTCAACATGTGTATCAGAGTCATTTAAACACGGTATTAGGCTAAAATCTTTGCCACCTTTTTCAATAAAGTTACGTTTTTCTGTAATTGCTAATTCCTCCAAAGTTTCTAAGCAATCAACACTAAAACCAGGAGCTATGACAACAACTTTTTTATTTTGTTTTGCTAGCTCCTCAAGCTTAACTTTTGTATATGGCTCTAGCCATTTTTTAGGACCAAAACGCGATTGAAAAGATAATATAAATTCAATATCAGAGTATTTATATTGAAGAGTCTCTTTAACTAAGCGGTAAGTTTTATGACAATGGCAGTAATAAGGGTCACCATTGTCAAAATATTGTTGTGGTAAACCATGAAAAGAAAAAACAACTGTATCAGGCATATAGTTCAAACCATTAATATGGGTGTCAACTTGTTGGCTAATGGTTGATATATGATATTTATTATCGTAATAAGGATTTGTACCTTTAATAGTTGGTTGCCATCTTAATTTAGTTAGAACTCTATAAACTTCATCATAAACTGTAGCTGTAGTAGTTGCGGAGTATTGTGGATATAATGGTAATATTATAATCTCAGATGCTCCTTGATCTTGTAAAATTTTGATCTTAGTTTCGATACTTGGATTACCATAGCGCATTGCACAATTAACCATATAACTATCTAATCTAGCATCTAACTTTTTTGCAAGATTTTCGGTATAGAATAATAGCGGAGATTTATTGTGTTGTTTATCCCAGACTGCTTCATAAGTATGAACATTTTTTTTAGATCGGATTGGGAGGATAATTAGATTTAAGATTAATTTCCATAATATTGGATTAGCTTCTATCACTCTACGGTCAGATAGAAATTCTCTTAAGTATCTTTTGATTGATTTAGCATCATAATTGTCTGGAGTACCAAGATTTACTAATAAAATAGCTCGTTTGTTATATTTGCCACTATATTGTTGCATGATTTTACTAAGTTTAATCTTAATCTTAGAGTAATTTTAACAAATAATTTGATTTCTAAAGTTAAATTTTTTTCATATAAGCTTATAAACAGGCTATAATGAGGTTAGACTAATAAGTCTTTCTAAGGAGATTATGATATGAAAAAAATAATTTTGGTAGCAGTTGGATTGTTAAGTGTAGTTATGAGCTATGCTTATATGCGCCCAGCAAACCCGTATACTATGTATTATGGCCCTGAGGTTGAGGAAGAACGAGCTCAAGGAGCTGCCTATGTGCCGCCTGATAGAGAGTTTATTAACTCAAGATATGGTGAGTATATAGACAACAGGCAAGTAGAGTTTAGCCCAGGGGATGATGCAAATAGATTATTCTGGTCTTATAGCCAGCCATAGTTTTAGGGAGACTAAGATGTTAAGAAAAAGTATTGTTTTTACTGTTTTCTGCGTATTTTTTGGATTTGCAGTGGCTTGCTCACATGAAAGTGGCAAGCATTTTAGCTTTAATTTAGATATAAAAGTCAACGGTGATAAGAAAGAACTCTATATTCAGAAATATAAAGAAATAGAAGACTATGTTAAAGAATTTAATGATAAAAATGCTACAAATTATCAAATAGAACGAGTGGAATTCTCTAAATCTTATCAATATGAAAACGTTGAGACCGCATTAGTAACTTTAGTAGAACCTTCTGCAAACAGTGGTAATAAAGATAAATGTAAATGTCATCATCATAATAAAAATTCAAATTAAAATTATTCTACATGCTTAAAGTATTAGCTATAAATCATTATCGTTCATTATTTGACTTAGTGATTCCTTTGAAAAATCTTAATATAATCACAGGAGCAAATGCCAGTGGTAAGTCAAATTTATATAAGGCTCTAAGGCTTTTAGCTGAGACTGCTCAGGGAGGGGTGACGCATTCTTTAGCTAAAGAGGGAGGTCTTAATACGACTTTTTGGGCAGGTCCTGAGAAAATATCTAAACAGATGTTAAAAAGAGAAGTTCCTATACAAGGAGGACCGAAACAAAGAGTTCCTAGATTACGTTTAGGTTTTGCAGATGAGGTATTTGGCTATTCAATATCTTTGGGTTATCCTGAACCACCGTCATCATCAGCTTTCTCACTTGATGCAGAGATAAAAAGGGAAACTATCTGGACAGGTGATGTATATAGAATTCCTTCCGCTTTAGTAGATAGAATCGGTCCTTTAGTTAAAGTCAAAGATGGACGTAAATGGGAAGTCATTGAGCAGTATAATCCAGTGTTTGAAAGTATATTTACTCAGGCCATGTATATTGATAAAACTCCAGAAGTTATCCAATTACGTGAAAAGGTGAGAAGTTGGAGATTTTATGATCATTTTAGAAGTGATAAAGAAGCTCCTGCAAGATTGCCTCAGCTAGGTACACGTACACCTGTATTAAGCCAAGATGGACATGATTTAGCAGCTGCTCTACAAACTATTATTGAAATAGGAGATAGACAGGCATTAGAAGAAGCCATAGAAGATGCTTTTCCAGCAAGTAGACTAGAGATAAAAAAATATGAGAATGGTCACTTTATAGTTGAATTATATCAAGAAGGGCTTCTAAGACCATTATCTGCTTCTGAGCTTTCAGATGGAACTTTACGCTATTTATTGTGGGTTGCTGCGCTTCTAACGCCTAGACCTCCTGAATTAATGGTCTTAAATGAGCCAGAGACTAGTTTGCATCCTGATCTGTTACCAGCGTTAGCAAAACTTATTGTTAAAGCCTCTGAAAAGACTCAAGTATGGGTAGTTTCTCATGCAAATAGATTAGTATCAGCTTTAAAAGAAGCTTCAGAAAGTAATTTAATACAACTTGAGAAAGAGCTGGGTCAAACCAGAGTGCTAGGTCAAGGTTTACTAGATAAACCAAATTGGCATTGGCCAGATGTTAAATAATTAATTTAATGTAGCTGTTAATTACTATATTTAGTATTATTTTATAGTATATAAAATTTTAAGTTTTTTTATAAAATGCAACAATGGCACCAGTTAGAGTTTACGCTAAAATCTAAGTTTTTTGATATTGTTGAAGATTATCTTTTTAATAATCATGCTGGATCTGTAACAAGAATCGATAAGTCTGATGATATAGTGAGTATAGTAGTACTATATGAAAATCATCATAATATAGAGCTTATTATTACAATTCTTGAACAAGAGTTTAAAGATATCTTAACAAGTCAGATAAATTACGAAGTTATCAAAGATCAGCAATGGGAAGCTGCTTGGCTATATGATTATGAGCCAATAGAGATTGGAAAGAATATCGTAGTTTATCCAAATTGGCGTCAACCGCCTCAAGATAACAAGCATACATATATAATAGTTGATCCAAGTATTGCTTTTGGTTGCGGTAATCATGAGACAACTAAGATGTGTCTTGAGTGGTTAGAAATGTATGTAACAAAAAACTCAACAGTCTTAGACTATGGTTGTGGCACTGGAGTTCTAGCTATAGGCGCTGTTAAGCTAGGAGCAAAATATGCCGAAGGTATTGATATCGACCCAAACTCTATTGAGTCATCACAAAAAAATGCTCAAGAAAATGATGTAACTGAGAAAACTCAATTTAGTGATAATCCACCAACACAAAAGTTTGATCTAGTAGTAGCTAATATCTTCTCAAATGTATTGATAAGCTTAGTCGAGAATATCACAACTAGTTTAAAACAGGGTGGCAGGCTAGCTTTATCTGGAATCATAGAGAACCAAGTAGATGAAGTCCAGGAAGTATTTACTAAGCATGGTATTTCATTTGAGCAGCCTAAACAGTTAGGGCAATGGTTCTTATTAGATGGAATAAAAAATGGGTTTTAAAATTGCAGATATAGAAATTGAAAATAATGTTGTACTTGCACCGATGGCAGGTTTTTGTGATAGTGCATTTCGTACTATATGCAAAGAGCATGGGGCAGGGCTAATATATACTGAGATGGTGAGTAACAAAGCTGTAGTAGAGCGTAACTGGGAAACTATGGAAATGCTCTATATGGAAAATAGTGAAAAACCATTAGGTATACAAATATTTGGTACAGATCTTGAGAGTTTTGTTGAGGCTACAAAATATATTGCTGAGAATACAGAATGTGATTTTTTAGATATAAATATGGGTTGTCCAATGCCTAAAATTGCTAAGAAGCTACAAGCTGGAGCGGCACTTCTAAAAGATGTAGATAGAATCCATGAGATACTTACAGCAGTTGTTAAAGCAGTACATAAACCAGTAACTGTAAAAATGCGTATCGGCTGGGATGACCAAAATATAAATGCCGTTGAGATTGCTATGGCTTGTGAAGATGCTGGCGTAAGTGCTATAGCAATTCATGGACGTACTCGTGAACAAATGTATACTGGTAAAGCAAATTGGGATATTATTAGAGATGTCAAAAAAGCCGTAAATACAGTTGTAATTGGTAACGGGGATGTGTTTTGTCCACATAGTGCTAAGGCTATGATAGAACATACAGGTGTAGATGCTGTAATGGTAGGACGTGCTTCCCGTGGTAATCCTTGGATCTTTCGACAAATTGCTGAATATCTAAATACAGGTGAGTTAATACCACCACCGACACCAACTGAGCGAGTTGAGGTATTAGGTGAGCATTTAAGACGCCTTATAAAACTAAAAATCGCCAAAGTAGCTGTCAAAGAGATTCGCACACATGCTAGTTTCTATCTTCAAAATTTACCCAGCTCAAAAGAGTTTCGTATGAAGTTGAATCAATTAGAGAATGAGAATGAGATTTTTAATTTGTTGAATAATTATAAGGAGTATTTAGATGAAAGAAGTATTATATCTAATTTTAGCACTTATTATTGAAACTATCTCTATGAATCACACAATTTTAAGCAATCTTCTTTAAAAAATTCTCAACAAACTCTATTCTTTGTTCTGCAGTTTTTGTTGCTTTTATAATTAGCAGATCTTGCTCTTTAGTGAGTCTAAAATCAGCAGGCTGTGATTGGATAAGTTTTATTAGTTTTTGTGGTTCAAATTTTGCACTATTTGAGAAACTAATTTTACCAGATGTAGCAAACATTTTTATTTGAGCAATTCCTAGTGCTATTGCATCTATTTTTATATGTGCTACTTTTAGTAGATAAAGAACTTCTAAAGGTAGTTTACCAAAGCGATCAATTAGCTCAATCTTGATATTAACTAGCTCTTTGTGATTAGCTTTGGAGATGCGTTTATAGATGTTCAAACGGGTATTGACATCATTAATATAATAATCAGGAATTAGTGTTGGAATATTTAACTCAACTTCGCAGATTGTAGAGTTAATAACCTCTTCAATATTAAGTTCTTTACCAGCTTTTAGATTTGCAATAGTTTTATCAAGTAAATCAATATATAGATTCAGACCAATACCATCGATATTACCACTTTGTTCCTCTCCAAGTATTTCACCCGCACCACGAATTTCTAAATCATGATTAGCTAAGGTAAAACCACCTCCTAATGATTCAGTGTTGCTAATAGCTTCAAGCCTTTTTAGCGCATCTTTGGTGATACTTGCTTCATTAGGTATCAGCATATATGCGTAAGCTTGGTGATGTGAACGTCCAACTCTACCTCTTAGTTGGTGAAGTTGAGCTAAACCTAAGTTATTAGCATCTTCTATAATTAAAGTATTTGCATTTGGTATATCTATGCCAGTTTCAATAATTGTAGTACATAGTAATATGTGATACTTATTATGTTTAAAATCAAACATAACTTTCTGGATTTCTTTTTCGCTCATTTGTCCATGAGCTATAGCTATCCTTAGGCGCGGGAATAATTCTTGAAGAATTTCTTTTTTCTTTTGAATAGTCTCAACTTTATTATAAAGATAAAAAACTTGTCCACCACGAATAGTCTCACGACTTACAGCTTCACGAATTATATTATTATCATATTCTTTGACAAAAGTTTTAACTGATAAGCGTTTTGCAGGCGGTGAAGCGATAATTGATAGGTCTCTTAATGCGGAGAATGCCATACTTAAACTACGTGGAATAGGGGTTGCAGACATAGTCAAAATATCTATTTCGGCTTTTAGAGCTTTTAACTTTTCTTTTTGTGCAACGCCAAAACGATGTTCCTCATCAATAATTAGTAAACCTAGGTTTTTAAAATCAATTTTTGATGAAATTAGTTTATGGGTGCCAATAATTATATCTACACTACCTTTTTTAAGGTTTTCAAAAAGTTGTTGCTGAGCTTTTGGCGTTTTTGAGCGAGTAATTACTTCGATATTAACAGCGGTATTGGCAAATCTATCTTTGAAACTATTGTAATGTTGTTGGGCTAAAATTGTTGTAGGTACTAAGATTGCTACTTGTTTTTGATTTTGTGTGGCTAGAAAAGCTGCACGCATCGCGATCTCTGTCTTACCAAAACCAACGTCACCACAGATTAGTCTATCCATAGGTTTAGTTGCAATCATATCTTTAAATACATCATTAATAGCTAAAAGCTGATCAGGAGTTTCTTCATAAGGAAAATCTGCACAAAATCTCAGATATTCCTCCTCATTTAAGCTATTGCTAAAACCTTGGCGCATTTCTCTTTTTGCATAAATTTCTAGAAGATTTGCTGCTATATCAATGATCTTTTTGATAGTTTTTTCTTTTTGCTTTTTCCATTTATCTGTACCAAGCTTATTTAGTGCTATTTTTTCATTGAGTGAAGAATTATAAATAGAGATTAGATTTAATGACGTTATAGGCACATAGATTTTGGCGTCATTTGCATATCTGAGCAATATAAATTCATCTTTTTTGCCATTTAGTTCAACACTTTCTAAACCTTCATATCTACCTATACCATGATCAATATGCACAACATGCATTCCTGGTTTTAAATCTGTTAGATCTTTAAGATCAATAGTAGGATGGTAATCATGCTGTGAAACTTTGGAGGCATTATAAGTATGCTCAGGGAATAAATCTGCTTCTGTAATTAGAACTATCTTTTTATCTATAATTACACCTTCTTGAAAAGGTGAAACTATTAGGCAGAATTTACCAGTTACTTTTAGAGCCTCACTAAAGCTTTTACAGCTTTGTATATTTAGATCAAGCTTACTTAAATGCTCTAGAAGTACTTCAGCGCGTCCATTTGAATCAGTTGAGAAAATAACTTTATCGAAGTTAGATTTATCAAGAAGTTGCTGTAAATCTCTAAATGGATTTGCCAGCTTGTAGTTTGCAGAAACCTTTTCTAAATGATCTACTTTGAGTGTTTTAGATTTCGATTTTGGCTGCTGAAACCATTTGATATTTTTGTATTGCTCATAAATACCTTTTATCTCTTTTTGTGAGTAAAAAATCTCTTGGTAAGGTAGGATTGGTCTATCACTATCATGCTTAAGCTCATTATACCTAAATTTTACTTCTTCAGAAAAAGCCTCAATCGAATTATTAATATTATCAACTAAGTGAATATTTGTTGATTGTGGTAGATATTCATAAAGACTGGTAAGCTTGTCATAAAACAAAGGTAAATAAAACTCAATCCCACTGAAATATTCGTTATTTTGTATATATGTTGCAATTGTTGAATTAAGAGCTTTCTCACCACATAATCTCTCAAGTTTACCTAAAGCAAAAGCAGTATTTTGATGGTTATATACTAGCTCATGTGATGGCATAATGTTGATAGATTGTATTTCATTACCAGAGCGTTGTGTTTCAGTATTGAGCTCTTTGATACTATCAACCTCATCATCAAAAAGATCTATCCGAAAAGCAATTTTTGAGCCGATAGGGTATATATCGATAATACTACCACGAATACTAAATTCACTTTTCTCAAAAACATTGTTTACTAAGGTATAACCTGCTTCTGTAAGGAGCATTTTATATTTGCTGATATCTAATCTATCACCTGTCTTGAGTATAAAACTATGCTCTTTTATAAAGCTTACTGGAGCAAGTTTTCTTAGTGTATTTGATATACTCGTGATTATTAGAGTATTTTTTGGTCGATGTGTCATTTTATGTAGAATCTCTTGGCGTCTAGAGATGATATCTACAGCAGCTGAGAATCTATCATAAGGGAGAATTTCTAAGTTTGGAAAAAATAAAATCTCTATCTTTGATTTATCTTTATTGAGATATTTTAATTCTTTGTATATTTTATGCGCCTGTTGTGAATCTTCAGTAACTATTATATTAAACTCGTTATTTTGCTTGAGGTATTCATTAAACAAAATACTAAAAGCAGAGCCATAAGCATTAGATACAATAGTATCTTTAGCAGATATCTGGTTATTAAGCATTAGAATATTGTTAGATTAGAAATTTTAAGATAAATGATAATATAAATTAGTCTCTATCGCCAGCTACAGCACCAAAGATTTGTAATAGAGTTATAAAGATGTTAAATAAAGAAACATAAATGTTTACAGTAGCTAAGATGTAGTTAGTTTCCTCACCTCTTACGATAGCATTTGTCTGCCATAAGATAAAGCCACCGGATATAAATGCAAATACTAGTGATATAACTAAAGCTAAAGCAGGAAGCTGTAGGAATATATTAATAATTAGAGCAACTAATGCTACAATAGCACCTATAGCACAGAATGACCCCAATCTGTTAAAGTTTCTCGCAGGACTCATCGCAACTACAGATAAACCAAGAAAGATAAGACCTGTAGTTCCAAATGCCATCATGATTAGCTCAGCACCGTTTTTAAACATAGTAAGATACATGTTTAATATAGGACCTAATGAATAGCCTAAAAGACCTGTTAGAGCAAAAGTTAAAACTATTCCCCATGGTGAGTTTTTAGTAGCATTAATACCAAATAGTAAACCAATATAAACTACTAGCATTAATAGTGGATTCATGATGGTTGCGCCTGTGCTCATCGCTATAAATGCTGTAAAAGCACTAAATAGTAGTGTCATAGAAAGCAACCAATATGTGTTTCTAAGAACTCTGTTTGCTCTTAGTACAGACTCTTGAGAGAGTGAGTTTATTACACGAGTGTTATTACCAAAGTTATTCATTTTTTCTCCTTTAAATTTGTCTTGTATAGTCAATAAAAGTTTATTTGCAATTAATTATAGCATAATTTATAGTGTTAAATATGGGGCATAAAGCTAAATTTACAAGAAAATTATTTATAAACTAATAGAAATATCATATAAGAAAGATACAAATATTAGTGATGAGAATATTAGATAGAGTAGCGTTGTAGTGATAATTTCATTTTTGCCACCTGCAAGTATTTTGCCAAGTGAGAAATATATTGGCACGATAAAAATATTTAAAGTCAAAGCTAAAAGTGTAGCGATTATAAGGATTATATTGCTAACTAGGATGTTATTTGTAAATATTGCTATCATCAAAATAAATACTCGGATAGCTTCGATATAAAGCATGGTTTTTATAATATGCGAGTTAGTGATTGATTCAACACGTAGAGTTATAAACTTAAACCTCCAACCAAAATACATTATTATGCATAATAAATAGCCAGCTAATAAAAATAAAAAAGTACTTATTGCAGAGTTTAGATATATTGTATTTACTACATGTTCATACCTGAGGAAACTTAGATAAAAGACTTTATTTATAACTATAAGTGCTAAACTAAAGTAGATATATTTTAAGAGATTTTTACCATTTTCTTTGTTATTAGAAACTGTAAGGATATGTAAGTATATCAGCGATAGAGGAAGGATAACTAAGTTTAAACTACTAAAAACATTTAGATTAACAAGCAAATAAAAAAGTATAAAAGCAAATATAAAGAAAATCAAAAGTACCCCATAAAAGCTTAAGTTGACTCTTTCTGTTTGGCTTGTTAATGAGGTATTGAGCTTATAGCTATTTTTGAGGAAAAATAATAATAAAAAGATAACTATAAAAAGATAAAAAAATTTAAAATAATACATATCCTTAAGTACAATAAAGTAGATAACAATACCTATAGCAATTCCAAGTAAAGCACTTGAATATACCCCAATAAAACCATATATTCTGCGGATATCTGTCTTAAGATAAAAAGCACTTAAGTTAAAAAGTAGATTAACAATAGCTATAGCTAGTCCAATCCACAACACAGCACAACTAAATAGAACCATATTGTGAATAAAAGATAAAATAATCGCTATTATAATAAACTGTAGACCATGAATAATTGACTTGGTTGAGCCAAACATATAATTACTAATACAGCCAAAGATCCCAGCAAAAAATATTACAAAAAGATGGTCATTACGATTATAGAAGAAGTTAATATCACCATAGTCATTCAATATAGTTATAAAAGGGGTAAAGCATAAGCATAAGCAAAAAATCATAAAAGCAATAATATGTAGGCCTTTAGGTTGCTTAAAATTAATATTTGCTTTTGAAATCTTTATAGAATTTCTCATTATATAAGTACTAATTTTTGTAGTTTGATTAAATAGCTTTGTTCATCTGGGAGAATATTATATTTCTGTGATTTCCACATCTCCTCTGCGAGATAGTCTATCATAAGATGATGTACTTTATGTTCATCATTATTATATTTCTTAAGAAGTTGCTGATAAACATTATTTATGCCAAAGGGGCGGTTTGTCTGAACTTGTTCAATAATAGCTAAATGCAGGCTTATGTGCAAAAAAGGATTAATTTGCCCCATTTCTAGTGAATAGTCTTTATCAATGTTATTAAGAGTAATCTGTTTGTGATATTCTGGATGTAGCTCTATAATTCTAGCTATTTGCTCTTCTAAAGCTGTCAAAGGCTTGTTGTTGACAAACTTATCCCAGCTATCGATAAAAAGTTTGCGCAGTTGGTATCTATCTTGAGAGAGAATCATCGATATTTTTCCTTATCTTTAAATTCACAGTAGTCATAAATTATACAATTACGACACTTAGGTCTCTGTGCTGTACAGATATAGCGACCATGCAATATTATCCAGTGGTGAGCATCATGTAGATATTTTTTAGGAATCACTCGCAGAAGTTTTTTTTCAACTTCATTAACGTTTTTACCCTTAGCTAAAGGGATACGATTTGCAAGCCTAAAAATATGTGTATCAACCGCGATTGTTGGTTGACCAAAAGCTGTATTAAGAACTACATTTGCAGTTTTTCTGCCTACGCCTGCTAAAGATATCAGGTCATCAAAATTATCTGGTACTTTACTACCAAACTTTTCAATTAAATCTTTACATGTCGCTATAATATTTTTAGCTTTGGTTTTGTAAAGTCCAATAGATTTTATATACTCAGCTAATTTTTGCTCACCTAAGGTATATATTTGTTCTGGAGTATTAGCAACTTTGAACAATACTTTAGTAGCTTTATTGACACCAATATCAGTTGCTTGAGCT
This sequence comes from Francisella opportunistica, assembly GCF_003347135.1. Lineage (NCBI taxonomy): Bacteria > Pseudomonadati > Pseudomonadota > Gammaproteobacteria > Thiotrichales > Francisellaceae > Francisella > Francisella opportunistica. The sequence goes on along the minus strand of NZ_CP022377.1, from coordinate 1,075,181 downwards.
GATAAAATTACTGCAATTAGAAGTTCAAAATTAGATGTATATTCAAGTTCTGTTGTTGGTTTTGGATCATTTTTTTTCCAAGTCTCAAAAATTTGGATTCTTTTTTGCTTATTCATTGGTTGGTGAAGATTTCTTTTTATTTCTAAACTTGGTTAATGAAGCGGCGATATAGGCTTTTTTATCGATTTCTTGAGCTGTAGCTATATTCTTATAAGCTTCTCTTTGTTTAGCTTTTATTTGACTTACTCTTTGCTTATGATATTCGTATCTACCACGATAGTGATTTTTTTGTGCTGTATAAATATTATCACTTAGGTTATTAGGTTGTTTATCTGCAGCTAAATCCACCAAAGATATACAGTCCATTGGGCATGGCTCTACACATAGCTCACAGCCTGTACATTCTACTTCAATCACAGTATGCATGAGCTTTTTTGCGCCGACTATAGCATCAACAGGACAGGCAAGTAAGCATTTCTCACAACCAATACACATTGATTCATCAATCTTTGCAACAGCACGGAGTTTTTCTTGTCCTAGTGAGCTATCTAAAGCTATTTCAGTTTTATTTAAAAGTTTCATTAATTCTTTTAAAGTTTTCTCTCCACCTGTGATACATTTATTATGCTTTTCGCCATTTGTAATTGCTTTAGCATAGCTATAACAGTCAGGATAACTACATTTTTGGCATTGTGTTTGTGGTAATACTTTATCAATTGCTTCTATGGATATAATCATTTTAGTATAATTCTATGTTTGTTTTAGCTTCGATATTTTTTATATAGTTAGTAATATTTGCTGGTATTTCAAGCAAATCCCTAGCCATTGTTAAGATAAAAAATATTGGAAAAATATTTATATCATCCCAAGAAAACTTCTCACTATTAATAAAAGGAGTTTTTACAAAAGGATCAATTTTTGCAAGTATTTGGTTTATTGCTCTGATTGAGTCATAAGGAGGATTTCTAAGTAGAGCATCAAAATCACCAATATATTGCGTTTTTTTATTTATAAAATATTCTTTAGCACTTTGTGTTGGGAAGTCACATTCATTACGCGGATGATGAGGGATTCGTGGGTATACAATTCTGCGATAATGTGGTGCTAGTTCAGCAATACAATCTTTGACAAAACTATCAATAGTTGACTCTGCAATTTCAAAATTCTGGGTTTTGGCAATAAACTTACAGATTTCATCACTTTCTTTGATAAATGTGCCATCATCTTTTTCTAGAAATGGTACTTGTTTCGAGCCAATTCTATCAATATGAGCTTTTTCATCGTCATTTGCTAAGATTATCATCTGATAGTCTAAATTGCTTAGGTCAGCAACTAGTCTTACTTTTATGCAGTAAGGGCAATGGTGATATAGATATATTTTCATGATTGTTTATTTATACATTTATATTTTGCTTAATTATATCATTTCTTGAGATTAGATAAACTTGTTTAGTTAATCAGATGCTATGTTAAAAAATACAAAATTTGCTAATTTTTTATTTTTATTTCTCACAAAAGACATTAGTATAAAATTTATTACCTTTAGGAAATACTATGTTAAAGGATCTAAAATCAAAACAAAGTTTCACAATTGCTGCAATTACATTCTGGGGACAGTTTGCAACTTATAGTTTCAATGCTATCTTAATTCTTTATCTCACAAAATCTGTTATGGAATATGGTATTGGCTTCTCTGAGAGTTATGCCTATTCATTTCAGGGTATATATAAAGCTATGAATTATGCAATTATTATGTTTGGAGGTTATATAGCAGATCGATACCTTGGATTAAGAAGGTCAATATTTTTAGGAAGCTTATTACTTGCTTTTGGTTATTTAACTGTGTTTTTAAGTGGTTTTTTTGTTAAAGTAAGCAATGAATTCTTTATTTTTGCTTTTGCACTAATCCCAGTATGTGGTTCATTGCAAATGGGTACAGCCTCTGCAATGGTCTCTAAAATATATAGTGAAGATCCTGTAAATGCTAAGGGTGCTATGACATTGTTTTATATATCGATTAATTTAGGCAGTTTATTAGCATTTATTATTGCACCTATGTTAATTGGTTATAAATTTGGTGCTTTGGCAGTGTTGAGTGTAGTGTTTGTTGGTAAATTACTAGCAATAACTAATTTTGCATACCGATATAAAATATATAACAATGTTGTTGATGAGATTGATAAAAATCCAATGACAACTATTGCTAAACAAATTGTTATTAGTTACTTGATTATAGTCTATATTTTTACCCTTATTTGTTATCACTATCCAGACTATGCAAATATTGTTGTAGCTGGTATAAGTATGTTGTGTTTAATACTGTTTTTATTGAGAACTATATTTTTCTTAGGCGGTGATGTACGTATAAAACAAATAGTAGGGCTGATATTGATAATTGTGGCTGTAGTATTTTTTGTTATTTATAATCAAATGGAATCAACGCTTGTTATGGCAGCAAAAAACAACTCAGATCTATTAATGTTTGGCTTTAAAGTTAATGCTGCGAGTTATCAGATGGTTAACCCGATTTTGATAATATTTGGTGGTATGCTTTTAATAAGAATATATCCAATGTTTCCAAGATTTTATATACCATATCAATTTGCAGTAGGAGTTTTATTAGCTGCTGCAGGTTTATTTATAATGTACTACGGCTTCTCTGTAGTTCGTGATGGTATTGTAAATGGTAACTATATTACATTCTCATATGTTTTAATTTCTATTTCAGAGTTATTTGTAAGTGCAATAGGTCTTAGTATGATTGGTATATATTGTGATAATAAAACTATTGGCTTTGCAATGGGAGCATGGTATATATCCTCTTCTATGGCAAATTCTATAACAGGGCTATTAAATCAAGTAGTTGCTCTCCCAAAAGATGGAGTTAGTGCTTTAGAAAGTGCTAATATGTACCAAGCTTATTTCTTTGATACTAGTGTAAGTGTTATGTTAATCGGACTTTTAGTGCTGATATTAGCGTACTTCTTGATAAGATTTATGAAAATAAGAAATATAGATTTTGTATAAGATTAACTTAAACTAGGAGCATTAAAGTTTCTTTTAGCAGCTTCTTGATCTAATAGATATAAACCACTGTCTTTGACAAGTTTGATTTTATTAATCATATCGCCAATTGTTGCTTCTTCTTCGACTTGTTCATCGATAAACCACTGTAGGAAACTCTTAGTAGAGTGCTCTTTCTCTTCTAAAGCTATATTCATTAAGTTGTAAAAGTTAGCAGAGACTTCTTGTTCATGTGCAAGAGTTGCCTCAAAAACTTCAAGTAATGAATTAAAACTATTTTGTGGTGCCGCAACAGATTTGACTTCAATACGGCCATTTTTATCATTTATAAACTTCATGATTTTTTTTGCATGAAAAAGTTCCTCTTCATACTGTGCCATAAACCAATTAGTAAAGCCTCCAAGACCAAGGTCTGCAGTATAACCAGCCATAGCTAAATAAATATTTGCAGACTCTAACTCGTAGTTAAACTGATCATTTAAAGAATCTAATAATTTTTTTGATATCATAGGATGTCTCCTTATTTTTTATACTTTATTAAAGTCTAAAGGTTTTTCAGAGTATCTGCAAATTTATAATATTATAAAAAATTGTTTGATAGAGATATTAGATTATAAAAAGATTTAGTAATAGAGACAAACTTAAACTAATTATTTATAAATAGGAGTTTATCTTTTATAATGTAGGGAAATTATAGCTTAAATAAATATGCTAAAAATTATTATGAAGGAAATATCTAGTATAAAAGTAAAAGTCGAAAGTGGCAGTAAATATACTACAGATCATGGTTTTTATGCTGTTAAAGATGGGGTCAGAAATAAGAAAGAGAATTCTGTGCATGTGCGTAAACCAGATTGGTTAAAGGTGCAAAGACAAGACTCTAAAGAATATTTAAAAGTTAGATCTATAACAAAAGAACATAAACTTTCGACAGTTTGTGAAGAAGCAAAATGTCCAAATATCAATGAGTGTTGGTCTCATGGTACAGCAACAATTATGTTAATGGGAAGTGTATGTACCAGGGCTTGTAAGTTTTGTTCTGTAGACACAGGTAATCCAAAAGGTTGGTTAGATAAAGATGAGCCTCTAAATGCTGCAGAGAGTGTCAAGCTTATGGGACTTGAGTATGTAGTGCTAACATCTGTAGATCGTGATGATTTAGAAGATGGCGGGGCTGGACATTATGCAGCCACTATTACAGCTATCAAAAAACTTGATGAGAATATCAAAGTAGAAGCATTGACTCCGGATTTTGCTGGCATTAAAAAAAATATTGATAAAATTATAAATACAAAAGTAGATGTAATTGCACAAAACATCGAAACTGTAGAACGTCTGACTCATTTGGTGCGTGATCCACGAGCAGGGTACTGGCAAACATTAAACTTCTTAAAATATGTTAAAGAAAAAATACCAAATGTGCTTACCAAGACTAGTATTATGGTTGGTTTAGGAGAGACTGATGAAGAGATCTACGAGGCTATGGATGATGCGCGAAGTGTCGGTGTTGATATAATTACTCTTGGGCAATATATGCAACCAACAAAGCATCATTTGAGTGTTGAGAGATTTGTGACTCCACAACAATTTGAAGAGTATCGCAAAGTAGGTCTTGCAAAAGGTTTCCTAGAAGTAGCATCAGGTCCTATGGTTAGATCAAGCTATAGAGCTGATAGAGTTTTCAAAAGAAATAACCTAGATTTGTAGAATCAAAAAATATAAAGGTGAATAAAATGATAAAAGTAGCGGTAGTATTATCTGGATGTGGTTATCTTGATGGTTCAGAAATATACGAAACTGTACTGACAATATTAGCATTAGAAAAACAAGGTGTAGTATGGCAAGGTATTGCGCTAAATAAAGATCAAAAGCAAGTAATTAATCATTTGCATCAATCTGTAGATAACAAAGCTTCACCACGTAATATTCTCGAAGAATCGGCACGCCTAACAAGAGGTAATGTCATAGATATAACTGAGGCTGATAGTGATGACTACGAGGCTGTAATTTTCCCAGGAGGTTTTGGTGCAGCTAAAAATATCATGGATTTTGCTTTTGTTGGTGATGATAGCTATCAAATGGATGAGGAAGTTTTAAAATTCGCGCGAGCTTTTTATTTAGCGGATAAACCAGCTGGTTATATTTGTATAGCTCCATTGATGATACCTTTGGTATATCCGGAGGGCACAAAAGCTACTGTTGGTACTGATGAAAACACCACGGCAATTTTAGCAAAAAAAGGTGCTGAAGCTATAATTATGGACGCCACAGACATTTGTGTTGATGAGGGTGTCAAAGTTGTATCAACTCCAGCATACATGTGTGCGAGGAATATCTTAGAAGCTTCTCAAGGAATTGAAAAATTAGTAGAAAAAGTAGTTAGTTATATTTAGGTAAAAGGTGTAAAAATGGCAGGTCATAGTAAATGGGCTAATATTAAGCATAAAAAAGCAAAAGAAGATGCAAAACGTGGCAAAATTTTTACAAAGCTAATCAGAGAAATAACTGTTGCTGCAAGATTAGGTGGTGGCGATAAAGATGCTAATCCACGTCTAAGAGCTGCAATAGCAACTGCTTTGGCGCACAACATGAGTAAAGACACTATTGAAAGAGCAGTAGTAAAAGGTGCTGGTGGTGATGAAAGTGCAAATGTAGAGGAGGTTCGTTACGAAGGTTATGGTCCAGGAGGTGTAGCAATTATTGTGGATTGTATGACTGATAACCGTAATCGTACTGTTGGCGAGGTTCGTCATGCATTTACAAAAAGTGGTGGTAACCTCGGTACAGATGGTTCTGTAGCATATATGTTCACTAAAAAAGGGATCATTTCATTTGCACCAGGTTTAGAGGAGGATGCCTTGATGGAAGTTGCTTTGGAAGCTGGTGCAGAAGATATAATCACTCATGAAGATGGTAGTATAGATGTATACACAGATCCACATGACTTCTCTGATATACAAGAGACTTTAATTAAAAAAGGTTTTAATTCTGAAAGTGCAGAAGTTACTTTTGATGCTGAAACAAAGGCAGAATTAGATGCAGAAACTGCAGAGAAAGTTATGGCATTGATTGACAAGTTAGAAGATTTAGATGATGTACAAAGTGTTTATTCAAATGCTAATTTTACTCAAGAGCTAATCGAGCAATTTGGTTAGATTTTCTTATTCGACTATAATTAATGATATTGATAGTTTTCTATATATTCGTATTAATTTATAGTAAAATCTTGTAGTCATAGGATGATAATAAGTATTAAATGGTTATTTTAGGAATAGATCCAGGCTCAAGGATAACAGGTTTCGGAGTCATAAAAGTCCAAGAAAATAAAATCTATTATGTCGCAAGTGGCTGTATTCGTATTACAGAAGCAACTACCGCAAGAAGGCTTAAGCAGGTTGCTGATGGTATAACACAAATTATAAGTATTTATGCACCGACTGAGGCTGCTATTGAGCAAATCTTTATGTTTCAGAACCCTATGGGGGCTATTAAGCTAGGTCAAGCTAGAGGGGTGGCGATGTGTACGCTAGCAATTAACAATCTAGAGGTTAGCGAATACTCAGCCAAACAAATCAAACAAGCCGTAGTAGGTACTGGAGGTGCTGCTAAATCACAAGTCCAGCATATGGTACAATCTTTGTTAGGGTTGAGTAAGAAACCTCCAGAAGATGCAGCAGATGCCTTAGCAATAGCAATATGTCATTATCATAGTAGTAAATCATTGGCAAAAATCTCTGGAGCAAGTCGGGTTTCTCAAAAGAGAGTTAAATAAATATCAAAAAAATCATTTGTCTAAGTTCGGTGGCAAACTTATAATAGCCTTATCATAAAAATTTAGCAGTGTTTTTTTATATGGGCACAAAGTATTATATTAGAGCTTGTACAGTATGGCTTATTGGCGCTACATTTTTCTTTTATGAATTTTTCCTAAGAGTGTTGCCAAACTCACTCCATCAAGATATAGTTGTTAGTTTTCATGCAACGGCTTTTAGTTTTTCGTTATTTGGTGGAGCTTTTTATTTGTGCTATTCATTATTACAGGTGCCGGTAGGATTTTTATTTGATAAGTATGGTATAAAAAAATCACTATTTTTTGCAACCATCACATGTGCTTTAGGAGCATTACTTTTTTCGCTAACATCTAGTCTATATGTTGCTGTTTTTGCAAGATGCTTGATGGGCATTGGTGCAGCTTTTGGTTTTTTAGGTTTATTAATAATATCAACACAATGGTTCCCGATGAGATATATGGGAATTTTATCAGGATCAACTCAGATATTAGGAACTATGGGGCCAATCCTTGCTGGTGGGCCATTGTTGTTTTTTGTAAATTACTTAGATAGTTGGCGATTGGTAATATTAATTTCTGCTATTTTAGGAATTTTGTTAGCTGTATTGATTTTAGTTTTTGTCAAAGAAGGTTCAAAAGCTAAACAAACTTTAACTAAGCAAGAATTAACTAGTGATATAAAAGATAATCTTTTAAACAAAAAGCTAAATAGTATATATTTTTACGCTTTCTTTATTTACTGTTCTATACCTACATTAGGAGCTATTTGGGGAGTGAACTTATTACAAACTAAAGGACTTACTATTACTCAGGCATCTTATTCTGTGGCTTTTTTATGGCTAGGGCTTGGTATCGGTAGTCCTTTTTTTGGTTTAATGTATGATAAGTTTAAAGACAAGATCAATATGCTATTTATAGTTTCTCTATTAGGTCTTATCTGTGTTTCTTTATTATTATTTTTACGGTTAAATCAAATGATGAGTATGATAGTGTTATTTTTAATTGGTTGTGCTGCTGCTGGTCAGACACTTTCATTCACTGTAATAGCAAATTATAGAGGGCAAAAGCCTAAATCCATATTTTTTGGTATAAATAATACTGTAGTAATGTTTTCAGGTTTTATTGTTCCCCTCATTGTTGGTCTATTAGTTAATAGTTTTAATCTAGATATTTCTCTAGCTCTTTCAATTCTTCCTATCGCTTTTTTAGTAGCACTTATAGTAAGCTTAAAATTATCAACAGTTCAAAGGAACTAAGGGAATATTATTGATGATAAGTTTTATAAAAGGTGTATTGATAGAAAAAGATCCAACAGCTTTACTTATTGATGTAAATGGTATTGGTTATGAGGTTTTTGTACCAATGACAACATTCTATACACTAGGTGAAATTGACAGTCAGGTTTGCCTTCATACACATTTTGTCGTTCGTGAAGATGCTCAGCAGCTCTATGGATTTAAATCAAAAGTTGATAAGAAAGTTTTTCAAGAACTAATTAAAGTAAGTGGGGTAGGAGCTAGAACAGCTCTTGCTATTTTATCTGGTATGGATTCAAAAACTCTGTTACATTGTATCGAAAACAAAGATTATACCTTATTAGCCACAGTGCCGGGGATTGGTAAGAAAACAGCAGAGCGCCTGGTTGTTGAAATTTATGATAAATTATTGAAAATGGCTAATGAGATTTATGCTCAATCTACAGGTTCTAGTACAGCTACTCTAGGTTTACAAGCACAACAAGTATCAACACCTACAGTGTTAGCAAACTCCATATTTAACGAATCTGTCGATGCATTGTTAGCTTTGGGTTATAAGCAAAAAGATGCCGAAAAAATGATTCGCTCTGCTATGGGAGATGCAACTACAGCAGCAGAGGTAATTCGTAGAGCTTTACAAGGGTCAATAAGATCAAAAAGATAATATTTAGAATATAAAGGGGGGAAGATAATGATATTAACTATAGCATTAACAGTGCTATTAATTACTTTTGGTATAATATTTTTTTTAATAATTAACAAAAAATCCACAGAAGTTGGTAATATTCGCCAAGCATTTGAGCAATACAAAAACTCCACACAGCAAGAGTTGATAACACTGCGAAGTAAAGAAGTAACATTTGATACACTACTAGATCAAGAAAAACAAAAGAACGCAGAATTAAAGCATGATAGCGCACAACGCATAGATGAGTTAAAACTAGAGTTAAAATTAGAGAGAGATAAAGCATATAACTATATTGATGAGATAAAAAATAATAAATCGCAAATAGCAATGCTTGAAACTCAACTCAAAGAGCAAAATAATGCGCTGCGAGAGAAAATAGAGTTGTTACAAAATAGTGAAGCAAAGCTTAAAATTGAGTTTGAAAATTTAGCTAATAAAATTTTTGAAGATAGTTCTAAGAAACTAAATGAACGAAATCAACAAAGTTTAAATAGTGTCTTAAATCCTGTTAAAGAACAACTAAGAGATTTTAAACAAAAAGTTGAAGATGTTTATGATAAAGAATCTAATGCTAGAAGTGCGTTACAAAATGAGCTTAAGACTCTTAAAGAACTCAATCAAAAGATGACTACAGAAGCACATAATCTCACCAATGCCCTCAGAAGTAGTACTAAACAACAAGGTATATGGGGTGAGATGGTACTTGAAAATGTTCTTGAAAAATCGGGACTTAGAGAAGGTTTTGAGTATTTTAGAGAGAAGCAAACTACAGATGATCAGGGTAAAGTATACCGACCTGATGTGGTTGTCAAACTACCTGATAATCGTGATATTATCATAGATGCTAAGACCTCACTATTTGCTTATAATGACTATATGGCGGCTGATGATGATCACAAACAGTCTCACCTAAAAGCTCATATTAGATCAATCAGAGAACATATCAAAGGTTTAGCAAATAAAAGCTATGAAAATCTAAAAGGTATAAACTCATTAGATTTTATCTTTATGTTCATACCAGTAGAGGGGGCTCTGTTACTTGCTCTTGATAAAGATACAAGATTATATGATGAGGCATTCAAACAAAAGATAATCCTAGTAAGCCCTACAACCCTGCTTGTAGCATTACGCGCTGTTGAAAATACTTGGCGATATGAAAAACAAGCTCAGAGTATCTCAGATATATATACTAGAGCAGAGGAACTATACAAAAAATTTGTTGGTTTTGTTGAAGATTTAGAAAAAGTAGGTAAGTCTATAAATGATGCTAATAAATCTTATGAAAATGCTTTTAGTAAACTAAAAACTGGTCGTGGCAATCTAATTAGTCAAGTTGAAAAACTTAAGCAAGTTTCGAATATAAAACCAAAAAAGGAACTTGATAATAATTTAGTTGATAATGCTATGAGTGATAGCTAAATATATATTTATATATTAGCTAAAGTTATTAACTCTTAAAGTAAAAATATAAAATACGATTTTTAAAAAACTATATTTTTTCTTAGAATCATTTTGGCAATACTTAGGTCAGTCGCAGGATAAGAATTTTCATCGTCTTTTATATATAGCTATAGCTGTTTTGGTTATTATTCAAATTCTTAATAGTAAAGACTGTTAATTTAATGTTTGTTCAAACCTAAAAAAACAGGGTCATCTTCGTGCTTGATACGGAGATCTTATACTATTTAAGAGATTCCCACCTGCGTGAGAATGACAATAAATATTAATCAGCAACCTTTAGTAATTTTGTGCATATTTGTTATGGTCTTAATTTTGGGGCTTATATACATATCTGTGGTGGTGTGCTTATCGTTGTTTTAATAGAGTTGTATATTTATGCTCATGTTTTTATGGGTGTAGTATATTACCTGATACCAAGATAACTTACTGGATTTATGAGTAAAGCTAAGAATTAGTATGTATAGTGATAGAGTGATAGGCAAAATTTATTAAAATGAATTTTTCATTGCAAGAGGTTTTAAGAAATCATCAATATTACAATGACTTTCGATAGGATGCCTAAGCTTTTTGTTTTTATTGATAGTATAGTGATTATTTCTACCAATCTTTGTGACTGTTAGATAGGCTGTCTCAGTTAGGTCACTTAGAATATTTAAGACCGCTCTTTCAGTGATTCCAACCTTGATAGCCATATCTCTAATAGTGATGTTTGGGTCACTATTGATGAGACATAACACATGAGAATGATTAGTTAAGAAAGTCCAACTTTGTTGTTTATTTGTAGGCATTAGTATCATTTTAAAAGTTTTATTTTATACTTATTATACTGGAGTATATGGCAAAGATGAATGGTGAAGTACGATTTGTATTTCATCTTTATCATTTGGTTTGAATCCCATTGTGTAGTTTGCTATTACCTTGTTACCATTAGTTTGAGTTAGATGTTTGTTACCCATAACTATACTTATATTGTCTTGAACTATATATCCAGCATTTTCAAATTCTAAGTTTGCCCAAGGACCGATAGCAAAGCCATTATCTTCAGGGTATTTATCATTGCCTGCAACAAAATAAGATATCGCACCCTCTAATTCACCTCTAAACATCTTTTTAGAAGCTAGAGTCGGTTTAAAAAGAACTTGACTATTATCATAAGCATACATCTCTTTAATAAAATCATGAGCTAATTTCTTATAGTCTCCTCCTTCCCTATAAGTTTTAGAAATCTTTAATAAACCATTTTTCCACTTAATTAGTGCATTATCTATATCTTGTTTAGTCATATTTTTCTCCTCTCTTAAAATACGAACTTATATATATGTATTAATATTCACGTATTTTAATTCATAAAAATTATTTGTAAAGCTTTTATATCAAAAATCTTTTAAAAATTTTTGTTAAGATAGATAATCTATTAAGGCAGCTATGAAGGATATTATTAAGCTATGGATATAATAGATTCACATATCCATTTTTGGGATATAAGAAATGGTTATAACGATTGGGTTAAAGATACAAACTTACCAGAACTAGTAATACCAGAGCATCTGAATGCTAGTGCATTTGTACATATAGAAGCTCATAGTGAAAAATTTGATCCTTTATGTGAGTATAACTGGTTAAAATCTAAATTTAATAATAAAAATATTAAAATAGTAGCTTTTGCTGATTTTAATTTAGAAATTTCTCAGTTTGAAAAAAAGATTACATATTTAGCTAAACACAATGATATTGTTGGTATACGCCAAATTATGTCAAAAACATATAAATCAAAATATAGTCCATTTGAAAAGTCTATACCAAAAGATTTAGAGCAAAAGTTAAAAATTCTAAAGAATAATGATTTTATTTTTGAAGCACAAATGTATCCAGAGCAGTTTTTACCTATTTTAGAAAAAATAAGTAATTCTAATGTGAAAATGATGGTAGAACATTTTGGTTTACCTCTATTCGGACGTGATAATAACTTGATAGAATGGCATAGGTTTATAAAAGAATGTGGGCAAAATACTAGCTGGAATCTTAAGCTTTCTGGATTTGATTTAAATAATGGTATGTCAAATGTAGAAAAAGCACTAGATTTTGTTTTTGAGAATATTTCATTTCATCAGTTATGTTATGGTTCAAACTTTCCTGTGTCAAATCGCGATGATTATAATTATTGGCAGAAATTTTTATATAAATACATTAATAATAATGAAATATCTAAACATATCTTTAAAAATGTAGCACGTAGGGCTTATTTCAAAGAGGGGTAATATCTTCTGCAAACCTTTTAGCCTTAGAAAAGTCTATTTTATCAGGATTTCTTATATCGAAAATTAATTCTAATAGCATTTGCTTAGTTAGCTTAGGTAAACAAGTTATTGTCGCTTGGTTTTTATATTTAGGCATATGCCATTTATCAAATATTTTTTTGTCAATATCCTCTAGAACTATAGTAATTGCTTGTGGGTTTTTCCATGCTTTTATGTTGTTTTTCTTTAGAATTTCTAGGAAATTTTTACTTTTATCTAGACATTCTTGGTACCTTTGCGTAAGTCCTTTTTTAGACCCTAAAGATAGAATTCTATTGTACAATAATACTGCTGATAAACCATTTCTACTGCCTCCTATAGTCATATCATCATTGTCGATGTATTCTATATAGTTTTGTGAAATATATTTTTTCTGTATTAGTAATATTCCCGAGGGCATAGGGCCACCTAGGAATTTATGCCCACTAATATTTACTGATTCAAAATCTTCTCCAATAATATAAGGTTCTTTTAAAGGTAGGAAAGCTCCATCAAATGCGCCATCTAGATGTACATAAAAATTATCTGTATATTTCTTTAAAATATTTCTGGCTTCTTTATGCTTATCTAAAGAAGATGTTATAGTTGAACCAATAGTTGCAACAAAAATATATGCCTGATTTTTTTTATTATTTTCTTTTAAGAAATGCTCTAATAATTCTAGATCAATCTCTCCATTACTACGAGAACCTATAACTTTATTTTTGATCCCTAATATGTTTGCGGTTTTATTTATACAATAATGAGCGTAATCACTATAAATTAAAGTTACATCATAAGTTTTAAAATAGTTCCTAGCATTCCATACAGCATATAATATAGCTTCTGAGCTACAGCTTGCTATATACCCCCAAGAATCATTTGTATTAGTCATATATAAGCTAAGAAAAAAGTTTATAACAGCTCTCTCATGGCCTAAAGTACTAAAAGGAGAGCCTTTACTATATGGATTACCAATATTATTAAAATGTTCAGATACCAGTTCTTTACAACTATCATAGTTAAAATCTGTAGCAGTGGGATAACCAATATATACTTTTTTATTGTGTGCTAGCCTAAATTTTAAATTTTCAATATTCTTCATTTATTATATTCAACTATCTATAACTTTTTGTTAGTGTCTTAAATACTTCAAATTCTAAATGGCAAGTATTTATTTTGGCAAATTGCGCTGCAGTTTTTTGACATATTTCTTGAGGAATTCGTCTAATTTTTTGTCCTGTAGCTAGAGTTTTTACTTCAAGTTCAATAGCCTGTTCAAAATAGTAGTGCTTGTAAATTGCTTTTTCAATAGATTCTGCAGTTGTGATAATTCCGTGATTATCTAATATCATCATACTATTTTCTTCACCAAGACTAGCTGCAATGGCTTTACCTTCATCATCTAAAGCTAATCCAGCATAATAGTGATAGGATACATCGTCATAGAATCTTAAAGATTGTTGATTAGTAAACTGCATGCCGCACTCTAGGGATGAGAGGATTACTGCATACTTACTATGTGTATGAATAATAGCATTAACATCCTTTCTAGCCTTATATGTTTCTAAATGGATATTAGCAGCTTGTGGCATTACTTTGTAACCATTATCTGAAACTATTTCTCCATTAGGTGTTATTGTGACAATATTTTTCTTAGTAACTTTATCAAAGGTTACATTGTGTGGAGTAATAATTATGTTTCCATTTGGAAGCCTTGCTGATATATGTGTAGCGAGGAGGTCATCCCAACCATAATAATGTATTAGATGGTGACAAACTGCTAATTTTTTTCTGAGAATTTTTTCTGTAGACATAATTTAATAATTTACTTATAAATTGCATATCTTAATTTTATCACTGAGATCTAAATTTAATCTAGCTTTTAATGATTATATGACTAAAGATTATTTCCTAGATACAAAACTACTATCTTTGACATAGAACCTATATGGCATATCTTTTGCCTTTGATATACCTATTCTTTGTGTTTGTATTATATTAGTATCATCTATCAACTCACTATTATATCTAAGATGAAGAGGGCTACTTATATCAAGTAGGTCAATACCATTATCTTTTAAAGTAATATTTAACGCTTGTGTTAATTTTGCTGGACCTGAACATAAGTCTGTTAAACTTATTTTTGATCTATTAATCCGCATTTGCTCAATTCCAGCTATTGGTTCGAGTGCTCTTATAAGTACGGCCTCGCCAATACCCAAATCTGATGTCACAACATTGATACAGTAATGCATTCCGTAAGTAAAATATACATAACTAGTACCTGCTTGTGCATACATCATTGAATTCCTCATTGTTTTATTGTTATATGAGTGGCAAGCAGGATCATTATGTAGGTATGCTTCAGTTTCAACTATTTTCCCTACTAATATTATATTATTATGTTTACTTACTAAAAAATGTCCTAGTAATTTCTTTGCAACATCAATAGTTTCAAGCTCAAGGATTGCTTCTAAATTACTCATAAGTTTTAAATTAATACTCTCTATTTATTATAATTTTAACAAATCCAAAGATATTATATTGATTAAGCTGCAAGAATTATATAGTATCTACTAAGATATAACTAAGTAATCATGGTATATATGTCTAAATTATTAGTTGTCATTGATATGCAAAAAGGCTTTGACTGCACTGAAGCTAGAGCTGTAATAGCAAATCTCAATAAGTCTTATTCTTATTTTGACAACGTCAGTTTTGCGATATTCGAAAACAGAAAGAATTCACTTTTTGAAACACAACTAAAATGGGTTGATTTTCAAAATGAAGAAGATAGAAGGCTTATTGATGGTGTAGAAGTACCAGAAAATGCGTATTTTACAAAACATCATAATTATACGGTATATAATGATGAACTTAAAGCCTTAATCAGAAAGCTTAAGCCGACAGAAATTTATCTCGGTGGGCTGTTTTCAGATGTTTGTTTACTAAAGACATCTATGGATATGTTTGATGATGGAATAGTACCATATATTATCAAGGATCTAAGTGGATCGCCACATGGCATTGTCGCACAGGAAGTTGCATTTGCAGCTATGAAAGAAGGTTTAGGTGATGATCGTATTGTAATGACCAGTGATCTTAAATAATTTTATTACAAGTTTTGAGCTGTTTATTTTATTGAATAAAGTTAAATCATCAAGTAGTATCTTTCTAAGTTTTAATATCTAAACCTGAGTAAAATTATTAATGTCTAAGTTATTGATTGTTATTGATATGCAAAAAGGCTTTGAATGCCCGCAAGCAAAAAATATCGTTGAAAAGTTTAATAAAGCTAGCGAACTTTTTGATAATGTTTGTTTTGCAATGTTTGAGAACACAAAAAATTCATTATTTGAAAGACAATTAAAATGGTTTGGTTTTCAGAATGAAGCTGATAAGGCGCTAATTGATGGTATACAAGTACCACAAAAAGCAAGTTTTGTTTGGCACTCAACTTATACTGTTTATAATCAAAAGCTTAAACAACTGATACAAAAAATCCAACCAACAGAGCTATATTTATGTGGCTTATTTTCTGAGGTGTGTCTTTTAAAAACAACCATGGATATGTTTGATGACGGTATGCTTGCC
Organism: Francisella opportunistica; assembly: GCF_003347135.1. NCBI lineage: Bacteria > Pseudomonadati > Pseudomonadota > Gammaproteobacteria > Thiotrichales > Francisellaceae > Francisella > Francisella opportunistica. The sequence goes on along the minus strand of NZ_CP022377.1, from coordinate 1,059,089 downwards.
TATGTTGTCAAAGATTTGAGTGCTTCACCACGTGGTGATGGTGTGAGTGATGTTGCCTTTGCAACTATGAAAATGGCTATAGGAGCTGATCGTATAATATCTACTAGAGAGATAAGCTAATGGAAAGTATATATCACTGGTTAGTATCATCATTTTATGACTACCAATCATATTTTGAGTTAGTCGCTGCTGCAACTGGCGTAGCTGGAGTGTATTTTTCGTATAAGAGAAATATTTTGGTATATATCGTCAGTTTTATATCATCAGCAATATATGTATGTTTATTGTATGATTGGGAGCTTTTTGGTGATATGTTACTGAATTTTTATTATTTAGTAGCAAATGTTATAGGCTTTTTTGCCTGGATAAAGCACTTTGAAGGCGATAGTAAGATTCATGTTTATGTAACAAAAGCAAATAAACATCAGCAAAAAATTTCTTTGTATATATTTATAATTACTTTTATTATTACACCATTTATTTACACACTGCAAAAACAAACTTCTATTATAGATTTACCTTTATATTCATTTATAGATGCATTTGTTACAGCAATATCTTTTGCTGGAGTTTATTTGCTGATAAAAAGAGCGATAGAGAGTTGGTATTTGTGGGCTATAGCAGATATTATTTCGGTACCTTTATTTATTTATAAGGGTTATAATGTCACTGCTCTGCAATATGCAATATTTTTAATATTAGTCTATCTAGGCTATAAAGAGTGGTTGCGTGATTATAATCAAAATAAACAAGCACTGAATAATAAATAATTTAGAAAAAATTAATTGTCTTAGTGTAATTTACTCGATATATGCAGTATCATTATTGTAATTAATTTCAGAATATATGAGTATGCATAACGAACCTCTAATTCCAATTTTTGTTTTTGTAATGCTAGGTATTCTGGTAGTTACAATTGTCTTGAAAAAAATAAAGCAACCATGTGTAGTTGCATATCTATTAACAGGGGTTTTACTAGGACCATATGGTTTAAAATTGATTCAAGACCAAGAAAATCTTGCGAGGTTAGGGGAAATAGGGGTTATTCTATTACTATTTTTTGCAGGGATGGAGATTTCACCACGCAAGTTTGCTGAAAACTGGAAAGTTCCAACTATTGGGACAATGCTGCAAATGCTCATAACAAGTCTAATTGTTTCTATAATTGGTGTAGCTTTAGAGTGGAGTCTTGCAAAAATATTACTTTTTGGTGCTGTTATTAGTTTGAGTAGTACTGCCGTTGTGCTTAAATTATTAAATGATAGTGGCAGTATGAAAACGCGTCTGGGACAAAATGTACTTGGAATTCTTCTAATTCAAGACTTAGCAGTAGTACCTATGCTTATCCTTGTAAGAATAATAAGTGGCGAGCAACCATCAATTAGTCAAATAATAATTCAAATTTTAGGAGGTATTTTTGTAATATCTATAGCAGCATTTATGGCAGTGAAAAAGAATATTAAAATATCTTTTATTTCCGTTTTAGGAAAAGATGAGGAAATGAGAGTTTTTGCAGCTTTAGTAATCTGTTTTGGTATGGCAGCACTTACTGAGTCATTAGAACTTTCATCAGCACTTGGCGCTTTTGTCGGTGGTATGATTGTTTCTACTCTTGAAGAGACGGAATGGGTTGGCCATAGTCTTTCAACTGTTAAGACAATATTTATGGCACTGTTTTTTATTTCTGTAGGAATGTTGATAGATCTAAAATTGTTTTGGGAGCATATTTTCTTATTTATGGCACTTTTATTAGTGATATATTTTTTAAATACAACTATTAATGCCTTGATATTTAAAGCACTTAGACAAAGAACAGAAGAGGCGTTGATTGGTGGAGCGATGTTATCGCAAATAGGAGAGTTTAGCTTTGTACTGATTTCTATGGGTTATGTTTCTGGAATTTTAAGTGCGACAATGTATCAGTATTGTATTACATTAATATCTTTATCGTTATTATTTAGTCCATTATGGATTAGTGGAGTTAATTTTTACATTAAAAAATTTATCAAGAAGAGAGCTCAGAGTTAATTTCTTTAATAAGCTCTTGGGTATAGAGTTGTTCGATTTCTTTTTTATGTTCGACATAACAATAAAAACTAGCTTGAACATTTAGAATATTTTCTTTATCAGCCAAAGTTTTTACTTCAATATACGGGGTGAAATCATGAATGCCACAATTCTTGAGTTTATTTTTACTGATAACTGAGCTTTTTGAGAAATCACTACTAAAAAAATATTTATCGGCAATAATTCTTTTAATTAGTTGCTCAAGCTTTTTAGCAATCTCGAGAGGATTTTTTTCTGCAGTAATAAGCCAAGGCACTTTATGCAAAGCAATATTTTCATCACTAGTAAAAGTCGTAATAATACTAGTAATTACTATAGCATTAGGAAATTTTAAGAGTTTTCCAGTTGGTCTTTTATCGCCATGTTCAATAGTTTCATACATTCTAAAATAAAATAGTTTTATCTCAGTAACATAACCGTGGTAATTTTGTACTTGGATATAGTCACCCTCAGAAAATAAGCTACGCCAATTGATAATAACCCAGCCAACTAGATTCATAATAGTTTCTTTATTAACTATTATAAGACCGGCGGCAACTAAACTTAGCATAGTAAGTAGATTAGCGATTCCACCAAGCCAAATTTTTATAAGAGCTAGGAAAAAAACAATTATACTTACATAAATTACGCGTGATTTTATTTTTTTGATCTGTTTAGTGGATTTTGCACGCTTTTTTAGTAAGTAAAAAGCTAAGCTAGCGACTATAGTTATCAATATTATATTGATAATAGTTGATATTATGTTGAAAAGCATTTCATTATACAAAGGCATATATTAATTTCAAAACTACTAATTACTGCTTACTATATTATAACTTAAATTGTAAACCTTAGTGATTTAATTAGTAGCAGTGATACCTGTATTTTATAAGAATTTAATTGATTGGTGCTCACGCATATCTAAAAATATTTTTCGGGCAAAAACTAGTTTTACTTGCCACATCACCATGAAGCCAGAGTGGTAAAAATGTCTTAGAGATTGCTAAAAAATCAGCACAAATATTTAATGGACAATTATGTTTTGCTATACCATTTGCAAATTTTTATAATAGTTTTGAGAATTAATAAACTAGTAATTAAGATATCAAACAACAGCTTTTTGCTCAGTTGGCTAATTTAGGCTGAAAATTTCTGTTATTTAATCGCAAATTAGGATAATTTTCTATATCCTATATAAATATCGATTAGATAATATTTTCTATATTAATACAACATGAAGACTACAAAATATAGTCTAGTCATAGGTTGGGGTATTTGGTGTATTGCTGCAATTTTTTATGGGTTAGATTATTTTCAACATACTGCACCAAGTGTTTTAGTTAAAACGATAGCGTCAAGTATGCAGGTAGGAATAGAAGATATCGCCTACGTTATGGGCATATATTTTCCTATTTATGCGGTATCGCAAATTCCAGCAGGTATTTTACTTGATAAATATGGCTCAAAAGTGATGTTATCAATATCATGCTTAGTGATGAGTTTAGGGATACTGCTATTTAGCTACGAACCAAGTCTAGCAACTATGCTTATAGGTAGAATTCTTATAGCTGTTGGATCTGCTGTAGCCTTTATTGGTACGTTAAAGGTAGCCGCGGATATTTTACCTGAAAGAGTGTTTCCAATTGCCGTTGGTCTTACAAATAGTGTAGGAGTATTAGGTGGAATATTTGGTCAGTTATTTTTGAATTATCTTGTTATGCAGCATGGTTGGCAGTTAGCTTTAGCATTGATAGGATATTTTGGTATTTTTTGGAGCATTGTAATTATTGTACTGTTAAAGTCTCCGGCGACTGGTGTTAGTGATAGTAGTAATTATAAGTTTAAATATCTAAGCTTTGCTCAAAGTTTAAAATTATTATTAAATAAAAAACTTTGGCTCTTGGCTGTATACGCTGGCCTAATGGTCGGTATAGTAGTTAATTCTTTTTCTGAGTTATATGATGTGTTATTTTTAGAACAAGCTTATGGTTTGTCACAGCATCTAGCAGCTAAAGTAAGCGTTATGATGTTTATAGGTATAGCAGTTGGAGGGCCAACTCATGGTTTTATTGCTAGCTTATTTGGTGAGAAAAGGGTATGGATGCTAGTTTGTAATATAATTACAATAGTAGCATTTTCAGTAGTAATAATTTTTGCTGATATTATTTCAGCAGATAATTTATATATAATCTTTTTTGTAATTGGCTTTAGTGTATCAAGTATGCTTCTGGTATTTTCAGTGGTTGAGGAAATATTCCCCCCACAGGTTAAAGCAACTGCATTAGCTATAGTTAATATGGTCATAGGTCTTTGTGGGGCTATTTTTCAATATCTAATCAGCTATATTAGTGTATATCTAAATGATGGGCCTTTGACTGGAAAAATAAACATTGATGTTTTTGACCGAGCTTTTATATATTTGATAATACCACTTTTATTAAGCACTATTATAATTTTGGGTATTGTAGTACAAAAATATAGAACTAGGCAAATTAGTATTGATAACTTAACTAATTTATAGAATATTTACTGCATCTTACCTAAAAATATAACTTCTTTTGTTGAACGGCAGAAAGTTTCTTTAATAAAAAATACACTAATTAAGATACCTAAAGCTGTAAATCCTAGGAGGATACTTAGGCTGGTTTGATAAGCGTGGATTGTTGGTGTTTTACTTTGATTTGATACTAAGTCAAAAATGCCACTAATTATAGGTGAGCCAATACCCACCGATAACATAATCAAGAAATTATTGACTCCAAGAGCAGCAGCTCTACAACTAGATTTAGATTGCTCAGCGATTATTGCAAAACCAATGCTTTGTCCGCTAGCACCTATACCTAGACAGATAAAAGCTAAATAGAGTACACCTTGGTTGATTGGTAAAAATATTATTGTTAGTAACGATATAAAACTTAGACAAATTGCAAAAATCATCACAGGTTTTCTTCTTTTTATACGATCAGATATCGCACCTAAACTAGGGCAACCAATACCATATCCAAGCCAAGCTAGAGTTATCAAATATGAGCTAAATTTTGCATCAAAGCCATTTAACTGTAAAAAACTTTTAGTAGCATTTTCTGATAAATATTCAATTGCTAAGTAAGTTGTCGCTGAGAAAGTTGCAATTAACCAAATTTGTTTGTTAGCGAATATACTTCTCATTTCAGTTAATAGTGACTTTGGTGTTTGTAAAATGATAAATTTGGTTTTACCAGCACCATTTGACTGATCATTATTTCTAACTATTAGTATGGTTATAGCAGCTAGAACTATACCAATAATTGCTAAGGCAACGAAGACATAGCGCCAGTCTACACCACCAGCTTGAGAGAGTGATTCTAATGGTCCTGCTGCTAACATTGGGCCTAGTACTCCGATAAACTGTGATAGTCCAATAAATAGACCTATATGCTGATGTGGCAACCAGTCATAAACAGCAATCAGCAGACATAAAAAGCCAAAAGAAGCACCAAAGCCTATCATTACTCTATAGATTAATGCAGCAGCAAAACTATTGCATAAGCCAAATAAGCCAACTCCTAAAGTACAAACTAATATCGCTAGAGTGAGAGCTTTTTTTAGCCCTAATTTATCAGTGATTATGCCAACGGGAATTTGCATAACCCCATAGGTTAGCTGATATGCTGTAGAGCTTAAAATACTAAACGTTAAGACGGTTAAATCTAGATCAGATATTATTTGGTATTCAAATGTTCCTAATATTGTTCGAAGCAGGAATTCGTACATAAAAAATGCAGCGCATGTGAACCATATAACTATCGCTAAAAAAGATAATCTATTATTCATCACTGAAGTTTTCTTTTGTTATTTCTTCCCAATCTTCTATTTTTGCTTCTGCTTTTTCATCGTCTTGGAAAGATGAAACTTTAAATACTAGGTCCCCTTCTTTAATCATCGGATAGTTATTTATACCGAGTATAATGCCATCAATCGGCGATTTTAGATAAATACTGTCATCATTGCTAAACGGGTCTATTAGTTTACCTATTTTCTGGCCTTCTTTGACTCTTGTGCCAAGTTCTATTTCTGTTCTAAGTATCCCTGGTTTATCAGAGACTGTCCATTCAGTATCTTCTGATACTAATGGTTTGACTTGTTGGAGAAACTCTTGATCTTTTAGCAGGTCTATTTTACGCATAACATTTTGTATTCCGGCAATGCCAACATTAATAGCTTCTTCATCAAATTTATTCGCCTCACCAGCTTCATAGCAGATAAAAGGAATATCTAAATCTTGGTGAATTTTACGAATACTTGATTGATTCATGTTTACTGCGGTAATTACTGGTGCTTGGAAAGCTCTAGCCATTTTTATAGATTCTTGATCTTCACCGTTGAAATATACTTGTGGGAGTATTTCGTGATTTATAGCTCCTGTTTTAATTTGGATAGAGTAGTTGGCTTTTTTTATAATTTCTTGGGTTATTCTATAAGCATAACGGTGCATATATGAACCATTCTCATCACCTGGGAAAGCTTGCTCTAAGTTAGGGTTATGCTTGATACTATGAACTAAACCAAAGACGTTTAGTACAGGGATTGCTACGATTGTACCATTTAGTTGTTTAGGGTTAGTTTTTTCTAAAAGAGAGTTGATAATTTCAATACTGTTAAATTCATCGCCATTAACCATACCAAAAATCAATATACAAGGACCTTCATTGACACCATTGAGAATTTTTATCGGTAGGTACATTGGTGCACAAGAATATTGACTTGGTAATGGCATTGCTAAGGTAGCCATTTCTCCAGGTTGAAAAGTATTGTCAAAAATTTTAAATTTCATAAGTTTTAATATTTAGATTTAAATTATCTGATTTAAAGGTAACGATAGTATAACAAAGCGAAAATATTAATTCAAAAAGCGCCACAGCCTGAGTATTGCTACATAGACCCTAAAATAATTGCCGAAATATTCTATTTAGGCTTTTTAAAAATTGAAAAAAACATTAAAATTAGTATTTTGTAGGGTGTGTGAATTTAAAGGTTTATGAAATGTCAGAAGATTTGATGATTTTTAGTGGTAATGCTTCTAAAAAGCTTGCTAGCGAAGTAGCTAAAGAGCTAGGAGCAACTCTCGGTAATGCAACAGTTGATAGGTTTAAAGATGGTGAAATACATGTTGTACTAAACGAGAATGTGCGTGGTAAAGATGTTTTTGTGATTCAATCAACTTGCCCACCAGCTGATAATCTAATGGAGCTTATTCTATTGATAGATGCGCTTAAAAGATCATCTGCTGAGAGAGTAACGGCGGTGTTACCATACTTTGGTTATGCTAGACAAGATAGAAGATCAAAATCAGCAAGAGTACCAATATCTGCTAAAGTTGTAGCAAATCTTCTTCAAGCAGTTGGCTTAGATAGGATACTATCGGTAGATATCCATGCCGAGCAAATTCAAGGATTTTTTGACATACCTTTTGATAATGCTTTTGCTACTAAAATATTTTTAGAATATGTGCGTAAAAATCCAGAAAAATATCAAAATATTAAAATAGTATCACCTGATATGGGCGGTGTTGTAAGAGCTAGATCTGTAGCTAAAAACTTAGGTGTTGAGATTGCTGTAGTTGATAAAAGAAGACCTAAGCCAAATGTTGCTGAGGTTATGAACATAATTGGTGAGGTTGATGGTAAACATTGTATACTAGTTGATGATATCATGGATACCGGTGGAACAATGTGTCAGGCAGCACAAGCATTAATGGAGAAGGGTGGAGCTGCTAAAGTATCAGCATTTTGTGTACATCCATTACTCTCTGGCGATGCAATCAAAAATATCGCAAGTTCAGCAATTGATGAGCTTATAGTTACTGATTCTATACCTCTTAAACCTCATGCTGAAGCGTGTAGCAAAATTAAGGTTATAACATTAGCACCATTACTTGCTCAAATTGTTGAAAAAACTAATGGTGAAGAATCGGTTAGTGATATTTTTCGTACTGATGGTTTAGTTGATTAATTACTTGCATTAATAAATATAATTTAATACAATACAACAGTTAATCTAGGGTCGCATAGATTAAATTTATTTGTTTAAAAATTAATAAGGAATCTAACAATGGCAAATTTTATTCTTAAAGCTGAAAAGAGAGAAGACTTAGGTACTGGTGCGAGCCGCCGTCTAAGAAGAGCTGGTAAAATTCCAGCTGTTATATATGGTGGTGACAAAGAAGCGGTATCTGTAGTACTTGATCATGATAAAGTTCTACATTCAACAGAAGATAAGGCATTCTTCTCAAGTGAAATAACTTTAGATATCGATGGTAAACAAGAGAAAGTAATCATCAAAGCTTTACAAAGACATCCATATAAAGTTAAGCTTATTCACGCTGACTTTATGAGAGTATAATTATTTTATCTTTACATTTATTTCCTATATATTTTTCTATTCGAAAAATTCTTGTGTTAAACTAGTATTTAGTTGTAGCTATACATTGATTAAATGAGCACTTATACTGTAGTTATTATTATATTTATACTTATTTGTACATCTGCTTTTTTCTCAAGCTCTGAGACGGCTATGATGGCATTGAATAAATATAAACTTAAACATTTAGCTAAAAAAAATCATCGTGCCGCAAAGAGAAGCCTATCTTTAGTACGCAATCCTGAGAGGTTGCTGGTTGCTATTCTTATTGGTAATACTTTTGCAAATATCTTTGCCGGAACTGTTATTTCATCTTATTCTGAAAATCATTTTGGTGATATTGGTCTGCTTATTGCAACTATTGTTGTAACTATTTTAGTTTTAGTTTTTGGTGAGATAATCCCTAAATCTTTTGCAGCGATTTACCCACAAAAATTGGCTTTTCCTTTTTCATTACCCTTAAAAATAATCATGTTAATCTTATACCCAGCAGTAATATTTTTAAGTATGGTTTCAAAAGTGACATTAAAACTTTTTGGTGTCAAAATAGAGGCTGTGAATAATGAGTCTTTGGATAAAGAAGAAATTCAGACAGTTGTCAATGAGTCAAATGCAAAACTTGGAGCTAAAAATAAAAATATGCTCTTGGGAGTTTTGGAGTTAGATAAAGTTTTAATTCAAGAGGTAATGACGCATTTCAATAAGGTTGAATATATTGATTTAAGCAATTCAATTGATAAAATTTTAGCCAGAATTGCAAAAATGAGATCATTAAATATTATTCTGTGTGAGAATGGTGTAAATAATATTATTGGAGTTATTAGGTTAAAAGAGATAACTAACCTATTAATCTCATTAAAAAAAGATCAGATAACCAAAGTAGCATTACGCAAAATTGCCCAAGAAGCATATTTTATCCCTGAAACTGTCTCGTTACAAACACAACTGCTAAACTTTCAACAAAAAAGTAAGCGCTTTGCAATTGTTGTCGATGAGTATGGTGATGTATGTGGTACGGTCACGATTGAAGATATTATGGAAGAGATAGTTGGTGAATTCTCTGATAGGTTTGATGTCAATAATAATATCCGTAAACTCGAAGATAATAGTTATCTAATAGGTGGTAGTGCTACCTTAAGAGAGATTAATCGTCATATTGGTATAGAATTTGAAAGTGAAGATGCTAAGACTTTATCTGGACTTATAATTGAAGAGATAGAGAATTTACCATCAGGACCTTGTTGCATCAAATATAATAATACTCTACTGGAGATAACAAATATTAGAGATAATAAAATAGCCTCAATAAAGTTGACTAATATTTAGATTATTTCTTTTGAATTGTAGAGTTTTAGAAATTATACTGAGTTAGTAGCTGAAATTCCTAGATTTAATTTAGTGTTAGTTGTGATATTAGCAGCTATTATATATGTATTTTTAGGTTTTAGTAGTTTGTTAGTTTTTGTAAAGCTATAACTATTAGTGTATAAATTATTATCTATAATCTATACATTCATTCTGTTCCAGTTAATATTTTGCATAAATGGACTTGGCTGAGTAAATCCGGTTTCTTTATAATATTGACCTTGATAAGTATAAGGGCTAGTTTCCATTTGCTCAACGCTCTGTTGAAAGTAGCTATGAATTAGGTCATCTTTATTATAATCTGGATTATAATATGTACCACTTAATTGATAGTTAGGTAGTGTAAAAGTAGTATTACAACCTATAATACAGCTAAGCACTAACCAAATAAGTCCACTATGAATTATTTTATTAGCCATATAAAAGTGAATTAGACATTAAATCTGAAGTTAACTACATCACCATCTTTCATGATATATTCTTTACCTTCAAGGCGAGCTTTACCAGCCTCTTTGGCACCTTTCTCACCATTATATTTAATATAGTCATCGTATGCGATAACTTCAGCTCTAATAAAACCACGCTCAAAGTCAGTATGAATTACCCCAGCTGCTTGTGGTGCAGTTGCTCCTACAGGAATTGTCCATGCTCTTACTTCTTTGACACCTGCTGTTAGATATGTATGTAAGTTTAGTAATGCATAACCTGCTTTGATTACTCTATCTAATCCAGTTTCTGATAGACCCATATCAGCTAAAAATTCTAGTTTTTCATCAGGTTCAAGTTGAGAAATTTCTTGTTCCATAGCAGCACAAACAGGCACAACATTTGAGTCCTCTGCTTTAGCATACTCTATAACTTTATCAAGAAGAGGATTATTTTCAAAACCATCATCAGTAACATTAGCAATATACAATACAGGTTTGCTAGTTAGTAGAGGAGTTTGCTTAAGCCACTTAGCTTCATCATCTGTTAGCTCAAATGTTCTAGCAGGTTTTTCTGATTCTAAATGCTCTTTTAGTTTAGTGTAAAAATCTGCTTTAGCTAAAGCTTCTTTATCACCAGATTTTTTCATTTTAGCGAATCTTTGAACTGCTTTATCACAAGATTCAATGTCAGCTAATATCAATTCCATATTGATAGTGTTAATATCATCAATAGGATCAACCTTTCCACTTACATGAATAATGTTATCATCTTCAAAACATCTGACGACATGAGCTATAGCGTCTGTCTCACGGATATTTGCAAGGAACTTGTTACCTAAGCCTTCGCCTTTACTAGCTCCAGCTACAAGTCCAGCAATATCTACAAACTCCATCGTTGTTGGTATTATTCTTTCTGGCTTAACAATTTTTGCTAATTCGTTAAGTCTTTGATCTGGTACAGAAACAATACCAACATTTGGATCAATTGTACAAAAAGGGTAGTTTTCTGCATCGATTCCTGCTTCTGTAAGAGCATTAAAAAGAGTCGATTTACCAACATTTGGCAAACCTACGATACCACATTTAAATCCCATTATTTTATTCCTTATATATTATTGTGTATGTAGCTTCTGCATTACAGGCTCTAATTTGTAGTTTATTATATCATCTAAAAAACAGATACCATTATCAATAGCATCATCTATATCTTTTTTCTGAACTATAGATGGGTTTGATAATACATAGTTAGCTACTTTTGATTTATGTCCTGGGTGACCAATACCAATTCTAAGGCGTAGATAGTCATTAGTACCTAAGTGTTGGTTAATACTTCTAAGTCCATTATGGCCACCGTGCCCCCCACCTTTTTTTAGGCGGATTTGTCCTGAGTCTATATCAAGCTCATCATGAACAACGAGTATTTCTTCTGGCTGAATTTTATAAAAACTAGCAACTTTTGTTACAGCTAAACCACTATTATTCATATATGTCGTAGGAAATACTAGTATCACATTATTATAATCAATACTAACTTTAGCTAGTTTACAATTAAGTTTAGGATTAGAGTTGAAACTTTGATTTTTATCTTGAGCTATTTTAGCAATAAACCATTCACCAACATTATGGCGTGTATCTTGATATTCTTTGCCTATATTACCTAGGCCAACAATCATTTTTATTTTAGGCATTTTTCGTAGTATTATTTAGTTGTAGTCTGTCTAGGAGTATCTTAGTTACTTCTCTGAGAATTTTACTGTTTGGCTTAGCATTTTTCTGTGACTGGGTATAAAAAATTGCCATTATAACAGCTCTATTATCATCAGGCCAAATAATAGCAACATCGTTTGTTGTACCATATTGACAAGTTCCAGTTTTATCACCAACTTCCCATTCATCAGGTACTTCAGCAGCGATACGATTGTTACCAGTACTACTAGCTATAAGCCATTTTTTAAACATTAAGCGATGTTTTTTATCAAGTAGATCATTACTAAAAGCAAGCTTATTAATATCTTTAGCCATAACTTTTGGTGTAGTTTTATTCTCGTTTGTCGTTAAGCTAACATGATTGACTTTAGGTTCTAAATTAGCAATTTTTGTCGCATGATCTTGAAGCGATAAAATAAACTTATTGAGATTTTTCAAACCACCTAGTTTTTCGATGAGAATATTTGTTGCAGTATTATCACCTTGCATAGAAGCTTTGCAAAGTTCTCTGACAGTCATTGTTTGGTTGATATGTTTTTTTGTAATAGGGGAATAGCCAACAATTTGATTTTTAGAAATTTTTACTTGTTGATTGAGTAATTTATTATCAGTCATACTTTGTTTAAGGAGTGCACCAACTACAAGAAATTTATAAGTACTACATATTGGAAAATAGAAACTAGCATTAACTGCAAAGTTACTCCCGTCATTTCTATTTATGGTATAGACACCAATTTTACCACCATATTTTTTTTCTATATTTTGAATATCATTATTAACTTGGATATCTACTTTGGTAATAGCAAAGCTCAAAGTTACAATTAATATACTAATTATTAGAGTAATTATTTTTTTCATATCTTAATTTAGAAGTTATTTGAGGTTAAAAGTAAAAACTCGTTAATTTTGTTGATATTGTCTTTTGCTGCTATAGTAGCATCTGTGAGTGGAAGTTTGTTACCACCTGAGATTTTTAAAGCTCCTTGAGGTGTTTTATAAACAATCGTAGGGAACCCTTCAATATCACTTGATAATCGTAAGTTATTTGCAGCTTTTTCATTTTGCTGCGTCAAGTTTTGGTCATATGTTTTTGTTTTGTGATATTTAATCAACGCTTCTAGAGGGTCTTTTGAGTTAAGAATACTTCTAACAATCTCTGGACTATTGCGAAGTACACCTAAAGGAATCCAGCGTACTGCAAGTTCTCCAGAATTAATAGCTGGTTGGGTTGCATCAAATAGACGATTACAATAACTACAACTAGGGTCTATGATAGCATAGAATTTATGTGGAGCATCATTACTACCTTGTTGGATGTATGTAGCATACTTTTTGATATCTAGGTAAAGATTATTTGCTTGAGGTGAAGATGTGAAATAGTTTGCATAAATATTATTTAAACTAGTTAACTTGTTTTGACTTCTATCCCAAGCTAAAAGTTCACCATTAACAATTACACCACCATCTCCACTAGTGAAAGTTACACTATGTTTGGTAGGGTCTTTTTTGTCTTGTAGAATATATGCTTGTAGATGAATACCTGTATCAAAAGTTTTTATCACTTTATATTGTGGGAAGGCATGCTCAACAAGATATAACCCTTGTTTGTTATCTGGTGAGATTTTATTAAGGTTAGTAGTGCTAAAAATATACAGCACAACTAATAGTATAACCACAAATAAAATTAGAATAGAAAAACTTTTTTTTTGCATTAGCTATAATTAAAATTGAATTAGCATAATGTGATTATACCATATATAGATATTATCTTTAGTTAGTAGATAAAAAAATGTTGCCAAAATTATTGCAGGTCCAAAAGGTATGACATTAGTGCGCTTAGCAATAAGGTTTATAATAATAGCAATTAAAATCCCAAAAATACAACTAATAAAAATTGTATATAATAGCATTGAGTAACCAAACCAAGCTCCTACTGCTGCTAAGAGTTTAAAATCACCATGGCCAAAGCCTTCTTTACCTGTAAAAATTTTATATATCCAAAAAACTGACCATAGTGAGAGATAGCCAATTATAGCTCCCCATACAGCTTGCTCTAGAGTAGTAAAAACATTGTAATAATTAAGTATTATTCCAAGCCATAGTAATGGCAGTGTCAACGAGTCTGGGAGAATTTGATGTTTAGCATCGATAAAAAATAGCGGTATAAAAAAAATACTTAAAATTACTAGGGCTAAACTCTGAAGTGTAAAACCAAAATAATAGAAAATAGCTACGAATAAGCTAGCACTAATAAACTCTATTAGTGGGTATTCAAAAGATATTTTTTCTTTACAGAAGAAGCATCTACCTCTGAGTAAAAACCAACCAATTATCGGAATATTATGACGGTATTGTAGTTTATTATGACATTTTGGACATTTTGAGGGTGTTAATAAACTAAAATTCTGTGAAGGTTGTTGCTTATCAAGCCCAAGTATTTCTCGAGCAATAGCTTGTTCATCGGAAAATAGTTTATTAGGCACCCGATATATCAAAACATTTAAAAAGCTACCGATAGCAGCACCAAACAGAAATATAAACAAGAAAATTATATAGATATCGTAGTGCATATATTAGTTATGTTCTGGTACACATTGCTTATTTTTAGGTTTAAGTTTATTAACACCATCAATAGCAGCTATACGATAAGCCTCAGCCATAGTAGGGTAGTTAAATGTAGTGTTCAAAAAGTATCTGATGGTATTATGCTTACCAGGCATTGACTTGATAGCCTGACCAATGTGAATAATTTCAGATACCCTATGACCAAAGCAGTGGATGCCGAGAATTTCTAGAGTCTCTTTATGGAAAAGTATCTTTAGCATCCCTGTTTCACTTCCTGAAATTTGTGCACGAGCTAGATCTTTAAAATAAGCTCTACCAACTTCGTAAGGAACATTCTCAACCGTTAATTGTTCTTCAGTTTTGCCGATACAGCTGATTTCTGGGCGAGTGTAGATACCTGTTGGAATATCTTCGACTAATTTATCATTACAAGAGCCATCTATAATATGTGTAGCTGCAAATCTGCCTTGATTAAAAGCCGATGAAGCAAGTGAAGGAAAGCCAATAACATCACCAACAGCATAGATATTCTCTTGAGTAGTTTGGTAATTGTCATTAATTTTGACAAGACCTCTTTGTGGATCGTACTCAACACCAATCTTATCTAAATTAAGACCATTTGTATTGCCAGCACGCCCAAGAGCAAATAAGACATAATCTGATTCGATAATTCTACCTGAGTTAAGTGTAGTGACTACTTTATCGCTTTTTGGTTTGATGCTTTTATAAGTTTCATTGTGCATCAGGTTAATTTTCTGGTTAACCGTGAAGTGATTTGTTAATGTTTCGATAATTTCGTCATCAAGAAATGACATTAATTTGTTCCTAGTATTTATAAGATTCACTTGGATATCAAGTGTTCCAAGTATAGAGGCATATTCACAACCAATTACACCAGCACCATAAATGGTAATTGATTTGATATTTTTGTCTTTTAATTCTAGAAGTTTATCACTATCTAAAATTCTTGGATGAGTAAAGTCAATATCATTGGGCTGATATGGGCGAGAACCAGTGGAGAGAATGAACTTTTTCGCGGTAATGATTTCTGTGGAGCCATTTTTGCGTGAGATTTTTATTTTGTGCTTGTCGATAAAACTAGCAAAACCATAGAAAACGTCAATTTCATTATTAACAAAACGGTTTTTCTTAATTTCTCTTTGTTTGATAACTATTTCATAAGCAGTATCAAGCATCTCCGGGAAATCGAAGCGTTTTTTGTTATACCAAACTTCGCGTGATAGTTGTCTTAAAGCTTTACTTGGAATTGTTCCCCAGTTATTACAACCACCGCCAATAGCATCATCCTCAATTATAGCTACTTTTTGCCCGTTTCTAGTTGCTTTCATTGCAGCCCCTTCACCACCAGGGCCACTGCCTATAATAATAATATCGTAATTATATTCCATGGTTTTACTCCACACTCTATTTTCTTAAAAAATCGGCAAACATATTGTTAAAATAATAACATAGTATAAGTTTATATTGAGTAGTTTTAGTTAAACTATTCATATTTTATTAGCATTTCGGCAATTTTCTTAGTAGGTGAGACGATTTGATCAACACCAATATTGCTAGCAATATTTATGCTTTCATCTTTATCAAGCTTGACTGAAATCTTAGGTTGATTAGTATTTTGGTTACCTTGTTTAAGTACTTCTTTAATTGCTAGAAGCGTTAGGATATTATCAGAATCTTTTTCATTAAGGATAAAAATGCTTTTTGCTTTACTGATATTTGCTTTTATAAGCGCATCGTAGTCATGTGATTCTGCATCAATGAAATGTTTTCTTTGTTCTTCATCAATATTAATAAATTTTTGCTGATAATTTTTTTCGATAACAATAAGATTATCAATATGAGATTTTAGGTAGTCTTTGATTAGGCATTTAGTAATTTCGGTATAGCCACAAATTATTATATGATCCTTCATATACGAAACTCCGTTTTTTTGTTTAAATTTATCAGTAACTTTATTTATGATACTACCAGCTAATACAGTAATTATTGTTGCAAATAAACCGATACCTACAATCATAATCGATATTGTAAAGAGTTTTGCCTGTTGTGTAATAGGGTGAATATCACCGTAGCCAACGGTACTAAAAGTTACGATAGTAAAGTAAACAGCATCAGAGATATTTTTAATACCCTCAAACTCATCTCTTAAATAGTACAAACCTAGTACGCTATAGCTAATAGCTAACAAAAATGTAATAGCAACAACAAACTGGTAGAAGCTAAGGTTTTTGGTATTTTTTTTGTTAAAAGCTTTCCTAAAATAAAGCAACAAGATAATTTCTAAAGCATGGGTTAGGAAAGTTATCTTATCGGCTATGTGTTTATCCTGAATATAATCACCGACCATTGATAAACTGATAAATATAACTGCTAAAAACCAAAATGTTCTTTTTCTTTGATAAATACCTTTAGCGATGATTATCATAAAGTAGCCAAGAACCAAAGGTATTATCACCCCAAGCCCAGAGTTATATCTCATACTTATGTTATAGACATCAGAAGGTATTTCAGTATCAATGTTTATTGAAAAGATTTTATTAATAATTGGTATTGCAACAGCTAGTATTGTAATAATACCATTTAATGTCATTGTAATGGATATAAAAAGAGGAATATAGTTGGAGTATTTTTCTCTAATAGTCATTGATAAATGATATTAAGATAATTCAAAGAATGAGTAGATTATAAGGTATACGCTAAAGAAAATATAGCTATTATTTGTTTAGATATATGCAAGTTTTCTAATTTTTGGGATTATCAGATACATAATAAATGCTGCAACAGTAGCTACTAGCGTTAGGCCAGTAAACAAAGTTAAATAGCTGGGGTTTGTCTCAATAGGTGTAGCATTAATATCTGGTGATGCTACTAATATTGATAGTAAGCTGGCAATAACTCCAGAAGTGCTTCCTGTAACAACCATCCAAGATCCCATCATTAAGCCTTGAAGCTTTGGTTTAGCAAGTTTACCAACCATAGCATAGCCAGTAGGGCCTATGAGTAACTCACCTATAGATTGAAATACATAGCTTAGGATTAGCCAAATTGCAGCTGTATAGCCATAACTATTAGCACATAGTATACCAATGATGAGCGTAGCAAAACCAATTGCTATAAAAATAAGGCTAAAGCAAAATTGCATTGGAAAGGAAAAGATGAAGCGTTTGCGTATAATTAATAATATACTTGGAAGCAACATACCACCTACAGCTATAACAATTGTATTTACATTCTGAAACCATTGTGTTTGTATTGTAAAATTTAATAAGTGCTTATCTACATTTGCCTCAGCAAACACTGTTAGAGCCATTGGTGCAAGTTGATATGCTGACCAAAATACTAAGCCAAAAGTTGCTAATATTATATAAGCATAAACCTTATCCTTTTGCTCTTTGATATTTTGAGCTTTAGCAATTGGAATAAACATTAATAGGAGTAATATCCCAATAACAAGAGCAATATAGTTTGTATTAAGTGGATATTGTAGCGCAACAAACAATAATAATACTGTTATAAAAATTATCAAAAATGCGAAGAAATTATTTTTGAGTAATATGCTATTGCCCTTTTGCTGGATTTTCTTAACTAGAGGGGTAGTTCTATCAGCGACTGTCTTCCAGCTAGTTGCTAAAAGTACAAAGGCAATAATATTTGTAAGTGTTGTTATAAGAAATAGCGTATTATAACTTTGTTTACCTTGATATATCCCAGCAATTGTAAAACCGATAAAAAAGCCAATGTTCATACCAGCATAATTCCAGAAAAATGCTTTTTCTCTAATGCCATCATTGTTCTCAAACTGTTGTGTTAACATCATGTTTATACAAGGAACATTTAAACCACAACCTGTTAGAAATAGTGCTAAAGCTATATAAAGATGCGCTGTTGATGGAAATGCTAAAAATAAACACGCAAATATTTGTAAGACCATTCCTAACAAAAATAGCACTCTATAACTGATTAAGCGACCACCAATATAGCCGCCTAAGATATGTAGACCATAATTAAAAGCGACAAAAACACCCATAACAGCGCTAGCTTTAGTGACAGTAAAGCCAAGTGCTTGTGTCATAAATAATACTAAGGTTGAATATAAAACAGCGAAACTAACTGTTGAAAAAAGCTGAGTTATTAGCAAAAGTCTCGAGGCTTTTTTAAACAAAGTAATACTCATAGGCATTTTAAGTTAATCAAATAGTAAACAAGATTTTATCGCTAGAACTTAAGAAAATATATAATCTAGGCGTAAAAAAATTATAAAATCAGTTTCGAGCTTATAGGATATATTGACTTAAATCTTTATTTTTAACTAGATTTCCTAGTTTTTCATTGACATAGTCTGTAGTTATATTAATATTTTTGTCTGTTAGTTCTGGAGCGTCAAAAGAGATTTCCTCAAGAAGTCTTTCCATAACAGTATGAAGTCTTCTAGCACCAATATTTTCAACTTCTTCATTAACTCTGTAGGCAATTTCAGCAATTTTTCTGATTGCATCTTCTTCAAAGCTTAAATCAACTCCTTCAGTTTTCATCAAAGCAATATATTGTTTAAGAATAGAGCAGTCAGGTTCTCTCAAGATTCTCACAAAATCTTCTATTTCTAGAGATTTTAGCTCAACTCTAATCGGTAACCTACCTTGAAGCTCTGGTATAAGGTCAGAAGGTTTGGCAACATGGAATGCACCAGATGCTATAAACAGTATATGATCTGTTTTGATCATACCATATTTTGTTGATACTGTAGAACCTTCAACTAATGGTAATAAATCACGCTGTACGCCTTCTCGAGACACATCAGCACCAGAATTATTTGATTTCCTACATACCTTATCAATCTCATCCAAGAATACGATACCATTTTGCTCAACAGCTTCTAAAGCACGAGCTTTGATATCTTCTTCATTAACTAGTTTTGCAGCTTCTTCATCTTGAGCTAGTTTGATAGCATCTTTGATGCGCATTTTCTTATTTTTTTTCTTATCACTGCTTAAACTAGAGAAAAGATCTTGTAGTTGACTTGTCATATCTTCCATACCTGGAGGGCCCATTACACCGATAGTTTTCGGGGCAATAGCTACTTCAATTTCAACCTCTTTATCATCAAGTTCACCATTTTGGATTTTCTTTCTAAAAATTTCACGGGTTTTATTTTCTTTTTCTTTTTTAGTAGCAGCATCTTCTGTTGGTTCATTTGCAAAACCGACTTTTGATTCTGAAGCCCTTGCAGGCGGGATTAGAACATCTAGGATTCTATCTTCTGCTAATTTAACTGCTTTCTCCGTAACTTTCTTTTTAGCTTCTTCGCGCTTCATCTTCACAGCAGTTTCTACTAAATCACGAATAATAGATTCGACATCCTTACCAACGTAGCCAACTTCTGTAAATTTAGTTGCTTCAACCTTGATAAACGGAGCATCTGCTAATTTTGCTAGTCTACGCGCGATTTCTGTTTTACCAACGCCTGTTGGACCAATCATAAGAATATTCTTAGGAGTTACTTCTTGACGCATCTCACTATCAAGTTGCATTCTGCGCCATCTGTTACGTAAAGCAATAGCTACTGCTTTTTTAGCATCATTTTGACCAATTATGTGTCTTTCCAATTCGTGTACAATTATTTTTGGAGTCATTATGTGTGTCATTGTATAACTATCCTTTTTTATTTTCTAAACTTTGTATCGTAAAGTTATGATTTGTGTAAATACAAGTATCAGCTGCTATTGTAAGGCTTTTTTTGACGATATCTTCAGCTGATAAATCTGTATTTTCAACAAGGGCAGTTGCTGCAGAACGAGCATATGTTGAGCCTGAACCAATAGAGATAATATCATTTTTATCAGCTGCCATTACATCACCAGCACCTGATATTAACAATGAAAGCTTCTCATCAGCGACAATAATCATAGCTTCAAGTTTACTTAGCATCCTATCTAGACGCCATTCACGCACCATCTCAACAGCTGCTCTTTCAAGGTTACCTTGATAGAATTCTAATTTTTGTTCAAACTTTTCAAATAGTGTAAATGCATCGGCAGTTGAGCCGGCAAATCCTGTAAGTACTTTACCATTATTTAATTTTCTAACTTTTACTATATTATCTTTTGCTACTGTATGTCCGAGAGTGGCTTGGCCATCACCACCGATTACTACTTTATCACCTTTTCTAACGCATAGAATAGTAGTTCCTTTCATTGCTTCCATAATTATTCCTTTATTAGGAGTTGTTAAAATAATTTGTTTAATATAATTAAATGGTATTGATATCAAATTTTACAAGTTTTTATTATGTTTTTTTATATTTTTAAATATTAGATTGGATTTTATAGCACAAAAATAACAACTTTTATGTTATATTTTAGCTTGTTTCATTTTATTAACTGAGTGTTTTAAATATGAGTAATTTAAATTTTAAAGAAACTATTTCTCAAGCAGCAAGTATATATAAGAGAGCTTTTAAGATAACTTTTGCATTAGCCTTTATGCTTTCATTTATCTCTGAGTTTTGTTTTGTCTACTTGATGAATCATGGAATGGATAAATTTATCCAAAGTAATGGTGAGGTTGATGTCTCCCAGCTACCATCTGCGAATATTTTAGTAGTTATGTTTTTGATAATTATGATCGCTACAATATTTGTTTATGCGATGATAATTAGCTTACAAGGAATTATGATCAAGCATGAGCTAAAAGTATCAGATGCGCTAAAAATTGCTCTACAAATATTTTCCAAACGAGTTTTTGTGTTTGTTGGTGCATTTTTGCTCTCAATGATTGTAACGGCTATATTTACGATGTTTTTACAATACATTGGTATCTTTTTAGCAATATTGCTGTTCTTAACAGTTATGCCTTCGGTACTTTTAACGCAGAAGGGCGTTTTTGAATCACTTTCAGCTAATTTTTATATAGTAAAAAATAATTTTTTCTATATGTTTAGAGTTTCAATAACGATATTAGCATTTATGATTATCAAGCCATTGTTAACATTTGGCCTAATATATATTCTAAGAAGTTTAAATGTCGAAATGAATTCGTTAGAAATGTCAGTACAAAATATCGTTGTAACAGTAGTTGACGCTTTTATTTTACCTTTTATTTTTGCTATCAGTGTGGCAACATTTTTTGCGACAAATTCAAAATAAAAGAGCGTAAAATTAAAGATTATCATGCATATGTAATCGAGTTGAGGTTCTAAATCAACTTTTAAAATTGGTTAACGGTTTATTCTTCTAAGATTTTTTTTAAGAAATTAAAATCATAACTATTTTCAAAACGAATATTTTTGTTAGCAAGATTTGTATTTTTATAGACATTGTTGATCTCTGTAATAATTCCAGATTCAATTTTGATTTTGATTTCTTCACCACCTTTTGTATAAGTTTTTGTAAAAGGTAGAGTTTTACCAAAACGCCATTTCCAATCTTTTAAGTTTTCAATTTCTTTGGTTATTAGCTCTTTATTCACTAGTGGTGTGTCTTCATTAATCAAGCTTAAGTTAACGCTTCTAAAACTTTTGATAAAGGATCTAGTTATATCCTGAGTTTGTATATCTGCTTTGAGTTGGCAAAGGTTAATAACTTTTGAACGATGAGATTTGACTCCTTTGGTATCAAGGGATTTATCTATTGGCTGATGAAGGTAGTCATAGAGTTTTTTTGTATTGGCATTAATCAAAAATGTACCATGATGAAATGCTCGATCTTTCTTCTCCCTAAAAGCACTACCTGATATTTTATAAGTGTAGTTATGATGATCAACAACAATATCATTTCTTTGGTTAGCATAGACTTCGATACCTAGCTTTCTAACAGTATTGCAAACTAATTCTAAGTTAGCTTGGATATCATGATCTTTTTTAGGTGAAATAATCGTGTAATTTAAATTACCAAAATCGTGATAAACAGCGCCACCACCGCTTTGACGTCTAACCATAGGAATTTTATCTTGTTGCATTGCTGTGAGATTACATTCAAGCCAAGGATTTTGGGCTCTACCTATGACAACACAAGGAGCATTTTGCCATAAAAATAGAATTTTTTTATCATTTAGCTTTTCTAAAAAAAGCCAGTTTTCAAATGCTAAATTAAAATAAATATCATTGCTTTGAGATATATATATATTCATCGACTATTAAATATTTTTAGTTTGTAACAAGTATAAGGTTTTATTGGTTCTATAAAAGAGTTTTGTGCTATAATTTTGCTTTATTGAATGAAATTTATTAATACAAAATATAATGTTGACTATACAGCAGACTTTAGAAATTATTAAAAGAGGGGCTGAGGAAGTCCTAATCGAAGAAGAATTAATCAAGAAACTCGAAAAAAATACACCTATGGTGATTAAGTTTGGCTGCGATCCAACAGCACCAGATATTCATTTAGGTCATACTGTGGTTATTAATAAGCTAAAACAATTACAAGATTTAGGCCATGAGATCCATTTTTTGATCGGTGATTTCACTGCACAGATAGGTGATCCTAGTGGCAAAAATGCGACAAGACCACCGCTAACAGCAGCAGAGGTTGCTGCAAATGCTGAGACTTATACTAAGCAAGTATTTAAAATTCTTGATAAAGACAAAACTATCATTCGTCGTAACGGAGACTGGTTTAATCAAATGACTGCTAGTGATATGATTAAGCTTGCTTCTAAATCAACAGTAGCAAGAATGCTTGAAAGAGATGATTTTTCAAAAAGATACAAAAATGGTCAATCGATATCAATCCATGAATTTTTATACCCTCTAGTACAGGGTTATGACTCTGTAGCTATGAATGCTGACATTGAGCTAGGCGGTACAGACCAAAAGTTTAATCTACTAATGGGTAGGGAGTTACAAAAGCAACAAGGTCAAGAACCACAAGTTATAATTACAATGCCACTTCTAGAGGGTTTAGATGGTGTCAAAAAAATGTCTAAATCTAGCCAAAACTACATTGGTATCGAAGAGCCAGCAAATGAAATCTTTGGTAAAGTAATGTCGATTTCAGATGAGCTTATGTGGCGCTATTATGAATTACTAAGCTTTAAAACACTAGAAACTATTGCTAATTTAAAGCAAGATGTTGCAAATGGTACTAATCCGCGTGATATTAAGATAGAGCTTGCTAAAGAGTTAATCGAGAGATTCCATTCGAAAGTCGAAGCTGAAAACGCTCACCAAGATTTTATTCAAAGATTCCAAAAAAATCAGATACCTGATGATATAAATGTTGTAGAATTAAACCAAGAACTACCTATAGCAAACTTGCTAAAAGAAGCAGGCTTAGTTGCAAGTACTTCAGAAGCTAATCGTATGATTCAACAAGGTGCTGTTAAGATTGATGGTGAAAAGATTAGTGATAATAAGGCTGTTTTTGCTAAAGGAACAGATAATGTTTTCCAAGTAGGAAAACGTAAATTTGCAAAAATTATTATAAAGTAAGGGGTTTTAAGAATGGATAAGTTTTTATCAATATTTGTAGGCGTATTAATTATAGTAACTATTATAACTGTATTTATTCATCTGTTTCCAATTGCTATAAAAGTATGTGTTATTTCGGCGATTATTAGTGCAATAATTTACGTTGTGCTTAAAATGATTGAGAAGTTTAGTAATTAGATTGCTTGAATTTACTAGTAAAAATAAGTCTGTTAAGAATTTATTATCAAGATATATACAAAGTAAAGAGTTTATCGTTCAAAAAGCAGAGAACCTAAGATTTTATATGGCTTGGAAAGGTTTTTTTAATAAGTATTTAAGGTAGAGTTATGAAAATGAGAACTCTAGAGTATGTGATTGCATTATATGAAACAGGTAGTTTCAAAGAAGCTTCTGAAAGATGCTTTGTATCTCAACCAGCCTTAAGTATGCAAATAAAAAACTTAGAAGAATGGTATGGCGTAAAAATTTTTGAAAGAACAAAGAAAAAAGTCTATACAACAGAAATCGGAGAGAAAATAGTTGGACAAATATATATTATTTTAAATGCACATAATAGTTTAGATAGGCTTATAAGAAACTATCTAAATAACGATAAAATACCTATATCAATAGGTGCTTTCTCAACTTTATATCCTTATCTTATGCCTAAAATTATTTCTATAATTAAAAAAAATTATCCTAATTTTGAAATTTCTGTAATAGATAACAACTCTGATAAGTTAATCGATATGCTCTATAAGGATCAAATTGATTTTGTTTTTTTAGCAGAGCCTATAGAAGATATTAATCTTCATATTGAAAGAGTTTTTAAAGAGAGATTTTACTTATCAGCAAGTGTTGATAATCCAATATCACAGAAAAAAACAGTGACATTAAAAGAGCTTTTACAAGAGAAGTTAATCTTCCTAGATAGTGAAATGGGTCTGAAAGGATGGATTTTAGAAACTT
Organism: Francisella opportunistica; assembly: GCF_003347135.1. NCBI lineage: Bacteria > Pseudomonadati > Pseudomonadota > Gammaproteobacteria > Thiotrichales > Francisellaceae > Francisella > Francisella opportunistica. Next base: position 1,034,183 of record NZ_CP022377.1, on the reverse strand, counting down.
GTAAGTCAAATAATATTGATTTTAGTTTCATCAAGGGATCTAGCTTACTTACAATAAGAGAAATGGTTAGAATTAATGAAGGTGTAACTCTTGTACCAGAGCTTGCATGTGTCAACATAGAGGGATTGGTGTACCTTACTATAGAAGATATAGATTTTTATAGAAATATTTGTTTAGCCAGGAAAAAAAGTAACGTATCAAGAGAAGAATATTTAACTATAGTCAAATTAGTGAAAGAGAAGATTAATTTAGAAAAGTAGATTTTATTATAATTTCTTATTCAAACTAAACTTAAATATTTATCATAAAAGAAACTTATTATAAACATAAGATTAAAGTATTTCACTTAGTTATTTGTTTCTTGTATTCTGATATAAGTTGTTATTTTTATTAGCTTTCAAATACGGGAAAAATAACTATGAATATAAAAAAAGTTTATGATATTACAGATATACACAAAGCATCACAGAAAAGATTACCAAGAGTTTTTTTAGATTATATTGATAGTGGTTCATATCAACAACAAACAGTGTATGAAAATGAGCAGGCATTTAAAAAAATTAGAATAAATCAAAGTGCATTTAAAGATTGTAGCAAGAGAAATCAGTCTAAACAGATATTTGATTTTAACTCTAGTGTACCATTTGCAATAGCTCCGACCGGTATGGCTGGTATGTTTTGGCCAAAAGGTGAAATAGCATTAGCTCAAATAGCTGAAAAGGTTAGTATTCCATATGTTTTTAGTACTATGGCTATCTGCTCTTTAGAAACTGTAAGAAAAGAAGTTAATAATCCTTTTTGGTTTCAACTTTATCTTATGAAAGATAGAGGCTTTACCAAATCATTAGTTGAAAGAGCAAAATTAGCTGGTTGTAAGACAATTTTTGTTAATGCTGATTTACCAGTCAATGGTATTAGATATAGCGATATGCGTAATGGTTTGTCGATTCCGCCAAAATTTAGGTTTAAAGACATTATTAATATTACCACTAAGCAAAGCTGGTTATGGGGATATTTACTAAGTAAATACAAACAGTTTGGTAATTTAAGTGGACACATTCCAACTGGTGAAAAAGGGATGAAAAGTGTCATAGATTTTATGGATTCACAATTTGATCCGAGTGTTACTTGGAAAAACGTAGAATGGCTGAGAAAAATTTGGGATGGTAATCTGGTTATAAAAGGAATTTTAAATACAGAAAGCGCTGAAAATGCAGTAAAAGTTGGCGCTGATGGAATTGTTGTATCTAACCATGGTGGAAGACAACTTGACGGTGTTTTGCCAACTATAGAAGCTTTGCCAGCAATAGCTGAGAAAGTAAAAGGGAATACAAAAATAATTTTAGACAGCGGTATTAGATCGGGTCAAGATGTCATAAAAGCTTTAGCATTAGGTGCAGATTTCACTTTAGTTGGTAGACCATTTTTGTATGGATTGTCAGCATTTGGTCAAAAAGGTGTAGAAAAAGTTTATGATATTCTCAAAAAAGAGATAGATAACACAATGGTTTTGGCAGGAATTTCAGATTTAAATAATATTTCAGTCGACGTTGTGATTTAAATAAATTAAAGAGGTAAATTATTATGGAAATGATAACAGTAAGTGAGTACTTAAGAAGAAGATTAAATGAGTTGGGAATAAAAGATATTATTGGTGTTCCTGGGGATTATAATTTAGATTTTGTTGAACAAATTGAGCACGATAATAGATTTGAATGGCGCGGTGACTGTAATGAACTATGTGCTAGTTATGCTGCTGAGGGTTATGCTAGAACTCATGGCATTAGTGCTATGGTCACTACTTATGGTCCTGGAGAATTAAGTGCTATAAATGGTATAGCTGGGGCCTATGCGGAAAATTCAGCTGTGATTAAAATTGTAGGATCTATTGGTTTAGCTAAAGAGGAAAAACAACTTCCAGCTCACCATACACTGCTAAATAAAAAATATAGAGAATTCACAAAAATGTATTCTCATATAACAGTAGACCAAGTTGAACTTGATTTTTATAATCCTGGTGAGCAGATAGATCGAGCTATTAAGTCATGTTACTATCATAAACTTCCTGTGTATATTAAGCTTCCACAAGATATTTTAAATTATTTAGTTGCTGCTCCACATGGAAAATTAGATATAGCTTTACCTAAATCAGATGCTAAGCTGTTGGAGAATACTTTTGCTACTATAAAGGAGCGTATCAATACTAGAAATAGCTTAATCATTGTGGGTGAAATGGCAGATAGGTATCATGTTTCTGATAAGTTAAATAAGTTTTTAGAAGAAAGTAATATTCCTTATATGACTATTTGGGGTGCCAAAGGTGCTGTAAGAGAAGACTTACCTAACTTTATGGGGACTTATGCCGCGGTATTTTCTAATCAAAATATAAATAAGATATATAATGAAGCTGAAAATATTATTTGTCTTGGTGTTAAATGGTGGGAAATTAATGCAGGCATATATACTGTTAATCTAGATCCTAAAATAGTAATTCAAGTTGATCCAGAAAGTATCACAGTGGATGGAAAAACTATTTTTGGAGTTACATTAAGTGATATTTTAGAAAAAATGTTTAGCTCTAGTATTAAATATACAAAAGCTATTCCTCAATTAACTGTTACAAATGGTATTAAAAGAGAGCAACTTAAAAAAGGTGAAATAGAACATAATAACTTGATCTTCCATTTAGATAGATTTCTAAAAGAAGATGATATGGTGGTAGTTGATACTGGTACAGTTTTAATGGATTGTGGAGAGTTTACGTTACCAAAAGGAGCTAAAATTATTAATGGTGCTGTATGGTCATCGATAGGTTTTGCAGTTCCAGCAGCAAATGGTGTAGCTTTAGCAAATAAAAAGGGTAGAACTATAGTTTTAGTTGGTGATGGAGCTTTTCAGATGACAGCTCAATCACTATCAACTGCTTTTTATTATAACTTAAAGCCTATAATTTTCCTAATAAATAATGATGGCTATACAATTGAAAGGGGTTTTGTGGGAATGCATTCTAAGTATAATGATATTAATGCATGGAAATATTTAGATTTAGTAAAAGCATTTAATGGTGAAGCATTTACAAAAACAGTAGTAACGGATCAGGAGCTAGAAGCCGCAATGGAAGAAGTAAACCAAAATTTAGACAAGCTTTGTATGATTGAAATTATTATGGATAAGTATAAGCAACCGGAACTTTTAAACAGATTGACATCATTAAGTAAAAAGGTTTAGTAAGGTTTTGTGTATGAATTATGATTTTTATATTTATCTAACAGTTTTAATTTGTTAATATGAGAGGAATCGATGATAGACGATGAAAAAAAAGTAAATGGAGATAATAAACATAAATAAAACTCATAAGAAAAAGAAAAAAATGGGTAATGTCCTTATTAACAAAAATGACAGATAAAAGTGGAGATATTAGTTTATCTGGGAAAAACGATTCTAAATTCGAGTTCACTAACCCTTTTGTAGTTGACACGGGTCATGCTTCATATATAGTAATCAAAAAAATATTTAGAGATAAATTTGTAGCTGACATCTAAATTCTCATCAACCCATTTTTGAGGGCTTTCTAATAGTAGAACTTGTGAGATAGGTTTAAGTTATCATTCTGGATTAACTTACTCTTATGCATTTGATTTATCAGATAAGCATTCGGTAGTTAAATAAGGTTTAAGGAACACATATGAATAATTTTATACTTTACAACCCTACACGTATATTTTTTGGTGAGGGTGAAATATCAAAGCTAAAAACTGTGATCGATAAAAAATCAAAAGTTTTGATAGTTTATGGTGGAGAGAGCTTTAAAAAATATGGAGCATATCAGCAAACTCTAGAGGCCTTAGCAGGATATAGTATTTTTGAGTTTGGTGGTATTGAGCCCAATCCTGATTATAGTACCTGTCTGAAAGTTGTTTCATATATTAAAAAGCAAGATATTGATTTTATCTTAGCTGTTGGTGGAGCATCTGTAATTGATGCTGTTAAGTTTATATCAGCAGCGGTATATTTTGATGGTGAGCCGTGGGACATACTAGCTAAAGCAGCTGCAATTAGTAAAGTTATGCCTTTGGGTACTATTTTAACAATTGCTGCAACAGGTTCAGAAATGAATTGTGCATCGGTAATATCAAGAAGAGAAACTGGTGAAAAGAGAGTATTTTTTAGTGATAAGGTATTTCCTAAATTCTCTATCTTAGATCCAGTTGTAACTTACACTTTGCCCAAAAAACAAATATCAAATGGTGTGGTTGATGCGTTTGTTCATGTTATGGAGCAATATATGACGTTTCCTCAGCATGCCGACTTACAAGATGGCTTTGCTGAGACAATTTTAAAAAGTTTAATAAATAATGGACCAAAAGCTTTAGAGAATCCAGAAGATTATAATGTGCGTGCTAATATAATGTTTTCAGCGACTATGGCATTAAACGGTTTGATAGGTTCTGGAGTTGTACAAGATTGGGCAACTCATCAGATAGGACACTCTTTGACAGCATGCCATAACTTAGATCATGGTCAGACTTTAGCGATAGTCTATCCAAGTGTACTTAAATATAAGAAAGCTGAAAAAGCAGATAAATTAGTACAATATGCTGAAAGAGTTTTAAATATCGATAGTAGTTTGCTAAAAGAGCAAAAAATAGATTTAGCTATAGCTGAAACAGAAGAGTTTTTTAATATTATGGGGCTTGCTACCAAACTAAAAGATTATAGTATTACTCAGAAAGGTATCGATGCTTTAGTTAATAATGTTGCTAGAAATTCAATTTTACCATTAAGTGAAAGACAAGATATTTATCTTGATGATGTTAGAAAAATATTAGAAATTAGCTTATAAAATTAATCATTTCTTTTAAAATCAATTATTTGCCTACGTTGCTTTTTAGTTGGTTTTGCTGGACTTAGTAAGCTAACTGTTTTTCTAAGTAGTGCTTCTTTTTCTCTAGCTTGTATACTTTCTGAAGTTTCTATATAGAGTTTTTGTGCTTCTATGGCAGATTTTCTGACTTCATCTAAGGCTTGGGCAACTATCGTTTTTCGAGTATGTGATTGTTGTACTTGATAGATATCTCCTATATTTACTGTTTTGCTAACTTTAGTTTTTTGCCCTTGAAAATGAACTTTGCCACCTTCAATAGCTTTTTTTGCTAAAGCTCTAGTTTTATAAAATCTAGCAGCCCACAACCATTTATCTAGTCTTACATTCATATTTAGAAAAAGTTTATTCTTTATATTGTATAACTAATTTATCATAAAAATGATATAGGTAGAATCCTTCAGTCATCCTGGACTCGCTTTAGAACTTAATAAAATTGACTCCTATAATGAGATGCTAAAATAAATTCAGCATGGCAATTTTATGATGGATTTGATTATAGCTAATAACATCAAGCATTTTAACTGGTTTTAAAGTTTGATATTCTAAAGGCAGTTTAATCTATTTTAAAAAAGTACAAAATGAATAAAACTATCAATTTGCATAAAATGAAAACTTCTCTAGATGTAAGAAATAATGCCCTGTATGAGATAGAAGATATTTGTCTAAATGATTATATTGGTCAGAATTTAAAACTTGAGTTTTTAAATGAAATTAACTGTGTCGCCTGTGGTGCTAATACAAAAAAAAGTTATTCACAAGGATATTGTTTTATGTGTATGCGTAGACTACCTGAATGTGATATCTGTATCGTTAAGCCGGAGTTATGCCACTTTGCAGCAGGTACTTGCAGAGACTCAAGTTGGGGTGAGCAAAACTGTATGAAAACGCATATAGTATATTTGGCAAATACTGGTGATATTAAGGTTGGTATTACTAAGCTGAAAAATATTCCATCACGTTGGATAGATCAGGGTGCTAGCCAAGCTATACCAATTTTTGCTGTTGAAAGTAGACTAATATCAGGTTTAGTTGAGGTCGCTATCAAAGAACATATATCAGATAAGACAAATTGGCGTAAAATGCTCCAAGGTGAACCTGATAATAATATTGATTTTGTGAGTCTAAGAGATGAGCTAATTCAAAAATCTAGTCAAAAGATAGTTAAGATAAAAGCTAAATATGGTGATAATAGTGTTGAGCCAGTAGAAGGTAAGATACAACACATAAATTACCCAATGCTAGAATATCCACCTAAAATAAAACCACTCAATCTAGATAAAGATCGCATGATTGATGCAAAACTTATGGGCATAAAAGGTCAGTATTTAATATTTGATAGTGGAGTTATAAATATTCGTAAATTTAGTGGTTACAAATGTAACTTATTGACAGAGAAAAATGCAAAGTAGTAAAAATCAAAGATTTAAGTTTGGTAGTACAAATTTGAAATATTTTCCATATGCTTGATGTTGAGCAATGGGCTTATAATCTAAATTTACCTGAACTTGTTGGTAAAAAAACCTAGATGGAGAAGAAAAGGTTGATAAACTCAATCTGATCTGACAATAAATACTTGTCTAAAACAGGTAATTGTCGCATCAGGTCTAGACTTTTATATTACAACCATATTGTGTCCTTTTATAGCAAATTATTAAATTAATTTATAATAATAAATAATCTGCTAACTAATCAACACTTTTATGATACTCTGTATTGTAAAGTGATACAATAAGTTTGGTTATTTTTAGTCAAAATGTGTAAACTTAAACAAAATTAATTTTTATGAACAAAGATAAAAAAATCCAAGTAATTAGTAGAGCTATAAATGTACTAAAAAGTATAAGTAATGAACCAGGTGGTATGAGCCTAGGGGATATTGCTAAAAAGGTTGAATTACCACGCTCTACGGTGCAAAGAATAGTTGCTGCTTTAGAGGCAGAGGGCTTTATAAGAAGCGAAGGTGCTGGAAAATCTTAATTGGATCAGAAGTATTTAGGTTAGCCTCATCATCTTATGCTGATATTGTATCTTTGACACAAAGATTATTAAGAAATTTAAGTGAGAAAACACGTGAGACAGTGGTGCTAACACAATCAGATAAAGCTGAACTTATTGTAGTGCATCGATTTATCGCTAATAGAGAATTACAAGTAATACCAAGAATAGGAGTTCTTGAAAAGCCTATTTATGATACAGCTCCAGGACGGGCACTGCTAGCTTTGTATTCAGATGATGAAATTATTGAAATATTAGGTAGGGAAATTTCTAATAATAAAGAATTATTTAAAAGATTAGCACAAATAAGAACTAATGGTGTGGGGTATGATCATGGTAAGACTATAGAGGGTATAGTTAGTACAGCAATAGCGGTAAATACTTTCTTAGGTAGTTTTGGAGTTTCAATACTTGTACCACAAAATCGTTATGATGAAAATAAGGTTTTTTATATAAATGAACTCTTAAAAGTAAAAGCCCAAATCCTAGCTGAAATTGGTGTTAAAGATTCTAAAGACTATTAGGACATTTTGATGATTTAATACTGGTCATATAAAAAAAACAGCTTATTGAGATTAAAGATTTGTATTTAGAAGCTATAGCTCATTGAATTTTTAGCATTAAATTTATACTTTTTTCATTCAACTATTAGCAACTTCCTAGAGTAAGTTTCTAATTTTTAGAGAATATTTTTATTTAAAAAATTGACAATTTAACGCTATATGAGAGAATTGGTAAACATTTTAAATAAATTCTGCTAACAACACAGTAAAATTGAAAGCAAATATATGTCTAGTAATGATTGGAAAAAAGCACTCAAAGAATCTTTCCACTCACCTTTAGAATTATTAGAATTTCTGCAAATAGTTAGTGATCAAGCTAGAGTTTCACTAAATATAGCAAAGAAGTTTAAGATGATTGTGCCTAGATCTTTTGCTAATAGGATGCAAAAAGGTAATATCAATGACCCTCTCTTAAAACAAGTCTTACCGACTGTAGATGAGGAAGTGATAGATCAAAACTATACTTGTGATCCATTGGAAGAAAAAAACTATAATAAAGTTCCTGGCTTATTACATAAATATCACGGTAGAGTTTTATTAATTGCACAAACAAGTTGTGCCGTACATTGTAGATATTGTTTTCGTAAAGAATTTGATTATAAAGATAATATTCCAGGTAGAAAAGATTGGTTGAAAGCTTTTGATTACATAACAAATGATAAAAGTATTGAGGAAGTTATCCTAAGTGGTGGTGATCCTTTATTAAATAATGACGAGATCTTAGAATTTTTCTTAGAAAACATCCAGCAAATACCTCATATCAAACGGCTTAGAATTCATTCGAGGATACCTGTAGTACTACCAGTGAGGATAACTACTAAGCTATTAAAGATTCTCTCAGAGCATAGATTAGATACTATATTAGTTATACATGTAAATCACCCAAATGAGATAGATGATAATGTTATCAATGTTTTAAAAGAAATACATAAATTTGGTATAATTATTTTAAATCAAAGTACGTTACTAAAAGATATAAATGATGATGCTGATGTGTTATATGCTTTAAGTACAAAGCTGATAAAAGCTAAGGTAATTCCATATTATATACATTTATTAGATACTGTTTCAGGAACTAAGCACTATAATGTTGACAATGCTAGAGATATTATGAAAAAACTTTCAGAAATTTCATCAGGATTTATGGTTCCTGTCTTAACCAAAGAAATTCCAGGCTACCCATCTAAAAAGTGGCTATCTTTCCATGAATAAAGTTTTCATACTTTAGATTCCATGAACAAAAATTTACCTTAACCAAATAAAAGTGCTGTCTAAGTATATAAAATCTAAGCAAGTTTTATCAAATCTAGAGAATACTCTTCTAAAGTGTTTAATTTTAGAAAAGAAATTTTCTATAAGATGCTTCTCTTTATATACATGCCAATCAATAAGAATATTGATTTAATAATTTTTTTAATAGAAATAAGCTGGCTGAGTGTAAGTCAAAGCTATTACATATTTTACTTAGATTGAAAAAGACATTTCGATAAGCTTAATGATCTTTTTCATATTAAATCAACAGTCTCTTAGATTCAGATATGTAGAATTTTATTATTACTTGATGTAGTTATTTAGCTTCAGAAACTATATTTAACTACATCTCGTATTATTTATAAATAATTTCGTTCACGGAACTATATTAGATAGATTTAATATTAATAGCAGCTATTTTGCCTCTGTTTTCTTCAGTTTCAAAGCCTACTTTTTCACCTTCGCGTAAAGAGCTTAAACCAGATTTTTCTACTGCACTAATATGAACAAATACATCTTTACCACCATCTTGAGGTTGTATAAATCCGAATCCTTTAGTTGTATTAAAAAATTTAACAGTGCCTTGTCTCATTATTTTATTTCCTTTTGTTTGTTGTTTTATAGAAGTTAAATCACATTGGTCTTAGTTTTAAACTTTAACGATTTAGTTATAAAGGATAGAATATTGGAAATAAACTTCTGATATATTTAGTCTCGTAGTAGTCAAATAAAGTTACAATATAAATAACTATTACTAATAATATAGTAAGAAAGGATTATTTGAAAGCTTTTTAGTGAAAATTAGGTATTTTAGTTAAATCAAAATCATTTTCATATTTATCTATGTTTTTTATATATAAGCATAAATCTTGAAAATCTAAACAACTTTCTATCATTGAGGATTCTTTACCATCATTATAATCGTTGTCTGTCATGTGATTAATTAAATTAATGAACTGCTCCATGATTTCTGTATTTAATATGCTCATCTCTGCTGCTTGAGCCATACTTATTTTTTTTGATTTTTTTATTTTCTTAACTAAACTGGCTATATCATTAAAAATAATTTCTAACATTTTATTGTTTTTAAAATCAATAAATTTACTCTTTGGATCAATCATTTAAATGACCATTATTAACTAATAAAAGGATATTATACTCTTAAATATGTCAATATTCTTAGCTATATTCATCTATCTTGCAGATATTTGATAAATATAATATCTTTAATAGCTAATTTGTATTACTATTAGTTAGGTATAAATAAAATAAAGCCTCTAAATCATTCTTTAGATACTTCATTCATTATTTTGCTAATAATCATTTTTAACCTAAAAAGAACTTAAATGTTCTTAATATTCTAAAATTAAGAGAGGATAATATGCCGAGAATAATAGTTGATCCCAAAAAGCCTTTTGATATTAGTCTAAGAAACTTTAAAAGAGCTTGTGAAAAAGCTGGTATTAAACAAGAACTTAGAGATAGAAAAACTTTTATAAAACCAACAGAGAAAAGAAAAATTGCTAAAAGGGCTGCTATCAGCAGAGCTAAACAAGCAGCAAGAAAAACTTATTCTTATTAATTTTTTTATTTTTTAATAAATAGAAATGCAAAGATAATTATTGGTTTGGTTTTATACATGTAAATTTGCAAGTCAAATTAAACTTAGCTGATTGCCAGCACTTTCAGAAAAACACAGTTTCCAATTTGGCTTACACGTTATTATGCTATTAGTAAAAGTCTTTTTATCTAGGTTCCATGAACAAAAAAATTGAATAAAGCAGTTAAGTATATTTAAATAGTTTTGTGAAACAAAAAAACATACTTAACATATATGGAATATTACATATCAGAAACAAATTGGTCAACTATTTTAACTTTTCTAACAGCTCAAAAAGGATTGCATACAAAAGATGTAGTTAAGCTTAGAAGATTCATAGAAGCAGTATTTTTTATCCTAAAAACAGGAGCTCAGTGGAAATATCTTCACAAGGATTATGGTAATAGTAGAGCCATCCATAAGCGTTATAAATACTGGGCTGACAAAGGTATTTGGAATAATCTAATGACTTATGTTTCAGACATTGATTCACAACAGTTCATGATAGATTCACTATCTGTTAAAGCACATGCGTGTGCTAGTGGTTATGAGATAAATGGTAATGAAATCAATGCTTTGGGTAGAAGTGTTGGAGGTTTAACAACAAAGATTCATACTCTTACAGATGCTTTAGGAAATCCTGTTAGATTTATAATAACTGCTGGTAATGTCCATGATATTGTACCCTCACAACAACTCTTAGAAGGAATAACAAATGCTTATATTCTTGCTGATAAGGCATATTTCTCTGAAGAAAATATAAAATTCCTTGAGGAAAATAAAAATAAACCAGTCATTCCTGCTAGAGAAAACTATACCAAAGGCCATAATGTTGACTGGCATATTTATAAGGAAAGACATTTGATAGAGAACTTTTTCTCTAAAATTAAGCATTTTAGAAGGGTTTTCTCTAGGTTTGATAAGACTTGTTCTGCTTTCCTCGGCTTTATAGCATTAGCAAGCACCTTTATTTGGCTTAGATGATTTTTTTGTTCATGGAACCTAATCACTCAATTCTTTAATTTTTGATTTTTAACATGTGAGTATATAGTTAAGAAAAGAAGCCCAATAATAATAGAAAAGCCAGAAGCTAATAATATAGCAATTTTGATACTATTCATAAATTGCTCCGTTGAAGTTAAATTGGTAATAAACAATGCCATTGTAAATCCAGTACCAGCTAATATTGCTCCTCCTATTAAAAGTCCCCAATTTAGATCAGATGGAAAAGTAGCAACTCTTGTAACTACAGCAAGCCAACTAAATGATAATATACCAATAGGCTTACCTAATACAAATGCCACAAATACAGAAAATATAAGATAGCTATTTATATCTTTAAATGAGAGATTTATGCTTGCATTTGCTAGTATAAAAAGTGGAAGTATAACAAAATTAACCCATGGATGAAGGGCTACTATCAATCTTTCTATAGGTGATAAAGATTCACGGATAGCTATTTCGGCCATATATAAGGTATGCCTATCTTTAGTATCATAACTACTTTGTTTATTTGTAGGATGAGAAGTTACATTATTAAGAATATTATATAACCTTGTATCATCAATCCATCTTCTAGAAGGAGTCATTAAGCCTAAAATCACTCCTGCAATCGTAGCATGAATTCCAGAAGCATCAAACAAAACCCATGTTACACATCCGATGACAAGGTATATTTTTAGATTACGAATACCAGCTAAAGTCATTAAACGAATTATTATTAATACTCCTATCGCTAGTATAATTACCAACCAATATAAATGATGACTATAAAAAAAAGTTACTACAAGTATTGAACATACATCATCGACAATTGCTAAAGAAAGAAGAAAAATACGTAAGCTGTTATTAATTCGTGAACCTAATATTCCCAAAGCTCCAACCACAAAAGCTGTATCTGTCACCATTACAGTACCCCAAGAGGATACTTCCGAACTATCTCGCAATAAAATAACATAAAATATTACAGGTATTAACATTCCACCAAATGCTGCTAAGGTAGCAAACATTCCTTCGCGAAACTTAGCTATTCCCCCGAAGGCAAAATACCTTTTCAATTCTAATGATATAATGAAAAAAAACAGAGTCATTAACCCATCATTTAGCCATTCTTTTATTGATTTTGAGAAACCATAAGAACTTATATGAAACCCAATTTTTACTTCCCAAATTTTCCTGAAATCATCAGCCCAAGGAGAATTAGATAAAATTAAAGCTATTATCATAGAAAGTAAAAGAATTAATCCTCCTATAGCTTCTATATGTAAAAAGCGAGATACTGGATTTGTTAATTTATTTATAAATTCTTTAGGTAAATGTGCTAACTCTACTTCAAATTCATCTTCTTTATTCATGTTAATAGCCCTTAATAACATAGTTATTAGTATATATAAGGACTCAAATGCTAGATTTATTACTTTCTAAGTGCCAATCGAAGTTTTTATAATTAAGTCTTTAATTCTCTTACATAATCTTTTGTTTTTCTTAAACCTTCTGATTGATTATTACATACTTCTGGTCTCATATTTTGATCCTGTGCATCCATCTCTAAAGAGCAATCTATAGCATTTGTTCGAGTGAATATATTTTCCTCTTTTTATTGATTCCATTCTGTATATTAGATTTTGCTTCTTTAAGCATATTCATTTGATTACCTAATTTAAATTATTTTATTTAGATAATCTTTCAAATAAAAGATTGGTTTCCTTTGTTATTAGAATCATTATGACATTGTATTGCTAGATTAACAAATAAACTTCACTGCAAAAAAATAAATAAGTTTGTATTTGTTGAACTTATATCGAATGTTTAGCAGATTCATCTACGCTAGATGCTGAAGAATAGGCTATTCATGATTATGAAGATTTTGTTAACTTAGGTTTATCAGAGTATTAAAGCTTAGAAACTATTTCCAAAGTGGCTGAAAATATAGTGGAACTTGGGGGGAGCTTTTTATAGAAGTTTTAAGTATACAAATAGCATTGATGAAGCAATCGAAATAATAGATGATCATTTTATAGGTTTACATGATTCAATTGAAGATTATGCAAAAGAAAAAACTGATATTCCAACAGTTCCAGAATATCTAAGATACTATATCGACTTTGAATCTTTAGCTAGAGATATTGAGCTATCAGGTGAAATCACAACCTTTGAAATTGATAATCAGATAGCTATTTTTATTCTATAATTAATAAACATTCACTACAAAAGGGCAATCGAGATGCTCTGTATATTAACAACTAAAGTTGCTTAAATAATGAGTAGGATATTTTAAATACTAATAATTTTATTTAATTGCATAGTTGACGTAATCAAATGACCTTCTATATTTGAATAATAGTAATCCCTAAATCACATAAGCTATCTTTACAATTAACTAACTTTTTCATTATCAGAAAAACAATAAAGTTCTCACATTTAGTTTTTTAATTGAAATAAAAACATTATCTAAATTTGAAAGTGGTCCTTAGCGCACATAGGTTCCAGAGTCCAGGATATAATTATCAAAAAAACATATTTTTAAATGTATGAAGTATAATAATGGGACTTAATTCAAGGCAGTATGTGCAATCAATCATTCTTACCAATATTTGCGATAGAAACTTTAAATTTCAATGGGTTTTATTTACTATATAAATCGTTTCCTGAAATTAAATTAGTTAAATCTATGTTTATTAAATTGAGTAATTTAAAAATAAATTTTAATATTAATTATGGATATAATTAGTGAAGTGTTTGAGCTTGAAAAATTTAAATCTATAAAAATTTGTAATCAGCCAGTCGATTTAGGACTATTTTTAAATAGTTTTGATATTGGTGATATATCTATAATTCCTAGTGAACAGAAAAATGATATATACAAATATACAAAACTCGAGGATAGAAATAAAAGGCTTATTGCTAGAAAAAAATTGTATCTATTTTTGAAAGAAAAGTATGGGTTGCAGTATTTTAATTTTCATTTTAATAATTACAATAAACCAAAATTTAAACATCATGAAAGTATTCATTTTAGTTTTTCTTATGCCAAAGAATATATATTTACTGGAATATCGAGTTTAGAAATAGGTATAGATATCGAATATATAGATAAATCCTTAAATGTAGGAAAATTAGCACATATAATAATGCACCCAACTGAGTTTGATTATTTTAGTTCTCTAGCTCCAAAACAAAAACAAGAATTTTTTTTTAGAGTCTTTAATATAAAAGAAGCTATTATAAAAGCGATAGGAATGGGACTTTATTATGACGTAAAGGCTATAAATGTCTTAGATATTGGTAAAGATCATACTTATTGCTTTGAAAATTACAAATTGAATATTAGAGAATTTGAACATATTAGTGGATTTAGGCTATCAGTCTGTTTAATTAATGTGTAGCTGAATCCATATAGAAGTTAGTACGTATAACGTTCTGTTACAAAGCATTTATGTTTTCTAATGAAAACCTTTTTCTCAGCCCATTTATTCTCTATTGGATTCAAATCTGGAGAATAGCAGGTAAAAACTCAATAATATGTCTGGCATCTGTAATAAGCTGTAATACATCTTTGTTTTTATGAAAAGTAGCATTATCCATAACAACAACAGTTTTTGTCTTTAGGCTAGGAGGTAAGAAAAGCTTAATCCAAGTACTAAATATATTTGCATCTATATTACAGTTAAACAATCCAACTGCAAATAAAACCTTATTAATCAGAGCCTATAAAATTAGCACGACCTTTAGCTCTCCAGTCACATAATCCATAACATCTTGTTTTGATTTAACTAAATCAAGGTTGGTATTAGGCTTATTTCTTGTACCTTTAGGTAAATTGCTCTTTAACCATTCTTGAATACTTCTTACACTTATGTTAAATTTTTTGGTAGCTTTAGAAAACGAATTTTAATGCCTTATTCATAAAATGATGAGGATACGAAATAAAAAAGTTAGTGTACTAATTTTACCTGTATTTAGCTATAGTATTTTATATCAAAAGTAGTAATAACCCAATTATTCTATATATGGTTTTATATCAGGGTAGAAACAAAAAAGCCCGCTACAAAGTAGACGGGCTCTATGTTCATGGCGGAGAAAGAGGGATTCGAACCCCCGGACCTGTTACAGTCAACGGTTTTCAAGACCGCCGCTTTCGACCACTCAGCCATTTCTCCGAACTAATGAAGTATATTATACAAATATTTATAAGCTTTGCAAGGCAATTTTTGTCAAAAAATTAAAGATATTTATAGTAATTTTGATAAAAGATGGTATATCATCGGTACAAAAGTATCTTAAGAAAGTTTATGTGATGTTAGATTATTTGGCGAGAAATCAAAATTGGGCAAAAATTACGCCATGGGCTGGTATACTATTTTCGATATTATTATTTACTAATTTTTCTGTATATGATCCACATTTTTGGGGTTTGATTAATATTCCGTTATATCTGTTTCATCAAACTGAAGAGCACTATGTTCCTGGTGGTTTTAAAAATTTTATGAATCGTGTAGTTATGGCATTACCAGTAAGTCAAGAGAAACTAACAGATATTAAGATCTTTTGGATAAACATCCTTATGGTATGGCTTGCATTTGCGATTTTTGGTATTTTGAGCTTTATTAATTTAGGCTTTGGCTTATTGATTATAATTTTTAGTATTATCAATTGCCTGACACATATTGCTGAAGGATTTAAGCATAAAAGTTGGAATCCAGGTTTAGTAATGGCAAGTATACAGTTTATGTTATCTTTATTTGCAGCATATTATGTTACAGCTCATGGTTTAGATAATCCTATAGCATGGTGGTTAGGCACTTTCATATTTTCAATAGTTGCACATATTCTATTATTTAATTTAGTTATGACTAGAGATTAGTTATATTTTTACTATTATCAATAGACTTTATTTATTCTAAGCATTATCATCTTGTTAAAAATCTATTTATAACCTGATATGAGGTTAAAAATGTCAGATAACAGATATCAAATTTCCAAAAAGGTTACTCTTGTTGGAATGTTTATAAATGCTTTGCTTGCTATATCTAAAACTTTAATAGGTATAATAGGGTGTTCACCAGCATTATTTGCTGATGGTATACATTCGTTTTCGGATCTTTTAAGTGATTTCATGGTTTTATTTGCAGCTAAGTATGCAAATAAAGGTGAAGACCATAATCACCCTTACGGACATGAGCGACTAGAGACTTTAGCAACACTGGTATTATCAGGATTGCTGATATCTATTGGTTTTATGATCGTGTATCATTCTCTAGGAAATTTGCTTAGTGGTGAGTATGTTATACCAGATAAATTTACTGTTTATGCGGCTATTTTCTCAATTTTAGGTAATGAATTTATTTACCAATATACAATGAGAGCTGCGAATAAGGTTGACTCTGATATGTTAAGAGCTAATGCTTGGCATAGTCGTTCTGATATGTGGTCTTCAGTAGTTGTATTAATCGGTTTAGTTGGAGCTTTTTTAGGCTTTGCTTGGATGGATGCTATAGCTGCATTCATCGTCTGCTTAATGATTGTCAAAATGGGAGTTAAATGGGGTTATTCAGCGGTAGCAGAACTTATAGATGAAGGAGTTGATGATCAAACGCGTCAAGATATCAAAGCAATAATTGCAAAAACTCAAGGTGTTGAAGACTTTCATTATCTTCGCACTAGAAAAATGGCAGGAAAAATTGTCCTAGATGTACATATCTTAGTAGATAAGTTTAGCACTGCCTCAGAAGGTCACTATATCGCTGAGGTAGTTAAAAGTAATATTTATCATAATATTGATAACATAAAAGATATAACAGTGCATGTAGATGTTACAAACCATGAAAGTGGAGTTATTAAACAAGATAATTTTGAGCCTTCTAGTGTTGAAATATTAAGTAAAATAAAAGAGATTTTTGCTGAAAATAATATTGATGAAAGTGTTATTTTAAATAAAAAGATGTCGATATATTATTTGGATGATGAGATTTTGGTAGATCTGTATGTTAAAAGGTCTAATGATTTAAAAAGGCTCTCAAAGGCATTGAGTAAAATTTCGTTTAAGGATTATAATATCTGTGTCACATTATATTGTAACCTAGCTAATAGCTAATCCAAAGGAGCTAAAATGAAAATTAAAAAAGCAGTGTTTCCTGTGGCTGGATGGGGAACTAGATTCTTACCAGCAACTAAATCATGTCCTAAAGAAATGCTAACAGTTGTTGATAAGCCTTTAATCCAGTATGCTGTTGAAGAAGCTATAGAGGCAGGCTGTAAAGAGATAATATTTGTTACTAGCTCAAATAAAAAATCTCTAGAGGATCATTTTGATAGAAACTTTGAGTTAGAATATTCTTTGGAAAAAAAACAAAAGTATGAACTATTAGACTTAGTAAAAAATATAATTCCCAAAGATGTAAGTTTTTTCTTTGTGCGTCAGCCAGAAGCTCTAGGACTAGGCCACGCAGTTTTATGTGCAAAACCATTGGTTGGAATTGAAGATTTTGCCGTTATACTTCCTGATGATTTAATCTATAATCATGATTGTGGTACTGGTACGCTAAAGCAAATGGTTAAAACGGTAGAAGGCACTGACATTAGAGGCTGTATCGCAACCCAACAAGTTAAGAAAGAAGAAACAGATTCATATGGTATTGTTGCAAAAGATAATGATAACCTTATAAAAGCAATTGTTGAGAAACCAGCTCCACAAAAAGCACCATCAACTAATGCAGTTGTAGGCAGATACTTATTACCAAATAAGATTTTTAGGTGTTTAGAATCAACCTCAGAGGGCGCAGGTGGTGAGATTCAACTAACTGATGCAATCGCTAAATTATTAGATCAGGATGAGAAAATTTTATCTTATGAATTTAAAGGCACACGTTATGATTGTGGTAGTAAATTAGGTTTTTTAATTGCTAATTATGAGATAGCCTTACAGCATAAAGAGTTAGGTCATAAATTCAAAGCATATTTGCAAAATAGATAGTACTTATCAAATATTAATCATTGTTGTTAAATTATTAACAATTTTTATTTAGTAACAAGATATTACAATTTTAGCTGAATATGCTAATATGAGATTTAGTATAAAATTTAAAGACAAAGTGTATGCCATACTCAAAGTTTCAAGTATCTCAGGATTTTATTGATCAAGCGCATATTAATTCCGAACTATATGAAAAACTTTATAAACAATCTCTAGAAAATCCAGAGCAGTTCTGGGCTAAACAAGCGAATCGTATATATTGGCATAAACCTTTTACTAAAGTCTATAATAGTAGTTTTGCTCCGGTTGATATCAAGTGGTTTGAGGATGGACAATTAAATGTATGCTATAATTGTGTTGACAGGCACTTACCAGCTAGGGCAAACCAGGTTGCTTTTATATGGCAGGCTGACAATCCAAGAAAATCTAAGAAAATAACCTACAGAGAGCTATATCATCGTGTGTGTGAAATGGCTAACATACTTGAAGCTAATGGAGTTAAAAAAAGTGATGTTGTAACTATCTATATGCCTCTAGTGCCAGAGTCGATATATGCTATGCTAGCATGTGCGCGTATTGGTGCGATCCATTCTGTAGTTTTTGGTGGATTTTCAGCAGAGTCGCTAAAACAGCGTATTGTCAACGCTAAGAGTGATTTTATTATAACGGTTGATGAGTCTGTCAGATCAGGCAAAAGAATAGCTATGAAAGCATCCGTTGATAAAGTTGTTGCTGAAATTGATTTTATCAGAAAGGTCTTAGTTGTGCGTAACACTGGCACAGATAATATTAGCTGGAATGATAATAAGGATATTTGCTATACACAAGAGCTAAAAAAAGGTTCAAATGAGCATCTGCCACAAGCTTTTGCTGCTGAAACACCTTTGTTTATGCTCTATACATCTGGCTCTACAGGTGCTCCTAAAGGCTTAGTGCACTCTTCAGCTGGATATTTGGTTTATGCAAGTATGACACATAAACTTGTTTTTGATTATAAAGATCATGATGTATATTGGTGTACTGCAGATATTGGTTGGATAACAGGGCACACTTATGTTGTTTATGGGCCTCTTGCAAATGGCGCAACATCAGTGATATTTGAGGGTGTACCTACTTATCCAGATGCTTCAAGATTATGGCAGGAAGTTGACCAACATAATGTTAGTATTTTGTATACTGCACCAACTTTGGTAAGATCTTTGCTAAAGGTTGGCGATGAGTTTTTAGCTAATACTCGTAGAAATTCTTTAAGGGTATTAGGCTCAGTTGGTGAGCCAATAAACCCAGAAGCTTGGAATTGGTTTGTTGAGAAAGCTGGTAATAACCAAGCGCCACTTGTAGATACATGGTGGCAAACTGAAACTGGTGGTCATATGATAACCCCGCTACCTGGTGCACATAAACTTAAGCCTGGTTCGGCTTCTAAACCTTTCTTTGGCGTTGAAGTGGCATTGCTTGATACTGATGGCAATGAGATAACAGGAGTTGGTAAAGGTGCTTTATGTATAAAAAGAGCAACACCTGGTATGGCAAGAACAATCTACGGTGATCATGATAGATATCTTCAAACTTATTTTTCTAGTTTTAATGGTTATTATTTTTCAGGTGATGCCGCGCGAAGAGATGAAGATGGTTATATTTGGATTGAAGGGCGTATGGATGACGTTATTAATGTCTCTGGGCATAGGATGGCAACTGCAGAGATTGAAGCAGTGCTAAACACTCATCCAGATGTTGCAGAGAGTGCAGTGGTTGGTATGCCACATGAGATCAAAGGTGAGGCCATATATGTTTACTGTATACTTAAACAAGGTAAAAATGGTACTAAAGAGGCTTTAGATGAAGTTAGAAAAACTTTGGTTAAATACGTCAGACAAGAAATAGGTCCAGTTGCGACTCCAGAGTTTATCCAATTTACTCCAGAGCTACCAAAAACTCGCTCAGGTAAAATCATGCGTAGAATCTTAAGAAAAATAGCTGCAAAAGATTTCGAAAATTTTGGCGATACCTCTACACTATTAAACCCAGATATAGTAGAGTATCTGATAAAAAATAGATAACCATAAAAATCATGAATTCTTCATTAGTAAAAGGCTACACTAAGATAGTTCTAGCTTTGGTGTTTTGGGCAAGTTTATACCATATAGCTCCTTTACCACTTAGATATGTGGATATATATCTGGTTGGCCTGATTCGTTATGCTTTTGCATCTTTGATTTTTATTGTAATTCATTATTTTTTTACAAAGACATTTTTTCCACGCTTGAATCTAAAGCAGTGGGCATATGTTATTGCTGTAGGTTTTTTCGGCGTTTTTTTATATAATATAACATTCCTATGGGCTGAGAAATTAATCTCAGGAAATATTGTAGCTATTATTTATGCTTTTACCCCTTGTCTGATAACGATTTTGTCTAGCTATATTTTTAATCTCAAAGTAAATCAACAAGCCAAGATCGGTATACTTGTAGCATTGCTTGGTACGATTGGCGTGGTTTTATTCTCTAATGGTGCAGCAGAATGTTTAAATGGTATCCAGATTAATTTAGGTGAAGTATTAAGTGTTTTAGCTGTGGTATGCTTTGCAGCTTATGCAATCTTAGGCAAGTGTTGTGTCAGAGAAGGCGTACATATGATTACGATAAACACTTATGGTGCTATAGTCGGTATGACGATGTTTGCTATTGTAAGTTTATTTAAAGCGGATTTTTCGCAGTTAGCGCATACAGATTTTAAATTCTGGGGAAGTATGTTTTATATAGCTACTTTTGCAACTGTAGTAGCATATGTATGGTACTTAGGAGCTCTTGAAGAGATTGGTGTATATAAAACAGCAGTGTTTCAAAATACGTTACCATTTTTAGTTATTTTTATTGGTTTTCTTTTCTATGGTGAAACTATTTCAACTTTATCTTTATTATTTGGTGGGGTAGTATTTTTAGGTGTTTACATCACTAATGCTGCAGTTAATCGCAAGTCTAGCAATTAGTTTTATAGTTTATTACGAAAATCTGCCCTATAAGGTGAATATGTAAAGGCTAAACTGTCACGATTATGGACTTTAACTAGCTTTGAGTGTAGTTCAGAGCTAGTTGATGTTTTTTTATGATATTTATTCCATAAATTATTTTCATAGGCATCTATAGATGAACAAGATGTTAGCATAATAATCAAAGATAAAAAGGTGGTGATTTGTTTAAGCATATTTAGATATCAATAGGTTAGTTTTAAGTTATATTTTTCAAATAATATTTTATCAGATTAAATAGGTAATGATTAGAGATGTTTTATGGTTTTAATTGTTGTAAATACCTCTTATCAAGTAATATTACACAATTATTATATTTAATAGCTTGATAATTTCTACCTTTATAAGTTGAGGCAATATTAGAATATAGTTTATCACCGCTATTTTTTGAAACTTTTAATATCATGATTTTGTACATCATTTAATTTTGTATCATATATTTGCATTTGTGATTTAATATATTGTTTGATTTAATAACTAATAGGACCATAGGGAACGAATGAACAGAAAGTTACGGTTTTATAAAATTTTGTAAAAAGAGTTAATAAATTATTGCTTTGTTTCTATGAAGGTCATCATTCCAGAATGCATGTGATATAGCATATGGCAATGTATAAACCATTTTCCTAATTGATCTGCTTTTAATGCTATTGTTACACTAGACTTAGGTGCGACATATATAGTATCTCTAATAACACCATCTTTTATAGGTTTATCATTTATATCAATCAACTTAAATACATGACCATGAATATGTATAGGGTGAGACATCCCTGTATCATTCTCTATTTTAAATAAATAAGTTTTTCCATACTTTAACTGTATTGGAGATATATTTGGCCAAGTTTGTCCATTGATTTGCCAAATATAATCTTGCATATTCCCAGTTAGTTTCAGATTTATAGTTTTTTCAATTTTAGAGCTATTTATATCATTATTTTTAGCATGTAATTTTCTTAATTGCTCATAATTAAATGCTTTAGAGTTAGAAGTAGCTTGCTTTTCTATAGTTAAGTTTTTATCATCGTTTTTAACATCTGTGGTCAGAATAATCCCTGTTTGCTCTTTTTCTCCTTCAACTTGTCCTATGATAGGAAAAATTCCAGAACTAGGTATTGTAATTTCTATATCCATTCTTTGTGCTATTGCTAGTTGAAAAAGACTACCTTCAAATGGTTTAACATCTTGACCATCTACCGCTAGAACTTTACCTTTTAATTTGCCTAAGTTGATCCAAAAGTTAGTTGCTGAAGAACCATTAATAAATCTTAAACGATATTTTTGCCCAGGAACTACTTTTTTAATTTCTGGATCATCTGTATTCTTATAGTTTGTTAAAAATGCATCATATTCGACATCATTTAAGTCTGGTTTCATTTCCTCACCCATTGTCATAGCCATGTTATGCATATGGTGCATATAATGATTTTTAGTACCATCACTATGTTTAAGATCATTCATTATTTTTTCTGGAGCCTTATAGCTAAAATCTTGAAACATTATTACAATATCATTCTTATTATCATAGTTTCTTGGATAAACTATAAAAGGTGCCTCAAGAAGGTTTTGTTCTTGAAAACCATAGTGAGAATGCATCCAAAATGTCCCGCTATGTTTTAATTTGAAATGATAATTATATGATTTTCCTGGATTAATATTTTTTTGTGTTAGTTCAGTACCATCATCTTTATTTGGTAGTATTAAGCCATGCCAGTGTATAACAGTTGGATCTTTTAATTTATTTTCAACTGTTACATTGAAATCACCTCCTACAGTTCCATAATAACCCCAAGTACCATCAGCTTGTTCAATTGTATTTACAGTTACATTTTTGCCATCAACTTGAATATTTTTATTAGTAACTTGCAACTTTATGTTTTTCTCATTAGTGTTTTTATAATAAAAAAATGTTATAAAAACTAACGTTATTACTAATATTATAAAAAAGATTGCTTTTATTTTTTTCATTTAGTCATTTCTCCAGAATATAAGAAACTTATTTATGCAAATAGCATCCAGACACCCATAATTATCATCATTATATTTTTAGTTAATGATAAAAAACAAGAGGTACTTTACTGTTTCCACCAACACAAGCACATTTTAGCTCACGTTTTTGAATATATACCTCATAATAAACAGAAATAGCTCCTATAGAAAGGGGTTGTTAAAAGCTTATCTAATTTGCGTGTTTAAAGTTTAATTCTTTAATGCTGTATATCTTAGGCCACTATTCTAAAGTTTTTCTTTATGTTTTATTAATATTTCCGATATTTGGATACACGTATCCTAGTTCAAGCACAAATTGAGGGGTTCAAGCACTACAGCATGCTCTTTAATTTCTTAGCAACTTTTTTTTCATAGTTTTAAATCCTTATAAGATTTATATTTCTAATATATAGCTATCTGAATCAATAAATTCATCAATTTTATTTTTTTCTGTAGTTGTTATAAAAACTTGTGATTTAAGTTGTTTAAGATAATTAAATAATGTTTGTGTATGAGTATTATCAAGTTCAGAAGTTATATCATCTATCAGATAAATACATTTATTATCATTTTCAGAGTTATGAATTTCTCCTTGTGCTAATTTTAGTGCACAAATAAGTAATTTTTGTTGTCCACGCGAGAAAATATCTTGGATAGGTTTGTTATTAATAGTTAGAACTATATCGGCTTTATGTGGGCCATGATTAGTGACTTTATATCTATTATCATAGTTAAAAGATTCTTCTAGCACTTGAGATAGATCTTTATGTAAATTCCAGCCTCGAAAATATTCTATATCTAGCTCTAGCTCGGGATTAAACTCAGCTAGAATTTCATAGACTTTTGGTTTGAGTTTTGCAAAATATGTTTGTCTTTTGTAATCAAGTATTTCAGCAAACTCACAAAGTTTTTTGTCTATACTGAGTATATAGTTATAAGGGTAGTTCTGTTTTAAAGCAGAGTTTCTTTGTTTTATGAGAAATTTAGTTTGTTGCCATATTTTTAAGAAGTTTTTATCAAGGTAAAAAGCTCCCCAGTCGAGCACTTTGCATCTTTGTTGTGCTCCAGAGTTGATGATGTTGAAGCTCTCAGGGTTTATTAGTTGTATAGGGAGATTACGCGTTATTTCAGTATGATTTTTCTGTATTTCAGAATTAAATTTAGAGATATTATTAGTATTTTTTTTGCGTGACAGCGATATAGTTATCTCATTAGGATTATAAGCTTTAGTATAGATTATAAATTCATCAGCATTCTGATTAACAATCCTGTTTAACTGCGAGCTACGAAATGAGCGACTATGTGATAAAAAATATATTGATTCAAGAATCGACGTTTTACCTGAGCCATTTTTACCAACTATAAAATTTAAACTATTTTTAAACTCAAAGCTTTTAAAAGGTATATTTCTAAAATTTTGTAAGCGTAAGTTAGATATATACATTTTCTAGATAAATTCTAAGCTGGTAGTGTAAATTTGTTGTTTTAGTATATCAGGATTTGTTTGATAAATATTGCTTATTAGCTCAAAAATCTTAGGGATATTTTCTGGAGTATTAATATTATCACTACTATTGTAAAGCTGCATATCTGGTGAGTCTGTTTCTAAAACAATATTTTGCGGCTTTATTTTTTGTAGAGTCTGTTTAAGTTTTGTTTGGGGATGAGAGATTATTCCACCAATTCCTAATTTAAAACCAAGATCTATATATTTTTGTGCAATATCATAATTTGCATTAAAAGCGTGGATAATTCCACCATTTTGAAATTTTAAGTCTTTAATAATTTTTATTATCTCATTATGCGATTTTACAGCATGAATAATTACTTGTTTATCAAGGTTTTTAGCTATTGTTATTTGTGCTGAGAAAAATTCTAACTGTTTGTCAAAATTTTTAAGTCTTTTATCTAGACCAATTTCGCCAATAAGTTTTGTCGGGTAATCTAGGCTATATGATTCTAAATCTTTTAAGTTAGTATGAGTATGTTTATCAATAAACACAGGATGTAAACCAAAACATACGGTAATTTTGCTAAACTGTCTATTAATCTCTATTAGCTTGTTCCAATTACTTCTTTGGGTAGCAGGATTTATAAAGTAGTTAACACCTAATTTATTACAGTTTTGCAGTATTTTTTGACGAGTTTTATCAAAAATATCAAAGTCTAAGTGACAATGTGTATCAATAAACATCGAAGTCTAGTTAAATTCTTTAGGTTATTAAGTTATAATACACCAAACTATTTAGACATTAAAAATAAACATCTATTTATAAGGTTTGTAAATGAGTAAAGTTACAAAAGATTTTTTATTTGAGTTAGGTACAGAAGAGCTACCACCAAAAGCATTAAGAAATTTAGCACAGTCTTTATTAACTAGTGTAGAAAGTCAGCTAAATGAGGCAAAAGTTAGTTTTGGTAAAACTAAATGGTTTGCCTCACCAAGAAGATTATCGTTTATAATCAAAGGCTTAGCTGCAGCTCAAGCAGATATAGTAGTAGAAAAACAAGGTCCTTTAGTAAGTATCGCTTATAAAGATGGTGAGCCTACGCAGGTAGGGTTAGGTTTTGCAAAATCTTGTGGTGTCGAGCTTGAGGCATTAGATAGGGTAGCTACGCCAAAAGGTGATAAGCTTTTTTATAAAATGATACAATCTGGTCAACCAACGGTTAATTTATTGCAAGAAATTATCATCAAAGCACTTAAGCAATTACCAATTCCAAAGATGATGCGTTGGGGAGCTTCAAATGTTGAATTTGTAAGGCCTGTGCATTGGGCGCTAGCACTATATGGTAATGATATTGTTGATATCGAAATTTTAGGGCATAAAGCTGCTAATATTACTTATGGACATAGATTCCATCATCCACAAGCTATAGTAGTTGATAATATTGCTGATTATGTGAAATTATTAGCAGAAGCAAAGGTTTTTGTAGATTGGCATCAGCGCAAGCATATATTAGTTGAGCAAGCTAAAGATATTGCCAAAAAAAATAATTATCAGGTAGTTTTAGATGATGATTTAGTCGAAGAAGTTTGTGCTATAGTTGAGTATCCAAATGCAATACTATGTAGTTTTAATAAAGATTTTCTAAGAGTTCCTCAAGAGGCGTTAATATCAGCTATGGAAGAGCATCAAAAGTGTTTTGCTCTTTTAGATAAACAGGGTGATTTAGTCGCTAATTTTATTACAATTTCAAATATCGAAAGCAAAAAGCCGGAGTTAGTAACATCAGGTAACCAAAAAGTTATGAATGCTAGGCTAGCAGATGCTACATTTTTCTATGATACTGATTTGAAGACTCCTTTAGAACAGCTATTACCTAAACTTGAATATGTAACATTTCAGAGTAAACTTGGTAATATGTATCAAAAAGCTCAAAGAATAGCTAATACAGCGCAAAAGTTAGCTAAGGCGAGTAATGTTGATTCACAACAAGCATATAGAGCTGGGCTTTTAGCAAAGGCTGACCTAATTTCAAATATGGTGTTTGAATTTACGGATTTACAAGGAATTATTGGTAAATACTACGCAAAAGCTCATGGTGAAACAGATACAGTAGCAGAGGCAATAGAGCAACAATATTGGCCAAAGTATTCTGGAGCAGAGTTGCCAAAAACTGATGTTGCTGCATGTGTTGCTCTAGCTGAGAAATTAGATACTTTAGTTGGTATATTTGCAATTGGTCAGAAACCAACAGGTAATAAAGATCCATTTGCGCTAAGAAGATCAGCAATAGGTATCTTGCGTATATTAAGAGATACAAGTGTTGATATATCTCTAGAAAAGGTTATTGATATAACTCTAGAAAGTTATAAAAAAATTAATAATTTAGAGTTTAAAGCTGATGTAAAGATAGAACTAATATCTTTCTGCCTAGATAGACTAAAAAATCTCTATAAAGAAGAGGGTGTCGCTGTAGATATTTTTGAAGCTATTAGTAATACTAATTATGATTCAATTAAGGATTTTGCGGCGAGAGTCCAAGCTGTAGCTAAGTTCTATAATTCAGATAAAGCTCAGAGTCTAATAGCTTCAAATAAGCGTGTAACTAATATTCTTAGTAAGAATGCTATAGATAAAGCTTACTGTTATGATATTGAACTTGCTAAAGCAGTGGGTAATGAATATGAGCTAGCACTTGCTTATAGTGTTGAAGAAATTACTCCTGATCTTGAGAAGTATCTCAATAATCGAGAATATACTTATGCTTTAGAGTTATTAACTTGTCTTAACAAAGTAATTAGTGAGTTTTTTGAAAATGTAATGGTAATTGATGAAGATATCAAGATAAGAGAAAATAGGATTGCTTTGCTTGCTAATCTACATATGATGATTACAGATGTTGCTGATATTTCTAAATTATAGTTTTATTGGTAAATCATTAATAAATTGTTTAAAATTAACTAAGGTTATAGTTTCTGGATATTTTTTAATAAAGGAAAATAAATAAATGAATAAAAAAGATGAATATATAGAAATAAATGTGATGAGTTTCTTCATTTTTTTGTATAAAAACCTGAGAACATTAATTTTATCTTTTATCTTGTTAACGATTTTAGCTACGGTTTTTTTGTATCATCAAAGCACCACTAGTAAAGGAGTTGTATTAAAGCAGATGATACAGGCCCCCTCATATTTTGATGGTAGTCAAACTCTTCATGTAATAATAGGCTATGATAAATTAAATCTAATTTTGCAAAATATTCTTAGTGAGCTTAAACAAGCTAATCCAAAAGATAAATTATTACAGAATGTAACTCTACTTTATCCATTTGACAAGTATGAAATTGGTGATCAAAAGCAATTTGTAACGGCAAATGGTCAAAATAGTGTCGAAACAAAAGCAGTTGTTAAAAATGCCAATTATAAATTAAAGAAAAATTATGATGATCAAAAAACATACTTTACCTTACTAACTCAATCAAAAAAAGCTGATAATAAAGATATAACGCAATTATACCAGGATATAATTAAGAATTTTTCTGAATCAACTCTTATAACACAAGAGACACAACTTTGGAAAAAAAGTATCGAAACAAATATACAACAATCCTCTGAAAAGCTAGTTGAATATAATAGATTACTAAAGCAAGATGAAATAACTTTAAAAGATCTTATGGCTAAAAAGTCTAATGATAATGTTGTAAATAGCCAGACTCAAGCAATGATAATAAAGTATATAACTATGGTGAATGACTTAAAGATGCAAGTGTTCTCGTTAAAACAATCTATAGACACTAATAAGCTATGGCTTAGTACAGCGAATCTGAAAATAACAGATTTTGGTGGTGTCGTGGCAGAGCCAATGATATCAGGAGTGTCCTATAAGTTACTTTTAGCTGTTTTACTGTTGATTGTGTTTGGCTCATTATTTATAACAATGATTATAGGTTTATTAAAAAAAGTTGCGATTGAAGCAAAAAAGCAATCTTAAGTAAATTCTATAATTATAATATTGGTAGCCCTAGATAACTCTATTTCAAATGGTCTTAAATATTATCGACAAAGTGTTTATAATGAATACAGTTATAAAGTTATAAAGATCTTGATTCTTTAGTAATAAACTCATATAATATGAACCCTACAACAAAGGAAGCATAAAATATGAGTACCGGTAGTAAACCCTTAAAAAAAAAATGGTATCTGCCAATTCTAACTATTTTGAAAAACGACTCAACATACGAGATAGAAGGCAAGAACTTCAGTCCGAGCTTCGAAAGGACTTTTGGTGGGTACGAACCACCATCCGGGCCTTCTTAAATTAGCATTTTGTGTCTGTATTCAAACAAAGTATTTAGAGACAAATTTGTAGTAACTGTTGAAGTGTTTTATTTGTTTGGTAATAGATTATATAATTTGTATTTCTAAATCAGTATCCGTATTAGATTTATTTATTTTTATAGTCTACTAGGCATAAAAGTAGTACATTCTGTCGTCCTGAACTCGTTTCAGGGTCTCAATAAAATCAATATTTATAGTGAGATGCTGAAATAAATTCAGCATGACATTTTTGGGGCTGTTGAAAGCTTACCCAATTTGTGTGTTTAAAGCTTAATTCTTTAATGCTGTGCATCTTAGGCCACTATTCTAAAGTTTTTCTTTATGTTTTATTAATATTTCTGATATTTGGATACACTTATCCTAGTTCAAGCACAAATTGAGTGGGTCAAGCACTACAAGTCGCTTAAGATTGAAGCAAATAGATTTCATCAGTTCAGCAAAGTGATTTTTTGAAACTCCTCTATATCTAACACGTTTATCCTGATGAGCAAACACTCTTTCATAAGGTGAACGTATAGCACTAAACCAACTGTCTTGATCATGATTTTTACCAAGCATATTATTCTTCTTTATGGCTTTAAGGTCACAACAGTTATCCCTGGCAGTTTTGTTAGCATATTTTGTACAGTATCCCTTATCAGCATAAATCGCACCACCATCAGGGCAAACATATTTTATACCCTTTGCATCTGTAACGTTGGCAGGTGTCACAGCTACTTTATTAATCAGTCCACTCTGCATATCTACACTAGTATGTTTCTTATAACCATACCAAAATTTATCTTTACCTTTACAGCCTATACGTGCTTGCTTATCTATAGCTACTTTAGGAAGTATTTCATTATTTAACTTTTCATATTTCTCTTTGATAGCTTTATCTCTTTCTTTCCAAAGATTAGCTTTAGCTATTAAGTGACTAGCATCAACAAAACTAAAGACTTCATTGATAAATCCTTGTTGTTTTAATTGCTTTCTTAAATCATTAAAAATTTCCGATATAAAACGAGTACCTATATTCTTTCTAAATTTACAAAATACACTATGATCGGGAGTTTTTTCTAATAATGTAAATTCACAAAACCATTTTGCTGCGTTATTTTCTTGCAGATATTTCTCTAATTCTCTATCGCTAAGATCTTCCATAAATTGTAATAGCAAACATTTAAATAAACGTAGCATTCCATAACCTTTATAAGGGTTATCTTTTTCAAACTTCTTTAATTTCTTAGCAACATTTTTAAAATCCCAAATCGATACAAACTTACGATATATATGATTTCTCGGTACTAAGTCATTAAGACTTATCATCTCTAGTTGATTCATCAGATAAGCATATGAAAATTAATATAACTATATTTTAACAAATATTATTCTATATATAGCTAGTTTTCAACACGCCCTTTTTATATGTAGTTAGCTGTAATTTTGTCTTTTATATTTACTACACGCTAAGAGAGATTTTGCTACCTAGGAATTCAAAAGTTTTAGCATTAGGATTAAATATTTTTGTACTTTAAATATATTAAGATTCTCTTAATGGTTATAGGTAGTAATAATATCTTCTACTATATTGATTAACTTTTCAATTTGAAAACCAAATTTATTAGCAGGTCTGATAATCTTGTATAAAGATATATTTTTAGCAAGTTGGCTATTTAGTTTAAAAAATTGTTGTTGATATCCCATTCTTTTGACATAAAATTTACGATAGGTATGTTTTTGCAGCTCGCTTAGTTTTGCTATACTTTTTATTTCTTGTATTTCAAAATTATTATGTTGATGATTTTCGAGTAAAAATATTGCTGTAATAGGTTTAGGATTTAGACAGATATTTTCTTCAATAGGGTATGAATATTTATCTACAAGCAACCTTATTTGATTAAGGTCTCTTGTATTAATATTTAGCTGATTTGCAGTATCCTGCCAGATTTTAAGTCTTGGTATTCCAGGTTCTACTTCGAGTTTATTATTTATAACTGCTAGATCATCAGCTATAAAAGAATATCCTTTTTTATACATAGCTGTTGCTAGTGTAGATTTACCAGCTCCTGAGTCGCCTGTGAAAACTACACAACCATTATTGGTTTCAATAGTATTACCATGAATTATGGCTTTGCCTTGTTGATGAATCAAAGCACCAATTCCTGAGCCAAATAGATATAGGCATATAGTTTGTAAATCTGCATTTGCGAGTAATTCAACTGTAATGTATTTACCATCATGTATATGTATCCAAGCATTTTCTTTTATATGTAGCCAGATATTATTTGGTTTAACAAAAGTATGTTTATTTAAATCCTTAATATCATTGGGTAAGTATTTTCTTACTTCATCAAATTTTATGAAAACATTTGCTTGATTTTCAAGTTCTGGCTTTTCTTGGCATACTGGTAATTGTATTTCACTAGCTATTATTAGTCCAAAAATTTTATAAATATGCATATTTGTAATTTTACCTTTAAAGATTTTCTAACCATATCTTTGCAATATGATCTTTTTGATTATAATTAAAAGCTCGATATAGTATTTCTATATCCCAATTATAATTTGCTTCTATAATCACTACCTCATTTGGTGATATGATGATATCAAAAGCTATTGCTCGCATACTTAACTGTTTATGTGCTTTGATACATTTATTTATGGCAAATTTTATTTTTTCTTTGAGAGGTTTTGGTATTTGTATATTTTCAAATTTTGCTTTACTTTTGAATGGGGCTGTTGAAAGCTTACCCAATTTGTGTGTTTAAAGCTTAATTCTTTAACGCTGTGCATCTTAGGCCACTATTCTAAAGTTTTTCTTTATGTTTTATTAATATTTCTGATATTTGGATACACTTATCCTAGTTCAAGCACAAATTGAGTGGGTCAAGCACTACAAGTCGCTTAAGATTGAAGCAAATAGATTTCATCAGTTCAGCAAAGTGATTTTTTGAAACTCCTCTATATCTAACACGTTTATCCTGATGAGCAAACACTCTTTCATAAGGTGAACGTATAGCACTAAACCAACTGTCTTGATCATGATTTTTACCAAGCATATTATTCTTCTTTATGGCTTTAAGGTCACAACAGTTATCCCTGGCAGTTTTGTTAGCATATTTTGTACAGTATCCCTTATCAGCATAAATCGCACCACCATCAGGGCAAACATATTTTATACCCTTTGCATCTGTAACGTTGGCAGGTGTCACAGCTACTTTATTAATCAGTCCACTCTGCATATCTACACTAGTATGTTTCTTATAACCATACCAAAATTTATCTTTACCTTTACAGCCTATACGTGCTTGCTTATCTATAGCTACTTTAGGAAGTATTTCATTATTTAACTTTTCATATTTCTCTTTGATAGCTTTATCTCTTTCTTTCCAAAGATTAGCTTTAGCTATTAAGTGACTAGCATCAACAAAACTAAAGACTTCATTGATAAATCCTTGTTGTTTTAATTGCTTTCTTAAATCATTAAAAATTTCCGATATAAAACGAGTACCTATATTCTTTCTAAATTTACAAAATACACTATGATCGGGAGTTTTTTCTAATAATGTAAATTCACAAAACCATTTTGCTGCGTTATTTTCTTGTAGATATTTCTCTAATTCTCTATCGCTAAGATCTTCCATAAATTGTAATAGCAAACATTTAAATAAACGTAGCATTCCATAACCTTTATAAGGGTTATCTTTTTCAAACTTTTTTAATTTCTTAGCAACATTTTTAAAATTCCAAATCGATACAAACTTACGATATATATGATTTCTCGGTACTAAGTCATTAAGACTTATCATCTCTAGTTGATTCATCAGATAAGCATATGAAAATTAATATAACTATATTTTAACAAATATTATTCTATATATGGCTAGTTTTCAACACGCCCTGAATTCAGGGATATTAGTTAAATCGATGTCTAGAGTATTTATATTTAGCGGTAATATATTATAAAATTGTTGTTTGTTATTATTTTCTAATATAGGTATTTCTAATTGAGCATATATGGCTTGTGGTGCTAGTTTACTTGTTTCTATCGAAGCTGTGATTATACGCATAGTTGTAGTGTCAGTAGGGTGTTGTGACAAGTTTTTGATATAATCAGCATCTTCGAAAAATGTTTCAACTAGTATTTCTTGGTTTTTTGTGTAGTAGTTTTCTAGAAATTTTAATATTGCAGATCTACCAGTTACGATTTTTTTATCGACAAGAGTTATAAGTTCATACTCTGAATTATTGTAGTTAATACATAGTGCTCCAGTTGAGCGATTTGCTATATTAGGTTTACAAAAAACTTTTTGATTTTTAAATATTATCTCAGGATGCGCTAGTATTTCAGTAATGCTAGTTTTATGACTATAGTTTATTTGTATATTGTGTTTTTCAAGGAATTGTAAAAAAGCATATTTATCAGATATTAGCTTTGCATATTTTATTGAATTATCAATATTTCTATCGCTATATATATGTAGAGGAGTATTTTCTTTAGCGTAGAAAAATTCGAATGGATTATATTTATATAATTTATACTTAAAGTAGTATTGAGGTGCTATAAAATTTACTAAGCTTAACTTAAGTAGAGTAAAGAATAGAAAAAAGCGATTTTTGATAGCTGCTTCATTTAACCGTTCTGTTGTTGTATTTTTAGCAATTTTATAACAACTAATCCAAGCAAAATAGCCAACCCATCTAAAGGTAGCTAGTATATTGATAACAGCTAAATGTAGCCGTGAGAAACTTTTTAAAAATATAGCTCGATGTGTTTTTATATAGTTATCTTTCGGTTTTATAAGATATTTATAGCTAATAATAAAACTAGGTTGTCTCGTAGCTATAATCCGAGAAATTATATTTCTTATTTTCTTCTGTATCATTTTATTGTCAAATTAAAGTGTTTTAGCCATCGGTTTATATTATTAATAGCAGCAATATTTTTATTTATAACTATACTAATATTCTTATCAGTTTGGATTGAATCATTATAATTACTTATTTGAGTTTTTAGTTTGTCTATATCAACTAATTCGCTTAATTGCGGATAAAGGTTTGTATCTAGTTCTAATTTAGACTTAATGCTTGTTTTGGTTGAAAAAGGTTCGCCCATATATTTACTCTTTTTCCAAATGATTTTCTTAGGAACGATTTTTTCTACTGCTTTTCTATGTAGATATCTGCCGTAACCATTGTGAAATTTTAGAGTATTTGGCATTGATAAGAAACTTTGAATCAATCTAACGTCGAGTAATGGCCAAAAATAATCAATACCATAGGTAGCAGCCATAAGAGAGCAATTATCCATACGCGTAGGCACAAAGCTTACCCATCTTTTCTCTAGTGTAAATTTATCTAAGTTAGTATAGCCATTATCAAAATTACCTACTTCAAAATATCTATCTTTGAGATGATGTTTTTTGACAAACTCATCCTTAACACAAAAATATGGCCAGCGTGATTTAAAAGCATTAAGCATTTTAAAGCTTTTTTTTCCACGTTTAATATTATTTTTTACTAAAAAGCGTAATATTCTTAGAGGTTTAGTAATTATGTTACCACCAAAATGTTTGCATATTCCTCTGTAATCTTTATTGGCTAATAACTCAAAAGCAACTAAGTCCCCGTGGATAGATGTGACAAATTCATCACCACCAAACCCAGAGAATAAACTTTTGACACCATTCTCGGAAGCATTTTTATAAAATATTTCATGGAATGTAGCATTTCCATGCTCAACGGGAGCTCCTAAAATATCTAAAGGATTTTTGCAACTGTTTTCATCATAGCTATTTCCAGAGCAAATGAAAGCATTTGGTAAACCATAAACTTGATTTACAAGCAAAGCATATTCTGGTTCCTGATCTAGATGAGTAAATCCGTATGTATAAAGATTACTTATAGGTTGATCAAAATATTTAGCAATATATGCAGTAACTGTTGAAGAATCTATACCGCCACTTATTTCACTACCAATAGGGTGTTTGCTATTAATAAATCTCTCAGTGATTGCTTTTTTGACTTTCTTTTCATATTCTTCAAAATATTGACTATCATCATTTAAAAAATTTTTTTCTATAGAAAATTCAAAGTATTTTTGTTTTTGATAACTATCACTAGAAATTTCTAAAAAATGAGCTGGAGGAATTTTAAAAATCTCGTTATAAGCAGTTTTTTTGAAATCCATATTTGTACCACCAGCTAGAAATCTACATATCCATTCTTGACTTGCTGAGACATTTATTATATCTAGTATGTTGAAGAGAACTTGAGAAGTAGAAAAAACAAAAATTTTTTCGTCTAAATAATAGTAAAATGGTCTAGTTCCCATATGGTCTCTAACACATAGAGCTTGATTATTAAAAGTATCAAAAACCACAAAAGAGTAATCGCCATGTAGATATTTTGTAAGTGAACTTCCATATTCCTCGTATAATCCTGCGATAAGTTCTTCGTCAGAGACTTTATTAGAATGTAATTTTAGCTGTGACAAAATTTCACCTTGATTATATAGCTTTATCCAACCTACAATAATAATATTTTTTTGTATATAAATACTTTTATTTGAATTTTTTTCTAATGCTTGAGCAAACCAGTAGTTATTATCATATATTGTTTTAATTATTTTTCTTTGAGGATCTATATTTAGTTTTTGGTTTGATCCATCAATTATTTGCTGTGGAATTTTCTCTAAATTACTATCTTTTCTGAAAAAAATGCCGTGAAACACGATTAATCCTTGTTAAGCTTTTATTTTAAAATTAATTGATGTGATGGTGCAATTTATACTATAGTTTTTACAACCCTGGCCATCCCCGCCAATAACTATGTTATCACTAACTTTAACCCATGCATGGCCTAAAAAAGATTTATTTTCTTGATCAGTTTTTATTATGCCAATGTGAATTACATATGGTATTTTGTAATATCTTAATAAAGTTTTTACCATAATCGCTTCGATAAGACATTTGGATTCCCATGGTACATATTTTGATACTAATGTAGCTGTTCTACTGATTTTATATGCTAGTATTATTTGCTGCTCATCAGCAGGAATAGAAAGTTGTTTATTCTCATAAATATAACCTAAATACCAAAATATTTTTTTAAAGCTTAATGTTAATGATGCAAATCTAGCTATGCCACTAATCGGGTAAAGTATTATAAACCAGATTTTCCTTTTTAAAGGCATCTTAGTAGCTGTGCGAAGTTTTCTGAATGCTTTTTGTATGATCATTTTTTTACTCGTATAGCTTTTTTATCTAATAATTGATTTAGGAAATTTATTGTATCTTGTTGACATCGTTCTACAGAAATATCATATTCTTGACACAGTTGTTGGCATATATCCTCACAACTAATTTCAAACTCTAATAATTCCCAAATTCTATTGCCAATTTCTCCAGTAGTATAGAAATTATTATTACTAATATCCATCATTATTAGTTCATTATCTATCTCTGAAGAGTAAAAGTCATTATTTCTAGATATTTTATCTTTTAGATTTATTTTATTCATATATGTTCTCCTAAATATTTTGTATTATTATTAATTGAAAAAACTTTATTAAATTGAGAGTCTGCAATACTACTTAACTTTTGATAGTTTCCTTGTTCAATAATTTTACCACTGTTCATTACAATGATATTATCTGTAGCTCTTAAAGTTGATAATCTATGAGTTATAATGATAATAGTTATTTGCCCTTTAAGTTTTTTGAGAGTTTCGTATATTAGTTCTTCATTTTGTATATCAAGAGCACTAGTAGCCTCATCTAATAATAGCACTTTGGGTTTTCTTAGTAGCGCTCTAGCTATAGCTAGTCTTTGTTTCTGTCCACCTGATAAATATACACCTCTATCTCCTATAACAGTATTTATGTCATTAGGTAGTTTGACAACAAAATCATACAAAGCAGCTAATTTTAAAGCTTCATGAATATCTTCATCAGTAGCTTTTGGAGCTGCCCATAATAAGTTGTCTTTGATACTCTCATTAAAAAGATATGTATCTTGGGGAACATAGCTTATTAATTCTCGCCAGCTATACATATGCTCTTCATCAAGTGTGATATTATCAATTTTTATATATCCACTATCGGCACTTAAAATACCTAGAAGAAGATCAGCTAATGTACTTTTACCAGCACCAGATTCACCTACAATAGCTACTGTTTGATTTGCATATATGCAGCAGTTTAGATTTTTTAAGACTTTATTATTTGCATAGCAAAAATCAACATTTTTAAGTTGAATTTTATCTTTTAGATCTATTTTGAAATCTTTATGTTGAGTTTCTTTATTTTTCTCAAGTTCAGCAATCATATCTTTTGTTTGTATATATATAGGCACAATATTTAAGATGCGAAAATAATTTTGTTGTATCGTTGTTAGATTAGGTAATAGTCTTGCAAATACCAACAAAAGTGCAATCATTGATACTAACTGAATTTCAAAAATTACCAAAGCTGCATAGAAAAATATTGCCATTATAATAGCTGAGGATATTTTTACAAACAAAGAAATTCTCTTTTGTGAATTGATAAACTCCATTTGTAAAGCTTCACTTTGTTTATTTAAGATATCAAAATGCTCAATATAATTATCTATAGTGTTGTAGCTTTTTGCTAATTTTACGCCATCTAAAAAAGAGCTAAAAGCAGAATGTATCTTTGTATGGACAGCAAAATTCATTTGACCGTTAATAATAGGATTAAATTTATGTGTTATTGTAAAGATTATCAAAGATAAAAATATTGTGATTAAGGTTAAGCTTGGTGATATTATTAACGCAAATAAAATATACATTAAGGCAATAAGTATAGCTGATATAATTTGAAAGCTAAACATAGTCAGAGTAGATATTTGTGCTAATCCACTAGAGAATAGATGTTCAATATCTTTAATTTTATTTCTTATCAAATATCCCCAGCTAGCATGAGCAATTTTATAGTTAAATTCTTTCTTTAAGCTATAAAGATAAGATTTTTTGAAAGAGTTTGTTACAGTGGTATTTACATAATCTATCACTGCTGCAAAAACTATCAGTACTAAAAATAGCAATAAGACAATAAAAATTGCTATTTCTTTGGGAAGTTCAGAGAGTATGCCTAAGTGTATATTTGTTAAAGATTCACTGTGATTATTCCAGCCAAAAAAGTGTAATAAAGGTATAAGTAATAATAAACCAATACCTGCACAAAATGTGTTGATAATAGTTAATGTACACCCCAATACAAATTTAGAGGGCGAGTGCTTTATCAAGTCGTTGATGTATAGGTAAAAGTAATATATATTTTTTTTAGTATTTTTCATTAAATATTAGTCTCTATTAACTCTACTAATTCCGGTATAGTTGTCTTTGCACGGATATTAAGAATTTTAAAAAAACTTGCTTGTGCTGCTAACTTAAATGATATTTTTGCTTTCTCCAGTTTAGTTCTACTATCAACTGATATTAGTTCATCAGCAAAAATATTATTGTGTATTAACGCAATTTTATCAATCCCATTAACTTTTTCTAATAGGCTTTGACTTTCTAGATTTTGTGTCCT
The DNA here is from genome assembly GCF_003347135.1 of Francisella opportunistica. NCBI lineage: Bacteria > Pseudomonadati > Pseudomonadota > Gammaproteobacteria > Thiotrichales > Francisellaceae > Francisella > Francisella opportunistica. Next base: position 995,576 of record NZ_CP022377.1, on the reverse strand, counting down.
AAGTTTAAATACATTTTTTACTAGTAGTTTTTTATTACAAAATGGTGCTTGCCAGTAAAATCTTTTTAATTTCGGTCTAACTTTTAGTAGGTCTTCGTTATTTATTTCGAGTAGTTTGGTTGCTTGAAGCCAAAGTTTTATATATCCAAAAGCAGATTCAATATATACTTTGTCATCGATTAGCGACAATACACAAAATTGATCAGCTAATATCTTATAATCTTTTTTAGCAAGAGCCGCTAAAAGAGTAGATTTTCCTACACCTGATTTTCCTAACAGCAAATTTGCTGTCTCACCCTCTCTACTAAAGCTGCAGCCTCTTAAAATAATCTTACCTTGCTTTGCTAAAAAATATGGTATAGCAGCACTGACTAAGAAATTAACTAAAGTTTGACTGTCAGTATCACCATAGGTCTTAATGACTATTCTATCATCACTAATTTTGTAGCATCCAATTGAGGGTATATCTAAAATTACATTTTCTTGAGTATCTATACCTACTCCCATACTAATTTGCTTTTTAATTGTAAAAGATAGGTCATCTACAAGTTCTATGGTAACGATTGGCTGTTGTGAATCAAAACTTTTAACTATATTCAAGAATGGTATAGTTAGTTGAGAATTTATATTTATTCCATAAAACTTGTATTTACGCATTAGTTAAGTTTATTTCATTTGATTCTTAAATTAGTATATGTTTATAATAGACATTATTCAATCTCCAGATGAAAATATTTTAATGCTAGAAAAAATTAAATATAAAACTGTATGGTTAGCATCTTATCCTAAATCGGGCAATACTTGGTTTAGGATTTTTTTAACTAACTATATTAACGATTCTGAAACGCCTGCTTCAATTAATGATTTGGAACGAACCCCTATCGCTAGTTCGAGGTGGCATTTTGATCAACTCTACGGTATTGATTCTGCAGACTTATATCTTGATGAAATAGATAGTATGAGACCTGCGTTGTACGATAGCTGGAAAGAAAATGAAAATATGCAGTTTCATAAGGTTCATGATGCATATACTTATGTTGGTGATCGACCTATATTAGGTAATCCAACTAATCAGGCTGCAATATATCTTATCAGAAACCCTTTAGATGTAGCTATATCATTTGCTCATCATAGTGGCTATGAAGATATCAATAAGATTATAAAAGAAATGGCTGATGATGATTTTACACTTTGTGGAACTGACAAAACTATGCGAAATCAACTTAGACAAAAGCATCTTAGTTGGAGTAATCACGTCAAGAGTTGGGAGAATGCACCAATTGATAAGCTTTTTCTCAGATATGAAGATATGGTAGCTAATCCTATCAAAGAATTTGGAAAAGCTATAGAATTTTTAGGTATGGAACTAGACCAAGCAAGATTGGAGAAAGCAGTTGAGTTTAGTAGTTTTGAAAATCTTAAAAAACAAGAGCAACAAAATGGTTTTCAAGAGAAAGCTCCAAATGCAAAAAGCTTTTTTAGAAAAGGTAAAGTTTCTGATTACTTAGAAACTTTAACTCAAGAGCAAATCAATAAAATAACCCAAGATCATAAAGAGGTAATGCTCAAATATGGCTTCATTAAACTATAAAACAGACATTACCTTTCAATTCCTACTATATCTAATACGAAAACATATTCATAAAAGCAACCAAGATTATGTTGATGAATTTGATATACAAAAGATTGAGCAGGTTGATTTTGATAGGTTATTTAAGCTTATAACATATCATAAAGTCGAGTTAATAGTCTTGCCAATTATAAAAGAGATTAATATCCCAAAATTTGATTATAATCGATTAAGTTTAAGAGCTAAAAAAATAGTTACTAAGCAGTTATTAATGGAGAAGTTGCTATCAGATATATTATCTAAATTCACTGAGCATAATATTGAAAACATTGTTCTTAAAGGATTACCATTAGATAAAAAGCTTTATGGCAATAACAGTAAAAGGGTTTATAAAGATATAGACATTTTGACAAAAGAAGATCAGCTAAGAGTTGTACATAACATACTCTTAAATATTGGCTTTGATATAAGCAAACATAGTCGTTATAGTCTTGAGTTTATTGAAAAACATCCTCTATGTAAGAGAGGAATAAAAGATCTTACATATATACATAAAAAGTTTAAAATAGTATTAGAGTTACATTGGCGAATAACTATAGTAAGTGATTTAAAAATAATCTTTGATCAGAAATCTTTTTTCAAAAAGATAGTTTATAATTCAAAAGAATATAACACACTGATAGATGAATATGAGCTTTTATATCTTATCTATCATGGAGGTATGTCTGGCTGGCATAGGCTAAAGTGGCTTATAGATATTACTGATTACCTAAGTCTAGTAAATGTAGACAAAAAAGCTTTCTATAAATTAGTAAATACGACTAAATGTCATAAGTTTATTATAGACTTAAATGAAGTAGCTAAAGAGTATTTTCAATTAGAATTAGCTGTATTGGGTTCACCAGAAATATTAGATTATAGAATATTTAAATCTTATAGGCATCAGTATATTTTTGAGAAGAATTATTTTTCTGATTTATCTATTAGACAACTGTCTATTAGAGACTTATTGTATCTTTTTATAGTATCGCCGAATAAAATCAAATATTTGCAAACTTACATGATAGGCTATTACTATAAGAAAAAAGCTATTAAACTTTTAAATAAAATATAATTTATTGAGGTGAAAGGTGCAAACCCATCTAAGAAAACTAGAAAATGAATCAATACAGATATTTAGAGAAGTGGTAGCTCAATTTGAGAATCCAGTAATGCTTTATTCTGTTGGTAAAGATTCATCAGTTTTGCTTCATTTAGCTCGCAAAGCTTTTTATCCAGCGAAGATACCATTTCCATTACTTCACATCGATACAATGTGGAAGTTTAAAGAAATGATAGAGTTTAGAGACAAAACGGCAAAAGAATATAATTTTGAGTTAATAGTACATATTAATCAACAAGGAGTTGAGCAAGGTATAAATCCTTTTTCTCATGGTAGTGCCAAACATACTGATATTATGAAAACACAGTCACTTAAACAAGCCTTAAATAAGTACAAGTTTGACGCAGCATTTGGTGGTGCTCGTCGTGATGAAGAAAAGTCTCGTGCTAAAGAAAGGGTATTTTCATTTAGGGATAAAAATCATCGCTGGGACCCTAAAAATCAACGCCCCGAATTATGGAGTATTTATAATTGTATGGTCAACAAAGGAGAAAGTATCAGAGTTTTTCCGCTCTCAAACTGGACTGAGTTAGATATCTGGCAATATATTTATATGGAGAATATTAAGATTCCGAGTTTATATTTTGCCAAAGAAAGACAAGTTGTTGAGTATGATGGGATCTTAATGATGGTTGATGATGATAGAACACCTGAAGAGCTTAGAGAAAAAGCACAAATGAAAAAAGTTCGCTTTAGAACATTAGGTTGTTATCCATTGACTGGTGCTATTGAGTCTGAAGCAAATACCTTACCAGCTATAATACAAGAGATGTTATTGACAAAAACTTCTGAGCGACAAGGTAGAGCTATAGATAAAGACAGTAGTAGCTCTATGGAAAAGAAAAAGATTGAAGGGTATTTTTAGTATTTAACCTTAACATCTATAAAATATAAACCTGTATGCTTACCATAGTTATTTGATATAAATGTTATTAATGGTGACATTACTATATCTATTAATTCTACAAAACGGTTATAAGATGGCGCTGTAGGAAAGTAATGCTTCCAGTAAATTTTTATAAACTCAACATACTAAGTTTTAAAATCTTTAAATCTAACAGCTTGATACATAACCAAAATAATCATTATTTCGCTTAAAGATAAACTTGTTTTTAAACCAGCTTTTTTTGTAATTAATTGACTTGCTTTGTAATTCTTTATGATAAATAAAAAATCGTCTATACGGCAAAAGGTTAAGATAAGTTGATCTATCATTATTGTCAGAATTTAAAGGTTTTTCACTTATTTTAACCTAAAAACACCACTAAACCCCTTATACTACAAGGCTCTAAATCCCAAACTGAGGTTAACCTAAAATTACTCTTAAACCTTTAATTTACAACTCTTTTAATTCCGATCTGAGGTAACTTTAGAAGGTTTAATTTTAGCTTTATATTTTTTTTGTAAAAAAACTATTTTAATTTTTAAATTATCCTGTATAATAAAAATATGTAAATTAAGAAATGGTGCATCAAATAATGTTAAAGAAAGAGTGGCAATGCCCAATATTAAAACAATTTAAACCAGAATCCTTGAATGAAATTGAGGGAAAACCTAACCGTTATCCGCTTGAAGGGTTGCCAAGTACAGATCCTGATGGATTATCATAAAACCCAAAGATACTTTAACTATGTTAAATTTAACCTGTATTTTTGTTTTAAAAGTATATAAAATAACTACATATAGAAATATAATTTTAAGTTTTCTATTATATTACTATAATTTATTTTATTACTTTAATTAGTTCTAGTTTAGTTGTATATTATATTTTATAGGTTAAAAACCTCTACATATTAGTAATTTTACATTTATTGACTAAGGATATAATAATAAATGTCACATCAGTCAGATTTGATTGCAACAAATATCCAAAAGTACTTACGGCAACATCAACAAAAAGAATTGCTTAGGTTTATCACATGTGGAAGTGTGGATGATGGTAAGAGTACATTAATAGGTAGGCTTTTACATGATAGTAAGTTAATTTTTGAAGATCAATTAGCCTCAATCGTAGCAGATAGTAAGAAAATCGGTACTCAGGGTGATAGGTTAGATTTGGCACTGTTAGTTGATGGTTTACAATCTGAAAGAGAACAGGGTATTACTATTGATGTTGCTTATAGGTATTTCTCAACTGATAAACGAAAATTTATTATTGCAGATACTCCTGGTCATGAGCAGTATACCAGAAATATGGCTACAGGAGCTTCAAATTGTGATCTAGCTATTATACTTATAGATGCTAGAAAAGGACTACAAACACAAACGCGTAGACATAGTTTTATCTGTTCATTACTTGGTATAAAGCATGTCATAGTTGCTGTTAATAAGATGGATACTGTAGGCTATTCTCAAGAAATTTATAAATCTATACAAGATGAGTATTTGAAATTAGCGGGAAGTTTACAAATTCCAGATATTAGATTTGTACCTATATCAGCTCTTGATGGTGATAATGTAGTTTCAAAAAGCACAAAAATGCCTTGGTTTAGAGGTTCTCCACTAATGCATTATTTAGAAACTATAAAAATAGATTATGCTTATACTGATGAGTTTCGTTTTCCTGTACAGTTAGTTTGTAGACCAAATTCAGAGTTTAGAGGATTTCAGGGAACTGTAGTATCAGGTTCTGCTAAAATAGGAGATACTATTAGGGTAATGCCTAGTGGTAAAATTACTACAATAAAGTCAATACTAAGCTTTGATGGAGAGTTAAACGAAGCGGAGGCTGGTCAGTCTATAACTATAACTACCTACGATGAAATAGATATTAGTAGGGGGGATATGATTGTTCATAAAGATGCGATATCACATGTATCATCAATGCTTAGAGCAAATATTGTATGGATGTCTGAACAACCTTTAATAGAGTATAAAGATTATTATATTAAATTCTTGACAAAACAGGTTATAGGTAGTGTAAATAAATTTAATTATAAAACCGATATAAATACTCTTAAAGAGGTAGCTTGCGGTACGCTTGAGCTAAATGAAATAGCAACAGTAGAACTAAATCTTTCTGAACCTGTTTGTTTTGATAGCTATCAAAAAAATCGAACTACAGGAGCTTTTATAATTATAGATCGACTCACCAATGTTACCGCTGGAGCAGGTATGGTTATCAAGCCGCTAGCAGCTAATGATAAAAAAGATAGTACTAATGATTATTCAGAGTTTGAACTAGAACTAAATGCACTTATTAGAAAACATTTTCCACATTGGGATGCTAAAAATTTAAGGGAATAGTTTCTTTTAAGAGGTTAAAATGAGTGATAATATTATATGGCATAAAACTAGTGTTTCAACTGAAGAAAGAAGCTTGCAAAAAAAACATAAGCCGATAGTTTTATGGTATACAGGGCTTAGTGGGGCTGGTAAATCTACTATTGCAAATGCTGTTGATATAATGTTGTACGAAAGAGGTTGCCATACTTATATAATAGATGGCGATAATATACGTCATGGTCTTAACCATGATTTGGGTTTTGATGAAATAAGTAGAACAGAGAATATACGCAGGGTTTCAGAAGTAGCGAAGCTTTTTGTTGATGCTGGTTTAATAGTTAGTATAGTTCTGATATCGCCATTTATTTACGATAGAGAACAAGCGAGAAAAATTATTGGTGATAATTTCATAGAGATATTTATAGATGCGCCTTTGGCAGAGTGCGAAAGAAGAGATCCTAAAAAATTATATAAAAAAACCAGACAAGGACAAATTGCCAACTTTACGGGTATATCTTCGCAATATGAAAAGCCTATAAATCCTGATATACATATTACAACTACAACAAAAACAATTGAGGAATGTGCTGCTAAAATTATAAACTATCTATTTGACAAAAATATAATTACTAAAATATAAACTATACTTTAATTAGAGTTTTAAAATCATTTTATTTAAATTCGTTGATATAGTGTACATAAACTTTCCCTGTTTAAAAAAATTAAAATTTATATATTTGTTTAGTTATTAAAGATAGCTCATTAATTACTTCAGTAAGCCTGGCAATCACTTGTCGAAATACCTTTTTTAATATTTGTAAAATAAATTATGAACTTTTGCTTAACCATCTCATTTTTAACTTGCTTTACAACAAATTAAAATTAATAATTTAATTAGTTTATTTTTAATAATAGACGTTTGCCCGAGGCAAAACAAAAATTAAATAAATGTAGGAGAAATATAATGGAACAAGATAAAAAAAAGAAAGAATGGCAAACACCGATATTACACAAGTGGGAGCCAGACACTTCAAATGAAATTGAGGGAAAGCCAACCCACGATGCTGGAGAGGGTACAATTTTTCCTAACGAGGGCCCGTCTTAGTATATAACATAGGATCTTTTACTTAAAGAAGTAATTAGAGAGAAATTATAGTAGTCCTAAAATTTATTTCTAAGTTTTCGTCAATAGGTACCATATTATAATGTTAAGCAAAGTTATGATTAATATAAAATAATTAAAGCAAGTTTGTTAATCCAGAATTTAGAAATGACATTTTAGTAGTTGTATCGAAAAAATAATGATCCTGATATAGTGCTCTGCGATGGTTAGAAGCATAACGAGGTGGTGTGACTCCGGAGATTGTGCTCGAATCAAATCATTAATTAGCTCTTGATGTAATCAAAAAATAGAATTTGTATGAGAAGGCTTATTCTAATCTAATGCTTAGCTAGATTGTTGTAGTTTTGCTTTTTGATTTAATCTATATATACCAAATAGTATCATAATTGTAACCAGCGCAAAACCTAGCTGAGCATACGGAGATGCTAAAACCAAATCTCTACCGTGATAAAAGCTTACAATATAACTACCAGCAGCTGCAATCATATTTTTTACAAAGTTTACAATTGAGTTTGCGGTACCAAAACTATGGTCTATTTGATCGATAGCAAATGCATAGATAAGAGTTGAGCTAAAAGAAACATTACCACATAGCACAAACATTGTTAGAGTGTAGATCAGAGCATTATCTAGATTTAAGCTATTAAATATTATTAAAGTAATGCAGCTTAGAGTGATTAACGCAACACTATAATATAAGAATTTTAATTGTTGTACTCTGTTTGAGTATCTCTTTATGAGAATATTTGCAAAAATAGCACTAACGCAACATAAACCATAATATAAGCAGTACCAGAAAGAACCAGTTGTATAATTATCAAGGTATATCAAAGCTGATGATGATATATATATAAATAATGCTGCAAAAATAGTACCACTAGCAACAGTTGCTAACATAAAACTAGGATTAGTGATATGCTGGAAGTAACTAGGTATTAGCTTTATTAGACTTGATTTTCTATCTTTATGCTCTAGAGTTTCTTCGATTAAGCAGGCACATATAAGCATAATCACACCGTAAACAGTGAGAAAATGAAATGTACTTTGCCATGTGTGAGTTAGCTCAGTAAGTATCGTACCGATTATTGGTGCTATAATAGGTGCTATTAATAATATTATGATTATAGATGCAACTAAACTAGTAAGTTTGGCACCTTTGTAGCAATCACGCGCAATTGAAAAAGCAATTACAGCACCTACAGAGTCAGATAAACCTTGAAGTAGACGCATAATCTCAAGCATTTTAAAATTATAGCTATAAGAGCATAGTACAGTACTTATAATGTAAATAACGCTGCCGATGATGATAACTTTCTTGCGACCATATTTATCAGATATAGCCCCCCAGAAAAGCATACCAAAAGAGAAGCCAATAAAGTAGGTCGCAAAAGTTGTCAAAACTGTACTATTGTTGACACCAAAATCACGAGCTAACATGGATATCGCTGGCGCGTAGGTGTTTACAGCTAGAGGTGGTAAAGCAGCAAATAAAGCTAAAATTATAGGGAATAATTTAGAATTTCTAGTTATAAGTTTCATAGATTTAAAGTGTAGTTTTAATAATCTTATTTTATGCTATCAAGTATATACTCTTTTAATTTTTTACCAACTATTTTATATCTCCAACCAGCAAGGAGTTTATTATTTGTGTAGTTAGTATCAATACTTAGATTATATGCTAGTGAGCGAATATCTTTTCTTGAGGCGATTATACTAGAATCAAATTTAAATTGTTTGGCCTGAATATCAAAAAAAGCAACTATCTTATCATTTAGTTCTGCAGCTAACTTACTACCACTTTTTTGCTCTAGTATTACTTGGTCCAAGCTTTTAGTTGAGCTAAGCGCGGTAATAACACCTTTTTTAATCCAAGGTTTTAATCTTTTTAGCTCATCATGATCAAAAGAGTTAAGAGATTTAGGGTTTGTATGAGCAATAATGTATAAGATTTTATTGTTAAAAATAAACCTTACGGGAATATTTTTTTCTTGAGCAATCATTTCTCGCCATTGTGCTATTAAAATAGCATTTTTTTGCGTTTTTTCATCAAATTTTTGGATATTACCTATTTTGTTATAAATACTTTCAATAGAGTTAAATTGTGCTTTTTGTATTTCAACTAGTTCCTGCTCAAAAAAATCTTGATATTGACTTTTAGCTAGTTGTTGCTGCAAAAACTCTTTTAATTGTATGAGGTATTTAACATCTTTGATAGCATAGTCAAGTTGCTTTTGTGATAAAGGTCTATTGCGCCAATCTGAAAACTGAGATTCTTTTTCCATTTCAATATCTAAAATTTCTTTTAAAAGAGTTTTTAGCGATGATTGTGTTTGAAATCCAAGAAAGGCTGCTGCAAGTTGGGTATCAAAAATATTATTAACCTCACAGTTAAAAAACCTTTTGATAATAGGGATATCATTGGTTGCGGAGTGAATTATTTTTTGGATATCCTTAGCTGCAAAAATATCTTTTAACTTACTAAAATCTAGTTCCTTGAGTGTATCTATTAAAAATATCTCATTTTCAGTGGCTATCTGTAGCAGACAAAGTTCAGGATAGTATGTGCGCATCCAATAGAACTCAGTATCTATAGCTAGCTGTGATGTATTTCTAAGAGTTGCTATAACATCATTTAATTGCTTGTTTGTATTAATTATCATCATTTTTTTAGTTAAAATATCTCAAGAGATTTAAACTTATCTATTTAAATTAGTATAAAAGTTTATATATGTTAACATTTTTCATAAACTCAGTGTTTAATAAAATTAGATGATTACAGATAATTCTAAAGATTTTGATTTAAAAAGCTTTTTAGCTAATTTAACTACGCATTCAGGCGTTTATCGTATGCTTGATAAGCATGGTGAAATAATTTATGTCGGTAAGGCAAAAAATCTTAAAAATCGCGTCAATAGTTATTTCTCAAAAGGAGCTAAAGATAGTAAAACCTTAATGATGGTTGAGCAAGTTGCTAGAATTGAGATAACTATCACCCCAAGCGATTATGAGGCGTATTTATTAGAAAATAATCTAATTAAGCAACATCGCCCTAAGTACAACATTCTTTTTAAAGATGATAAAAGCTACCCATACTTAGTTATTTCACGTGATAAGTTTCCACGTGTGTCTTTTTACCGTGGTAAATCGGCATATAAAAAGGGACAATGTTTTGGACCTTATGTTTCTATATCGTCAGTTAAAAATACGCTAAATATTATCCAAAAAATATTTCCAATTCGCCAGTGTGAAAATTCATACTATAAGTCTAGAGTTCGACCATGTCTACAATATCAAATTAAACGCTGTTTAGCGCCATGTGTTGGCTTAGTATCTCAACAGCAATATGATGAACAATTAGCGATACTGAAGAAGTTCTTAGCCGGTAAATTTAGCAGTGTTTTAGAAGAAATCTCTGCAAAAATGTATCAAGCTTCTGAAAATATGGAGTACGAGAAAGCTCAATTTTATCGTGATCAATTAGTAGTATTGCGCAAATTACAGCAGCAGCAGATAGTAGATATCCAAGCTGATAAAACTTTTGATGTAATTGGTATATATATGCAGGGTAACTATGCAAGTATAGCTTTATTACAGATCCAAAATGGCGATGTTGTTGCAGATAGACATTGGAGTATAGATGCAAAAAGCCAAGATAAAACTTCAATAATGCACGCATTTTTATCACATTTTTACTTAGGTGATGAGATTCGTAATATTTGGCCTAAGAATATAATCTTATCAAAAGTTGATTTTGCTGTTATTACAGATCTTATGAATAGTATTTCGCAAAAAATTGGTCAAACGATAAACTGGATAGTTGCTCCAGCTGCTGATAATCTCAAGTGGCTGAAGTTAGCCGAAGTGAATGCCCGACAAAAGCTAAATATCTATACAAGTTCAAAATCACAATATCAAAAGCGTTTAGAATCTTTAAAAGAATTTGTTGGCCTAGAAAAAGATATTAAGCGTATCGAGTGTTTTGATATTTCTCATTTTCAAGGTGAAGCAACAATAGCATCATGTGTAGTATATACAGATAAGGGTGAAGATCGCAAATCTCATCGTAGATATAATATTAAAGATATTAAGCCAGGCGATGACTATGCAGCAATTCATCAAGCAGTATCTCGTCGGGTTAGTTCTGGATTAGAGGTAAATAATCTACCAGATGTAATGATAATTGATGGTGGTAAAGGTCAAATTCATCAAGCAGAGGCAGTTTTTAGAGAATTTGGAATCCAAGATAAAGTTCAGCTTGTCAGTTTGGGTAAGGGTGTTGAGCGGATAAGTGGTAAAGAAAAAATCTATAAAGGTTTTGATAATACTGAATATAGACTAGATGAGCATCATCCAGGGTTTTTACTGTTACGCCAAATTAGAGATTCTGCCCATGATCATGCTATCAAAGGACAGCGTAAAAAAGTAAGCTCAAATAGACAATCATCAATTATAGAGGAAATTGAAGGAGTTGGACCAAAACGCCGTAAAGCTTTAATGATGTATTTCGGTGGTTGGCAAGAGTTATCTAGAGCATCTGTTGATGAGATTGCCAAAGTTAAAGGAATTAGTAAAAAGTTAGCCCAAGAAATTTGGCAATGTTTTCATTAAAAAAAAACTAAATTATAGCTAATTAATCCTGTAGAATGTTGATATTTCAAAAAATATAAAGTCTAAAAATGACTAAAAAAAGCTTGTTATTTATTATTTTAGGGATATTTTCAATATTCTTTTGCTACTTCTTTGTTGATAAACACATAGTATGGTTTTTGCACGAGCATAACTCAAGACAATACACAATTATGAAATTCTTTTCTGATGATATGGTTTCTTTTCTAAATATGTTAATTTTTGTATTTTACATATATTATTTTATTAAGCTTTTATACAAAAAAGTATCTGCTTTTGATGCAAAGTTTTTGCTAGTTGCGAACGCTGTAGTTATAGGTCAATTTATCAAAGAAACATTAAAAGGTATCTTTGGTAGATATTGGACAGAGACATTTAGAAATCATAACCCTTCATTAGTTAGGGATAATCTTTATGGTTTTAACTGGTTTAAGTTTAATGGCGATTATGCCTCATTTCCTTCCGGTCATGCAACTTTTATTTTCTCATTTAGCGTGAGTATGTGGATTTTATTTCCTAAGTATAGATGGCTTTGGGTATTGCTAATATTTTTAGTAGTAATTACTCAGTTATTACAATATTTTCACTTTGCTAGTGATCTAATCGCTGGTGCGATGCTTGGCTCAATCGTCGGCTACTATACCACACGGACATATCAACAAAAGCGTTAATTTTTATCTTTAAAAACTTATAACTTTAACAAAAGTATAGTTATAAAATACCGATATGTTAAAATTATTACAAATATTTAATTTTTAATTTTATACAAAATAGGGTAATGGAAAAAAAACAAATTAAAGCAGTATCACTTATTTCTGGTGGCCTTGACTCAATGCTGGCAACAAAAATGATGCTTGAGCAAGGTATCCATGTTGAGGGAATAAATTTTTTTACCGGTTTCTGTGTCGAAGGACACACACATGCAATAAGAAAACATGATAAAGAAAAACAAAAGCGTAATAATGCTCTTTGGGTTGCTGAGCAATTAGGCATAAAATTGCATATTATTGATGTGATTGATGAATATAAAGATGTACTAATAAACCCTAAGTACGGCTATGGCGCAAATATGAATCCATGTTTAGATTGTAAAATTTTTATGGTGCGTAAAGCTAAGGAATGGGCTATAGAAAATGGTTTTGATTTTATAATTACTGGTGAGGTTATTGGTCAAAGACCAATGTCTCAACGTAAAAGTACTATGCCTGTAGTCCAAAAACAATCTGGTATTGATGATTTACTTCTTAGGCCTTTAAGTGCTAAGAATTTACCTGAAACAAAACCTGAAAGAGAGAGCTGGGTTGATAGATCTAAATTAATGGCAATTACAACAGGTAGGGGTAGAAAAGATCAAATGAAAATGGCTCGTGAATGGGGAATAGAAAATTATGCTTCTCCTGCTGGCGGCTGTTGTTTCCTTACTGATAAACAATACTCTGATAAATTAGTTGATTTATGGCAAGCGCGTAATTCAAAAGAATATGAGTTTGATGATATTATGTTACTTAAGATTGGTAGGCATATTCGCTTTAAGCCTGAGTATAAGCTTATAATTGGCCGTGAAGAGGGTGAAAACAACTACCTAAACGGTTACAAAAATCAATTTATAAATGTTTATTGTTCATCACATACAGGCCCTTTGACTTTGATAGATGGTGATTTTGACAAAAATGATGAGCAATATACTGCGCAAATTTTAGGTAGGTTTACGCAAGGAAAAAATGCTAATAATGTAAATATGATATTTAATTATTTAGATGGTACTAGTAAGGAAGTAACTGTCGAGCCTATGCCAGCTGATGAGATTAAAAAGGAGTGGTATATATAAATGCAACAGTTAAATTTAGAAAGGCTCCTTTGCCCTATGCCTGTTATCAAAACACAAATCGCCCTGAAAAAGATGCAAATAGGTGAGCAGTTAAAAGTACTTTGTACTGATCCTGGTACTATGCATGATATCCCAGCATGGTGTAAGATAAATGATTATATACTTGTCAAAGCAGAGCAAGTAGCAGATAAATATGAATTTATAATAGAGGTGAAATAGTGGATCATTCAGTTTTAAATGTATTGGTTTGTCCCATTTGTAAAGCAAACTTACATTATGATAAAGAAAATCAAGTTTTAGTTTGTAAAGCGGATAAACTAGCTTACCCGATTCGCGAGAATATCCCTGTAATGTTAGTTGAAGAAGCCAAAAAGCTAACTCTTGAAGAGGTAAAAAAATATGGCTAATATCCATATTGTAATTCCAGCAAGGCTTAAATCAACTCGTCTACCGAATAAGATGCTAGCTGATATTGCTGGTAAGCCAATGATCCAGAGAGTATATGAACAAGTAGCCAAATCAAAGTTTGATAGTATAATAATAGCTACAGACTCTCAAGAAATAAAAGATATAGCTAAGAGTTTTGGTGCAAAAGTAGTTTTGACAAGAGCAGATCACGAATCAGGTACAGATAGAATAGCAGAAGCTGTCACTAAATTAGGTTTTGCTGATGAAGATATTGTTGTAAATGTTCAAGGTGATGAACCTTTGATACCTGTTGAGAATATTGAACAAGCGGCACAGTTATTGATAGATAAACCAAAAGCTGTAGTCTCGACATTGTGTGAAAAAATCACTGATGTAGAAGATATTTATAATTCTAACAATGTCAAAGTAGTTTTTGATAAAAATAACTATGCTTTATATTTCAGTAGAGCGCCTATCCCTTTTGAGAGAGGTTTTTCTGAGAATCTGCAGGTTAATATTTCAGAATTTTTTAGACATATTGGTATATATACATATCGAGTGGCTTTTCTAAAACATTATGCTGAACTTACAGTTTCACCAATTGAGAAATACGAAGCATTAGAGCAACTTAGAGTTCTATATAATGGCTATAAGATTGCAATAGCTCAATCATCTAAACCAACTCCAGCAGGTGTTGATACACCGCAAGATTTAGAAAAAATAAGGAGGCTTTTTGATGTTTAAATTAGATTCTCGCTTAGCAGCTGATACTTTTGAAGTTTGTGAGCACCTAGACTGTAAAATTCTAGTAATGAATAACGCTATTGTACCTTGGTTTATAGTTGTACCTTTTACAGATAGAACAGAGTGGTATCAGCTTGATGACCCTGTTCAATACAATATAAATACTATTATCAATAAACTCTCTAGATTTATATTAAAAGAATATAATGCTGATAAGTTAAATATAGCTACTATAGGTAATGTTGTTAAGCAAATGCACCTACATGTAGTAGGACGTTTTGAAAATGATCCGGCTTGGCCAGCTCCAGTATGGGGTAATATACAATCTAAACCATATACTGAGCAAGAAAAAAACAATTTACTAGAAAAAGCCCGAAGTATCTTTTAAATTCTATGAGTGCCTTGGCAAGCCTTTGAAATATAAAATATTGGTTTTATATTAAATTTTTCAAAATAGTTTTTCTCTAAGTAGCTGGTATAATCTTTTAGAAGCTTTTTAGGTAAAAGATGTATTGTAGAACCACCAAAGCCACCACCAGTCATTCTAGCTCCATAAATTCCAGCAAAATTTTGAGATAATTCAACTAGGTAATCAAGTTCATCACAGCTGACCTTATAATCATTTTTTAGTGAATTATGCGACTGATACATCAGCTTACCTAGTTGTTGCCAATCTTTAACTGCCATTGCTTTAGTAGCATCTATAACTCTTTGATTTTCTGTAAATACATGTAATGCTAATTTATAATCTTCTTCAGAGAAGTTTAACTTTGTATATTCTAGCTTTTGAGAATCTAATTCACGCAGTGATTTTATCTTATGGAATAAAGCGATATTTTCACAAACTTGGCGGCGCTTATTGTAGGCAGAGCTTGCTAAATTATGCTTGATATTTGTATCACAAATTAGCACTGATAGACTATCAAGTTCAAAAGGAATGTTGTCACAATGATTATTATTACAATCAATCATTGTTGCAGCATTTTGTTGTGAAAATAAGCATGCCATTTGATCCATAACTCCACATTTTGTACCAATATATTGATGCTCTACTTTTTGGGCAATCTTAGCAAGCTCAAGCTTAGAAAGATTTAGTTGATAGATTTCATTATAGGCATAAGCCAAAGCTGTATTTAATGAAGCAGATGAGGAAAGACCTGCACCAAAAGGTAGATCACTAAATATATAAATATCTGCTCCTTTGATATCGTTAGAGAAATCTTGCTTGATGATATTTATAGTTCCTTTTATATAGTTTTGCCACGTATTAGCTAATTGTTGCTTAATTTCATTTATGCAAAACGATGTGGAATCATCAAGATTTTCACTATATACATTTACAATACTATCATCTCTAGTTGCAATAGATATAAAAGTACCTTTGTTGATAGCAAATGGCATTACAAAACCATTATTATAGTCGGTGTGTTCACCGATTAGATTGACTCGACCTGGTGAGAAAAATACTTTAGGAATTTTATTATAAAGTGTGGTGAAACGATTGGATAAATTATCTCTGATACAGTCCATCATGATTATAACTCTCTTAAAAGTTGTGCTGCTAGCTCTGGAGTAATATCTCTTTGCGATTCTCCAAGCATTTCAAAACCAACCATAAATTTTTTAACTGTTGCTGAGCGCAGTAAAGGTGGGTAGAAATGTGCATGAAGTTGCCAGTAGTTACACTCTGTAGCATTTATTGAACCATGCCAGCCCATAGAGTATGGGAAAGAAGTATCAAATAGTTTATCGTATTTTACTAACAAAACTTTTAGAGCGTTAGCTAGAGTTTTTCTTTGCTGATTATTTAAATGATTTAGATGTGAGCATTTAAATTTTGGTAGTAGTAAAGTTTCATAAGGCCATGTTGCCCAAAATGGTACAACAATTAACCAATCATCATTTTGGAAAACAATTCTATCTTTCTCATTAATCTCACGATTTACATAATCTAGCAGCATATTAGAACGATTTTTTTCAAAGTATTCTAGCTGGGTTAGATGTTCTTTTTGAGCTTCTGTTGGTAAGAAATCACAAGCCCAAATTTGTCCATGTGGATGAGGATTTGAGCAGCCCATGATAGAACCTTTATTTTCAAAAACTTGTACCCATTGATATTTTTTGCTTAACTCTGCCACTTCAGTTGCCCAAAGATCTACTACTTTAGTGATATCATCTTGTTGCATTGACGCCATTGTAAGATTATGTTTTGCAGAGAAGCAAATAACTTTGGCAATACCAGTAGCACCACTTAGCTGAAATAAATCATCATTTATCTCAAGATTTTTGTCTATTTTTTCTTTAGAGAGAGCAGAAAAATCATTCTCAAATACAAAAGTCTCTTTAAAATCAGGATTAACTTCTTCATTAGCTCGAGTATTAGTTGGACAAAGATAGCACTTGTCATCATACTCCGGAAGAGTATTTTTTTGAGTATCTTCAGACTGACCTTGCCATGGTCTGCTAAGCCTATGAGGCGATACCAAAACCCACTCATTAGTTAAGATATTCTTACGACGATGCGAGAATTTGAGCTGTGATATTGTGGCTGAAATATTCATTTATAAATCAAAAAATAGTTGTTTTGTATTTTAACTATAGTATATCATGAACATTTTGAGTTATTTAGTAAAAATTAACATAAGGAGTTTACAATGCAAAATAAAAAAAAAATAAATTTTGTAGTTATCCGTGTGGCTATAATAGCAGCACTTGCTGGGTTACTTTTTGGCATGGATATTGGTTATGTCAATGGTTCGTTATATTTTATATCACAAACATTTAATCTTAGTGTTGCTGAAAGTGGTCATGTTTCAAGTGTATTATTGCTTGGTGCTGCTTGTGGGGCGCTATTTAGTGGTTTTTTATCAAAGCATTATGGACGTAGAAAGGTTTTGCTTATAGCAGCAGCTATTTTTTCTATTTTTACAATAGTCGGAGTTATGGCGCCCAATTATCAAATTTTTATTAGCTCAAGGTTTATTTTGGGTACTGCAGTAGGGATTGCTTCATTTATTGCTCCTTTATATTTATCAGAAATCGCCCCAAAAGAGTTTAGAGGTGCTTTGATTGCTTTATATCAGTTAATGATAACTATTGGTTTATTTTTGGTTTTCTTAACCAATTCAGCTCTAGAAAGTACAAGTTCTTGGAGAATTATGCTTGCAGTGCTTGCAATTCCATCAGTAATAATGTTCTTTGGATGTTTAACATTACCTAGAAGTCCAAGATGGCTTGTTTTAAAAGGTAATGATGATGAGGCTGCTATTGTTCTTAAAAAAATAAGATCCAGCGAAACTGAAGCACTAGAAGAGCATAATGAGATTAAGCAGACAACACATAGAGGTGTTAGTGTTTTTTCTTTGCTTAAGCAGAAGTTTTTTATAAAAGTAGTACTTCTAGGTATAGCTTTGCAAGCATTCCAACAGTTTACTGGTATGAATGCATTTATGTACTACTCGACAGATATCTTTAAATTAGCTGGATTTACTAACCCTTCGACATCAACAATAGTGATTGGCTTACTTAATATGCTGACAACCTTTTTGGCAATTAAGTATGTTGATAAATTTGGTCGTAAGCCAATTTTATACTTTGGTTTAAGTTTGCTGATAATCTCATGTATTGTTGTTGGCTTTATCTTTAAGACACATTTTGTATATGGACAAGCAATGGTTTTATCACAAACATTACAATGGGCTGCTTTGATATTTTGCTTATTATTTATCTTTGGATTTGCAATATCAATGGGTCCGGTGATTTGGATTCTATGTTCAGAAATCCAGCCAATTGAGGGAAGAGATTTTGGGGTAACCGCATCTACTATGAGTAACTGGATTTGTAATGCGATTATAGGTAATTTTGCGCTTACTTGGCTGACATTCCATCCTGATAGCACTTTCTTTGGTTTTGCGATATCTTGTATAGTTTGTATATTATTTGTTAAGTTTTTTGTCCCTGAAACAAAAGATGTTTCATTAGAAGAAATTGAAAATAACCTTAGGGGAGGTAAATCTTTAGCAAAAATCGGTCGTTGTCAAACAGTATAAAGATAAATAGTGAGATATTTCGAGGCACCAAGAATATAGAAAGTTTATCTAATTATTTACAAAGAATAACACTAGAAGTTTATTATTTAGACTAAATCAACGATTTATTGTAAAATTGATAGTTGTAGCGTACTCGAATGTGATAATGGGTGCAGGAGCTTGGGGTAAACCGATGATATTTGTTAGTTATGCTCTTTTCTGTATCATTGCAATAATATTCCTAAAGCTTTTTGTTCCTGAAACAAAAGGTGTTAGCTTAGAGAAAATAGAAGATAACCTTATCTCAGGTAAAAAATTACGTAATTTAGGCCAATAACCGCTTTTTAATATAAGTTGTATATTTTTACTAAATAATGTATCCTTTAGAACTGTAATTAGTAATAGTTAAATCAAAAAATAAGGAACCGTAATATATGAAAGCTTCAGCTAGACATTTGCTAGTACAATCAGAATCTGAATGTCAACAAATCAAAAAAGACATAACTGAAGGTAAAATAAATTTTGAAGAAGCAGCTAGAAAGCACTCTCTATGTCCATCTGGAGCTAGAGGTGGTGATCTAGGGACCTTCTCCCAAGGACAAATGGTTCCTGAGTTTGATAGAGTTGTATTCAACGATGAGTTACACAAAGTTCATGGTCCAGTACAGACTCAGTTTGGTTATCATCTATTAGAAATTACATCACGTGGATAATTTAAATTTCTCATAATTTTCAAATTATTTAATAAATTTCTCATACAAAAATTTACGGACAAAAATGAATTCTGAAACTAAAAAAGATTTTAGTCAGTTAGGGCTAAATCAAGATATCGTAGATACTGTTATCAAATTAGGATATGAAAACCCTACACCAATTCAACAGTATGCTATTCCATATATCTTATCGGGTAGAGATGTGCTAGGCCAAGCACAAACAGGTACAGGTAAAACAGCAGCATTTGCATTACCTTTAATAAATAACATTGATTTAAAATCTAAAGATAAAGCACCGCAAGTGTTGGTATTAGCTCCTACTAGAGAATTAGCTATACAAGTAGCTGAGCAGTTTGAAGCATTTGCCAAAAATGTGCCAAATTTAGATGTTGCTTGTATCTATGGTGGTCAAGAATATGGTTCACAAATTAGAGCATTAAAAAAAGGTGTCAAAGTAGTAGTAGGTACCACCGGGCGTGTCATGGATCATATTGAAAAAGGTACGCTAGAGCTTGATAACCTAAGAGCACTAGTCTTAGATGAAGCTGATGAAATGCTTAGAATGGGCTTTATTGATGATGTAAGATTTGTCTTAAGTCATGTCTCTGATGAGTGCCAAAGATTACTTTTCTCAGCAACAATTCCAGTCGATATTGCTGATATTATCCAAGAATATCTAAGAAACCCTTGTAAGATACAAGTAAAAGCTAAGACAAAAACTGCCAACACAGTTACACAAAAATTTATTGTAATAAAAGGCTTTAGAAAGATAGATGCTTTAGATAGATTGCTTGAGACAGAAGAAACTGATGGTGTTATTATCTTTGTTAAGACTAAAACTAGCACGATTGAAGTAGCAGATAACTTAAAGGCGCTAGGCTACAAAGTGGCTGCTATAAATGGTGATATGCAACAATCGCAGCGTGAATATATTGTTGATCAATTTAGAAGTGCTAAATCAGATATCCTTGTTGCTACAGATGTAGTAGCTAGAGGTATAGATCTTGAGCGTATTAGCCATGTGGTTAACTATGATATGCCTAATGATACAGATACTTATGTACATAGGATTGGCCGTACAGGGAGAGCAGGGCGTGAAGGTACATCAATTTCTTTAGTACCACTAAAAGAAATGAGATTCTTGCGTACCCTTGAGAGATTTACTGGCTCACCAATGCAAGAAGTATTTATGCCAAGTGCCAAAGATTTAGCCCAAAGTAGGGTAGAGCACTTCAAAGCTAGAATAATTTCAGCATTAGATAAAAATAAATCTTTAGATAAGTATAAAGATATTATTACCGAGATCCGTGATCAGTTAGAACTTGATTCGGAAGAACTTTTAGCTGTTCTTACGCTATTAGCTCAAGGTAAAAAAACTTTCTTCCCAAGAGAGATCCAAGCTAAAGAAGAAAAGCCAACTCGTGATAACAGAAATTCTAGAGATGGCAGACGAAATGAAAGGTCTGAGCGTAGAAATGATCAAGGCGAGAGAAGTAAGCGTTTTGATAGAGCAGATAGAAAACCGCGTCGTGCTGTAAATATTGATCTAACTACATATAAGCTAGATGTTGGGCGTGGTAACGATGTTCAACCGAGAAATATAGTTGGAGCTATAGCTAATGAGGGTAATATTGACAGTAAACATATCTGTAATATTTCTATCCAAAAAGATTATACATTAGTTGATTTACCGGCGAACCTTTCACCAAAAGTTATAAATCATCTAAAAAATGTTTGGGTTGCTGGTAAGAAGTTAAACCTTACAGCTCAATAATCTTGTTTATAAATTTTTATAGATTCAAATAATTAATTTTTAGCATATTATTCTATTTATAGCCCTAAAGTTGTATAATTGGTCGGACTAACTATTTAATTATGATTTTTACAAATGAGTAACTATATCTTTATAGTTTCTGCGCCATCTGGTGCTGGTAAAAGTTCTTTATTAAAAGCTTTTTTAGCAACTAAAGTAGGTAAAGAGAATTTCACTATAGCAACATCTCATACTACTAGAGAGCCTCGAACTGATGAGGTCAATGGTAGAGAATATCATTTTGTGACAATTGCTGAATTTGAACAAATGCTTAACCAAGATGGCTTTATCGAGTATGCCAAAGTTTTCAAAAACTACTATGGTACCTCAAAAGCTGAGATTGATAGCTTACTTGCAGCTAATAAAAATATAATCCTTGAGATTGATTGGCAAGGTGCACAACAGACACGTGCTATTTACGGTGATAGAGCTAAGAGTATATTTATACTGCCGCCATCTTTAGATGAGTTAAGAAAACGCCTAGAAAAAAGAAATACTGATTCTAAAGAAACTATAGATTATCGTATGGAGCAAGCAGAGACAGAGATTTCGCATGCCACTGAATATGATTGCCAGTTAGTTAATGATGATTTTAGCCAGTCATTAGAACAATTATGCCAATACTTCGCAAAAAATATCCAAAGTTAAAGACTAAGGAGAACATTTAAATGGTAAATCAACAACTTATAAAAGGTAAAATATCACAAGCTAGACAACATCTACCAAGCTTAAAAATCGCCGCTACAGAAAAACAAAAATATATGCAGGAAATCCAAGAGTTATTAGAACAAAATAATGCTTGTTTGGTAGCGCATTATTACGTCGATGCGGAAATTCAGGAATTAGCTGAAAAAACGGGTGGGTTTGTCGGTGATTCACTTGCTATGGCTAAGTTTGGCTTAGAAAGTAACTGTGATACTCTAGTAGTTGCCGGTGTTAGGTTTATGGGAGGCTCTGCAAAAATTCTTAGTCCTGAGAAAAAAATCCTAATGCCAACTTTAGAAGCTGAATGCTCATTAGATTTAAGTTGTAATAATGGCGAGTTTGAAAGATTTATAGCGGCTCATCCTGATAGAGAAGTTGTTGTATATGTCAATACTTCTGCAGAGATTAAAGCCTTAGCTGATTGGACTGTTACTTCTTCAAATGCTTTGGAGATTTGTTCTTATTTACATAAGCAAGGTAAAAAGATTCTTTGGGGACCAGATAGATTTCTTGGTGATTGGATTGCTAAGCAAACTGGTGCGGATATGGTACTATATAATGGTAGTTGTATTGTGCATGAAGAGTTTAAGGCTCAAGCTCTAGATGATTTAATACTTGAGCATCCAGATGCTGCAGTTTTGGTACATCCTGAATCTCCGGCAGAGATTATCAACAGAGCTGATGCAATTGGTTCAACATCTCAATTAATAGCAGCAAGCCAAAAGCTTAACAATAGTAAATTTATTGTTGCTACAGATACTGGTGTATTCTATAAAATGAAACAGCTATCGCCACATAAAGAGTTTATTCCAGCACCTACTGCTGGTCGTGGCGCAACTTGTCAATCATGTGCGAAATGTCCATGGATGAAGCTAAATCAGCTTAAAAATTTAAAAGAATGCTTAATCAATCAAACTAATGAGATATTTATTGATAAAGAGGTGCGTCAAAAGGCGCTTACCCCATTAAATAGAATGATAAATTTTTAGGAAATAGTATGTCTGAAGTGATGTTAAATACTAATCAAATTAGTAAAGTTCCTGATAGTGTTATCACAAGGTTAGTTAGAGAGTCTTTAGCAGAAGATATAGCAACTGGAGATATCACAGCACAGCTAGCTGAAGATGTTGATACTACAGCATTTTGCATCACTAGAGAAGATATGATCTTATGTGGTCAAGATTTTGCTAATGAAGTAATTAATCAGCTTGATAAAAGTATACAGATAACTTGGTTATATAATGATGCTCAAAGAGTACCAGCTAATGCAAAAATATTTGAACTTAAGGGTAATGCTCGAAGCATCTTAACCACAGAAAGAACAATGTTAAATTTTATCCAAATGCTTTCTGCTACTGCTACAGCAACAAATAATCTAGTCAAATTAATTTCTCAATATAAGACAAAGCTACTTGATACACGCAAAACTATCCCAGGGTTTCGCTTAGCACAAAAATACGCAGTTAGGTGTGGAGGAGGCTTTAATCATCGTATTGGTTTATTTGATGCTTATTTAATCAAAGAAAATCATATTCGCTCAGCTGGTGGTATTGCCAAAGCTGTTACAAAAGCAAAAAAAATAGATAGTAGTAAAGTTGTTGAAGTTGAAGTTACAAATTTAGATGAATTAAACCAAGCGGTAGCTGCTGGAGCAGATATTGTAATGCTCGATAATTTTAGCAATGCTGATATTGATACAGCTGTGAGACTTACTAAAAATAAAGTAGCATTAGAAGTCTCTGGGAATATCGATAGTAAATCTATAGTTGCTATGGCCAAAACTGGCGTTGATTTTATCTCTGTTGGAGCAATTACTAAACATATCAAAGCAATAGATTTATCGTTGCAGGTTCAGTTGTAGATATGATTATAAAAAAGCATGATGTGGCTATAATAGGTGGTGGTTTAGCAGGTATAGTTGCTGCTATAGAGCTAGCTGAGCATAATTTAGATTTGGCTATTATCTATGATCAAAAAATTAATCATTGTGCTAGCTCGTATGCTCAAGGTGGAATTGCTGCTATAGTTTCTAGTGATGATAGTATTGAGTCACATGTTGAGGATACGTATATCGCTAGTGGCAAGCTTGCAAAGCTTGAGAGTATTACTCAAGTTGTCAAAAATTCTAAAACTGCAATAACATGGCTAGAGAAGCACGGCGTTGAGTTTGATAGAAAAACAAATGGTGAGTATAGCCTCCATCTAGAAGGAGGACACTCCCAAGCAAGAATACTACATATCAAAGACTATACCGGTAGGGCAGTTATTGCAAAGTTATATGAGAATCTTGATAGTTTTAAAAATATTAGTATATATCCCGAACATAATGCTATAGAGCTAATAAAAAAAGATAATAAATGTATCGGACTATATAGCTATGATAGCAAATATCAAGTTACTAAATTTATCACAAAAAAAGTCATACTTGCTTCAGGTGGCGCCTCAGGATTATATAAGTATGTGACTAATGCTACAGCTGGTAGTGGTAATGCGATGATTATGGCGTATGATATTGGTTGTCAGCTTGAGAATCTAGAGTTTACTCAATTTCATCCAACATGTTTTTTTGCTAGAAGTGTTGCACCATTTTTAATCTCAGAAGCTATTCGTGGTAGTGGTGCTGTGCTAGAAACTGCCAAAGGTGTCAGAATTATGAAGTCAGTTCATCAGCTGCAAGATTTAGCTCCAAGAGACATTGTCGCCAGACAAATATATATAAATATGCAAGCAGGTAGAGAGGTTTATCTTAATGCGACGCATCTAAATACAAGTCAATGGCAGCAAAAATTTCCATATATTTATGAAAAGCTACTAGAGAATAACATTAATCCAGCTAATGATAGAATCCCAGTAGCTCCAGCTGCACACTATAGTTGTGGCGGTATTAGTGTAGATAATAATTCTCAGACTAGTATTGCTAATCTGTATGCTGTAGGTGAGGTTGCTTGTACTGGATTACATGGCGCTAATAGGTTAGCAAGTAACTCATTATTAGAGTGTATTGTCTATGCTTTAGCAGCTAGTGAGGATATTTTAGCTAATATAGATGATAGCTTTACTGAATGTAATCAAAAACTAGAATTATTTAACTCAAGTAGTGATTATTTACAACAACTAAATCAGATACGCCAACTAATGTGGGATAGTGTTGGCTTGGTTAGAAGGCAAGCAGAGCTTAGAAAAGCATATCAGCAACTTTACCTATTAGAACAATCAATAAATACAAACACGG
The DNA here is from genome assembly GCF_003347135.1 of Francisella opportunistica. Lineage (NCBI taxonomy): Bacteria > Pseudomonadati > Pseudomonadota > Gammaproteobacteria > Thiotrichales > Francisellaceae > Francisella > Francisella opportunistica. The sequence goes on along the minus strand of NZ_CP022377.1, from coordinate 970,399 downwards.
CATTAGGAAGATATGACTATAAACTAGAGGCTTATAGAAAAATAGTTAAGCTAGCTAAGTTGACGCTCGAGCAAGCTATCAAACGCAAACAAAGTGTTGGTAGTCATTTTTTAATTCAAAATGAGGAAGATAATGAAAGGTAAAATTTTTTCAATACCAAAAGTTGTTTTACAAGTTCATCTTGATGGTGGCTTGCGTGTAGAGCTGCAAGAGCTGCTTTTATTAATGATGATAACAAACAAAAAATAATCGCGAAACTAAAAAATTTTGCTAAAGCTGAAGAGTACTATGATCTTATTATAAGCTGTTTGATTCTTACAGCTATTACAGCTATCAGCATTGCATAGATAAAATTGATAATTACTGGTACGATATAGCCAAATATTGCAAAATATACGCCATCAAGGTAGATAAGGGCTTTTTGTGGTGTTTTATCAATATAACTAGCAGCCCACTGAATGAAGTCTTCATTAAAGAACAGTTGCGGGGCGATTTGGATTTTTGTAGTAAAAACAATATTGCATAATGCGCCAACAAAAATCCCTGGATTTGTAAGTAAATGCTGATAATCTATATTGCTAATCTTAAATGATTTAAAGTAGACAATCTCTAAGTGGTTATACTCACATAAAATAAAGATTAGTAAAAAGACTACTATATAAATTCTAAAGTTCAGTGGTGGTAGTTTATTTAGTAAATACAGCTTGATAGCTAAGGCGACTAAAATCACAAAAGTAAATGCTATTAAAAATATTCGCGCATTTAGATAAGAGCTTAAAACTAATATAAAGGCACAAAATATTAACCAATTAAATAATTTCCATAGCTTTGGCTTGATGATAGTGCTAGTGGTATCTTGATCATTATTTTCGAGTTCTAATGTGTCAGTAGATTTTTTGTTTTTAAACAACATAGGGTTAGATTTATTTGTTTTTTTATACTATTATGGGGTTTAAAAAATTTTTGTAAAACATTATATTATTAAAATCACAGCCTAATAAAGTTGAATGTATGAAAAAATACATTATAGTGACACTTTGCCTTGCTTTTTATAGTTCATCATTTGCGATGGCACAAAATAACGCCGCTAAACCTTCAGTAGAGTGCTATAAGACTAAAATCATAAATGCCGATCAGCAAATTATACAACTAATTGCTGAGCGTCGTGGTTTAAGAGATAAAATGCTAAAGCTTGAGCAAAAGCAAAATTTACCAAGTTATGATCCATTTAAAGATCAATCACTAGTAAATACACGCACATCGTTTGCGTTACAGTACGATGTTTCTCCAAAGTTAGTTGCTGAGATTTTTGATATTCTAAATAGCAAAAATTTACAACCAGCAGATCAAAGTTTTTAATAAAAAATGTATAAGAGGTGAAAATAACATGTCTATTTATGATTTTAAGCTAACTGCGAATGATGGGTCGGAATATAATCTACCTAAAAATAAAGTGCTTTTGATAGTTAATGTCGCAAGTAAGTGTGGCTTTACTAAGCAATATCGTGGTTTGCAGCATTTGCATAAAATATATCCAGATTTAGAAATTGTGGCATTCCCTTGTAATTCATTTGGTGGACAAGAGCCTGGTAGCGATGAAGAGATTAAAAACTTTTGTGAAACTAACTATAATGTTACGTTTCCTATTATGAAAAAAATCAAAGTAAATGGTAAAGAAGCTGAGCCATTATTTGAGTATCTTAAAGAAAGAGCAAAAGGGGTATTAGGAACAGAAAGGATCAAATGGAATTTTACTAAGTTTTTAGTATCAAAAGATGGTGAGACTGTGGTAAGGTATGCACCTAAAACTATCCCAGAAGATTTAATCCCAGATATCGATAATTTTCTAAAAGATTAAAGATAATATATAATTGTGAGATTCACAGAGACATACAATTACTTAAAGCTCTTGATAGTGAGTTTAGCAAAAATATCAGCTTTAGATTTGATGCTAAGGATGTTGGGCGTGTTATTGCTGAACGAACTTGTAAATATGATAAATATTAAAAAGTGGTGGTATCCTAGAGGCACAGAAAATCAAGAAACTAGCTGATAGTGCAGGTATCTCATCTACGGTTGGCTGTATGATGGAGTCGCCAACTTGGTATCTTAGCTACGGCAAGTTTTGCTTTAGCTGAAGGCATTACGGTAGCTGACCTTTGATCCATTAGGTTGGGTGACTAAAGATAGCTGTGATTATATAAGCTTTAATAAGCCGAATATTATCTTAAAAGATAATCTAAAAGGATTCGGTTTTAATTTATAAAAAATACAAGGTATATGAACAAAGATAAAGTTATAGTTCTAGTGCATGGTTTCACCAAAAATAGCAAAGATATGCGTAGTTTAGTGAGCTTTTTAAAGCAGGATTATAATGATATTATAGCTGTGGATTTGCCAACTACTTTTGCAACTATTGATGTCGCAGTTACTAAACTTTGCCAAGTTATACAAAATACCCCAAAGACAAAGTCTATCACCTTTATAGCACATAGTATGGGTGGTATATTAGTTTGTAAGTGTATAGATAAGCTACAACTTGAAAATATTGATAAATGTGTATTTATAGCGACACCATTTACAGGCTCAAAAATTGCTGATTTTGGCGATAGAATCCCATTTTATTCTAAGATACTAAAACCAAATAAAGAGCTAAAAGTAACTGATGACTACCTTGAAATTTGTAATAAAGTTACAGCTAGGATCCCAGTTGGTCTAATTGCTGGTAATAAACATTCAAAACTTAATCTTTTGGCTAGATTTTGCCTAAAAAATGAACATGATGGCTTAGTTGAAGTAACTTCTGCTTTTGCAATAAATAGTGCTGATAGAATTGTCTTAAATAAAAATCATCGCAGTATTCATCATGATGATGAGACACTAAGTAAAGTAGCTTGCTTTTTACAAACTGGTAAATTTTTAAGCTAATCTGTGCTTATTTAAGCAAAATAAAATTAGCTGTAATTAAGCTAAGATAAAGTCTTGTGTTGGGAATGAAGCATTATTTGTTGAGTTTATTTGGTGGGCAAAAGTAGCAAAGCTTGTTGTAGTTAGGGTGATTATAAGAGTTGTTGCTAGTGCTAATTTTTTCATTTTATTACCTTTTAAATTTTTTAATCTTTGAAATTTATGTGACTATTATTACATCAGTTTTCATATATGTAAAATTAATGGTTTTTATAATAAATATCAGTTTAATTTATATAAATATGGATTTATGGCTGATTTATATTGAGAGTAAATATTGTTTTATTCTATTATAGAGATATATTCAGTAATATAAGCCGAGTTTATTATGGACTTTCTAACACAAAAACAAAATCGCCAAATTGAAGAATACGCTATTTCCCAAGGTTTAAATTTAATCGAAAATGCATCTGATGAGATTGTTAAGCTTATTTCCAATAGATTTAGTAGGCAAAATAAAATTTTGGTAGTAGTTGGCGCTGGTAACAATGGCAGTGATGGAATCGCAGCAGCTATTAAGCTATTTAATATAGGTTATGATGTCGATATATACAGAATCTTCTCAAAAGGTAATCAAGATAATCAAAGCTATTATGAAAAATTTTCTCAGCTAAAAACTCCTATTAACTCTCTAAAGCAAAGAGACCACGTCATTCCGGACACCGATCCGGAATCTCTTAAAAATACTCAAATAGCTTCAATATGTGATTATGATGTAGTAATTGATGGAATATTTGGTATAGGACTAGATAGAAATTTACAAGGAGATGTTTTAGAACTTGTCAAAACTATAAATCAAAATGCTAAATATACGCTTGCTATAGATGTACCAAGTGGTTTAGGTGCTTTTAATGCTAAGGTCTATGGTGAGGCAATCCAAGCTAATGCTACAATTACATTTCTCGCTGATAAGCAAGGTTTGCATAGTGGTGAGGGTTTAGATTATGCTGGCGAGGTGATAGTTGCTGAGCTTATTAGTCGTGATAATATTAGGCTTAGCAAGCCTGAGTATCAAGCCTATAAAAATAATATTCAAGATATAAATCTAGATAATATTCTTAGGAAAAAGAAAAATACTAATAAAGGCAGTTATGGCAATCTTGCTATAGTTGGCGGTAATGTCGGCATGAATGGCGCACTTCAACTAGCTGGTAAAAGTGCGCTATATAGTGGTTGTGGTAAAGTCTCGATGATATCTTTGGATAAAGATTTTCGTGCGGATATGTCTATACCTGAGCTTATGACTACATCATTAGAAAACGTTCCTAAAAATTTAAATACTTTTTCAGCTGCAGTAATTGGTATTGGTTTTGATACTATTCAAGAATCTCAGCAAGTCCTAGAAATGATAATTGAAAATCTAACTCAACCAGCTATCTTTGATGCTGATGCGCTAAATATAATTACTATAAATTCACAAATTAGGCAAAAGTTTATTAAATTAGAAAATAAGGTAATAACACCACATCCAGCAGAGGCTGCTAGACTACTTGGTTGTACTACTCAAAAAATCCAAGCTGATAGATTTGAAGCTGTTAGGCAGCTTACCAAAAAATATAATGCTGCAGTAGTACTAAAAGGTGCTGGTAGTTTAGTCTGTAAAGATGATGAAATCTATATAAATCCTACAGGTAACCAAGGAATGGCGGTAGCAGGGCATGGAGATATTTTATCTGGAATTATAGGAACGTTTTTAGCTCAAGGTTTAGATACTCTATCAGCAGCTAGATTAGCTGTATATATTCATGGTTTAGCTGGTGATAATCTTGCCGAAAAGCTTGGTGGTTATATTGGGGTGCTACCGAGTAGGGTTGCTGAGGAGGTTTGCACGGTTTTAAATTATGTAGATAAAACAATATAACAAAATATTTTTAAGAAGTAGCTTGATATATGATTTTTATATGTTATATTTAATTATCGACAAAATAAAATATAAAATATGTATCTAAAAGATTTAGCTGAAGTATATGTAGGTGTACCAATAGCTCGCTACAAATATAATGAAAATAAAGATGCTCAAAAATTTAACTATCAGCTTTTTAGTCAAAATATGCTAAGTGATACTGCAATTTTTAGGAATGCTAAAGCAGAAATTTTTTATGCAAATAAAGATTTATCAAATAGCTGTACTAAGCAAGACGATGTTATTTTTGGTTTAAGAAAGCCAAACCAAGCAATATTTATAGCTGATAATGCTACAGATCTATTGGTGCAATCTTACTTTGCAGTTATTCGTTGTGATAAAAGCAAAGTTCTATCAGAGTATTTAGCATTTAAATTAAATACTGTAGAAGTGCATAATCAACTATTCAAAAATATTCAAGGTGGAGCTATTCCTCTTGTAAAAATTCAAGATGTCAAAAATATTAAGCTAAAACTACCGAGTCTTGAGCAACAAGCTAAAGCAATTGAAATGTTAAAAACAGGTTATCAAGAGATAGATGTTTTGAGAAAGCTGATAGAAGAAAAACAAAAGATACTAAAAGTGATAGTGTAAATACTATTCATGAAAAAAATAGTCATTCCGGACTTGATGGTAAAACAAACAAAACCAGTCATTCTGAACTTGATTCAGAATCTCTTAAAAATTGGATAGAACTACAAAGATTCCGTGTCGTAGCACGGAATGACGGAGAAAAGAGAATATAAATAAAAAGGTAAAGAAAAATGCAAAAGACAACACAAAAAGAAATCAACCAAATAGTTTGGAATGCTTGCGACAGTTTTAGAGGATCTATAGATGGCTCAGTATACAAAGACTATATTTTAAGTATGCTATTTGTCAAATACTTATCTGACTTTTATAAAGAAAAAAAACAGCAGTTATCACTAAAATATAATGGCGATGAATCAAGAATAGAAAGAGCATTACAGAGAGAGAAGTTTACTTTAGATGATAGTTGTACTTTCGATTATCTATTAGCTAACAAAGATAAAGAAAATCTTGGTGAAATTATAAATGCTGCTCTAGATAGAATAGAAGAGGATAATCCTATTAAACTAACAGGTATTTTTAGGGGTGTTGATTTTAATGATGCTAAAAACCTTGGAGATACTAAAGAGCGAAACAAAATTCTAAAGCATTTATTAGAAGATTTTAGCAATCCAAAGTTAGATTTATCTCCGAGCAAATTAGAGGGTAATGATGTCATAGGGGATAGCTATGAGTATCTGATAGCTAACTTTGCAGGTGATGCAGGTAAAAAAGGTGGAGAGTTCTTCACACCTAGTCAGGTATCATTACTTTTAGCTGTGCTAGCACAAGCAAAAGAAGGGGATGAAATTTATGATCCAACTTGTGGTTCTGGTTCATTATTGATAAAAGCAGCTAAGGAAATAGGCTCAGAAAACTTTGCTCTATATGGACAAGAGAAAAATAGTGCTACGCATTCATTATGTCGTATGAATATGTTTCTGCATGATATAAATGATGCAAATATTCAGCTAGGCGATACGATTAGAAATCCTAGAATTTTAGAAAATGATAAACTTAAAAAGTTTGATGTAGTTGTAGCAAATCCACCATTTAGTTTGGATAAATGGGGTGCTGATGATGTCGCAAGTGATGTATATAGCCGTTTTGAGTTTGGTATACCACCTAAATCAAAAGGTGATTATGCGTTTATCCAGCATATGCTAGCTAGTCTAAATGAGTCAGGTCGCATGGCTGTAGTTGTGCCTCATGGGGTGCTTTTCCGTGGTGCTGCAGAGGGCAAAATTAGACAGCAGATTATAGACAACAATCTCCTAGATACTGTGATTGGCTTACCAAGTAATCTTTTCTTTGGGACTTCGATACCTGCTTGTATTATGGTGTTTAAGAAGCAAAAAGATAGTAAAGATGTACTTTTCATAGATGCTAGCAATGAGTTTGAGAAAGGTAAAAATCAAAACAAGCTAACCGATGAGCATATCAAAAAGATAGCAGATACATACAAAGCTAGAGCAGAGCTAGACAAATATAGTCATATTGCAAGTTTTGAAGAAATACAAGAAAATGACTACAACCTAAATATACCTAGATATGTAGATACTTTTGAGGAAGAGGAACCTGTAAATATAGAGGCGACTAAGCAAGCTATAGCAGAGCTAGAAGCAAAAAGGGAAGCTCTAAAAACTAAAATGGCTGAGTATTTAAAAGAGTTGGGTGTTTAACTAATTGAAAATTGATAGTGGACAATTGAAAATGAAAAAAACACTAAAAGGTTGGAGTAGCTACCAAGAGCAGCTGAGAATACTTGATAGCAGAGGTATGCAAATAGCTGATACTGCAAAAGCCGATAAATACTTGCAAAATATTGGCTATTATAGGCTTAGTGGTTATTCTTATGTTTTTAGGCAAAGTCTTGATAATGGTGAATATTGTTTTAAAGAGCAAACTAATTTTGATGATGTAAAAGAGCTTTATGTTTTTGATAAAAAACTAAGAATACTAGTTTTAGATGCTATAGAAATAATAGAAACCTCTCTTAGATCTAATATGTCTTATATTTTAGGTGAGGTAGATGTACAAGCACATTTAAATCAAGACTTTTTTGATTTAAATAATAGCTGGAGAAAACAAACTTTTATTGATCTAAAGAATAAGATAAGCAAAAATATCGAAGACAGTAAAAAAGAGGATTTTATAAAACATCATTTAGATAATTACGATGGTATCCCAATTTGGGTAGCTTTAGAGGTTTGTACTTTTGGTAATTTATCCATCATGTACTCACTATTAAAACCAGAATATGCCGAAAAGATTGCAATTGAATATGGTTTTAATACTAAAAAGATGTTTGAAAATATTCTAAAGTCATTATCGTTGATTAGAAATATTTGCTCTCATCATGGTAGGCTTTGGAATAGGCAATTTTATTCTAGTGCTCAGATATACCCTGTTATAAAAGATTCATCATACACATCAAATCTTAGGTTTTATTACTTTAGTATAATTATTGACTATCTTTTAAAGCAGATATTACCAAAAACACAATGGAAACAAAAATTAGAAAAACTAATAAAAAACCTAGAAAAAGAAACATCTCTAAATAGAGGGTTTATAAAAAGTCAAATTGGGAAAAAATAAGGAATTGCTTCCATCGCCTACCAAAGGTAGTGATGGATAGCTTAGTTAATAACTATTATAGTCGACTATAATAAAATTGCAAGGAGATAAACAGTGAAAAATAAAAATATAATGATAGTTTTAGCGGTATTTTTTGACTTGTTGTTGAGTTTTATAGTTATGGGGTTTGAGGGTTGTGCTGACAATAATGTAGTGTTGTGTGTTATGACTTGTAGTTTAGCTATGACTCATGTTTTAAAGGAAAGTTTTATTAAAAGTAAGAGATATAATATGTTGAGTTTTGTAATGTTTGTGTTGATACTTCCTACAATGATTGCTGCTGTAATTATTGCTAGATATGGATTTGTTAAATTAGAGATTTTCCTGTTTTTTATAGGTATTATTTTTTTCTTTTTGCCAATTTTATCTTTAAAAGATTTGATAAAAAAAGATTTTAATAATGATTTTGGTATTGCCTTATTCGGAGTTAATGAACATTTTCAAAAAGTAATATTTTTCATTAGAGAGTTTTTTGTGATGTTAGCTTATAAAGACTTCGGCTTAGTGCTTAGGATAGCTGAGCAAACAACTACTAAAACTCTTAAATTTGGAAAATAAAATGCAAAATACAAAATCTAAAAATTCCCCTTCAAGGCTTGAAGGGGTGGGCTGTGAAACAGCTCGGGGTAGTGTGAATTATACCGAATCTCCTAAAAGAGTCCCAAAACTAAGATTTAAAGAGTTTAGTGGGGAGTGGGTGGAGAAAAAGCTTGGTGATATTTCTACAAATATATCGTATGGAATAGGTAGTTCAGCAATTGAATACGATGGCTTTAATAAGTACCTAAGAATAACAGATATTGATGAGACAACTAGAAAATTTATTCCAAATCCGTTAACTTCGCCATCTGGAGAAATAGAAAATAAATATTTTTTAGAGAAAGGAGATATTGTTTTTGCAAGAACAGGAGCAAGTACAGGTAAATCTTATATATATAATGAGAGTGATGGCAACTTGGTTTATGCTGGGTTCCTTATAAAATTTCATATAAATAAAGCTGTTCCATATTTTGTTTATTTAAATACTTTAAGTGATGCTTATTATAAGTGGGTTGGGGTTATGTCAGTTAGATCTGGACAACCTGGCATAAATGCAGAAGAGTACAAAAAATTTAAGCTAAACCTCCCAACCTTCCCCGAACAACAAAAAATCGCAGACTGTCTAAGCACATGGGACGAAGCAATTGAAAATTTAAAATTACTAATTGAAAATAAAAAGCTCTACAAAAAAGGCATGATGCAGAAAATCTTTAGCCAAGAGCTTAGATTTAAAGCAGATGATGGTAGTGATTTCCCTGAGTGGCAAGAGAAGAGGTTGGGGGAGGTTGCTAAGATATCAACAGGGAATTCAAATAGAGAAGACTCTTCATTAGATGGAGAATATACATTTTTTGATAGGTCTGAAGATATAAGAACTAGTAGCATTTATTTGTTTGATGGTGAAGCCGTAATCGTTGCAGGTGAAGGTCAACGATTTATACCTAAGTATTTTATAGGTAAGTTTGATTTACATCAAAGAACTTACGCAATTATGGATTTTAAAGATGCTTGTGGTAAGTTTATCTTCTATAAGATATATACAAAACAAAACTATTTCCTAGCTCAAGCCGTAGGCTCAACAGTCAAATCTTTACGATTACCTATGTTTATTAAAATGCTTTTAAAACTGCCTTGTCTTCAAGAACAAACCAAAATAGCTAACTTCTTATCAGTTATGGATGATGAGATAGAACTACTGGAGCAGGAACTAGAACAGTTACAGCTTCAGAAGAAAGGACTAATGCAGGGGATGTTTGTTTAAATAATTGAAAAGGGAGAATTGAGAATTGAAAAGGAAAATAAAAAGAGGGAAAAACCAATTTGTAGTTAAGCATCCCGATGGATGGGCAGTAAAAGGAGCCAATAATAAAAAAGCTACTAAAGTAACAAAAACACAAAAAGAAGCTATTGAGAAAGCTAATGAAATAGCTAAAAACCAAAAGTCAGATACAAAAATACAAGGAAGAGACACTAAGTTTAGGGGAGGAAACAGTTATGGAAATGATCCATATCCTCCAAAGGATAAGAAGTAGGTTATTAAAATGAAAAAAAATCTCTGTGAAGAAGTTATAGAATTTATACAAAATCACACTAGGCCAATAGCTATAGCCGTAGTAGTACTAGTTTTTATATTATCTATTAAGCAAGTAATTTCTATTACTAATTTGATAAGCACGATTATTGTATGTTTATTCGTATATTTTTTTATTGAAGATTTTATTAAGTCTTTTATAAAATCAAAGATTGACAAAAAAGAATCCTTAAGAACGAAGGTTTCTATAAAGAAAGGTGTTCAAATTATTTTAGGAGATTGGGGGGCTGGTAAAACTCACTACTTTAATAATGTATACATAAATGAAAATAAATTTCATGAGTCAATAGTAGAAAGAATTAGCTGTTTTTCTTATACAAGAGAAGAGTTCATTAAACAAATTGTAGCGATGAGCTTCTGGAATAGATGGCTTTCTCTTAATGGGATGTTGTCAGGATATATATCTTTCAATTGGCATAATATGCTACCTAAAAATAAAGTAATATTTATCGACGATTTAGAAAGGTTGCCATGTAATAATAATATGGCTAATGACTTTATAGGGATTATAGAAAAGTTAAAAAAATACAATCATGTAGTTATCGCTTGTAGCCACTTAAATATTAAGCAAGAGGCTATTAGTCAGTATTTAGAAAAGATGGCTGATTATATGCCTATAGAAATAACTCTTGAAAAACAAATGGAATCAAAAGCAATTATTAACACTATAAAATCAACTATTAATAATATAAGTGAAAGAAGCTCTTTAATGAGAGAGATCAATAGGCTCATTGAGAAACTCCAGCTAGATGATGGAGTTTATAAGAAACATAAATCGTTGGTCTACTTTTTTACGAAAAATTATTCTTTTAACGATAGTGAAGCTATAAATTTGAGAAACATTAAAAAAGTTTTTGAAAACATATATATACAACAAGAAGCAGATAAAATTATAGAGGTAATAACCAATTTAATAACTGAAGAACTGCCTAGAGAAATGAATATCGAAAATATAAAAAGTTGTTGGAGATATTATAAAATAAAAGAAAAAATCCAAGAGTATTTAATAATTTATGAATTATTATTTGCTTACCCCAATTTAAAACCTATAATTCAAAAATATAAGCAAAAAGATAAAACTAACAATAGTGAATCATTCAAAAAATATATTAAAGACTATGTTAAAGATAAACATCTTAGAAAGTTAGAAATATTAAACTTTGACCATGGTTTAGAATATTTAATTAACTTATCATTTTATAGTATAGGTCAGCTTTTAGCAGAAATTAATGAACTAAGTGAAGTAAATGATGATGATTTTTTATCAGATATTTTGGCTATAAATAACATTACATTTATAAAAACTGAAAAAGATTTCTTTAAAAAGGAAAGTGTTCGTGATATTTATGGGTTTTATAAAAAGCAAGCACTACAACACTTAACTAAAGATAATGAGTTAAATTTTAATGCTTATTTAAGGCAAAATACATATGTAGGATATGAAGGTCAGAAAGAGATTAGACTATCATATAAATCCTCATCTTTAGGGGGATTACTTTGTGAAAATTCTGATTATATTAATAGCTTATCATCATTTTGGAATGAAATAATGATATATCTTATATCGAGGTATGAAACTATAGAGGCTTTAATAAATAAAGCTTATCAACTTATAAAAGGGCAAGAAGATGATTTTTCTATATACAATAAATATGCTACTAAGATGAGGTTTCTTACTCTAATAGAGTGGTATTGCAAAAAAGAGAATATTAAACCAAATATAAGTGATGAAATAAAAAAATACTTTTATGAAGAATATAATCGCACAAGCGAATATTTAGAGAATCCTGGGAATCTTAAGGATGAACTATTTCTATTTGACCTTTTTATTAACTACGATACTAATATGCAACCAACTATAGATGATGTCAAAGAAGCAGTAAGGCTACACAATAAAGGTGAAGATTATAGTGAACTGAAAGAAAAAATAGAGCAAAATTTCTATTCTATGTTTACAAAAGTTGAGCCATCTGTTTTTAAAATAAGAGAGAATAAAGAAGTAGAGCAATGAACAATAATTTACCACCTAACACATCCGAAAATAGCCTACAACAAAAAAGCCTAAAGCTTTTACAAAAACTAGGATATAAGCTTATAACCAAAGAGCAAAATCGAGAGCTTAGAAATAATAATCTAAACGATGTTATCTTAAAAGATATTGCTGCAAAGCAACTAGCTAAGATAAATAGCTATACCCACAAAGGTGAGAAGTTTGAGTTTTCAAAAGCTGATATTGAACGACAAATTTATAATCTCAATACTTTAGTAGCTGGTGGCTTACTTGCTACTAATAAGAAAATCACCGAAAGCCTACATTTAGGGACATCTATAGAGCAAAATTTGCCTGATGGTTCTAAGAAAAGCTTTAGCTTTAAATTTATAGATTTTGATAATATTGATAATAATATCTTTCATGTTACAGAAGAGTTTCCTGTTGAGAGAGTTGTCAAAACTGAAGCTGAAAAAACTCGCCGTGCTGATATAGTGCTATTTATAAATGGTTTTCCTATCGTGATTATAGAACTTAAAAAATCAGATGTAGAAGTCTCTAAAGGAATATCTCAACTTATTGAATATCAAGCAGATAAAGAAATCCCCAAATTATTTGAGTTTGCCCAACTTCTAATCGCTGCTAATAATCATAGCCCACAATATGCTACTACTGGGTCACCTGCCAAGTACTTCTTAACTTGGCAAGAGGAAGATCAAGCACTGATACAGCAGTTAGATAGCCCAGTTACAAATAGACACCCTAGCCATTTGGATAATTTACTAATATCGCTATGCTCAAAATCTCGATTGATAGAGATGTTTAGATTTTTTATTTTATTCGATAACAACATCAAAAAAATAGCTCGCTATCAGCAGTATTATGCAATTAGTGCAATTATGGAGAATATTTCTCATTATGAAGGAGCTAGTCGCAAAGGTGGTTTAGTCTGGCATACTCAAGGCTCAGGTAAATCACTAACTATGGTTATGGCTACGATGTACTTACAAAAGCAAGTTAAAAATGCCAGAATTGTTGTAGTTACAGATAGGAAAGATTTAGATAAACAAATATCGGATACTTTTAAAAATTCAGAAGTCGAAGTTGTCAAAGCTACAACAGGTAGAAATCTTATAGATGAATTAGAGAAAGGTACAAGTGTTATAACCTCAACTATTCATAAATTTGAGACAGCAGTTAAGCAAAACTGTAGGCTTGAGAGCAGCAATATCTTTATACTTGTAGATGAATCACATCGTACCCAAAGTGGTGATTTACACCGTGCAATGAAAAAAATTTTTGTTAATGGTTGCTATATTGGTTTTACTGGTACGCCGCTTCTAAAATCACAAAAAAGTGACGGTTCAATCACAAAATTTAATGGCTTAATCCATAAATATACAATTGATCAAGCGATAAAAGATAAGGCTGTGCTACCGCTACTTTATGAGGCTAGAATGGTTGATCAATGGATAACTGATGAGACAGCACTCAATAGGCGTTTTGCTCGCTATACTCAAGATTTAAACGAAGATCAAAAAAAAGACCTAGAACAAAAGTGGGTAAACTTTAGGAATGTAGCATCATCTAAACAGCGTCTAGAGGCGATAGTCTTTGATATTGAGGATCATTTTACTAAAAATGTCAAAGGGCAAGGCTTCAAAGCAATGCTAGCGACAAATAGCAAGATTGAAGCAGTTCGCTTTAAAAAACTCTTTGATGAGGGAGAACGAATTAGCTCAGCAATATCTATATCAGCCCCTGATGTTAAAGAGGGTAATGATGAAGTAAACGATACTAAATTAGAAGTCCAAACATTTTGGAAAGATATCTTAGCAAAATACGGTTCAGAAAAGGCTTATAATGACCATATAGATTCTGAATTTAAAGATGAACATGGAGATATCGAGCTTTTAATAGTTGTTGATAAACTTTTAACTGGTTTTGATGCTCCTATTGCTCAAGTACTATATATCGACAAAGAGTTAAAAGATCACACACTTTTGCAGGCTATAGCTAGAGTAAACAGACTCTACGAGGGCAAAGATTATGGTTTGATTGTAGACTATCGTGGATTATTTGAAAATCTTGATAAAGCTTTGACTTCTTATGGAGCATTAGCTGGATATGATGAGATAGATGTAAAAGGCACATTTGCAGATGTCAAAAAAGAGCTACAGAAGCTTAAAACTAGTTTTAGTCAACTACAGGATATATTTAAATCAATAGTGCATAAAAATGATCAAGAGAGTTATGAGGTATTTTTAGACACCAAAGAAAAACGCCAAGAGTTCTATAAAGCTTTAAATAATTTTGCTAGGGATTTAGCCTTTTCTTTAGGATGTGATTTTGTCAATCATGTCTATAGTGAGGATGATTTAGCTAACTTCAAAAAATGGCTAAGATTCTACAACACTTTGAGAAAATCATTAAGAATTCGCTACGCTGAGAGTGTTGATTTTGCTCAATATGAGCAGAGAATGCAAAGCCTGCTAGATACTTATATTGGTACTGAGGGAGAGGTTTTTCAGCTAAGTGCTACTGTTGATATGTTCTCACAAGATTTTAAAGATGAGGTGTATAACCTGACATCTGATAGAGCAAAAGCTGATGCTATTATCAGTGCTACAACTAAGTATGCAAAAGAGAAGATGGAAGTAAACCCAGCGTTCTATGATAGAATCGCACAAAAGATAAAAGAGATTATCCAACAGTACAAAGAGAAACGCTTATCTGAAAGAGAATTTTTAGCAGAGGCTCAAGGAGTTTATACAAAAGTCAAGCAACATAACGATGCTATACTTGCCAGCTATCCTAATCAAATTAGTACCAAACCAAAGCAGTCTTTTTATGATTCATTAAAAAAATATTTTAGTGATAATTCAGATGCTAAGTTTGTCGAGATAGTTTGTTTTATCGATGAGCTTTTTGCCAAATTTATCAAAAAACCAAATTGGAAAAATAATATTGATGTTAAAAATCAAATTGAGCAAGAGATAGATGATTATCTTTTTGATCAAAATATTGATATGGTAGAGCTAGATAAATTTTTACAAAAGGCGTATGAGTTAGGTGTTAACAATTATGATTGACTATAACTATAGCGTAGTTCATAAAGATGTCAAAGATGTAACTATTAAGGTTAAACCTAGCTTAGAGGTTGAAGTTGTAGCACCGTTTGAAACATCCGACAACCATATCCAGAAGCTTTTGCAAAAAAGAGATAACTGGATACATAAAAATTTAGATATTTTTAGACAAGCTAAGCAACCTGAGAGAAAATTAGTAAGTGGTGAGGATTTTATATATTTAGGTAGAAGATATCGTTTAAAAGTAATTCTAGCAGATATAAATAAAGCTATTTTGAAAAATGGCTATCTAAATCTATATTGTAAAGATACACAAAACTTTAAATTAAAAAGCTCTATTTTAGAAAGTTTTTATAAAACCAAAGCAGAAGAGCATTTCAAAAAAGCTATATCAAAGTTCAGAGACTTCTATAATAGTGATGTGGTTTTTAGAATTAGAAAAATGAAAACTCGTTGGGGCTCATGTAACCCTGCAAAAAGCTATATAAATCTAAACCAAGAACTTATTAAAAAGCCTAAAAAAGCTATAGAATATGTAGTTTTTCATGAGATTGTTCATTTGAAGCATCATAACCACGATAGAACTTTTTATAACTATATATCTGCGTATATGCCAGATTGGCGTGAAATTAAAAAGAAACTAGATTTTGGTTAAAATTTATAGGCTATTATTTTTTGGATTCATTTTAGAAAAATAATAGATAAAATAGTATATAGCTAACAGTATTATACCAAATAACCTAGCTACTGAAATTTATTAGCATTCTATCAAGGTAAAAGAACTCGTAATAGAGCTTTGCTAGAGCTATTTTTAACAGCTTTATACGTTTTGTTTAATGATTATTTGTTATAATAACTATCAACAAGATTATATTTCGTATTGGATTAAGATTTAGTGAAACACCAACTTAAATGGATGGCATGGGAAACAACAAGGCGTTGTAATCTCAAATGCGTACATTGCCGTTCATCTTCTGAATGTGAGGTACTTGGTCATCCTGATTTTTCAACAGCAGAAGGTTTTAAAGTCATCGATAACATCGTAGCATTTGCTAATCCTGTTTTGGTACTATCAGGTGGAGAGCCACTACTACGTGCTGATATTTTTGAATTAGCAGAGTATGGAGCGAATAAAGGTTTGCGTATGGCACTAGCAACAAATGGCTCTCTAGTAACTGATGAAAACTGCGAGAAAATCAAAAACTCAAGCATAAGTATTGTATCTCTAAGTATCGATGGTGCTACAGCAGCGACGCATGATGATTTCAGAAGCCAAAAGGGTGCTTTTGAGGCAACTGTAAATGCCGCTAAGCTTTTCAAAAAACATGGGATACCATTTTTGATAAACTCATCATTTACCAAGCGTAACCAGCATGAGATCAAAGATGTTTATAAACTTGCTAAATCACTAGAGGCTACAGCATGGTATCTATTTATGATCGTGCCTACAGGGCGTGGTGAAGAGCTGATGCAAGAGTTAATTGATATTGATGGTTATCAAGATATTTTAAACTGGCATTATGATATGGAGGCAGATGAGCAAGATATGCTTGTACGTCCAACTTGTGCGCCCCATTATTATCGTATCCGCTTTGAGCGTAATAAACACGACGGTGCCAAAGTTCGCTCAAGAGCTCTTAGTTTTGGTACTGGGGGTAGTAAGGGTTGTATTGCAGGACAAAGTATTTGCCTACTTGATGTCGATGGCAATGTCTATCCGTGTAGCTACCTACCGGTGAGTGCTGGTAATATCAAAGAGAAAACTTTTGCTGAGATTTGGCAAAATAGTAAGGTGCTAGAGGATATGCGTAATTTTAGCGCTTATGAGGGTAAATGTGGTGCGTGCGAATTTATCAAAATATGTGGCGGTTGTAGAGCTAGGGCGTATAATATCCATGGTAGTTATCTAGCAGAAGAGCCTTTTTGCAATCACCTGCCTATTAGAATGAGAAATACACAGGAAAAACAAAGTCATGAGTAATTTTAAAAGTATAGTATTATATCGTATGGTTACACCAGAGAAAATTTGTCCGTATGGTTTAAAGGCGAAGGCACTTTTTGAACAAAAAGGCTGGAGTTTTGAAGATAATCAGCTAAAAACTCGTGCTGAAACAGATGCCTTCAAAGCAAAATATAACTTACAAACTACACCATTAATTTTTATAGATGGTCAGCAGATAGGTGGTTACAGTGACTTGCTTGAGTTTTTAGGTGAGAAATGAATCAACAGTTAAAATACTTTGTCCTATCTACCCAAGTATTGCCTGAGCATATTGACTCGAATAAGCATTTAAATAATATCGTTTATTTACAATGGATGCAGGATGTAGCTATAGCACATGTCAAGGCTAATGGCGTCTTTGAACTAACAGAATCCAATGGACTTACTTGGTTTGCTAGAAAGCATACTATAGAGTATCTATCACAAGGTTTCTTAGGCGATGATATTGCTGTGGTTACATGGGTAGAGAGTATCACCAAGATTTCTACATTTAGAAAATATCACATCTATAGAAAATCAGACAAAATGCTATTATGCAAAGCTGATACAATATGGGTTATGGTAAATGCTCAAAAGGGTAGACCTGCTAAAATTCCTACAGAACTAGTTGAAATTTTTGATAAATACAACAGTTTTGAGATTGATGATATCAGTTCGTTGATTTAAGAAAAAATTATAAAGCCTATTTTTGCTGACAATTATTTCACAAAATGAATAAAACTAACAGCAAAGCTAATTTATTAGTTTTTGTCTTAAACCTTCAAATAAATATATTGTTGCAGCTTGAGCTACATTTAACGACTCTATATCACTAAGTGTTGGTATCATAGTTTTTTCACCTACAGAAAAATCTTCGATACCATTAGCTTCTTCACCAAAAACTAAAATGCTATTAGCAAGTTTAAATTCTTTAGCATAGCATGATACTCCCTGATGTGGTGTAGTCAACCATATCTTGCGCTGTTGTAATTTTTGGGTATTTTTTAGCTCAGCAAGATTTTCAAGATAGCCAAATTTGAGGCTAAATTGTGCCCCCATACCAGCTCGGATTGCTTTGGGGTTAAACGCATCAACAGTGCCATTGATTAAGATTACTTCTTTTAAGCCTACAGCTATAGCAGTGCGTAGAATTGTGCCGATATTACCAGGATCTTGGATTCTATCAAGTACTAAGATAAAGTCATCATTAAAACTAAGCTTTTGAAATTTGGGCTTTTCGGCTAAGATTAATATTCCTTGTGGATTTTGTGTTTGTGATAATGCTTCAAAATCTTTTTCGGTAACAATATACTTTTTATCTACAGCATAAATTGGACTATCAACTTTCTCAGTTACTAAGATCGCGATTATTTGTTGTTGCGCCAGTCTTTTGAGTGCTTCTTGAGCACATCTAAGTCCTTCAATGACATAATATTGTGACTTTTTTCGTCCCTGAGAACTATGAAGTTTTTTTATTTCTTTATAGAGTTTTTGACTAAGATTTTTCATTAAGTTGATTAGCTAGCAATTTTGCTAATTATTGTATGATTTTTAGCTAAACGTTTAAATAGCTTTAGTGTGCATTTTTGCTATAACTAGTCAGAAATGTTAAGGGAATATATTACTAATAAATCTCTAGAATTTAATTACGTAAAGAAAAAAGTGCTTATGCACCGGTTTTTTATCCTGCTATTGTGATAGCAAGCATATTATTATAGCTAACTATACTAAAAAGTAGTACGTCATTCCGTCAGGCTTGACCACGGAATCTACTGAAATAGCTTGGTTTTAAGCTATTTCAATTAGTACTACTTTTATGCCTAGCAGGCTATATCATGACAGTGCTATTTTAAAAGCTAAGACAATAAAATCAGTTTTGTTTTTAGTGCCTTGATTTTAGTCAATGACGTCATTTCAGAAATTAAAGATACTATTATATACCAAAATTTTAAATTTATAAGGAAATCGAATCATGGACTTATTTAATGCTAAAAAAAATATTCCGGTCTCTGTTGGTCATCAAAAACACAAACCATTCTGGTCATTGCAAAATGAACTCAATAAAGCGCTGGGAGACATTTATGGTTGGTTTGAGCCGTTTAATTTTCCAAGCGAACGTTTTGAAAACCTATCACTCAGTCCGGCAATCGATATTGTTGATGATAAAAACCAATTTAAAGTCGAAGTCGAAATGCCAGGAATGGGAGAAGACGATGTTAAGGTATCTATCGATAATGGTATCTTAACTATTAAAGGCGAGAAAACGACATCAAAGCAAGATAAAGATAAAAATTATATGATGCGTGAAATTAGCTACGGCAGTTATGAGCGTAGTGTCTCTTTACCGGATACCGTTGATGTTGACAAAGCCGAAGCTTCTTTTAAGAAAGGCATGCTCTGGGTAATTTTACCTAAAAAACCAGAATGTGCTAAAAAATATCGTACGCTTGATGTTAAAAAAGCCAACTAGCCTATTGCTAAGCAGTGTGTTAAGTAATCGTGCTATAATGGGTTACCCCGCTGAGAAGCTTTTCATAGTGAGCCTTCATGAAGCAAAAATTGAAACAATATTTATCCAGACGTAATTTTCATAATCGTACGCTTGATGTTAAAAAAGCCAACTAGCCTATTGCTAAGCAGTGTGTTAAGTAATCGTGCTATAATGGGTTACCCCGCTGAGAAGCTTTTCATAGTGAGCCTTCATGAAGCAAAAATTGAAACAATATTTATCCAGACGTAATTTTCATAAAACACCAGAACCTAAAGGTGAAACTGTTTTAAAAAGTGATCCTGACAAGCCTTTATTTGTGGTACAAAAACATGCTGGTCGGTCATTGCATTATGATTTTCGTATTGAAATTGACGGTGTATTAAAGTCATGGACAGTGCCTAAAGGACCTTCACTTAACCCCAAAGAAAAACGCCTGGCCATTCTCACGGAAAACCATCCGCTGCAATATGCACAATTTGAAGGCATAATACCCGAAGGTGAATATGGCGCAGGTAACGTGATTGTCTGGGATATTGGTTATTACCGTAACGTCAAGGATACAAAGGAAGGTCCAGTATCAATGAGCTCCTGCTTTAGTCAAGGCAAAATTGAAATTGAATTGCATGGACAAAAACTCAATGGTGTTTTTGCTTTAGTGCGTACCAAAATGCGAGGTAGCAATAAGCATTATTTACAATGGTTGTTGATTAAGAAGCAGGACAATTATGCACAACAAAGAGATGTAACTTGTCAGGATCGATCTGTACTATCCGGCAAAACTCTGGAAGATATCAAATGACTTTGGATATTAATGTGATCGTTGAAATGGTAAAAGAATAAGGCAAAATGTGGGTGATTTATAGAAAGAGACAGTTATTTATGTACTACTACTATTTCAATGATGCTATTAACAAGGCCTTTTATGGGCGTGTTGAAAACTAGCTATATATAAGAATAATATTTGTTAAAATATAGTTATATTAATTTTCATATGCTTATCTGATGAATCAACTAGAGATGATAAGTCTTAATGACTTAGTACCGAGAAATCATATATATCGTAAGTTTGTATCGATTTGGGATTTTAAAAATGTTGCTAAGAAATTAAAGAAGTTTGAAAAAGATAACCCTTATAAAGGTTATGGAATGCTACGTTTATTTAAATGTTTGCTATTACAATTTATGGAAGATCTTAGCGATAGAGAATTAGAGAAATATCTACAAGAGAATAACGCAGCAAAATGGTTTTGTGAATTTACATTATTAGAAAAAACTCCTGATCATAGTGTATTTTATAAATTGAGAAAGAATATAGGTACTCGTTTTATATCGGAAATTTTTAATGATTTAAGAAAGCAATTAAAACAACAAGGATTTATCAATGAAGTCTTTAGTTTTGTTGATGCTAGTCACTTAATAGCTAAAGCTAATCTTTGGAAAGAAAGAGATAAAGCTATCAAAGAGAAATATGAAAAGTTAAATAATGAAATACTTCCTAAAGTAGCTATAGATAAGCAAGCACGTATAGGCTGTAAAGGTAAAGATAAATTTTGGTATGGTTATAAGAAACATACTAGTGTAGATATGCAGAGTGGACTGATTAATAAAGTAGCTGTGACACCTGCCAACGTTACAGATGCAAAGGGTATAAAATATGTTTGCCCTGATGGTGGTGCGATTTATGCTGATAAGGGATACTGTACAAAATATGCTAACAAAACTGCCAGGGAATAACTGTTGTGACCTTAAAGCCATAAAGAAGAATAATATGCTTGGTAAAAATCATGATCAAGACAGTTGGCTTAGTGCTATACGCTCACCTTATGAAAGAGTGTTTGCTCATCAGGATAAACGTGTTAGATATAGAGGAGTTTCAAAAAATCACTTTGCTGAACTGATGAAATCTATTTGCTTCAATCTTAAGCGTCTTGTAGTGCTTGACCCACTCAATTTGTGCTTGAACTAGGATACGTGTATCCAAATATCAGAAATATTAATAAAACATAAAGAAAAACTTTAGAATAGTGGCCTAAGATGCACAGCATTAAAAAATTAAGCTTTAAACACACAAATTGGGTAAGCTTTCAACAGCCCCTTTATAGGGTATTTATTAGAACTTATGAGGCATCAACTAAATTTACTTAAAATTTTTTCTCAAAAAAATAAAAAAATGAGTCTTTAGAAAAAATATCCTTAATTTATATAATACTAAGCATGTACTTTTAAAAAGCTAGAAAAAACTAATTATCAAAAGTAGGGTTTATATCTAATACCGCGGCACCCTCAAATTTCCCATTGCGTAAATCTTCCAAAGCCTCATTAGCTTGGTAAAGCTTATAATGTGTGACTACTGTTTTAATCGGAATTTTTGGAGCAATTTCTAAAAACTCTATCCCATCTTGACGAGTAAGGTTAGCAACAGAAACAATTTTTCGCTCTCCCCATAAATCTTTATAAGGAAATGAAGGGATATCACTCATATGGATTCCTGCACATACCACAATACCTCCCTTTCTAATATGTTTTAATGCTAGAGGAACTAAATAGCCGTCTGGTGCAAAAATTATAGCCGCATCTAAAAGTACATTAGGAGTTTCAGCTATACTACCAGACCAGATGGCTCCCAATTCTTTTGCAAAATACTGTGACTTTATATCACCTGTTTTAGTAAAAGCATAAACTGATTTACCCTGATATTTACATAACTGAGTTAAAATATGTGCAGAAGCTCCAAATCCATAAAATCCTATTTTTTCTGCATCTAATGTTTTTCTTAAAGCTCGATATCCTATAAGTCCAGCACAAAGTAAAGGTGCTACTTGGTCAGGCGCATAATCAAAAGGCATTGGAAAGCAAAAATCACTATTAGCTACACAATATTCAGCATAACCTCCATTAATTTGGTATCCAGTATAAACAGCCTTATCACAAAGATTTTCTAAATTATTTTTACAATAAAAACAATTAGAGCAAACCCCTCCTAACCATGGAACTCCAACTATATCTCCTAATTTAAATTTTTTTACTAAAGAGCCTATTTTTGCTACTTTACCAACAATTTGGTGACCTGGGATTAAAGGTAGTTTTGGATCGTTTAGCTCTCCATCAATTATATGTAAATCTGTACGACAAATACCACAATTTATAATTTTAATTAATAATTGGTTTTCATTAAATTCAGGAGTTGGTAGATCAACTAGACGTAGAGGAACCCCTATTTTTTCTAATATCATTGCTTTCATCATTAAACCTTATTTAATCATGTTTGATGAGTAACTTATTATTTATTTTGTTATAGTTTGTGTGCAATTTTATTGATTAAAATCAAGGAATATACATAATAAATTGGTTAAACTTTTACTAAATTAACTACACAAAAGAGTAAGAATTATGAAAGTTTCAAATTTTATGACAAAAGAGCCTGTAACTTTAAAAGATAAAGCTACAGTATCAGAAGCAGTAAAGAAAATGGAAAAATCTGACTGTGGTATTTTACCGATAATTGATGATGATAAAAATATCAAAGGTGTTGTCACAGATAGAGATATTATAGTTAGAGCTGTCGCAAAAGATAAAGACTTAAGCCAGACATCAGTTACTGATATTATGAGCAAAAATGTTATATTTTGTGAGGATAATGATTCATTACAACAAGCTGTATCTCAAATGAACCGCCATAACATACGCCGTGTACTGGTGAAAAATAAAAATGGTGCTTTTTCTGGGATTATATCTCTTATAGATGTAATACATCGTGTAAAAGATAGATCCTTATTAGCTGAATTATTCAAAGAAAACACTACAGATTAAATTTTATTTGCTACTATTTTACCTTTAACTTGAGTGTATTAATCAATAGGTAAATTGCAAGGAAATGTTTTTGAACAGTGCTGACAAACATAACAAATTAATTTTCTAGGATTATTAATGGAAATATATTCTCCATTTATATCTATACCACACCATTTATGGAGCTTATTAAGAGCTCGTGAGAAGGTTTCAGGTCTCATACCTAGCTTTAAGGCTAGTATAACCTTATTATAAGGTAGATGTAACACAATAGGTGCGTTATAATTTCTATTTGTATTATTACTTAATCTTAATAAAAAACATCCAATACGTTGTATAGCATTTTGAATAGATAAATGTTCAATATGAGCATTTAATAAGAGTTGTTTTTGTGACATAGCTTGTAAAAAGCTAAGAGCTAAGCCATTATCATATACCATTAATTGTTTTAATTCAGCGAGAGGTAAAGTAAAACCTTCAATATTTGAGAGCGCATATGCCATATAAACTTCTTCTTTAGAAGGATTAAAAATAAGTGACTCGCCACAGTGATGATCTTTAGAAAGTACATCAATAATAATTTCTTCACCATCAACACTTACTTTACATAACTTTAACCACCCAGCAGTGACATACAGAAAATTTTGTATACTCTGATCATAATCTAGCACTAAAGTATTTTTCTTATAAAAAAAATCTGACGCAAGATTCGAGAGTTGATGAATAGTTTTTCTTGAAGCAGTTGAAAATAGCTCTATGGCTTGAAAAGAACTAGCATACATATAACACCTATTTACATTATAATTATCCTACTAATTTTTTATTTAATGCTCACACATAATATATCTAACTTTGAATAAATATTATTGATTAAAGTCAAGTATTAAAATATATTTTATAGCAAAACTTAATTTTAAACTCACCTTACGTAAAATTTACAAACTTTGGATTGGTTCTTTTTAACTCCGTTAATTTGTTAAAAAATCCCACTGAATTTACATCAGTTATTGTGGATTATAATATACTTTTTCTAAAGTTTATATCATAATTATTAACATTATTTAATAAGATAATAAGTTAAGCAAGATGCTAAAAACCAAGAGCCTGACACCACATCAATATGATATTATCATCAATAAAGCCACAGAAAGACCTTTTACAGGTAGATATAATGATTTAGATCAAAATGGAGTGTATATTTGTCGCAATTGTGGCATACCCTTGTTTAGAGCTGATAGTAAGTTTATCTCAACTTGTGGTTGGCCAAGCTATGATATCCATATTGATAATAATGTAAAACAACTTCCTGATCAAGATGGTAGGAGAACTGAGATTTTGTGTAATAATTGTGATAGTCACCTTGGACATATATTTCATGGCGAAGGCTATACAAATTTAAATACCCGCTACTGTGTCAACTCTGCTTCAATAGATTTTATCCCAGCAGCTGATTTTGGTATTACTGAAGAGATTATTGTTGCTGCAGGGTGCTTCTGGGGAGTTGAATATTATATGAAAAAACTTCCGGGGGTAGTATTTGCTGAGTCAGGTTATTGTGGTGGTGATCAGCCATATCCTGATTACCAAAAGGTCTGTGAAGGTGATACCGGCTATCTTGAGGTTGTCAGAGTTATATTTGATACTAGCAAAGTTTCATTGCAACAAGTTCTTAAATATTTCTTTGAGATCCATGATTTTGAGCAAGTTGATGGCCAAGGTCCGGATATTGGCGAGCAATATAAATCTGCTATTTTCTACTATGATAATAAGCAAAAACAAGTCGCAGAAGATCTAAAACAAATATTAGCACAAAAGGGTTATAAAGTTGCTACGCAAATTAGAGCAATGAAACCGTATTATGTAGCCGAAGATTATCATCTTGATTATTATATGAAAAAGGGTACTTTGCCTTATTGTCATACCCATAAAAAAATCTTTTAATTGCGCTAATTTGAAAAAAGTTCTTACAGCCAAATCTATCTGACAGAGCTCCCTAAAGAACATCTCAAAACCAAAACCTAAAAGATACGAATATTACTACGAAGAAAATAAGGAATTTACTACCTTTTCTAATTTCAAGCGCAATTATTATATAATTAATTTTGATAGTTCATTTTAGCAGATAAACTGTTATTTAAAGTTTAATAAATTAAAACAAATATTAAAATTAGTAAGTTTTGACAGAGTTATTTTTATAAACTAAGCTTCAACACTACCATTACCTTGGCTTTGTTGTACTGATTGGTCTGTGCTACCTGAAGCTACTTGAGCTTCATCAGTAACTGCGGAAATATTTTCTTGAGATTGCGTAGTATCAGTTTGATCAGTGTTGCTAGTTGTTACAGTAGTTGCTGCAGATTTAGCTTTGTTAATTGCAGCTTGGACACCATCAGCATCAGTATAACCACCAATTATAGTAATATTAGCGGCTGTAGCTTCTTTAGCAGGAGCTATAACTAGGAATGGTGTACCCTGGATTCCAAGCTCATCAAATCCCATTTTTAGCGTAGCTTTAAGATGATCAGCTATTTTATCATCTTGGATAGCTTTTTTAACTTTAGTCATATCAGCACCAGCCTGCCTAGCTACATTGTCAACAGTTGAGTTCTTTAAGCTACCTTCATCTTCACCTGTAGCAAATATACCATTATGATATTTAACATAAGCATCAGCACCATATAGTTTATAAATAGCAGTTCCAACCTCTGCAGCATACTCAGAAGCTGGTGCTTTTTGACCAAATATTGGGAACTCAGCAAAGACTACTTGAACATCGTTATTATCCTTCATGATTTTTTCTATTTCAGGAGCAAGCTTAGAGCAGTACATACATTGATAGTCAAAGAATTCATAAACAACTACTGCAGGGTTCTTGACATCAGACTTAGGTGTCAGATCAGAGTTATAGATACTATCTTTGACACTTAAAAAGCTAGTTACGGCTTTTTCATTGATTTGCTGTTGCATCTTATCGCGTAAAGTATTCATGTTATTTGCGATATCTTGTATTGGAATAGCTGGTTTTTTAGCACTTATAGCGTCTTCAAATCCAGCTATAATTTTATCATTGTTTAAACTAAAGGCTTTAATATTTTTATCAGCTGCTATGCTAGAACCCATACCATAACCAATTGTATAACTTGCATTAGCTGTAACATCAGTTTTATCAGCAGGAACTAAAGCTGTAGCTACAGAAGAACCTGAGCTAGAAGTAGTACTTGTAATTGAAGATTCATCACTACTAGAATTGTTTGAACAAGCTACTAAACTTGTTGTAATAGCAGCTACAAATAAAGCTTTTAAAAGTTTTTTCTTAGTCATTATAAATTTACCCCTCTAACTATTTCTTTTGAGCAGCCATAGCTTGTTTTTGGAATTCAATCATAGCATTTTGCATTTGATCTGGAGTTAGTTTTGATTGTTTACCAATGATACCATCTTTTAGACCATCAACCATTTCTTGGTTATCTGTAGCAATATTGTTTTGATCCATTTGATTTTTCAATGTTTGTCCCATTGTATATCCAACAGAGTAGCTTACATCATCTTGGCTATCTGCCGCAGCGAAACAAGAAGTGATTAAAGTACCTGCAACTAGCGGCGCTATAAGTAGAGTCTTAGCTAATTTCATTATTTAGTTTCTCCTATTGTTTGGATAATGAATACTTTCTCTTAATAATTCTAACAAACGGTTTATAAATCACAATGTTTTATCCCTCTGTTACTTAATTTTTTTTGTTTATTAATCGCCCAATCAAGATGCTCTAAAATTAATTGATTATCGATAAATTCAGATTTTTTTAGCTCTAAAGCTTGTAAATTCGCGTGGCTAAACGGTGAGTTACCGACAGCTATAGCTATATTTCTTATCCACGCAGCATATCCTATTCTTCGAATAGCTGAGCCTTGGCTATATTTATCAAAATCTGCTGGTGACCATGCTAGTAGTTCAAGAAGCGGTCTATTTACCAAAAAATCACGCTGCTGAAAATCTCTTTCTATTGTTATAGGTGCATAATTGTTAAAAGGGCATACTAGCTGACAATCATCACAACCATAAATGCGTGTGCCAATTTTATCTCTAAGTTCTAATGGTATAGTACCTTTATTTTCAATAGTTAAGTATGAGATGCATTTACGTGAATCAATCATCTTGCCAGCTTGTATTGCACCAGTAGGGCAAAGTTTGATACATGCTTGGCATTTGCCGCAAGAATCTTGGTGCTTGGGTAAATCAGGTAGTTTAGACAAATCAAGATTACTATAGATTACTCCGATAAAAAAAAATGAACCTTGGATTTTATTCAATAACATCGAGCTTTTACCTTGCCACCCTAGACCAGCTTTCTCAGCGAGAGGACGCTCCAAAACTGGAGCACTATCAGTGAAAACCCTAAATTGATGTCCACCTGTTAGTTCATCAATAAACTCACCAAGTTTTTGAAGTTTTTTTTTCATTACTTTATGATAATCTCTACCATGAGCATATATAGAGATATCTGCAATATTGCTAGCTGTTCTAATCCTTTTGAGCTCTGATTTAACATTAATTGGGCGATTAAGATAGTTTAGAGTAGCTACCATGACACTATTAGTACCAGGGGCTAATTCATTGGGGACAAATCTTTTTGAGCCATGTTTTACCATGTAATCAAGATCAGCATGATAATTATTCTCTAGCCATTTGTTATAATAAGGAATATATTCTGAAATATCGCAGTCAGCTTTTGAAATTGAGGAGAGATTAAGATTTTTTATTGCAAAATCTTTTACTTGTTGCCACTGTTGCAAAGAAAGCTCAAGCTTCATGATTAATTATCTGTACGTTTGATATCCCATAGTTTTTCTAGAGCATATAAATTTCTAGTTTCTTCAAGCATGATATGAACAACAATGTCACCAATGTCAACTAAAACCCAGTCAGATTTATTATCACCTTCAATACCTAGTATGGTAATTTCATTATTTTTTAATTCTTGTTCTAAATTTTTTGCTAAAGCTTTTGCATGAGTTGTCGATGACGCAGTTGAAATTACAATTTTATCCATCATATCTGTTAGATGCTCTACATCTATAGCTTGGATATTGATAGCTTTTAAGTCATCAAGAGCTTCTAAAACAATCTCTAGTCTTTGATTTGTTGTCATGAAATTTTAGTATTAAAGTTTTATAAATTTGGACTAAGATTATAACATAAGTTAATCTAAATAATGATATCATTAATAGAAACAAAAGTTTTTAGGGGTAAAAAATGAAGAAAAAGAGTTTATTTCTATTTATGTTTTTAGTTATTTTGACTGTAATAGTTCTAGTGCTATTTTATAGATTTGCGCAGTGGTATGAGCAAATAATGGGGACTATATTTTCATATATAGTAATGATTAGTTTTATATTATTTATATTTGCACCATTTAGGTTTATTAAGGACAAAAAAGCAAGTATTAGTTCCTTTAATTACTTTAAGTATATGGGTGTAACTCTGCTAGCTTTAGGGAAAACAATAATTAATATCTGTAAGCAGGCGATTTTGACAGTTGGTTATGTGGTAACAAGATTATTTACAAATGATCAATCTCAGCACAAGTAACCAAGAGCAAATAATCATAAATAATCAATGCAATATACAGTAGAACAGCAAAAAATCATTAATCATGATATTAACAAGCATGCTTTAGTTTCGGCAGTAGCAGGTAGTGGCAAAACCCAAACTTTAATAGCACGAATCGAGTATCTGGTTAGTAATCAAGTAGCGCCAAATAAAATACTAGTTTTAATGTATAACAAATCAGCACAGCTTGATTTTGCTACACGACTAAAAAAAGTTCTTAAGCCGGAAATTGCCAGGTTAATAAATGTCCGCACAATGCATTCTTTGGGCAATAGTTTTCTCCAAACTTTTGCTAAAGCTGGTTTTGTTAAAGTAGATAAAATTCTCAAGGAATATGAAGTAGATACTGTCATTGTTAAACTACTAAAAACTTATCAAAAAGAATTTAAAATAACCAAAGATATTGATAATGAACGAGTAGAAACATTTAAAGAATATATTTCATTACTAAAGTCAGATTTATCTTTGAATAATAGCAAAATAAAAGGGTTAAATTCAAAAGAGAAAAAGTTATTAGATAAAATCTTTAACCAATTTAATCAAGAATGTGAAAATCAAAAAGCTATAACTTACGATGATATGATATATCTACCAGTAAAGCTTTTTGAAAAAAATAAAACCAGTGTTGCTCAAGCAAGTAATTTGTATTCGCATATAATTATTGATGAATATCAAGATATAAACCAAGTTCAGCAGTTTTTTTTACAATGTTTGGTTGGACAAAATACTTATGTTATGGCTGTTGGCGATGTCGATCAAACTATCTACCAGTGGCGTGGCTCGACACCTTATTATATGTTAGAGGGTTTTAAAAAAGATTTTAAAGATGTCAAGCAATATACACTTTCATACACTTTTCGTTATGGTGACCTAATATCTTTGATGGCGAATAATATTATTGTCAATAATAAAAAACGCCATAACAATTTATGTATAACTTATCCTAAACTAAACAAAACAACCGATATAAGTATTTTAGATAGTAGTGACAAAGTAGTACTAAAACTAAAAGCGCTAATAGAAAGTGGTGTTAAGGCTAGCGATATCGCCATACTGGTGCGTAAGTATAATTCAACTACAGTTTTTGAGTTAAGTTGCCTATATAATGACTTAGCCTATAATATCGTTGCTGATAAAAATATTTTTAGTGAGAATCTTTTCAAAGCTATCTATGGTTATCTAATGTTGATTAACAAAGGTTATGGTTTTGACAAGCACACCCTTGAACAGCGTGTAGAATTTATCAAATCAATGTTAGATTATCCTTCTTTATATCTTAAAAAAGAACTTAAGCTAACACTAGCCACAGCAATTGCTAATGATGTCTCTCAAGCTGCAAATATTATCGCAGCTATTAGCCAAACAGTTGATAAAACATTTAAACAAAAAAATATCTTAGCAATATCAAGTAGTTGGCGTAGTATTTTTAATAATACACGCATAAAAAAATCTGATAAAGCAATTGATTTTATATTACAAAGTTTAGATTTAGAGAAACAAATCTCTAAGGCTTCAGGGGAAACTTATTCAAGTAAATCTAAACTACAGATTATTGAGGGAATGGTTAGTTTTGCTAAGGGCAAAAAAAATACCCTGACAGAATTTATTGAGCTTTTGTATCAGCTTTATATTAGATCAAATCAGCAAAATCACAATAATCCTAATCAAATTCAAATTATGTCGATGCATCGAGCTAAAGGTTTAGAGTGGGAGTATGTTGTTGTTCATGATGCTACAGAGGGGGGATTTTTTGGTGATAAAAACAACAAAGTCTGTAACGAAATCATAGAAGAAGAGCGTCGTTTGTTTTATGTTGCGATTACACGAGTTAAAAAGCATCTATTTATAGTTTCATCTGATGATATACCACGTTTATCCTCTTGGTATCAGATCAAAAAAAACACTTATCCGCATGATTTAAAATGTAAAAATAGCCTTAGGTTTTTGTATGAAGGAAATTTAGTCGAGTGTGAAAAATATTTGAATAAACTTGATTGTCAAGACAAAACTAAATTTGAAAATATAATTTTTAAAAGATACCATGAAAAAATCACAACTGGGTTTGGTTAGCTTTGTGATTGAGAACTACTATCCTTAGTAACTTGTTTAACAGATGGAGCTTTGTCTTGTAATTCAAATGGTTTGTCAGCAAAATACATCGATGGATGAGCTATAATCTTGCCATCTTGGGTTTTACTATACCATTTTCCATCAGTATCAGCACTTGCTGCAAAACTATCTAAAATTTGGATATATTTTTTCCAGCATTGTGCTTTAAACATAGGTTTTTGGCCACTGTTGATATTAACTTTGTGCCAAGTTCTGCCATTATCAGCTGACTCTTGATAAGTAATCAAACAATAGTCTGTTGGTTTTGGAAGAGCAGCTTCTTCTTGAGCTTGTTCTGCTAGCTCTTCTTGTACAGCTTGATAGTGAAAATAGTAAGCAATACCAGAAGCTACTGCAATAACACTAACAATAACTGCAATAATAATTATTTTTTTTTTCATTTTACAGTCTACGAAATGACAACTTATATATGATTATATACTTAAATGTGTTTAAATGCGATTGGTAGAGTTTATTTTGTTTGCCAAAATGGTTTATAATACTATCTGTTTTGAATTTAATAAATCTGTAGCATGATTACTACTAAAGAGTTACGTAATAAATTTATAAATTATTTTGAGTCTAAAAATCATTCACCTCAACCTAGTTCGTCTTTGATTCCGTTTGGTGACGATACTTTATTATTTACAAATGCTGGAATGGTGCAGTTTAAAGATGTTTTTCTTGGAATTGAAAAGAGAGATTTTTCTCGCGCGGTAACAGTTCAAAAATGTTTACGGGCTGGTGGTAAGCATAATGACCTTGAGAATGTCGGCTACACGGCTAGGCATCATACTTTTTTTGAGATGCTAGGTAACTTTAGTTTCGGTGATTACTTCAAAAAAGAAGCTATTAGGTTTGCTTGGGAGTTTTTGACTAAAGAAATAAAACTCCCAGTAGAGAAATTATGGGTAACTATATATGCTAGTGACGATGAGGCTTTTGATGTCTGGCATAAGCATATTGGTTTAGCTAAAGAGAGAATTATCCGTATCGATTCAAGTGATAATTTTTGGTCAATGGGAGATACTGGGCCATGTGGTCCATGTACTGAAATTTTTTATGATCATGGTGAAGAGGTTGCAGGAGGATTACCTGGTACTCCAGAACAAGATGGTGATAGATATATTGAGATTTGGAATATTGTATTTATGCAATATAATCGTCATGCTGATGGCTCTACTACAGATTTACCTAAGCCATCGGTTGATACCGGAATGGGCTTAGAGAGAATCTCAGCTGTGTTACAAAATGTCCATAGCAACTATGAGATAGATTTGTTTCAAGCTTTAATCAAAAAAGCCCAACAAGTAACAAATACTAAGAATATAAACTTACCTTCACTAAAAGTTGTTGCTGACCATATTCGTTCATGTGCTTTTTTAATTGCTGATGGGGTTTTACCCTCTAATGAGGGACGTGGTTATGTTCTAAGAAGGATTACTCGTAGAGCTATTCGCCATGGCAATAAACTTGGAGCAAATCAGATATTTTTCTATAAATTAGTTGAAGAGCTTATAAATCAGATGGGTGAAGCGTACCCACAATTAATTGATAAAAGAGATTTAATTGAAAAAACACTTATAAAAGAAGAAGAACTTTTCTTGAAGACAATTGAAAATGGTATCAAGATATTTGATGCTGAAATAGAAAATCTAAAAGGTGATACAATATCTGGCGAGCTAGCCTTCAAGTTGTATGACACTTATGGTTTTCCTTTTGATTTAACTGCAGATATGGCAAGAGAAAAAGACTTAAAAGTTGACGAAAAAGCGTTCTTAGAGCACATGCAGGCCCAAAAACAAAGATCAAAAGAAGCTGGCAAATTTAATATTGATTATAATAGTTTGATTAACTCACAAATTAAATCAGAATTTAGAGGCTACTCAACACTAATAGAAGATGCAAAAGTTTTAGAAATATATCAAGATGGTCAATTAGTTGATAGTATCGCTGAAGAGGCACCAGCAGTTGTAGTTTTAGATAAAACTCCTTTCTATGCAGAATCAGGTGGTCAAGTAGGTGACAAAGGTACCCTTGAAGGTGTTGGCTTTGAGTTTATAGTTGAGGATGTACAAAAGTCTGGTGAAGCAATCTTACATATTGGTAAATTAGTAAAAGGCCGATTAAATATAAATGATGAGCTAACTGCACAGGTAAATGATCAACGCAGACTTGCTACAGCAGCTAATCATAGTGCTACACATTTATTACATAAAGCTCTGAAAGTAGTTTTAGGCAAACATGTTGAGCAAAAAGGCTCACTTGTTGACGAAAATAGACTAAGATTTGACTTTACCCATGATAAGTCGATTTCTCGTAGTGAAATAGAGCAAATAGAAATTTTGGTGAATCAGCAAATACGTGCTAACTATCCAGTAGCAACTATAGAGACATCACAACAAAAAGCTAAGTCACTAGGGGCCGAAGCATTATTTGGCGAAAAATATGGAGATATCGTACGTGTAATATCTATGGGAGATTTTTCTATAGAGTTGTGTGGTGGTACGCATGTTGCTTATACTGGAGATATCGGTTTATTTAAGATAGTTTCTGAAGGTGGTATCGCCTCGGGAATTAGAAGGATAGAAGCAAGCACAGCTGACAAAGCTATCAGACACACTTTTGCAACCGAAAATAAAATCATAGCGCTTAAAGATAGCCTCAAAGCCAACGATGCTAATTTGATAGATAAAATAAGGTCAGTGCTTGAACAAATAAAAAGTCAAGAGAAACAAATTGCTAAACTTAAAAAAGAGCTGTTATCAGGCTCTAGTAGTGAAATCAAAGAGAGCAATATCAATGATATAAAAGTTGTTGTTGCGAATATCAATGGTGTTGATGTCAAAACCTTGCGTGATAAAATTGATGATTATAAGTCGAAGAATAATAAGCTAATTGCAGTTTTAAGTACAATTAACGCTGATAAGGTACAGTTTGTAATTGGGGTTAGCAATGCTATGACAGCTTTGATTAAAGCTGGAGATATTGCCAAAGAGCTAAGTGGTCATATTGATGGTAAGGGCGGTGGTCGTGCTGACATGGCTCAAGGTGGTGGTAATAATTCTGCAAATATAGATCATGCTTTATCTCAAGTAGAACAGTTCATTTTAGACAATATAAAAAAGTAGTAGTGGTACCTTGAAAGTAGTGCGTAGTAGATATTTATCAATATCCCTGGGTATATTTGGTTGTTGTATTAGTGGTATAGCTAATCCTGTAGCTGACTATACTAGCACTATAAAGCAATCAATAAATAACTCACCGCAGTATAAATTTATTGGTTTCCAGCTTAATTCAAGGCAAATGAGTCCAGCAATACAGCTGGGTCGATTATTACCAAGAATAGATATAGGTGGTTCCATAGCAGCGACTAATATTATAGATCAAAAAACAAAAGCAGGTGGTGACATTGCTGGTGGTCGATTTAATTCGATTCAAGGCTTGTTAACCCTTACACAGCCTTTATATGATTATGGTGCATACAAAGATTTACAATCAGCTGAAGAAACAGCACAGTTTGCCCAACAAGATTATAGGACAAGTTATCAGCAGTTTTTATATGATGTAAGTTATGCATATTTTAATTTAGCTAGATCTATAAAAAATGTCCAGTATAACTCATACAACCTAAAATCAAACAAACAAAGCTTAAATGAGCTAGAAAGTAAATTTAGGGCTGGTACTGCAGACGTTGCTGATTATGAGACTGCAAAAGCTAACTATTATATAGCTGAAGCTGATTATGCTGCCGCTAAGAGAGAGGAAAAAGTTACACGAGCTGAGCTACGTAAATACACTAATAACGATGATGACGTCGTCTTATATAGCAATGAATTTAAAGTCAAAGAACCATCACCTAATGCGGAAGAGGGTTGGGAAGAGCTAACTATGCGTAGCAGTCCATCATATTTAGGCTCGATGCATACTAAAGAGAGTAAATACTATAGCTATCAATCAGCAACAAGCTCATTTATGCCTAAAGTTAACTTCGAAGTTAAGTATTCACCTGGCTTTAATAATGTTAGTTCACTTGGTAATCCAGTATTTGATAATTTTTTACCTTCTAAAGGCACTATAAATGCGTTTTATTTTGGAATTAATTTAACATGGAATATTTTTGCTGGTGGAACAGATTACGCTGAATTAAAAAAAGCCGCTTATGACTATCAATCCTCAGAGTTTAATATGATTCAAACTGGTAGGGTTGCTCAAAATGATGCAATGTATGCTTTTAGATTTGTACAATTAAAGAAAAAGGAAATCGAAGCGTTGCGTAAATCTGTTGCTAGTGCGAAAATTGCATATGAGAAATATAAAGAACGCTATGAGCAAGGTACAACAACGATTACACAGTATTTCATTATTTTAAATCAATACTATCAATTCATTATCCAGCTCAACAATACAGAGTTTGATTATATTATGGGATTTCTAAGTCTATATAAAACCGCTGGTATTTTAACAGCAAAAACGGTGCAAGATTTTAATAATTGGTTACTATTAGGTCAAAATGTGGAGCTATAAAATGCATATATCAACTAAATTAGAGTGTTTTACACACTATAAAGAAAATAATTCTCTGCCAATTTTTGTGATTAATAAGGGTAGTTTCACAGATTGGCTTAGTAGCCAGGATAGTTTTTTACAGAATTTTGTCAAACAGTTTGATGAAAAAAGAAAGATTATAACTATTCCAAATATTTGCGGAAATATTCAAAAAGTAATTTGTCTTGTATCTGAGGATATGTATGGTATTGCAGATCTACCAAATCAGCTACCACAAGGAAATTATCACATTGAATATGCTGATATAGCTGATTTAACACTTTACTATATAGGCTTTGCTTTAGGAAGTTATAATTTTAAAAAATACAAATCTAAACTACAACAGTCAAAAGTAAAATTATTTTTGCCAATAGAATATCGGCATATATTAGCAACTATAGAGGCTAATTATCTAGTTAGAGATATGATTACTACTCCAGCAGAAGATATGGGACCAGCTGATATCGCTAATGTGATACAACAAGTAGCCAAAGAGTTTGCTGCTGATTTTGAAGAAATTGTTGGTCAAGAGCTTGTAAAGCAAGGCTATATGGGTATCTACACTGTGGGTAAGGGCAGTCATAGAGCTCCTAGACTTGTACGATTAAATTGGGGGGATATAAATCATCCTAAAGTATCAATAGTTGGTAAGGGTGTGGCTTTTGATACAGGTGGTTTGGATATCAAACCATCATCAGCAATGCAACTAATGCATAAAGATATGGGCGGTAGTGCCAATGCTATCGGTCTTGCGTATATGCTTATGAAGCATAAATTACCTATCAGATTGAGCTTAGTAATTCCTACAGTTGAAAATGCTATAGATGCAAAATCATATCGACCAAGTGATATTATTAAAATGAAAAATGGCACTAGTGTACAAGTTACCAATACAGATGCTGAAGGACGGCTAATATTAGCTGAACCTCTATATGAGGAAGCACAGAAAAAACCAGATTATTTAATTGATTTCTCAACTTTAACAGGAGCAGCTAGGGTTGCTGTAGGACCTGAGATCGCGGCATTTTTCTGTAATAATGATGATGTTGCTAGCCAAGTATATAAATATGCTCAAGCAACTCAAGATCAAGTTTGGCGACTACCATTAGCCAATTGTTACAGAAAGAACCTAGATACTGAGTTTGCCGATATTTCGCATTGTGATTTATCACCATTTGCTGGAGCAGTAAAAGCGGCATTATTCATGGAGCATTTTGTTGGTACAAAAGATGCACCGACTTGGATTCATTTTGATATGATGGCTTGGAATATCACATCTACACCAGGTAAACCTAAAGGTGGTGAAATGATGGCTGTGAGAGCTATGTTTGAGATGCTCAAAGATAAGTTTGCAGCCTAACTTAACCAACTAATATTCTTATATTATTTCTCTCTAGATTATTATTTTTTAGTAAATAAACATAGCGAGTTTGTTTACTAATATGCCTGAAGTTGTATACTTTATATAAAGAGTGTACAAATTATTAAAATAACCATGCAAAAATCAGTATTAGAACAGCTTAAACAAGTAACAATGGTAGTTGCTGATACAAGTGATTTTGAGTTAATTCAAAAATACAAACCTGTTGATGCTACGACAAATCCTAGTTTAATTCTCAAGGCTGCCAAAGAACAAAAATATTCTAAATTAGTGATAGAAACTATCAATAAAGTAAAACAAACTTATCCAGATCTTAAGCTTGAAGATCTTGTTAAAGAAATAGCTATTGAAATCTTGGTTAGCTTTGGTATCAAAATACTTGATGTCATCGAAGGTAAAGTATCAAGTGAAGTAGATGCAAGAGTATCTTTTAATACCGCAGCAACTATTGACTATGCCAAAAAGATTATTGCAAGATATGAGTCTAATGGTATCTCAAAAGATAGAGTTTTAATAAAAATTGCTGCGACATGGGAAGGTATCAAGGCTGCAAAACTACTGCAAAAAGAAGGTATTAACTGTAATCTTACACTTATTTTTGACAAAGTCCAAGCGCAAGCATGCGCCGAGGCGGGTGTACATCTAGTTTCACCATTTGTAGGTAGAATTACAGATTGGCAAATGCAACAAAATAATTTAAAAAGTTTCCCCGAGATTGAACATGATGACGGTGTTAACTCTGTAAAAGCGATATATGAATTATATAAAAGTCACGGCTTTAAGACAATAGTTATGGGTGCTAGCTTTAGGAATGCTGAACAAGTTATCGCTTTAGCTGGTTGTGATGCTTTGACTATATCTCCGGCTTTACTTGAAGAGCTTGAAAATCGTCATGAAAAATTAGAAGTTAAACTAACAAAAAATGATGATGTAGTTACTCAAGAACCGCAAATTAGCGAATCAAGTTTCCGCTGGCAAATCAATGAAAATGCTATGGCTACTCATAAGTTAGCAGAAGGAATTAGATTATTTACAAAAGATACAATTGAGTTAGAAAATATAATTAAGCAAAGTTTATAATAAATAAGAGGTATTTTTGATGAAAAAGCTTATATTGACATCTATATTAAGTTCTATATTTGTGGCTTCAGCATTTAGTTTTGACAATGCTAATGATAGTGGACAGCTTGATAATACTCTTACCAATATGAGTAATACTGTCCCAAGAGCTGCAAATGTATCACAAAAATCTATGCCGCATGATTCAGTGCGTAATATGCAATCTCATCGCCCAATTATAAATCAAATAAACAAACAACAAGCACCACAAATAGCTAAAAGACATTTAGGCAGTATATCAGAGGAGAATTTACAAGCTTCTCGAGTAACTAGAAAATATCCTAAGCAGAATCCAGCTAACAATAAACCTAATAAAGAGACGGATAAATCTAAGAATGATTCAAAAAATATAGATAAAAACAAAGAGGATGAGAATCTTAATCTAGATAACTTAACTACTCCAGCACCAAAAAATATTAAAGATAATCTTAGAATCAGCGATGAAGATAAATCTCTTAATAGACAAATGATGATGGATGGCCCTCAGGAAGGTTTTCAAAATAACCAGCCAAGAGGTATCGGTGGAACTAGCACTAATTTCTATGCTTAATGTAATATAATAAAAATATTACACAAATAAATCTTATCGATAGACCAAATTCTTTTGCATAATTTTAAGAGCAGAGCCTTTAAATCCTTTTCCAAAATGACTTAAACAAAAATCTTTCAAAATTTCAATATCATAACCTAAATCAAAACCATCAAATGCTGAAGCTAAAACACAAGCATCAATATCTATACCAGCTAGATAGATTTTATTAATATTTTTTTCTTTAAAAAAATCTAACATTGTAGATTTAAATATTGAATAACTGTTTTTCTCAAAAACATTTTTACTATTGGTAAATTCTAAAAGTTCTGCATGAATGTCAATATCAGGAGATTCTTGGCATTCATGCCACTTGAGTATTTTGTAATGATTACTTTTTAAATTATTTACATATTTACTAAAAACAATATAATCAAAATCAGTAGTTTGTATAAGTTTTCTAATTTTTTTAGGTAAAATTTTAGTATGTTCATTTACAAAATAATTTTGAACATCAACAACAACTAGAGCATTTTTAGGCATTTTATTACTCGCTTATTTGGTAAATGTTATCAATTAGGGACTTTAATATTTTCTTGTTCCTTCAATATAATTTGCCATTTTCTTAGTGTAAAGCATACAAGAGTTAAAAATATGGTATATTGAATTGCAGTAATTCCAGCACCTTTATAGATAAATAAAGGAATATATAGAGTATCTGCAGTTATCCATAGATACCAAGCGTTAATACTTCTAGTAATTTGAAAATATAAAGCAGTAAAGCACGTTGCTGTTAGAAAACAGTCAACATAGCTATATGCCGGTAAATTTGAAATAGCAGCATCTTTTTGATATGCATAAAGAAAAGGGGTTATAGATATAGTCAAAATAAATATCAATAAAGCTTTCTTTTTTTCACTGGAGGCTGCTCTTTTGATGTTTATAATAGTTTTACTATTTTTTTCAAGGTGTTTAAGCCATACAAAGAAACCTGCAACATTAGCTAAGAGAAAATAACAGTTTAAAATCATATCACCAAAAAGCTCCCAACTATATAGTAGGTAGATATATATTAATGCTGATATAAATCCAAATATATATACAAAAACACTGCGTTTATATGCACATATAACACTAGCAACACCTATTGATGCTGCAATAGCTTCTAGATAAACCATATAAACATCATAATTATGATATGGCCTAATCAGCCACTCGTAAAGATAATTCATGATTTGACATCACTAATTGATATTATTTTATCTTCGCCTAACGCTAGCTTCATATTATAAAAAGCATTTTTGTGAGCATCAAGGCCATGGAGTGAAGTACTTAAATCTTCAATAACATATGCAATAACTCCATCATCAAACATATCTATAGCGATTTTCAATAAACACACATCAGAAAATATTCCTGCTAAATAAATTTGCTGTGGATTTAAGTTGTTAATTAGTTTTTTCATATCAGCATTATAGACTGTATAATTATGATGATTTATAAAATATGAATTTTTTGGAATTTTTGTTTTTTCAATTAGCTTCCTATCCTCTTGATTTTGAAAGCCTACCCATTTTAACTGTTTCTCAAATAGTGAACCTTTTCTATTTTCAAACATACAAAAACAAACATGATCAAATTTATTATGGTTGTTATTAAATCTATTTATTATAGAATCAAGTTCTTTGCAGTTAAATCCTTTCTGAATATCAATTATAATTAGTAACTTAGACATTATATTTAGATTTTCTTAAGATTTAATTATTTTGATACTAATGTTTAAATTAAATTATTTCAAGGTCTTATTTAGCATTTTAATTAAATACTTATACACACTTATAACCTCGGTAATAATATTTTAGCAGAGCTAAATGAATTGCTAAGTCAATTTAATCATAATTAAATATGCTAATATATATATTTTTAGCAAGCTTATTAAAACTTTCAAATTTAATTAGCAGTGCTCTTAAAAAATTTAAACATATTTTGCTATCACGTTTTGTAAATTTAATAAAGTTATTATATAAACTGAGATCCTTTGATAACTACAAGGAAATACTATAAAATCTACTAGTTAGATTTTTACTAAAGTGGTTTGTATTATGACTTTTCAATACACTAATTTTAAAATTTTAGAAGTAAATGGTGTAGATACTAAAAAATTTTTGCAGGGGCTAACAACAGCAGATTTAAGTGGTTTATCAGCTGATAATGATATTTTGCTGACAGCTTTTGCCAACTTAAAAGGGCGTATTATTTCACTATGTTTTGTCAAATTTATAACTAATGAAAAACTACTCCTTTCAGTTGAGCAAGAGGTTCTTGATGATCTACTAGCGTGGCTGAAAAAGTATGGAACGTTTTCCAAAGTTGCTTTTAGTATTAATGATGATTATGCCTTATTTTTTACGCAGACTGGCTTTTTAAATCACGATATTTTAGCTAAAGATTCTCTAGCTTCTAAGATGACTCTTGAGCAGGTTCAAAAAGAGAATATCTTTAATAAACTAGCAACTATAAATGCTGCTAATTTTGAAAAGTTTCTTCCTGCTGAGTTGGATTTAGATAATGTTGATAAGGTGGTTTGCTACACCAAAGGCTGCTATATGGGCCAAGAAGTTATAGCTAGAATGCACTACAAAGCTAAACTAAAGAAAGAACTAGCAGTATTTAAATCTCAGTCAGATATTACTGATTTTGATTTAAAGGATAGTCAAGGTAAGCCCCTAGCAAATGTTGTTAATAAAGTATTTGTTGATAATCAATGCTATATGTTAGTTGTATTTCATAAACAGGCACCTGAGCAACAATATCACTTAGATAATGGCAAAATTATAACTAAATGCTAGATCATCTTAATCAACAGCAGCAACAAGCTGTCAAATATATAGCAACGCCTTTGCTTGTATTAGCAGGTGCTGGCAGTGGTAAAACTAGTGTAATTATAGAAAAGATTTCTTATCTTATTGAGCAACTTTTATATCCAGCTAAAAGCATTTTAGCGGTGACATTTACCAATAAAGCAGCTAAAGAGATGCAAGAGCGTGTCAAATCGCGGCTTGATAAAGAAGAAACAAAAGGATTGATGATATCTACATTTCACTCGCTTGGTTTATCTATTTTAAAAAAACATTTCACCGAGCTAGGCTATAAGAAAAATTTCACACTTTTTGATAGTCATGATTCTCTTGCTTTAATCTATGATATTGCCTACGATGAATATCAACTATCTAAGCAGAATGCTGGTTTCATCCAAACAAAAATATCTTTTTGGAAGTCAGCATTACTTACTCCTGAACAAGTAGTACCTAAAGATGATTTAGAAGAGCAGGCGGCTTTTATTTATCAAGAATACCAAAGATATCTAAAATCATACAACTCTTTTGACTTTGATGATTTGATATTTCAACCAATTCAGTTATTTAGAAATCATCCTGATATCCAAAAACTTTGGGCAGATAAGTTTAGGTATATATTGATAGATGAATACCAAGATACTAATGAGTCACAATACCAACTGTTAAAATATCTGACCCAAGTTAAAAATAAATTTACTGTAGTAGGTGATGATGATCAATCTATA
The DNA here is from genome assembly GCF_003347135.1 of Francisella opportunistica. Classification (NCBI taxonomy): domain Bacteria; kingdom Pseudomonadati; phylum Pseudomonadota; class Gammaproteobacteria; order Thiotrichales; family Francisellaceae; genus Francisella; species Francisella opportunistica. The sequence goes on along the minus strand of NZ_CP022377.1, from coordinate 927,974 downwards.
TACGCTTGGAGAGGTTCAAGACCTGAAAATTTACACCATTTACAAGAGGATTTTGCAGATCTAAAGGTTATCAAACTAGAGCAGAATTATCGTTCTACAGGTAGAATTCTAAATGTTGCTAATAAACTTATAGAGAATAATAGCCATATTTTTGAAAAAAAGCTGTGGTCTAATAAAGACTATGGTGAGCAGGTTAAGGTAATTAGCCTGGTAAATGATGAGGATGAAGCGCAATTTATTGCTAGTGATATATTTTTTGATAGAATAAAAACCAAATCTAAAAACTCTGATTATGCGGTTTTAATTAGAAGTAATTATCAAGCTTATCTACTTGAAAGATATATGCAAATGCACAAGATTCCTTATACTATCAGTGGTGGCAGCTCATTTTTCTCTAAAGCGGAAATTAAAGATATTATTTCGTATTTGAGGTTAATTGTTAATCCAGATGATGATAGAGCTTTTTTACGCGTGATAAATACCCCTAAGCGTGAGGTTGGTAGTGCAACTATTCACAAGTTAGGTGAGTATGCAAGCCAGCATCATTGTAGTTTTTTTTATACCTTGCATAATTTAGAAAACTTTGAACTGCGTGATTTTACTAAGAGAAATCTAGTATCTTTTAAGAATATAATACTCAATACCCAACAGCAAATAAACTCAAGTATCTCAGTACAAGAGCTAAAAAATATAATTAATACTTTTATTGATAATATTTCGTATAAACAATGGCTAATAGATTCTAGCTCTTCTGAAAAGCAAGCTGAATTTAGGTATACGAATGTTATTGAAGTTACTAAATGGATTGTAAATCAACTCGAAGACGAGTCATATAATGGCCTTGAGTCATTAGCAACCGTATTAAATAAAATGCTTTTGATAGATATTTTAGATAGAAATAATGAAGATAAAAATGATAATCAAGTCCAGATTATAACTATGCACGCCTCAAAAGGTCTAGAATTTAAAAAAGTCTATATTATGGGGATGGAAGAGGGGATATTACCGCATCAACAAAGTATTGAGGATGATTCAATAGAAGATGAACGTCGCCTTGCCTATGTTGCAATTACTCGAGCTAGAGAGAATCTTACCATCACTATGACTAAACACCGTAAAAAGTTTGGGGAAAAACAAGTTTCGATCCCAAGTAGGTTTATTGATGAGCTACCAGAAACAGACTTATACTGGGTTGGAACAGAAAAAGAATGTGCAGAAACTCGTAAAGAAAATTCAAAACAAAATATCTCAGCATTAAAGGATATGTTTGGCTAGTTTGAGCAAATATATGATATGATTTATCTGCTTAAAAATATCAAAGGTAACTATTTTGATTTCAATTGGAAAATATCACAAATTAAAAGTTCTTGATAAAAGAATTAATTGGCTAATTTTAGATGCTCTAGAGCTTAGTGAAGCAAAATTACCTATATTTGAAATTGATAACCTTATTAAGATCGGTGATTATGTCGAAGTATTTTTGTACCATAATTCTAAATCTGAGCTTATAGCTACTACAAAAAAAGTACCAACAGTGGGAGAGGTCGCTTATTTACAAGTTAAAAATCTTACCAACATAGGTGCATTTCTCGATTGGGGTTTGGAAAAAGATCTTTTTGTGCCATTAGCAGAGCAACATCGTCCTTTTGAAGTTGGTAAGTCTTATATTGTTTATCTATATCTTGATAAGATTAATGGTAAAATTACAGCATCAGCAAAAATTAATAAGTTTATAAAAGATTATGCAAGTGATGAACTAAAGCCTAATCAAGAAGTAGATCTTATAATTGCTAACTCAACAAACATAGGTTATAAAGCAATTATCAATAATAGCTATTGGGGTATACTTTATTCTTCAGAAGTCTTTAGAAGGTTGAGTTTTGGACAATCTACCAAAGGATATATTAAAAACATTCGTGATGATGGTCGTATAGACTTGTCTTTACAACTAGTGCATAAAGATTTAGATAAAAATGCTGCACTTATCGAGAAATATCTTATAGCTCATGATGGTTCAGCACCATTTAATGATAAATCTAACCCAGAAGATATCGCACGCGAATTTGGTATTAGTAAAGCAGCATTTAAGCGTGCTATTGGTATACTTTTAAAACAAAAGAAAATTGTAATAAGAGATAGTGGTATCTATTTGAATGGTTAATTAATAGAAGTTTATTGTTGAGCTTTTTTACGAGCTGCTTCTTTAGCTTGTTGTTTTTTTAGTTTATTAAGTTCTGCAAGTTTTTTTGCATCATCGCCAACATGAGAGAAACCTTGCTGTGCTGCTAATTGAGCTTGCTTTTCACGCTCAGCAAAGCGAGCTTTTTGTTTTTCAGTAACTTTATCATAGCAATGATGACAGCTTATACCTTTAACATATTCATGGCGTTTTTTGTCCTCTTCTGTGATTGGCATACGACAAGCAAAACACTGATCATAGCTACCTTTTTCAAGATCATGGTTTACAGCAACTCTTGAGTCAAACACAAAGCATTCACCTTGCCACATAGATTTTTCTTTCGGTACTTCTTCTAAATACTTAAGAATACCGCCTTGTAAATGATAAACCTCATCAAAACCTTTGGCTTTAAGTAGTGCTGTAGATTTCTCACATCTAATCCCACCAGTACAAAACATAGCTACTTTTTTGTGCTTTTTAGGGTCGAGTCTCTCATCGACATATTGAGGAAATTCGCGGAAATTTTCTGTATGAGGGTTGATAGCATTTTTAAAGGTACCAATTTCTATCTCATATTCATTGCGAGTATCAATAAGCACGGTCTCAGGGTCAGAAATCAATGCATTCCAATCTTTAGGTTCGACATATTTACCACAAACTTTGTTAGGGTCAATTTCATCAACACCTAGAGTAACAATCTCTTTTTTAAGCTTTACTTTTGAACGATAAAAGGGCATTTCTTGATGATAAGACTCTTTATAATCAATATCTATTAGGCGTGGATCTGTTTTTAAATAAGCTAGTAGACCATCTATACTTTTACGTGTTCCTGCAACAGTACCATTGATTCCTTCATTAGCCAAGAGTAGTGTACCTTTGACATTATTTTTTATCATCGTATCTAGAAGAGGTTGGCGCATAGCCTCAAAATCTTCTAATGTAACAAATTTATACATTGCGCAAACAACTATCTGTGACATATATATTTCCAAACAAGTTAGTTATTAACTAAAGACAACATATTATACATTATGTAACAAATATTGGAATGTTTTTGCCAAAGTCATGAAGGTAATCTTTAGATTTAATCCTAATTTTATGTATTTAGTATTCTACTTTTAGATTAGACGTTTTATCATTTTGGAACAATTTATTAAACTGAGTAACTACTTATGTTCTTTAAAAACCTTACAGCATTCAAAATTACAGATATTAATATAGATATATTTGAAGATTCTATGAATAAACTAGCATTTATTGCATGTGGTAATTCACAGCGATCATCGCGTGGTTTTATAAATCCATTTATTAAAGATGAAAAATGTCTATTTAGATTTAATCATTTAGCAGCATTTTGCTTAATGAATGAAGAGAAAATTCTACCAGCTCAAGTAATAAATCAACAAGCACAAGAGTATATAGAAGAGCTTGAGCTAACTAGATACGTAAGCAAAAAAGAAAAAACACAAATAAAAGAGGATATGGAACAGAAGCTATTACCATTAGCTTTCAGTAAATTTAAAAAAACTTATGGCTACCTAGATCTGACAAATAATTATCTAGTTATAGACAGTATATCTGAAAAACAAATTACAGAGGTATTAGATTTACTACAAAGATGTGAAGCACGATTTGAATCTATAATCAAAGAAGAAACAGATATTTTAACAGAATGGCTTGTAGATAATGCTTATCCAATAGATGTCGAAATCGCTGAAAAGTGTAAGCTTACTAGTGCTATTGGTGATAGTATTGCAAATATATCATGTCAAGGTAGTTCTATGCTTAATGATAATATCAAAGCATTTATAAAAAGTGGTGGCTACATCACAGAATTAGCGATAATCTGGCGTGAGCAACTTGTGATGACCGCAAATACTAAACTACAATTTAAAGCAATTAAGTTTTTAGATGGTATTAAAGATTTAAACAAAGAAGATAATTCTGGGCATGAAGTTGACCTACTTCTGATGGCAGATATTTTTGCTGAGCTTATAAATGCTATGCAAAGCTGGATAGTAGAAGAATTGTAGCAGGTATTTTTCTAATAGTGAGTTACTTTTATTAAAAAAATTTTAGCTATTAAAAAAACTATATATTTACTAATTAATTTACCAATAACAAATGTAAGTAATAGAACTATTTAAAAAAATAGTAAACAACTTAATGTAACAGCTAATGCATGATTACTGATGGTATCTAAGTATTACCTTTAAGTTAGATATTGTTTTGGAACAAAAAATTATTTTGGAGTTTATTTTTATTGTGCAGAATTCCCATCAGAATCAGAATCAGAGTCTGCTGTTTGAGATATATTTTTACTTGGTAATAAAGCAGCAATTTGAGTGACCATATTATTAACTAGTTGCCCTTCAAGGTAGGTATATATCCTATCTGCTTGATTATTTTGCGCAAGCTGTGTACCTGCGTTCGACTGCCAGAATTGTTGAGCACTTATAGATTTATTTGGTATTACAGGAGTCTTCTTATAAGGCTTAACAATGTTATAAGTTATTGTATATATTAACTGGTAGGTATTGTTTGATGCACCACCAATAATACTTGTTAGTTGAGACTCTTGTTTAGCATCTTGAATATTTATAATATAGTCAGCAGATTTTTCATCGTTAACAATAATTGCATTGAAGTTTGTTAGATTACGTTTTAATGAATTAGCTAAATTAGCGTAATTATCAGCTTCAATATAAAACTTAGTGCCCGCTAAGCTATCAAAGTTGCCTGCATTGCCATCAGTCAAAACTCCACGTGGATGAAAGCCACAGCTAGCTAATATGACTGTTGCAATAAATAAAAACATAGTATGGATATATTTTAATCTCATCATATTTACCTTATTTGATTACAATATTAATAAGTTTTTGTGGTACATAAATCATTTTGATAATTTGTTTGCTATCTATAAATGATTTGACATGTTCATCAGCTAAAACTGCTTCTTCAACTTGATTTTGAGGTAGTGAAGCATCTAATTCTAACTTAGCTTTTAGTTTACCATTAATTTGTACCACTAAGAGGAATTCATCTTTTTCTAGAGCATTATTATCAACAGTTGGAAAGCTAGTGTGAAGTATATCTTTTCCTAGATTTAATTGTTGCCATAGGTGATGACATAGATGTGGCGTAAATGGTGCTAACACTCTTAGCAAAACACTAAATCCTTCGACTTTAACACTTTCAGAAAGATTGTCATAGTGATTTAGGGTATTTAAAATTTTCATACAAGCAGATACTACGGTATTAAATTGACTTTTGTCAAAGTCAAAAATTGCCTGCTTTAGATTAGAGTGTATTTCAAAGCGTGCTTTTTTATCTTGTTTTGTCAGCTTTTCACACTCTAGAAATATATTTTTGGCAAATATATCTTTATTTAATTCAGCATAATTAAATACTTTACGCAGAAATTTATTTGCTCCTTCAACACCTGTTTCTGACCATTCAAGTGATTGCTCAGGAGGTGCGGCAAACATACTAAATAATCTTACAGTATCAGCGCCATACTTATCAATAAGCTCTTGGGGATCTACAGTGTTACCTTTAGATTTAGACATCTTAGCACCATCTTTTAGCACCATTCCTTGTGTAAGAAGGTTCTTAAAAGGTTCATCTGAACTAAGTAATCCCTCATCACGCATTAATTTGTGAAAGAATCTAGCATAGAGTAAGTGCATGATAGCATGCTCAATACCACCTATATATTTATCTACCGGTAGCCAATAATTAGCTTCTTGATCAAGCATTTGCTTAGCAGTAGGGCAAGTATATCTTGCATAATACCAAGATGATTCAAAAAATGTATCAAATGTATCAGTTTCACGCTTTGCTGGTTTGCCACATTCCGGGCAAGCTACATTTAGAAACTCTGGAATATCCTTAAGTGGTGAGCCTGCCTCTGTTAAGGTTACATCAGTAGGTAATATCACTGGTAAGTTGTACTCTTTTTCTGGTACTATGCCACAGCTATCACAATGGATCATCGGAATAGGACAACCCCAATATCTTTGGCGTGAAATACCCCAATCATGAATTCTAAAATTAGTAGTTTCATAACCTTTATCTTGCTCTATAAGGTATTTCTTGATTGCTTGATAGGCATTTTTGAAGTTTAAACCATCAAATTCTCCTGAATTTATTAGTATGCCTTTTTCAACAAAAGCAGCCTTTTGTAAATCAATTTGTAGTTTTTTATCATTAGACTGTATGACTTGTTTTAATGATATACTATATTTTTGGGCAAATTCCCAGTCTCTTTGATCATGAGCGGGTACAGACATAACAGCACCAGAACCATATCCCATAAGTACAAAATTAGCTACCCAAACATCTACTGTTTCTCCCGAAATAGGGTGAATTACTTTAATTGATGTCTTAAAGCCTTTTTTCTCTTGAGTTGCTAAGTCTGCCTCCATTGTTGATGATTTCTTACATTCATCTATAAATGCTGCTAGCTCTGGATTATTTTTAGCTTCTTCAACAGCAAGAGGGTGCTCAGGTGCTATACCAAGATAGCTTACTCCCATTAGTGTATCAGGACGAGTTGTAAAGACTTGTATATCTTGATTAGAATCTTTAATTTTGAATTTAACTGTTAGCCCTTTGGATTTGCCAATCCAATTAGTTTGCATTATTTTAACTGCATCTGGCCAGCCATCCAATTTGCTTATATCTTGCAAAAGTTCATCAGCATAGTTAGTAATCTTTAGGAACCACTGAGGAATTTCCTTTTTCTCAACTAAAGCACCAGAGCGCCAACCTCTACCATCAACAACTTGTTCATTTGCTAAAACTGTTTGGTCAACTGGATCCCAGTTAACAACTGAGTTTTTACGATATGCTAAACCTTTTTTGTATAGCTGAATAAAAAACCATTGTTCCCATTTATAATAGTCTTGATCACAAGTTGTGACTTCTCTTGACCAGTCAAAACTAAAGCCTAAAGAATCAAGTTGTGATTTCATGTGAGCAATATTACTTTTTGTCCATTCATATGGCGATTTTTTATGCTTAATTGCGGCATTCTCTGCAGGTAAACCAAAAGCATCCCAACCCATAGGGTGAAGGACATTTTTACCTTGCATTTTTTGATATCTTGCAATCACATCGCCAATCGTATAATTACGCACGTGCCCCATGTGTAGCGTACCACTCGGATATGGTAGCATCGAAAGGCAGTAAAATTTTTGTTTATTTTTGTCTTCTACAGCTTTAAAAGAATCATTTTTACGCCAATAATCTTGGGCGGATTTTTCTATATCGCTAAAATTATATTCATTCATTTGAAGTTAAGACCTAGATGTAGATTATAGTTGAATAAAATATGCTAATAATTTTAAGTGAAAATATCATAAATATCTAGATGTTTTCTATTTACTAAAAAATGCTCTCTCAATAAATATTTAATCTTAGAAGTGAGGCGCGTGCCTTTTTGATAATAATTAATTCTCTGAACTATGCTTTAAATTGAACTTTAAAATGACAAATAGTTTTTAGTTTTTTGAATCAAATTATTTTCGAAATTTAGTTAACTCTTAGGTTTTGAATACAAATCATTATCATATATTAATCTCATCGCTTCTATATTACCACTTTGAGCAGCTTTATTAAGCCAGAAAAAAGCTTTTTGTGGATTAGTTTCAATATAGTATGGCTGATTATTGGCCACATAAGATTTTCCTAAAAAGAACATAGCTTCAGCATTGCCAATTTCAGCAGATAAAGTTAAATATTTATTTGCTTTTTCCATTTGCCCTTTAATTTTATAGATGTATGCAAGCGCTAAGTATGCATTAGCACGATAGTGGCGTGGTTGTTTATTATTATTTTTATCAAGAAAAACATCAAAATATTTTATTGCTAAATCCAAATCTTGCTTAACACCAATTCCATAAGTATAAAATATACCTAAGAAATATGGGGAAGTGGGACAGCCTTTTTTGTATAGCTCCATAAAAGCCTTAACAGAATCACTATAATCACTATTTCTATATAGAGAATAAGCCTTAGTATATTCATTTGAAATACAAGCATATGATAGTTGCATGCTTAGAGTTAAGAATATAAAAGTTACCACTAAGATGATTTTATTTTTTAAGCTGCGCATAAGTATTCTCAGATCATGAATTTTAATAAGCAAATAATTACAGTCTAATTAAATATTGTCAATATTATACAACAGCAAATTAAATGTATTATTAAATTAATTTTCAGACATCCATGTTTCTAAGATCACACAGGCTGCTAGAGCATCTACCTTTATATGAGAAACTTTTTTACTTTTGACTTCCTCCAAACGCCATCTAGCTTCACGAGTTGAGTAAGCTTCATTAATAAGATGGATTTTTCTTTGGTATCTTTGCTGCATTTGTTTAGCAAAATCCTTAGCAGCCTTAGTAATATCAGTTTCAAAATCATGGGTGTCTAATGGTAAACCAATAATAATATCTGAAGGGTTCCAGCGTTTGATAATTTTATCAAGCTCAATCCAGTTAGGTATACCATCATAAGCTTCGATTGTACCTATCGGCGTTGCTGTCTTTGTAATCATTTGGCCACTAGCTAAACCGATACGCGCTTTACCATAATCGATAGCTATCAAAGACTGAAACATTAGCAGTTACCTGTATTTTTATTAAATAATGCATCAAGGCTTTGCAAAGTATAGCCAGCATGTTCTAAATGATTTTGCCATTTTACCTTGTTTTCATGATTAAATAAAATTTTCTTACTAAGCTTATTGGTTACAATCCAATCATTTGATTTGATTTCATCTGTAAGCTGATTGGTAGTCCAACAGCTATAACCAACAACTGGCAAGAAATATTCTGGCAAAATATTGTTGGCAAGATCCTCTAAAATATCCATTGAAGCTGTTATTGCTAAACCTTCATCTAATTTTATCGTTGAAGTGTAATTCCGACCATTTGTTGTATGCAATATCATAATTTTATGTGGGCTTATCGGACCGCCCATATAAAGAGGGTAATCTAAAATTTCTTCAAAAGTATTATTATGGGGTATATACAATTCTTCAAAAACATCTCTCAATGTGTCTGTAAGAGGTTTATTTATTATCAAACCCATAGCGCCATGGCGATCATTTTGACACAGGTAAATTACTGATTTAGTAAATACTGTATCATCTTTTATAAGCGGTGTTGCTAATAAAATTTCACTTTTATGATTTTGGTACATATTATATATTTCTTAGTACTAATTAACTTACTTTTTACAAAAATGGCACAAATTAATGCCGCAGTGGCGATAATTTTAGATGAACATAACGCTAAAGTCTATATAAGCCTAAGGCAAAAATTTCAGACATACAGTGATTATTGGGAATTTCCAGGGGGTAAGCTTGAAAAAGATGAAACTTTTGCAGAATGTATTAAAAGAGAAATTAATGAGGAAGTTGGTATAACTGCAAATGTAGTGAAGCCTTACATGACTAAAAAACACATCAATAAAGATAAGATAGAAGTAAACTTACATTTTTTCATTATTGATGATTTTGAGGGTGTTCCATATGCAAAAGAAAATCAACAACTAAAACTTGTAAAAATTTCTGAGCTTAATAATTTTAAATTTCTTCCTGCTAGTTTAGACATAATCAAAAAACTACAACAAGATTATTTATAGTTAATCCAAACAAACTTATTAATCAAAAAATAAATCGGCAAAATTAAATAGTTAAAAGGGCTTATCCACAAGAATAAATTATGTTTTCACACATTTAATTAATTTAACATAATATATATTATGCGAATGTTTATAAGTTTGTGAAAAAAATTGAATACTTTGCAAACCATTGATTTTAAAGGCTTTTATGGTGAGATTTGCAAAATAAATTAGATGTTTATGTACTTGTGTTCAAGTTTTAGATTATTTGTAGAATTAAAATTTATAACTGCTGTTTCATCATTAAGTTCTGTCTTAATAATAAAATTCATGTCTTTGTTTTTTTTATAAAGTCGATTTATAAAATTTTTCTTACAATTATTTTCAAGTAATCTGATTTCTTGGCCAGCTATTGTTTCTAAATCTTTCCATGCATTTCTTACTAAAACTCTAATATCTGGATTAAAAATTCTGTTAAGAACATGTTCTAGATTTACCTCTTGTAATGAGTCTTTATTATCTGAATAATAATTTGACTTAATTATTGATAATAAAGTCCTCATCTTTTGATTTTCTTTTATGACACAATATCTTCTAGACATCTTAGATTCTCCTTAGTATATATAAAGTTACTAACATAAACAGATTAATTAATATGATGAAAAATAATTTTTTTACTAAATATTAATGTTAATTTATTATTTTCCATCATCATCAAACCCACTTAAACTTTCTGTTTTTAATAAAAAACTTTATATAAAAAATACTAATAAAGAAAATCTTCTAGTATGAGGTTCATAAAACATAATGAACTTATTTACCATAATAGCTATTAAAAAAGAGAAAAAATAGTCTTGCAAAATAGCAAAAAATGCTCTCAATATTGGAAAATATCGCTTTTATCATTTATAAGAAATTCTTATAGCAAAAAATCTTGATTTGTATATAATCATCATATCTATTAGCTAAATATATTGAAAATACTAACTTTTTACTAACTTAGTAGTATGATTTATTATTCAAATAGCTTATTAGTTGACAAAATAATCGCTATAAAAAATCTTTTATATTTATGTGGGCCGATGTGATTTTTTATAACTTATTTTGATAAATTAAATTAATTTTCTAAGTTATACTTATTAATATTAAATTTTTTTGTAAAATCATTCGCAAGAAGTATAATAATTTTAAACCATATCAAAACTATGTAGATGTTATGAAGAGATTGCCTTATTCTGAAATTATAGAAGTTTATGCAGCTTTATTACCTTGGAGTGTTATCAATGCCTAAGACTAAATATGAGCTTTTAAAAGAGAATATAAAAGAGATATCAGATAATTGTGATTGGGGAAAAGGTTATTACGATAAATTAAGCCTGCCTAGTGGTTTATGTTTTGGTCTAGCGTATATGTGGGGACAAGCTGCCTTAGCTAAAGATCAAAAAACTTTCTATGACCGTCTAGAGATCTTGACAAAAGACTATAGTAAAAAAAAAGTAGAAAACTTAGTGAGACTATAAAAGAATATACTAAGCTAAAACGTGGAGATAAGTATGATCTAATTTTATCAATAAGAGCATTTTTAGACGGTTTACTTCTTTACCATAACCCTTTTAAAACTTATTTTTTTTCTGATCGAATAAATTCTAATTTAGTTTCTCAGAATGGATATGAGGCTTCTAAATATATTATAAATAATAGTTTATTTCAAAAGGACAGTATCTATGATGCCTGTAGTTTGCCTTTATTAGAAATATATAATAAAACCATATGCTGGCAATCAAGATGACCTTGCGAAATACCTTGAGCCACTAATAACTAACTTGAAAAATAAGTTATCTAAAAATCCGTTAACTAAAAACCCATATTTAATTATTTTTGATTCATATAAGCATACTACAGCTTGTATTACTCAATTTAATTGTCTTGCTAAATGCCTTGAAGTTAACTATTTTGATGCTAACTACCTTGAAGATGACTTCCTAAGAAAAAACTTTCCTTATTATGATAAAAAATCAGCAGATAAACTTGCAACGCAATTATTTGAGTCATTTTATACTGAAAATGAAATATTCGCCGTAAATGTTACTATATTTGTTGCCCCCACACAGATAGTTGATTTTGATATGATAACTTTTAAAAAGAGACTTGCTGAACAACTTTCAAATAAGTTTCATCATTTTGGACTAAATATTGGACTAAAAGGCTACTATAACTATAATAATGAGAGACAGAGTTTTTTTGAAGAATATGATAATGAGAGACAGAGATTTTTTGAACAATATAAAAACCATATTTCTATGAATCTTAATAGCCATCTTAATAGTCGGTTCAACAAGCTAAATAGCATAATAGTAAATTGTAAAAATATTAATGAATTACTATACATTCTTTTAGAAGAAAAGATTTTTTTATCTAAAGTAATAGATATTAATCAAGAGTATACTAAGTTTGTATATTCTCTACTAAAGCAAATACAATCAAAATTTATTAGTGATGTTGAGGAAAATTACAAGGGAAACTTAGATTATATTTACAAGAAAAACTTAGAAGATATGGTTAAAAAAGGATACCACACAAACACTTTCTTACTATACATAGCTTCTATAAAAAATCATACTGATGTAGTTAAGTTATTACTATTAGAACAAGGAACTGGAGTAAATCAGGCAAATAATAATGGCGTTACCCCGTTGTGGATAGCTTGTCAACGTGGTCATATAAATATAGTTAAGTTATTACTATTAGATTCAAGAATTGAAGTAAATCAGCCAATAAATGATGGCACTACCCCTTTTATGATAGCTTGCCAAAGGGCTCATATAAATATAGTTGAGTTATTACTATCAAATTCAAGAACTGAAGCAAACCAGGCAAAAAATAATGGTATTAAATGTTTGAGTAATAATCTCCTATTAGAAGCATCTAATTCTATAGCAAGCTATTTTATAGCGGGATGTTCCAATAGCTCTAACAATCTTATCTTAGATAAATTAAAAGAGAATTTTCCCACTCACGATATTAATACTGCGTGGAAAATGCCTTCAGGCGAACTATTAACTCCTTTAATACAAGGGTGTTATTTTATGTGTAATAGAAGTATTAACTGGCTTTTAGATAATTATGAGGGTAAATTAAATAAAGAGGCAGCTTTCAAGAATAGTAATGCTTTAAAGTGGTATACCTCACATAAAGATGAGGACGGATATGATAAGGAAATAGAAGAAAGATTAAGACAGCTGTAAGCGCCTTATTCGAGTACGGTTAAAATTAGATCTACTTCTCCAATTTGTGGTACTTTTGATGCTTGAGCAACCTTCTCAGCCTGTATCATATTTGCCATATATTACAAGCTAATGATTTGTTGCAATAAAATTAATAATAAGGATATTTTTGCAAAATTAATATAATTACTACAATTATATTCTCAGAAGTTTAGTATTTTGATTTGACGAATTAACTATTTGCTTTTGGGATAATATTTTTTTTCTATACGTTACATCCTGTGCTATTCCAAGTATACCAATAACGTTATTATTTTTATCGAAAATTGGTATTTTCTCTGTCTTTATCCATAAAAACTTTTTAGCTATAGGAAGTAAATATTCTGATATATGAGTTTTTCCAGTATTTAAAACGAATAAATCATCATTTCTAAAAGTATCTGCTTGTTCTTTACCCCAACCAAAATCATAATCAGTTTTTCCTAAAGCTTCATGATAATTTAAATTACTCAAATTACACATGTTTTTACCTAAAAAAACGTATTTAAGATCTATACTTTTGACATAAATAAAAGTATTTTTACTACTTATACTTGCAATAGCTTTAAAGATTGGTGAAGATATATACCTAGATATGTTATTGTGCTCAGATTGATTGATTATTTGCTTTTGTGGTAACGCTTCTTTCTTATAGATTGTTATATCTTGTGCTATTCCAAGTATACCAATGATGTCATTATTTTTATCGAAAATTGGTATTTTCTCTGTTTTTATCCATAAAAATTTTTTAGCTATAGGAAGTAAATATTCTGATATATGAGTTTTTCCAGTATTTAAAACGAATAAATCATCATTTCTAAAAGTATCTGCTTGTTCTTTACTCCAATCAAAATCATAATCAGTTTTTCCTAAAGCTTCATGATAATTTAAATTAATCAAATTACCCATGTTTTTACTTAAAAAAACATATTTAAAATCTATACTTTTAACATAAATAAAAACACTTTTACTACTCATATTTGCAATAGCTTTAAATATCGATGAAGATAGATAATCAGATAAGTTGTTGTTATTGTACATGTTAGATCCTTAGTATATTCTTTAAATTAGCTGTTAATAATCTTACATCGTTTAGATTCATGCCTTGCTGGGAAAGTAATTTTAATATTGCTTTAGACTTTTTTATAAACAGTATAAACAAACATATATTATGCATCAACACTACTCTACCCTGCTCACCAAAAGCTTTAGTTAATGAAGTGTATATATCGGTACTCTCTCATTTAACTTCTAATAGAGCTTCCGGAGTAATTATTTTTTGATACAGAATCTAGTCCACACTAAAAATATATAGGTATAACTTATTAATTTATATATATTTTAGAAAGCTCTTTTGTAGTCTTGCTTATATTGGTCCATACTACTATAAATAATACTAAGCTTGCAATAATAGTTACTATATTAAGGATAGGCACAAGGTTTAATATTGTCAGGCCAATGTACCAGTATACAAATCGAGCTTTGAAATTGAGCTTTTTTGTATATTTATTCTGGTATATTTTACATTGTTCATCTAGTTTGATAGCTGTAACTAATAGAGCAATATATGTCCATATAGGAATTAACTGTGTCCACAGCCAAGCATTATGAATCTTAGGAGTATTATTAGCTTCAACAATAGCATTAGCTAAATTTTGTTGGGATAGTATAAATAATACTGAGACTATAAAAGATACAATAATTATAACTACAAAAGATATTTGCATAATTATTGCTATAGTTTCTGTTGAAATTGAATTTGTCATATTATTATTAAATTTAACTGCTATGAATAAATGTATGTATTTAGATATATCACTGTATGTTAATCACTGTACATAATGTCTTGATTATCTATTATAAGATTGATTGCCGCAGCTAAGCCTTCGATAGCAAAAATCTCTAAATGTAAATTAAGTGAATTGATTATATCAGGCGTGAGGTAATTTGTTATAAATTTATTATTAGTATGGTTATTTTCTGTGATAAGTTTATGCTTTTCGCCTGCCCTATTTATCATTAGCCTAATTGTATTATCATCGATGTTTATTAGAATTTTCTCTCTGAGAGATTTGTTTTTATATAATTCGATGAAACATAAGCAAATAATTAAATAGATGTAGTATTTAGTTTTGACTTTTCCAGTACCAATGATTATTAATTCTCTATTATCGATGAATATTGAAAGAGTTTCTTTGAGCTGTTTTTCTAGATTTATAGCATTGTGGAGTTGTTGCTCATCTTTTGTTACTAGTTCACAAGATAATTTCTTAATGAATGAATTTCTGATAAATGAATACTCATCATATATATTGGATTGATTCTTGAAGTTGTTTCTTATGTATTCTTCAAGTAGTTCTAAAACAATAACTGCAGGATTTCGACTTGCTACAATTGAAGTTTTAACGCTAGGAGCTTGTCTTGGTTGCAGCATCTTTTGGTAGGATATATTTTGTGCAATTCCAAGGATGCCAATGGCTTCGTCATCTTTATTTAAAATTGGTATTTTTTCTGTTTTTATCCACAAGAATTCATCGCCTTTAGGTATCAAATACTTAGATATGTGAGGTTTTTTATTATTTAAGACAAATAAATCATCATTTCTAAAAGCATTTGCTTGTTTCTGGCCCCATTTAAAATAGCTATCATTTTTACCAATAGCTTCTTGGTATTGAATGTTGTTTAGGTTGCACATATTTTTACTTAGAAATACATACTTCGAATCTGTGTCCTTAACGTATATGTAAATATTTTCGCTAGAAATATTTGCCACCGCTGCAAATAGTGGTGAAGATATGTACTCATTTAAATTGCTATGCATTTTTCATTCATTCCTTAACCTTAAGATATTTTTTAAATTCTTTACAAGCAATTTAATATCACTATATTCATGACTTGCTGAGAGAGTGATCCTCAAAATTGCTTTAGACTTTTCTACTACAGGATAAACAGCACATGTTACAAGTATACCTTGTGCTTTTAGCTGTTTATAGTATTTTATAGCGTCTTCTTCATTACCGATGTATATAGTTCTGAATGGTACAAAACTGTTGCGGAGTTGATTATATTTCACATCGGTAATTTCTTGGTCAAAGTAATTTAAATTATTGCGCAGCTTTTGCTGAAGTAAGTTGATATGTGTAGATAGATGAATTTCACAACTTTTATTTATTACTTCTAAGCTTGGTACTGATAGTGGACCTGAAAATGTGTAGGTAGTACAATATTGTAAAATAAAGTCTATTTGCTCTTGATGAGGCATCAGCACAACACCACCTTGTCCACCGAAGCCTTTAGATAATGATGCCGATATGAAGACTCTGTCATTTAATTTATAGTTGAGCTCTTGTAGTACATATCCGCTACCATGCTTACCGATTATTGACATTCCATGAGCATCATCAAAGTAAACATAGCCACAATACTTATTGACTAAATCTATTATCTCTTTGATAGGATAAATTTTTCCCATAGAGCCAACGCTGTCCATTATTATAAATGGTATCTTATTATCTTTATGAATTTGCTTTAAACTCGTAGAGAGTTTTTTAATATCTGTATTATCTACAAACTCGACTTCACAAAACTGATTTATAATTCCGATTAAAATTTTCAGGGATTGGTGAGCATATTTATCCATTATGCAATGTATTGGTTTACCTTGGTCCATTCTTGGGAATATACCGGAAAGTAGTAAAGGTATAACTCCAAGGTGTGTGGTGTGTAAATTTTGGAATAATACAGG
The DNA here is from genome assembly GCF_003347135.1 of Francisella opportunistica. Lineage (NCBI taxonomy): Bacteria > Pseudomonadati > Pseudomonadota > Gammaproteobacteria > Thiotrichales > Francisellaceae > Francisella > Francisella opportunistica. The sequence goes on along the minus strand of NZ_CP022377.1, from coordinate 911,155 downwards.
CGAATATGGTGAAAAAATTTTTGCAAGTTTATCAAGTGCACTTTTCTCCTCTTGAGATATTACTCTTGTTCTTGAGCTTGAAAACATGAATCCTTGTGTTTCAAGGGCTTTACTTTCTTTGACTGCATTGATTATTTGCTTGTCGTTGTGTAACCCTAAATAAGAACATGAGACAAATTCTAAGTAATCCTTATTGTCGACTAAAGTGATATTCTTTTTTTCAGATTTTTTGAAAATATTACGAGCACAACTATAACTTGACTCTAAAAATTTTTCTGTACGTTCAAATCTTTTTGTAAACCAGTTTTCATTGATTTGCATGTTTGTTGCTAAATATTTTGATGTTTATTGTAAGCACAAGATTCTGCCATATATGTATTACCTTTTAAAATAGTTTATACAGCAAATTAAAATAAGTTTGATTATAAATAAATACATAAAATATTAAATATTAGTTATAATTAATTAAGTTGTTATGATTGTTTAATATTTTACCGTTTATCGCAAGAAAATATTTCTTTAAAAATATCGACTATGGAACCTATTCTTTTTAAAGTTAGTTTTTATAATAACTAAAAATTCTAAAAAAACATCGTTACCACCCTTCTGTTAACTCTTGTGGCAAAAAAGCATATATTTATATGATGTAATTCTAAAAACCATATTTACAACTATAATAGTACTATCTCTATATGGGGATATGGGAATTATTTAGCGTTCTCCTGTGTATATATCCTTAGGTCTTATGTATAATCTATTTGGAAGATTTTCATTAGAGATTATCAGAAAAATCTCCATAAGTTATATTCTGATTGGTATTATTTCATATTCTTTGTTAAGAATTACAGCGACATTTATTGGCAACTTACGCTGATATATTTAGGTATAGATATATTTAGGTATAACTTATTATTTATGGATAAAACACTAGAAAAAAATAGGTAAAATATGCTGAATGATATATTACATCAACCAATTAGAACAAAAATAATTACTTATTTATATTCGGTAGACAGTGCTACATTTAAAGATATAAAAACTTTATTAGAATTAACTGATGGTCATATGAGTACACATATGAAAGTTTTTGTTAAAAATGGTTATATTGTAAACAAAAAATCTTTCAAATCTGGCAAGCCAACGACAACTTATAAAATTACAGATAAAGGAAAACAGATTTTCTTAGACTATGTTGCTGAGTTAAAAAGAATTGTTAACTTTGTATCAGCAAATCCTAGCTAAGAACCCGCCTACTTCAATAAGCTTCCTTTTTGCTGGTTCACATTTACAAACATAGAGAATATCACCAATAACATAGTAGATAGCATCTTGAGAATATTCTTGACCAAGTTCACAAGCACTATCTAAAGATTCAGCATTAAACATAAAACCATTTTCTTGGTGCTCCGTAGTTTTATCAAAACCGTTGATTTGATATACCCAATTATACTTTCTAGTTAATTGGTGTTTTAAAAGAATATTTCTAAAAATGTTTTCTTGATCAGTTAGTTTTTGGTTAAGTGGGTTGTAAGCAGTTATAATAGCAAATTCGTCAGGAAATTTATTTGGTTTGACAGGTATTTCAAAAAGCGTCTTAAAATACCATTGGCATAAATCTTGAGACTCAGACTCTTTACTCATATGCTTTTAGCTTTTGTTCTAATTGAGAGCCAGTGTGAACACCTGTTAGAGTTCCAACTTGCTTACCATTTTTAAAAATAAGCAAAGTTGGAATACTTCTAATAGCAAATTTAGCAGCTAAATTTTGATTGTCATCAACATTTACTTTGACAATCATAGCATTTGGATAGTCTTTTGAAAGCTGATCAAGGATTGGACCTAGTGTTTTACATGGTCCACACCAATCAGCATAGAAATCAACCAAAACAGCCTTGTTTGTACTATTAATAAGTTTTTCGAAGTTAGCTTCGTCTGTTTTTATAACATTACTTAATGACATAGCTTATTTCTCCATAAATGTAACATTTGCTTTAATATTAATATCTTGAGAGACAGCTACTGGGCTATGGCTATTTGAGCTTGCATCACCACTGTAAGCTGTTTTCATTAACATTAAATTATTTCTAGATTGGTAACCATCTACATCTATATATTGTATAGAGTGGATAGTATATTTACTATTAGTTTGTTTATTAAAGTCAGCAAGATAATCTTTGGTATCATTAAAAAGTTTAATCATTAGCTTTTGTTTTGCTGCTTGTATATTTTTAGCAGGAGGATTGTAATCTAATACATCGACAACTAGTCTTTTACCTGTAGATTTATCTTGATTATCAAATGCTCTTTGTAGCTTATTAAGATCACTTTGTGATACCCTAGCTTGTAGTTTGATAGTGATATTAATTGCACCACTATTACTAATAGTTTGTTCAATATCTTTGACTTTCCAGTCAGATTTAACAATATTATTGATATTATCTGAAATTTGTTTTTCTACACTATTTTGTTTTTCAAGTGTTGTTGTCGCATAGCCTGTGACCTGAACAAGTATACTATCACTTTTGACTGTAGTTTCAGCCTGAGTAGAATACGTGATTGTATTATAATTATGATGATCACTGCCACATGCCGCAGCAAAAGAAATCGTTGCAAAAAGGCTCACTAAAGTAATTGGGATAAACTTTTTTTTCATAAATTAATAACTCCTCTACAAATAAACTCATTATTGAGTTTAACAGATATCTAAATTTTAATTAATTAGATTTGTCAGCAAATATTTATTATTAAACTAACTTAAGAGTCATACACTTAATGCCACCACCTGCTTTTCTAAATTCACTGACATTGATAATAATAGGCTCTATATCAAATTTATATAACTGTTTTCTAAGCTTATCATCACAACCACTAATGATTAGTTTACCACTTGTATAAACACTATTTGCAAATTGATTAGCAACTTGCTCATGGGAGAGTTCTATAGCATTTGGAAGTTGTTTGAGAACTTCTTGGCTTTGCGGTGCATATGCTTTTGGGTAGTACATTACAGCTCTATTGCCTAGTGGACAAAATGTTAAATCAAGATCATAAAAGAAAGGATCAACAATCTCTAATTGTACTGCTTCAATGTCAACTAATTTAGCTAATTGTTGACTTGCCTTTAAACTACTGCGGTATCCATAGCCACAATAGAGTTTATTGTTATATTCTAGAGCATCTCCTTCACCACTATGGTAGCAATCAAGAGTTTCAATCTGATAACTATTATCCTTAAACCATTTTTGGAATAATACTTCTTCAGGTTTTCTTTCTACAGGGCGAAAATTACTTGCTATAAAAGTATTTTTTCGTACAACTCCAGCATTCGCTGTAAAAACCATATCCGGAACATCTTCACCCTGCTCAATTAAATTAATTTTTAATTCAAGTTTTTGATAAGTATCATAGAGATTTTGCCATTGCTTTAATGCTAAAGTTTTATCAGGTTTATTATTAACCTGCATCCATGGGTTTATAGCATAAACAACATCAAAAGCCGTTGGTCGGCACATCAAAACTTCTTTCATAAAAATTTATTCAAAAAACTAAACTAAATAATAGCTTTAATTTATCACATAACAACAAAATAAATAAGAACTTATTGTTGGTTGGTTTATTATTAAATAATAGCATGGAGGATATCATCTAAAGACTCAATTATCTCTTCTTTAATTTCATTTTCAAAAGGAAAATCATCAGATGTTAGCTGAGACTTTACAAAGCTTTCTAAAAGTAAAATCTGGGCATCATGAAGTTCTAGTCCTCTAGATTGTAGATAGAATAAAGCATCTTTATCTAACTGCCCTATTGTAGCACCATGAGTACAGACTACATCATCAGCAAAAATCTCTAATTCTGGCTTAGTGTTTATTTCAGCTTTGTTACTTAATTGGATATTTTTGTTATTTTGGTACGCTTGTATTTGTTCAACACCTTTATTAACTATCGCTTTAGCATTAAACCAAGCTTTAGCATTGCCATTAGCAACACCACGGAAGTTGACATTACTAAAAGTATGCGAAGCGTTATGATTAACTAAAAAACAAGTATTAGCAATAGCATTATCATTTACTAAATATAGCCCTCTAACATCAAATCTTGAATGAGGCTTATTTAGATTAACTATAAAATCGCTTCTTAATAAAGCATCTTTATTAAGAAGATTAAATCCATTAAACTCAGCAGCTCTCTCTAAATTTATTAAATAGTTTGCTGTTGTTATCAGCTTAGTATTATTTGGATTATCAGCATTATTTGTAAAATTGATTTTTGCAGCCTCAGCAAGATTTATATCTAGAAATAAATTTATTGCAGAATTTTCAGCAAGGTTTACAAAGTCAACATTTAAATCTAAGCTAGCAAACATATCGACACTAAGTTTTAGTGATATATTTGTTAATTTATCCTTAGCCATCTCAGTATTTATAAAGATTAAACTCAAGCAATCTTTAGTATCTTTAGCTATATTAATACCAAAGTGTTTAGAATTCTCTATCGCTAGCCTAGACATATTTCTATCGTCTTTGTGTAATTCCAAGGCGCTGATATGATTTAATTTTTTGTTATAATCAATAGCTAATACACCATCAAGGATTATTACAACATTCTCTTGTGTATCAAACTTAAAGCCTTCAAGATAGTTTTTAGATTGTGGTGATTCTTTTAGTAATTCTTTGATATTATTTTTATCATAAATAGAAGCAATATTTGTATACTTCCAGCTTTCTTGTTTAGTTGTAGGTAGAGATTTATTATCTATTAACATTTTTAGCAACCTTTAGCTGTTTAACCAAGAATATCCTTTCTCTTCTAATTCAAGAGCAAGCTCTTTGCCACCAGTCTTAGCTATCTTGCCATCTGCTAAGACATGAACAAAGTCTGGTTGAATATGATCTAGAAGTCTTTGATAATGAGTAATTACTAAGAAACTTCTATCTGCAGATCTCATACTATTTGCACCTTGGGATACTACTTGCAGAGCATCAATATCCAAGCCAGAATCAGTTTCATCTAATATTGCTAACTTTGGTTCGAGCATCATAAGCTGCAGCATCTCATTACGCTTCTTCTCACCACCAGAAAAGCCTTCATTGACACCACGCGACATATATTTTTGATCAATTTTTAATACTTGCATATTTTCTTTTAGTTTTTTCATAAAAGAAATCGCATCAATTTCATCTTCGCCATTTTGCTTTCTAATGCTATTTACAGCAGTTTTAAGGAACTGGACATTACTAACCCCAGGAATTTCAATTGGGTATTGTAAGCTTAAAAAAATACCAGCAGCAGCCCTTTCTGAAATACTTAAGTTATTTAAATCTTTACCGTCAAATTTAATAGATCCCTGGGTAATTTCATAACCATCTTTACCCGCTAAAACATTACTTAAAGTGCTCTTACCAGCACCATTTGGTCCCATAATTGCATGAACCTCACCTTTTTTGACTGTTAAGTTTAATCCTTTTAATATTTGTTTTTTTTGCTCACCAACACTTACATGTAAATCTTTAATTTCTAATAACATTTTTAAACCTTTTTATCAAATTATATAGCTTATAGCTTAACCAACCGCACCTTCTAGACTAACTTCCATAAGTTTCTGAGCTTCTACAGCAAACTCAAGAGGAAGCTTCTTAAATACTTCTTTACAGAAACCATTTACAATCATAGCGACCGCGTCCTCTTCTGATAGCCCTCTTTGTTTACAATAAAAAAGCTGATCTTCAGAAATCTTAGAGGTTGTAGCTTCATGCTCTATCTGCGAAGAGTTACTTTTGTTTTCTATATATGGATAAGTATGCGCACCACAATTATGACCAATCAACAAAGAATCACATTGTGAGAAGTTTCTTGCGTTAGCAGCATTTGGTGAAATTCTCACTAACCCTCTATATGCTTGTGATGCTTTGCCTGCAGATATACCTTTAGAAATAATAGTACTCTTGGTATTTTTGCCAAGATGAATCATTTTTGTACCTGTATCTGCCTGTTGAGCATGACGGGTTAACGCCACAGAATAGAACTCACCGATTGAGTTATCACCACGCAAAACTACCGATGGATATTTCCATGTAATAGCAGAGCCTGTTTCAACTTGTGTCCATGAAATTTTTGCATTTTTGTGACAGACACCTCTTTTGGTTACGAAATTATAAATTCCGCCTTTACCATCTTTATCACCTGGGTACCAGTTTTGTACCGTAGAATACTTAATTTCAGCGCCATCTAGTGCTACTAACTCAACAACTGCGGCATGAAGTTGATTTTCATCGCGCATCGGAGCGGTACAGCCTTCTAAGTAACTGACATAACTACTCTCATCAGCAATAATTAGAGTTCTCTCAAACTGTCCAGTATTCATGGCATTGATTCTAAAGTATGTCGATAATTCCATGGGGCAAGTTACACCCTTAGGAATATATACAAACGAGCCGTCACTAAATACTGCTGAATTAAGTGCAGCAAAGAAGTTATCGCCTTGAGGAACAACCGATCCGAGATATTTTTGTACAAGTTCAGGATACTTTTGCACTGCTTCTGATATTGGACAAAATATTACTCCAGCTTCAGCTAATTTTTCTTTGAATGTTGTCACAACAGATACTGAGTCAAATACCGCATCTACAGCAATATTTCTCACACCTGCTAACATCTCTTGCTCATGCAAAGGTATACCAAGTTTGTTATAAGTTTCGATAATCTCTGGATCAACCTCATCTAAGCTTTTTGGATGATCTTTTAGCGACTTAGGCGATGAGTAATAGCTAATAGCCTGAAAATCTATAGAAGGATAATTTAAATTGGCCCATTTAGGAGACGTCATTTCTAGCCATTTTTTATAAGCCTTAAGACGCCATTCTAATAAAAATTCAGGTTCATTTTTTCTTGCTGATATTAGACGAATCACATCCTCATTTAAACCAGCTTCGATTGTTTCTGCTTCAATATTAGTAACAAAACCATGCTCATAGTCTTGCTCAATGATTTTATCTAAATTTTCACTCATTTTTTTTAACTCTTGTCTTTGTTGTTGACAATATCATAAATTGATGTTTTTGATAGTAAACCAAGTAGTTGGCTGTTTAAAACTCTCCAATAGCCACTCACCATACAGTTCCCTAAACTACATTTTTTTTGCAAATCGCAGCACTCGGTTAGATTTACATCTTTCTCAACACATTTAACAATATCCAAAACAGTAATCTCTCTTGGATCGTTGACTAAGGTGTACCCACCTTCGATACCTCGCTTTGAGGTTACAATATTTGCCAAAGAGAGCTGATTTAGTAGCTTTCTTACCGTCGGAATATTTAGACTTGTAGATTTAGCAATTTTTGCAGCACTATATGGATTAGAATCATTTTGTGCTATTGTAACAACTACTAGTAAACCGTAGTCGAGTAATTTACTTATCTTAAGCATAATTACCTTTAATCTATACTAGTTTAGTATCATATATCTATATAATAATATTTATAAGGCTGAATGTAAATTAAAAAATTGATTATTTTACTGCCTTAGATTAGTATGTTTAAATTCACATACTATATCGAAGTATTATAACAATTAATTATGAGAATAGCTATTTTAGGTGCTGGGCAATTAGGAGTATATTTGACTCAAAGGCTCAGTTTAGACCATCAAGTTTCAGTTATTGACTTAGATGAAGAAAAACTTGGCTTTATTTCATCAGCATTTGATGTGCAGACAATCATTGGTGATGTTACAAAACCAAATATTATGATGGAAGCTAATTTTAAAGATACTGATATGATAATAGCTGTGACATCAAATGATACTACAAATATAGCTGTATGTGATATGGCTTACAAGTTATATAAAACGCCTTATAAAATTGCACGAATCCGCGATACTGAATATAATAGATTTCCTAAACTACTTAATAATATCGATTTAGTTATAAAGTCATTTTTTGAAACCACAAAAAGGCTAGAGCAATTAATTTTTTTATCTGGTGCATATTTTATATCAAGTTTTTTTGATAAGCGTGTTCAAATAGTTGGTGTTGAGGTGTCATCAGGCTCCCCTCTTGTAGGTCTTGCTGTTAAGGATATATATTTAGGTCTAGGTGATATTAAGGTTGATATTATCTCTGTATATAGGGGTGGTGAAAAATTAGATATTGATGATATTGATGTCTTAGTCAAACCTGGTGATAGAGTTATGTATCTTTCAGAAAAAGTATATTCATCACAGATATTATCAATATTTCAACCTAAAAAAGACAACATAAGAAAAATATTTATAGCAGGTATAAACTATGCAAGTATCACCTTAGCAAAATCTTTGGAAAGCAAAGGATATATTATCAAAATGATAGATCCAAGTGCTGAAAAATGTGAGTTTGCTTTGAGTGAGTTATCTAAATCAACAATTTTACATTATAACCCAGTTAATAATAATTTATTAGTTGCTGAGGGTATTGATGAAGCAGATATGTTTTTTGCTTTAACAAATTCTGACGAGATAAACATTATGTCATCAATTTTGGCAAAAAAACTTGGAGCTAAGAAAACAGTTGCTACAGTTAATAGTGCTGAATACTATGATATTACTAGAGATCTAAAGCTTATTGATATTTCTATTTCACCGCATAATTTCTCATATACAACAATTAAAGCATTTTTAACTCAAATTGATATGCTTAGGATGTACGAGATTGAAGATAGTGAAGAAATGCTTGTTGAGCTTAAAGTACATGGCCAAGAAAATATGTCTACTGTTATAGGTAAAAAGATCTGTGACTTTAAATTACCTCACGGTATAGAAATACTTGCGATAATGAAAGTTGATAATATTCCAAGGTTTTTTGCCGATAATTTATTAATACAAGATCAAGATAGATTAATAATCAAAGTTGATAATAAAAACGCGTTGCAAACCTTAGAGAAACTTTTTCAAGTAATGCCACTGTACATCGCATAAATGTTTGCCAATTTAGATATCCTTGAGTTATTATATACTTTAAAATGTCCATCAATATACAACTATGGCAGCAAATGCATCAGCAAAAGAAAAAATAGGCTTAATCTTACTAGTATTATTAATGACAGGAGCTATTGATAATATCAGGAATCTTCCCTCCACAGCTACTTCAGGTACATATATATTTTTCTTTTTTGCAGTTGCTGTTTTTTTATTTTTAGCGCCAGTTGCACTAGTATCTGCGGAGATGACAGCAACATATACTGCCAAGGGTGAAGAAGGAGTATACGGTTGGGTTAAAAAAGCCTTTGGTCCTAATGTCGCGATGCTAGCTGTGTGGTTTCAATGGATAAATACCCTTATATGGTTTCCAAGTATTTTAACTTTCCTAGCAGGAACAATCGCATACTTATTTAATCCTGATTTTGCACAGAATATAAAGTTTACGATTATATTTATAACTATAGTTTTTTGGTCTTTGACTGTACTTAATCTTAAAGGTCTAAGAGTATCAGCAATCTTTGCCAGTACTTGTACTTTTTTTGGTATGGTAATACCTATGTTATTAATGGTGCTATTTGCATTAATTTGGCTGATTAATAGCTATAGTCTAAACATCCATTTCCATTTAGATAACTTAATTCCTAGTTTCACATCTACAGAGTCCTGGATGGGACTAACAGCTATTATAGCTTCTTTCTTGGGACTTGAGTTAGCAACTGTGCATATTAGAAAAGTCATAAATCCTAAAAAGACTTTTCCCCTAGCACTTTTAATTTCGGTAATATTTATAATCTTTACAATGGTTCTAGGCGCTTTAGCTGTTGCAATTATATTTCCACAGTCACAAATTGACGTTGTCCATGGTACTATCAAAACTTTTAAAGTTTATTTAGAAAGTTTAGGAATTCCAATGTTTTTCTACTATCTCTTAGGCTTGATGGTTTTTGTTGGTTCAATAGGGTCAATGATTAACTGGATGATTTCACCAGCAAGAGGATTGCTCCAAGCTGCTGATGATCATTTTTTACCAGATATGTTAGATAAAACAAATAAACATGATGTTCCAAGTGGTATACTAATACTTCAAGCTATAATTATGACTATAATATGCCTGCTTTTAGAGTTAGTGCCTTCGGTTCAAGCTTATTATTGGCTTCTTACTGCTCTTAGCACACAAATATATTCCTTGATGTATCTAATGATGTTTTTTGCTGCTTTAAAACTAAAGTTAACAAACAGCCAAACTCGAGGAAATACAGAAGATTTTCATATTCCTGGTAGAAAATTTGGTATGACAATTGTTTGTCTTTTAGGTATTATAGGTACTACCTTGTGTGTAATTGTTGGTTTTGTCCCACCAGATAATTTGTATAGTAATCCATTAGAATTTATTCAAATGTTATCTATATGTTTTGTACTGTCAATCATACCTGTAGTGTTGTTTATTATATATAGAAAAATTAAGTTAAAAACTTACTAAGATACCTTTGGATTAAGTTAGTTGACTATGCAGCTAATACTGCTATGGATTTTGTCTTCCTGTAATTAGAAATAATTAAGGTAATAAAGTAGTGCTACTAGCTATAACTATTGAGCTTATGCTTACAATAATAACGTCTGCTTTATTAGTCTTAGAAAATAAATTTTTTAGGATTAATAAAATATTAAGAGTTTTGAAGATTATTATTTGCTGCGGAACTTAATACGACCTTTAGTTAAATCATAAGGAGTAATCTCAACTACAACCTTATCGCCAGTTAATATACGGATATAGTTTTTTCTCATCTTACCTGAGATGTGAGCTGTTACTACATGCCCATTTTCAAGTTCAACTCTAAACATTGTGTTTGGAAGTGCTTCTAAAACAACACCTTCCATTTCTATACAATCTTCTTTCGCCATATTGGCCTCTTCTCCAGTTAATTAATTAGTTTTCAATAGTTACACAAAACAGCATATATTTTAAAAGCATTTAAGTAAAAACACAAATTTTTTGAATAAATAGTTGTTAAAAAGGTTATAATCTTGCTATCAGAACTTAGTATTCGAAAATTTAGGCATGGAAAAGTACTTATTCTTTGAATTAATAATTTTTATTGTTGCAGTTTTAGGTGGTGGTATTGGTGCTGTCATTGGCTTAGGTGGTGGCTTAGTAATTACCCCACTGTTGACCACAGTGTTTGGAGTGCCTCTTCATTATGCAATAGGAGCATCATTAGTAGCTATTATCTGCACCTCAACAGCAACATCTCTAGTTTCGTTAAAGTCACATGGATTAACTAAAGAGAAATTAGGCTTATTTTTAGCATTAGCAACAGCCGTAGGAGCTATATTCGGCGCTAAACTAGCTGTGATGCTTAAAGCTAAAGTATTATTTTTGGTTTTTGGTGGCATACTTATTGTGGTTGCAATCTTAAGTTTCATCAAGAAAAAATCAAGCGCTGAGACTAAACCACCAAAGCAGTCTTTTATAGCGAATAAATTACAGCTTAATGATAGTGTTATTATAAGTGGTCAAAAGCAAAATTATAATGTTAACCATCCTATCCTTGGTTTTATTTTTATGGTTGGTGCTGGTTTTATTGGTGGTTTACTTGGTATTGGTGCGGGGATATTTAAAGTTGTAGCTATGGATAAAATTATGAAAATACCTTTTAGAGTCAGTGCCTCAACAAGTAACTTCATTATGGGTATCACTGCATTTGCTGCAACTTCAACTTATTACTTTGCTGGATATATAGATAGCTTTATCACAGCACCTGTGACATTAGGTACTTTATTAGGTGCGTCAATTGGTTCAAAATTAATGCCACATATCCCTACTAAAGCTCTTAGATTAACCTTTTTTGTGGTTGTATTTATATCAGCAATACAAATGATTATTAAGGGGTTAATATGATTAAATATGATGTTATTTATAGAGCTTTAAAATTAAATTTATTTATAGCTATCTTGATCATAGCTATTGGAGTACTAAATACCTTTTTAGGGAATTCCAATACTACAAAAAGTATCCTAAGTATTGGAATTTTGTTAATAATAATTTCGCCATTATTAAGAATTCTTCTCGAGCTAATATTTTTTATAAAAGATAAAAACTACACTTATATATTAGTCTGTATAGTATTATTTACAATAATAGCTATAAGTATTGTTTGTTAGATAGTATATTTTTTTTAAAAATGTTAATATTCTGCTTATTATATAATGTACTCCTAAGAGTTAGAAACTTATAGCGATATGTTTACTAGTTTATCAGAGAAATTACAATCATCTTTTAAAAAGATAAAAGGCCAAACCTCTCTAACAGAGGAGAATATTCAATCAGCGCTACGTGATATTAGAGTATCACTTTTAGAGGCTGATGTTGCCTTACCAGTGGTCAAAAAGTTTATAACTAACATCAAAGAAAAAGCTATTGGTGAAGAAGTCAAAAAAAGCCTTACACCAGACCAAACTTTTATTTCTTTTGTAAAAAAAGAAATCGAAAAAGCACTTGGTGAAGAAGCTGTACCAATAAATCTAAAAACTCAGCCACCTGCTGTTATTTTAATGGCTGGTTTGCAAGGTGCTGGTAAAACAACATCTACAGCGAAGCTTGCTAAATACCTAAAGGAGCAGCATAAGAAAAAGGTCATGGTAGTCAGTGCCGATATCTATCGCCCTGCTGCTATAGATCAGCTAAGAACTTTAGCAAATAGTTTAAATGTGGAGTTTTTTGAATCAAATGCTTCACAAAGGCCTCAAGATATCGTAACAGCTGCAATAAAAACAGCAAAAACTAAACTTATAGATGTGCTTATCATCGATACGGCAGGTAGATTGCATATCGATAATGAGATGATGGATGAAATTAAACAAATCCACAAAATTGCTAATCCAATCGAGACATTCTTTACAGTTGATAGTATGACAGGTCAAGATGCTGCAGTAACAGCCAAAGCATTTAATGATGCTTTAGAGTTAACTGGTGTGATTTTGACAAAAACTGATGGTGATGCTAGAGGAGGTGCTGCTTTATCAATCAGAGAAATTACGGGTAAACCAATTAAGTTTTTAGGTGTCGGTGAGAAGACTGATGCTTTAGAGCCATTCCACCCTGATAGAATTGCTTCTAAGATTCTAGGCATGGGAGATGTTCTTAGCTTGATAGAGAGTATAGAGCAAAAAACAGAAAAGAAATCTGCTGAACAACTAACTAAAAAACTTAAAAGTGGTAAGAGCTTTGACTTAGACGATTTTAAGAGTCAAATACAACAAATGAAAAAAATGGGTGGTGTAGGCTCAATCATGTCTAAACTACCAAATATGCCAGCAAACCTACCAGGTAATGTTGGTGATGATATGTTCAAGAAGATTGAGGCTATGATAGATTCTATGACCCCGCTTGAACGCAAAAAACCAGAGCTTATCAAACATAGCAGAAAACAAAGAATTATTAAAGGATCTGGAACTACAATTCAAGATCTTAATAAACTGCTTCAGCAACATACGCAAATGAAAAAAATGATGAAAAGCGTTATTGGTAAAAAAGGTGGTATGGCAAACTTAATGAAACGCATGTCTGCTATGCAAGGTATGGCAAATATGCCCGGTCTTTTTGGTAAAAGAAAATAAGTATATATAAATATAAGGATATCTAAATCAATGATAGGTGATAAAAACTTTGATAAAGTTTCTAATATAAATATAAAGAAGGAAAAAGTATTGATTCCTGCAGAAGTTCTAATCCAAGATATACCTCTTTTAAAGACTTCTTTTGAAACTGTGAGAAAATCTCGTAAAGAAATAGCTGATATTATCCATGGAAATGATGATAGAGCAGTTGTTGTTGTAGGACCTTGTTCTATCCATGACCCTGTTGCTGCAATCGAATATGCAACTAAGCTAAAAGAGCAAGTTAAAAAATTTCATAAAGATATACTTATCATAATGAGAGTATATTTTGAAAAACCACGCACAACAATTGGTTGGAAAGGATTCATCAATGATCCTGATCTTGATAACTCATATAATATCAACAAAGGCCTACGACTTGCACGTAATTTATTATCAGATTTAACTAGTATGGGGCTGCCATGTGCAACTGAGTTTTTAGATGTAATTACTCCTCAGTACTTTGCTGAATTGATAACATGGGGAGCAATTGGTGCTAGAACTGTCGAAAGCCAGGTGCATAGAGAATTAGCTTCTGGTCTTTCTGCATCTATTGGCTTCAAAAATGCTACTAATGGTGATGTTCAAGTGGCTGTAGATGCGGTTAAATCTGCTACTTATTCGCACCATTTCCTAAGTACAACAAAATCTGGTTCAACAGCAATATTTGCGACTAAAGGTAATCAAAATGGCCATGTAATTCTGCGTGGTGGTACATCTGGTCCTAACTTTAGTAAAGAGCATGTTGATGACTGTATTGCTAAACTTAAAAAATCTGATATTAATACTAAAGTAATGATTGATTGCAGTCATGGTAATAGTCAAAAAGATCATACTAAGCAAATTAGCGTATTAGCAGATATTTGTGAACAAATAAAACAAAGTAATGATGTTTTTGGGGTAATGATTGAGAGTAATCTTGTTGCTGGCAATCAAGATATCAATAATAAACCTCTTACATATGGACAAAGTGTTACAGATAAATGCGTGGATTTTGAAGAAACACTTAAGATGCTAGAAATGCTAGCTGAAGCTGTCCAAATAAGACGAGTTTCTAAAGCGAAACAACAAGTAAAAGAAGAATCGCAATTCTCTTTACTATAAACATTTGTTATTACTATTTGGCTTAGCTATTATTCAATTACCTAAATTTCTAATCTACTAATTATTAAGCGATTAAAAATCGTTTTATTGTTCTACCAAAATCAGTAGCTGAGTGTGGTTTTTGTGCAGTTAAGATTTTGGTATCACTTTTTATATGGGTTTGCCATTATTGAGCTATTATATTTAATTTAGTACCTGATTTATTTATACTACTCTCGAGTGAGAATGGTACAATTAAGCAGATGACTCTGTGATAGATCTGCTAAATATTGATTAAGTGCACTTTTGAATGAACAAATTCTTTCTTACCATTGATTATAAGTTTTTTTCATTTATTTGTTTGTTCCTAGAGTTTAAATCTTAGATAACTGCCAAATTAATCAGCTGACTACCTTGGCATACAGCACCTGTATTATGAATACTAATTACAACACCGCCAAATGGCATTGTTAATGATTTTTTTTGCATCGTTGAAGTTTGAATGTATTGTCCTATTATCTCGCCTGCTTTGAATTGATCACCTGCTTTGATAAACCATTCATATAAGCCACCTTCTATAGCCTTGATATGTTTGTAATTAACACCATAAGTATGATGCCTAATATCGGTATTTAATAAGTCAGTTTTAAAAGGTGAATCTATGACATTTTTGAATTTTAGATAGTTAAGGATACCTTGAGTTTGCATTTTAGCATCAGCAAAATTTATATACTCTTCTGAGCCTAATTCTAGCGTATAGCCTTCTTTGAGGACTTCTTCGTTTCTACCCTGCTTCTTAAATTCTTGAGCCAAATGCCACCATGGGCAAAATATAGCCTCATCAAGAGCACCACCAGCTTTATCATTATCGATAATTAGCATATCTTTATAGCCAAACTTCTCTGCTGTCTCTTTTGCAAATTCGGCGGTATATAAATAAGTAATAGCATCTGTATCTGTATGTAAATCTAGTACATAATCTGCCTTTTGAGCTTCTTTTTGCATAAGTAAATTTAATCTTTTTGCTCTAGATAGTTCCCACTCATTTACTAATTCTTTTTCTAACTCTTGTTGTAGTAACTTTTCAAAAGCTTGCTTATACTCTGCTGTAGTCGAGTTGATATGCTCTTTAACAAATGCTGAATAGTCAATTTTAGGATAGAAATAATATCTATTAAAGTTATCTCCCGTTGCCGAATCAAATCTACCCTGATGCCCTGCTCCTATAAATACATCTTTACCAATTGGATTACATTGAGGAATCAGATAAACATCGCCTTTTGGTTGAAACTTTTTAAAATACTCTAAAAGCTCAATCATCACAGTATTACCTTGTAATTCTGAAGCGTGCATACTTGCTTGCATATACACACTTGGTGCTTTTGGATCACTTCCTTTGATAGTAATTTTCTCTACATAAATATCGTCACCTGATGATGATTGACTTACTTTGATTTTTTGTTTTGAAATATAGTTAGACATAATTCGTCAAATAATTCTTTGCAGTGCTATAATTATACCAAGTTAATAATTCTTCTGAAAAATATTTACTATCAAAAAGTTTTATTAATTCGGTAAGTAATTGCTATTACACAGCTAGTGCTAAAATGCTAAAATAATTCTAATAATTTTAAAAAACAAAAATAACTCAATGATAAAAGTAATGACGTTTAATGCGAATGGTATTCGTGCAGCTGCGCGTAAGGGTTTTTGGGATTGGTTTAAAACTCAAGATATTGATTTCTTGTGTATTCAAGAGACAAAAGCCCAATTTCATCAACTTGAAAAAGACAAACAGCACTTCCCTGATGGCTACTATTGTGATTTTAAAGATGCTATCAAAAAAGGCTATAGTGGCACAGCTATTTATGCCAAAAAAAAACCTCTAAGAGTTATCAAAGAACTTGGGCTAGATTGGGCAGATGATGAGGGTCGTTATATTCAGTTTGATTATGAAAAATTTAGTATAGCTAGCTTATACCTACCAAGTGGCTCTAGCGGTGATGACCGTCAACAATACAAAATGCAGTTTCTTGAAAAATATAAAGAAGTACTCAAACAGCAAATAGAATATGGTAAAGATTTTATAGTTTGTGGCGATTTCAATATTGTGCATAAAGAGATAGATATCAAAAACTGGAAATCTAACTATGGTAAAACTTCTGGGGTATTACCAGAAGAGCAAGCTTGGTTAGATCATATATTTGATGATTTAGGTTGGGTTGATACTTTTAGAGTTATTAATAATGAGTCGTTGCAATATACATGGTGGTCAAATCGCGGCCAAGCTAGGGCAAATAACGTTGGCTGGAGAATTGATTATCATATCTCGACACCTGCATTAAAAGATAAGATAATACCTGAATCAGATTATATCTATAAAGAAGTTTGGTTCTCAGATCATGCTCCTTTAACAATTTGTTATGACTATGAGGTATAAATGTTTATAGAAATAACACAGGCAGATAATTTTAATTGGATTTCAGTATTAGTAACCTTTGTAACTACGACAATATCTGCTGGATTAGGTGCATGTCATATATTTTTCTAACTTATCAAGACAGAAAAAACGCAAAAAATAAGGAAGTAATAGAGAATAACTAATATGCCAAACGCTTATATATTCTCAGGTCTGCCAGGAGTAGGTAAAACAACTTTAGCTAAACAATTAGCCAAAGCTATACCTAATACTGTCTACTATAGAATAGACACTGTCGAATATTATCTCAAAAAAGCTTACTCTCAAGAGCTAACCAAACAAGGCTATGAGTTAGTCTATTATCAAGCTAAAGAAAATCTTGAGCTAGCAAAGAATGTAGCCGTAGATTGTTGTAATCCTATTACTGAAACTAGAAGTTTATGGAATAAGCTTGCAGATATAGACTCTACTAAAGTTATAAATATTGAAATCATTTGTAGTGATAGACAAGTACATCAAAATAGAGTAGAAACAAGATATAAAAATAATCCTAATAGATACCCTACTTGGCAAAATATCTCAGATAGAGATTATCAGCCTTGGCTACAAGGTGTTATTAGTATTGATATAGCTAAAGCTAATAATGCAGAATCCTTTCAAACACTTATGAATTATCTAAAGGAATACAAATGAATCAAAAAAGATTTTTTTATAAACTATTAATCGCATTTACATTTCTATTTGTAATATCAAATAGTTTCGCTGAGAACTTTAAACAATATAATGTCTATCTAATTCCCGCAACCACAGCCGATAATTATGTTAAAGAATTTGATGATTCTTTAGCAGAAACAGATGTATTAGAAAAATACAAAACCACACCTTTTATAAAAAATCACCCTGTACATCTGACGTTATATTTGACAAGTTTTCAAAGCGAGTATATTCAAGACATTGAAAATCAATTAGCACAAATTGCTGATAATACTAAACCATTCTATATAAAAACTATTGGCTTTAGTGCTGGAAAAAGTGGCTTTGTAATGTTAGATATTCAAAACTCGCAAACACTTCAACAACTATCAAATATAGTTATAAAAGATTTAGCTAAATATAGAAATAAAGACTACCCTGCTCCAAGTTGGGTAAAATTTTACCCAAGTAAATTAAAATCTTTTGAAAAATATGGGTCGCCGAATGCTTTTGCTGAGTTTAATCCTCATCTAAGTATTCTCACAGCAGATTTACAAACTGATAATGCACGAGAAGGTTTTGACAAAGATTTTAACGAGATTATCAAAAATACAAAATTAAAACCAACTAGCTTTAAGATTAAAGCAATAGGTTTTGGTGAAGTAGACGAAAATGGACAAGTAACTAAAACTCTACATATTTATAAATTAAATGGGTAAAATTGTAGGCATAATTTAAAAGTAAGGAAATATAATGACTAATAATCACTTTGATGTAATAAGTTTAGGTGGTGGTTCTGGTGGTATAGCATCTGCTGTACAGGCTGCTAAGTTTGGTAAAAAAGTTGCAATTATTGAAAAGCGTGAGCTTGGTGGTACATGTGTAAATAGAGGCTGTGTGCCCAAAAAAGCTATGTGGTATGGTGCTAACCTTGCCGAAGTTCTGAAGCATGATGTCGCAGGCTATGGTTTTGATGTTGAAGTTAAAGGCTTTAACTGGGCAACTTTGAAAGAAAAGAGAGCTAAATATATTAGTAATATTCATGGTTTCTATGACAGATTATTAGATAAATGGAATATTACTTTATTTAATAACTGGGGTAAGTTCAAAGATAACAAAACTATCATATTAGATGATGGTACTGAGCTTACAGCTGATAATATCTTTATATCGCCAGGTGCTTACCCTATTGTTCCAAAAAATATCGAAGGTGCTGAATTAGGTATCACATCTGATGAGTTTTTCGAGCTTGATGAAACACCTAGAAAAGCGCTAATTGTTGGTGGTGGCTATATAGGAGTTGAGATTGCTGGTGTCTTGAACGCCCATGGTACAGATACAACTATCATGGTGCGTAGAGATAAACCATTAATGGATTTTGATAGTGATATTAGTGACACTCTAGTTGAATGTATGGCTATGACTAATCTAAAACTAATTAACCATACAAATATTACTAAAGTTGAAAAAATTAGTAACACTCTAAAAATCACAACTGATACAGGCAAAATTATAGAAGATGTTGATACTCTAATCTGGGCAACTGGTCGTGCGCCAAATACATATAACTTAGGAATCGAAAATACTGATATCAAGATTTTAGATAATGGTATAATCCTTGCTAATGAATGGCAAGAAACAAATGTTAAAGGTATATATTCTCTAGGTGATGCTTCTGGTGGCGCTCAGCTAACACCTGTTGCTATTGCTTGTGGGCGTAGACTTGCGCGTAGACTTTTCAATGGTGAAACAAACCTAAAACCAAAACTTGAGTATATCCCAACTGTTATATTTTCTCACCCGGCTATTGGTACTGTCGGCTTATCTGAAAAAGATGCTCGAAAAAAATATGGTGATGAAAATGTAAAAGTTTACAAATCTCGCTTTACAGCTTTATATTGTGCTATCTCTGGCCATAGAATGCCTACCGTGATGAAGTTAGTTGTAACTGGTGAAAATGAAAAAATTGTAGGTTGTCATATGATTGGTTTAAATGTTGATGAAATGCTGCAAGGATTTGCAGTAGCTATCAACATGGGTGCGACTAAGCGTGATTTTGATGATACTATAGCTATCCACCCTACTAGCGCTGAAGAACTTGTAACTTTGGTTTAGAAAATAGCTAATTCAACATAAATTGTCATGTTGAATTTTTGAGTTTAAACAAAAAAATTAGGAAAACTTATGATATTAACCACAGCAGACACTCTTGGTAAAAGAGAAATTATAGAATATAAAGGTTTAGTCACTGGAATAATTGTTAGAACTCCAACCATAACTCAAGGAATTTTAGGAGGACTTAAAAATATTATTGGCGGTAAAAATATTTCTTATACAAATGTTTGTAAAGAAGCTAGATTACATGCTGAGCAAGAAATGATAAATCAAGCCAAAGAACTAGGTGCTAATGCAATAGTTGCTATCCGCTATGACTCAAGCAGTCTTGGGGGTAATACTAGTGGCACCGAAGTTTTTTGCTATGGTACTGCTGTGGTTGTTAGATAATCATTTAAACATTAAAATTTATAAAATATAAAATATAATTCTTAGTGTCTATTTCTAATTGTTTTTATGCTCTAAATATTCTATGATGAATTTCTAGACTTTTTTCAAAGGCAACTTAATTGTTTGTTAATCTTTAGCTTTTGGTTTTCTAACACTTTTATTCGCTTGAATTTTTACTCTAATTTTTTTAGCAAAATCTTTATTATGATTAGCAGGCTTTTTATTATTAGCTTTATTTGCTCTTTTAGCTGCAATAATTTTTACTTCATCTATTTTATTAGCTTTGGTTTTTCGAGTCATGCTAGTTATAGGTACATTATGTTGAACTTCAAAGCCTTCAAGCTCTTCACGAGGTAACAAATGTCCTATTAGATGTTCGATATTTGATAATGATGTTACCTCATCAGCACTAACTAGAGAAATTGCTAAACCATCTTGTCCTGCTCTAGCTGTCCTACCTATTCTATGGACATAATCTTCAGCGACATTTGGTAAGTCAAGATTTATCACGCATGGTAGTTGAACAATATCAATTCCACGAGCTGCTATATCTGTAGCAACTAGGACATTTATTTGTTTAGCTTTAAAATCTGCTAAGGCTTTGGTACGCGCAGTTTGGCTTTTGTTACCATGAATAGCACTACTGCTAATACCAGCATTATTTAACTTTTCTGAAATTTTATTTGCGCCATTTTTAGTACGCGAGAAAACTAGTACTTGATGCAAGTTTTGTTGCCTAATCAGCGCAATCAAAGCATTTATTTTGTTAGATTTATCTAAAGTATAGATTTTTTGGATTATTTTTTTCACAGCAGTATTTACAGCATCTACCGAGATAAATTGCGGATCATTAAGAAATTCATTAGCTAAATTTTTTATCTCTGGTGAAAATGTTGCCGAAAACATTAGTGTTTGGATTTTTTTAGGTAAAAGATTATGAATCTTTTTTAAATCATTAATAAAACCCATATCTAGCATTTTATCTGCTTCATCAAGAACTAAAGTATTTAAGCTATCAAACCTAATTGCATTTTGACTATATAAATCAAGTAATCTACCTGGAGTGGCTATTAATATTTCCACACCTTTACGTAACTTCATCATTTGAGGATTGATACTTACACCGCCAAATACTACTGTATAACGAATATGCGTATTTTCAGCATATAAACTGACTTGCTCTTGGATTTGCGCAGCCAACTCTCTTGTTGGAGTTAAAACTAAAACTTTAATTTTATTTGCTTGTGCTTTTGGCTGATCTAAAAGATTTTGAATAATTGGTAGCGTAAAAGCTGCGGTTTTTCCCGTCCCTGTTTGCGCTGATGCCATAACATCACTACCCTGCAAAATAGTAGGTATAGCTTTTGTTTGGATTGCTGTTGGGCTTGTGTAACCTTTTTTAACTAAAGCACTACATATTGAAGGATTTAAACCTAAATCTGAAAATTGCATGAATATTTTGTTTCCTGTATTTATAAACCTAGCTATATTAACACTAATAACTGGCATTTACTCTATAAAGATGATTTATTAAATAATATAATACAGCGTAGCAACTTAGTTACAGCGCGATTTTAATAATGAAAGATAAATACTGCTCTAAATTAGGTAAAAGTGTCCAGCAACATCTTATCAAACTAGGTCTAGAGCAACCCAGAGAATTTAAGCTTGATAATGATACCAAAATAGCCACAATAGCCAAAGCATATCGACAAATCTTAGACGCTCTTGGCTTACAAACACATGAATTTGCAAAAACTCCTTTTAGAGTGGCAAGAATGTTTTCTCAAGAAATATTTAATGGTCTTGATTATGCTAATTTTCCTGCCTGTGCTTTATATGAGAATCAGTTTAATTATAGTGGGGTTCTAACTCAGAAAAATATAACTATTATGTCATTTTGTGAGCATCATTTTGTACCATTTGAAGGCACTGCTGAAGTTTCTTTTATTCCTAAAGATAATACTATTATTGGGCTGTGTCGTATTAATAGCATTTGTGATTTCTTTGCCAGACGCCCGCAAATTCAAGAGCGAATGACCGCACAAATATTTGAGACTTTAAAATTTATTTTAGCGACAGAGGATGTGAGTATAAAGATTAAGGCTAAGCACGCTTGTGTTTCATTCAGAGGAGTCAATAATCAAGATTCTCAAACATATACACAAATGGTTGGTGGTTTTTTTGCTAAATAGAAATGATGTTAAAATGAGTAGTTTATTAGATATTGGATGTTTGTTTTTGATCGCCTTGATTATTGCTTGTATATTTTCAAAAGGCTATTTGAGGCATTTTATTGTAGCGCTAACGATTATTTATTATCTTATAGGTAATGGTGTCTTAGGAACCATTTTAGCACTACCGCTTAAATCAGAACCCACCGATGTCAAAGCTTGTGCAAACACCAAAGGAATTATTCTCTTAGGAGCTGGTATAAATCAAGCTTTTGGTAAATTAGAACCAGCTTTGAGTGCCTATGATCGGATACTTAAGGTTGCAGAATTATATAACCAATACCCACAACAAATTATTATAAGCGGTGGAACTCCTTGTGGTGAAAAATTATCAGAAGCTGAAATTTATGCTACAGTGTTATATAAATTAGGTATACCAAAATCAAAAATCATCCTCGAGAAAAAATCTAAAAACACTTATCAGAATGCCGAGTTTATTAAGAAAATCTTAGCAGATGATAAAGATACTTACTGTTTAGTTACCGGAGGAATCCATTATAAAAGAGCAAAAATTATTTTTGATAAATTTGCTATAAATACGATTAGCATAGCATCATCAAAGTTTGTCCCAAATATAAAAATACTTCCAAATGCTTATAACTTCTATATAACGCAAATTATAATTCATGAGTATTTAGGAATTATAAGAATTTATCTATCATCAATTTAATTAACAAATTACTAGTAGTAGGGTCACAACTGATTACCCTTGTTACGAGAATTTTATACAAAATAGTTGTTATAAGATTCAACAAAGAGATATAATATTAAAAATTATTTAACTAATGTTAAAGAAAAATTATGTTTTTTAAAGATATCTTTTTTAAAATTACAATTATTTTTAGTATGGCAATCGCTTTTTTATTTATATTTTTAGATACTTCTAGTGCCAATGAAAAAAATAATCTTCAGCCTATTTTAGAAATTGTCTCATTTGAAACTGCTAAAAATATTACTGCTCAAGAAGTATTTCAAGCATCAAATAAAGTAACACAAGATTTACAAGCATCAACCGGCTTTATAAAAAGAACTTTAACTCAAAATACAAATAATCCTAATCAATGGGTTGATATTATTGAATGGCAATCTATCAAAGACGCTCGCTCATCTATGAAAAAAGCTGTAGAAGACAAAGATGTACAAACATTTCTTAAGTTGATGAAAAATGGCTCAAGAATATATCAAACAAAATCGGAGTATTTAAGTATTAAATCTCAAACTAAATACAGCTAACTACATATAAAAATGTCATGCTGAATTTATTTCAGCATCTCACTATAAGTATTGATTTTATTGGATCCTGAAACTAGTTCAGGATTGTAAGTTAAATTCTTAGTATAATGTGTTTACCAAGGAGTTAAATCAAGACTATTTTAATAGTTTTGATTATAACCCAAGCGACCGGTTCAGGATAGATTTAAACAATCGTTGTCATCAAGGTACTTGGGTTATCTCCTTAATACGTTTGTATAGTTGCTTGGTTTTAACGACCGCTTACAATCGCAAATATTTGTAAACATACTAAGGAGATATTTAAAATGTATCATAATTTCATCGGTATTGATATATCAAAGAATGATTTTGTAGTAGCAATTCATGGTAAGAAAAAGACTTTTAAATACCTTAATAACTTAACTGGCTTTGATGAACTTTTATCAGATCATCCTATACTCAAGGATAAATCTTTTGTAGTTGTTGAAACTACCGGAGGCTATGAAAAAGCTTTACTTGAATATTTAATAACTAAAAATATAGTTGTTCACAGAGCTAATACTAGAATAGTTAAACATTTTATTCGCTCTACAGGTCAATTAGGTAAATCAGATAATATTGATGCTTTTGGACTAGCTAAGTATGGGTATGAAAGACACCGTGACCTAGAATTTTATCAACCTAATGATGATAAAATGCAAAAGCTTATAAAATATATTCTTAGAAAACAAGATATTAAAAAACAGTTAACAGCTGAAAAAAATAGATATCAAGCACCAGACCAAAAATATACAAAAGATTCTCACCAAAGAATGATAGAGTTCTATAAACAAGAAATTATGATTATAGAAAGCCTTATAAATGAGTTAGTCGATGATTGCCAATACTTAGCAAAAGCTAGAGATCTATTAGTTAAAGAGGTTACTGGTCTAGGAAATGCTACAGCCACATCTTTACTTGCTTTGATGCCTGAGTTAGGAAACTTAAACCGTAAACAAGTGGCTTCTTTAGCAGGAGTAGCTCCATATCCGTATGAAAGTGGCAAGAAAGTTGGCTATAGAAAGACTTACGGCGGTAGAGCTGATTTAAAACCTATATTATTTATGTCAGCATTAACTGCTGCTAGAAGTAAAGGTAAACTTGGAATATTTTATAGAGACCTTGTTGAAAAGGGTAAAAAGAAGATGGTAGCCCTTGTAGCTGTTATGAGAAAAATTATAGTCATTGCTAATGCTAAAATTAGAGATCTAAAAAGAGATTTGAAGATTTTATAAATAAATTAGCAACATAGTTGATGACAGAATGTACTACTTTTATGCCTAGTAGACTATAATTTCCAAATCAAATACCAATCAAGTTTAGTGACTAAATCAATAAATTTATAGTATCTACTAAGATACTAATTCATAAAAATTAATAGTTGTTGTAGCTATTATGATATTAAGAAGTTATTTGCTATAATCATGACAAAATCAATCTTTTAGAGTAATTTATGAAATACACTAAATTAGGTAAGACTAATATTGATATTAGTAGAATATGCCTTGGTACTATGACTTGGGGTAAACAAAATACTCAAGCTGAAGGTTTTGAACAAATGGATTATGCTCTTGCCCAAGGAGTTAATTTCTGGGATACTGCCGAGATGTATGCTATCCCTCCTACTGCTAAAACATATGGTAAAACTGAAGAAATAATTGGTAATTGGTTTAAAGCAAGACAAAAGCGTAACGAAGTTATTTTAGCAACTAAATTTTCTCCAATGCCATGGTCTAGAAATGAGAAAAATCCTATAACTAATAAAGCTAATATTATTGATGCTGTCAATAATAGCCTAAAGCGTTTACAAACTGATTATATTGATCTCTACCAATTCCATTGGCCGACAAATAGACCTCATTATCATTTTGATAATTGGTGGGATTTTGAGCCTCTAGTTGGTCAGCAAAATAAACAACTTATAGTTGATAATATCCATGAGATTCTCGTTACATGTGGTGAGCTAGTTAATGCAGGCAAAATCAAACATATAGGTTTATCAAATGACTCCGCTTGGGGTATCAATCAATTTGTTAAACTTGCAGAAAAATATAATCTACCGCGCATTGAGAGTATTCAACATGAGTACAATCTCAATCGCCGTAGAGATGAGACAGATATAATGGAAACTTGCGCTTTAGAAGAAATCTCTTATTTAGCATGGTCACCACTTGAACAAGGGATCATAACAGGTAAATATCTTAATGGTGCTCGCCCTGCTGGAACAAGAATGTCTGCTGAGGTTCTCAATG
This sequence comes from Francisella opportunistica, assembly GCF_003347135.1. Taxonomy (NCBI): domain Bacteria; kingdom Pseudomonadati; phylum Pseudomonadota; class Gammaproteobacteria; order Thiotrichales; family Francisellaceae; genus Francisella; species Francisella opportunistica. Next base: position 885,110 of record NZ_CP022377.1, on the reverse strand, counting down.
GTCAAGAAGATCGCTATGCTTTTAGATTTGCTACTAATGAGGATGCCGTTACAGAATATATTAATGTTGCTAAAAAACATAATCTTGATATTTGCCAGATGGCTATAGCTTTCACAGTTAGAAAGGCATATATGAGCTGTAGTATAATTGGCGCTACAACTATGAAGCAATTAAAAACAAATATCGCTGCTATCGACTTAGAGTTATCTGATGAGGTTTTAGCAGATATTGAAAAAATCAGAAGAAAATATCCAGTTCCTTTCTAGAAAGCTAATAAATTTCTTTAAGTTTGAGGAAGATTATAGATAAAACATACTAAAATCAAAAATTCGATTAAGTACTTCAACTACATCAATAACTACTTATCAAAATGTTTTTCAATAAGGTTCTATACATCAAGGTTTCGATGATATAACTTGAATATATATAAAAAAGGCTATTGAATTAATATCTTATTGTCATTATCACGCAGGTGGGAATCTCTTAAATAGTATAGAGATCTCCGTGTCAAGCACGAAGATGACCGTGTTTTTTAGGTTTGAACAAATATTAAATCAACAGTCTTTATAAGTCTATTCAAATCATCACTCTACTAATTATTATTTTGTATTAAATGATAAGCTTTTTTGGAGTAATCAACTTCTGTAAAATTTATTACAAGCATTAGCTTTATTTTTCTGACTTATTGTTAGAAACTGGCAATAGTTAATTTTTATTTAACTCTATAATTTTTAATATAAAGAAAATTTAAATTATTTTTTATAAATTAATTAAAATTTAAATTATATAGCAGAAGTTATGATAATATGCAAAATGCATTACTACTATAAAAAGGAGTAGCAACAATGGTAAGAAGGATTATCACTTCAACTAACCAACAAGGCAAGTCTTATATTATGGAAGATTCCACAGTTTCAAATGTACAAATTCCACTTGCAAATATAGACTCAAACCTCAAATTTCATAATCTGTGGGTTACTAATGAAATGCCTGTAAAAATTAACCTTCAGCGTGAAGAAGATCCCACTAAAGATGTTTATGTATCAACCTCACCTCAGAAAAATGGATCTATGTTTAGAATAGTAGATTATCCACCAGAACATAAACTGATTGATACAGTTCGTAACTTTTCTAAAGAAGAACTTGAAAAATTTGAAAAGCAGGTAGGAGTTAAACTTGATTATGAAGCAAACCATCCTTTTATGCATTCAACAAAATCCATAGATTTTGGCATAGTATTATCAGGTGAGATCTATCTCATTCTAGATGAAGAAGAAGTTTTTTTAAAAGCAGGAGATGTTGTTATTCAACGTGGAACAAACCATTCTTGGGCTAATAGATCAGATAATATTTGCCAAATGGCCTATGTTCTTCTAGATGCTGAATTAATCTCAAATAAACATTAACTTGTGAGATTCACAGATCATTGTTAAACATGAAACTCTTGGTTTATTTATAAATGATTGTATATCGCTTCAATATCTTTATCATCAGCAATACACTCTTTCTTGGCTAAAAAAGAAAGTACAGTGATTGGCTTATTAAGTTGTGATGCTGAATATATCTTGTGATGACCATCTACAATGTAATGTGTTAAACACCAATGTTGAGGGTAATTGGTATTTTCGTCATAGTCTGCTGGCTCTTTAATGTCTAGAACAGACAAGCATAAAGCTGTTGGCTTGTTACCGTTAGAAATAATTGATTTATACTTCTTTATTGTTTCTTCTTCTAGCCAATTTACTGGAAATGTAGGAATTATAAACTCAAAAAGCTTTGAGGTATTCGTCATTTCTTTAGTTAAACTTCGATAATATTTAACTTTTGGATAATGTGGTAGGCCCCAAAATCTATCTAACCCCCATACTTCAACTTGTTCATTTGAGAAGTAATCAGATTCCTTCCCTAACTCAATAAACTTTGGATTAACTTCTATTAGGGACACTTCATAATCACCACTAGGTAAGATTAGTGAAACATCTGAAATAAACTCATTATCTAAGTGCATTAGACCTTTTTGAAAGGCTTTGCTTATATTTTTAGGAGATACTCCTTGATTGCTACCATTTGCACCAACTAACCTTTCAAAGAAAAATTGGCATGTCCCGCATATGTTTCCTATATGAAAAGCCTTTTTCCCTTCTATACACAGATATCTGTCCCACTTCTCCCAACCACCTCCACCAGTTGTTTCAAATGAGATTATTGAATTTGATTTATTAATTGACCTAGAAGTTCTATCAATAACTTTACTCATCAAGCACTACCATGACTTATTTTCTCTTATTATATCAAGTTAAAAGTACGATTGATTCAAATTTAAACAATAGTTGGGGAATAGGTGTATTAACTTTCATGAGTGAAAAAGCAATAAGTTGTAATTCTGTAAATCTCACACATTAACCCTTTATCAGCTTATATCCATGAGACTTTGATAAATTACATTTTTTACTTTTATGAGCTATACAGCTAACTACATATAAAAATGCCATGCTGAATTTATTTCAGCATTTCACTATAAGTATTGATTTTATTGAGATCCTGAAACGAGTTCATGATGACAGAATGTACTACTTTTATGCCTAGTAGGTTATAAATTAGCTTATAGATTGTTTTTAGTTTTATTAGCTATTACTAACATTTTGAGTTTTTTATATAAAAATACAAAGAATATAATTAAAGATTTAAAAAATTCTTTAATGTTGCTAAGCCATATTCTGTTAAATAAGCTTCTGGATGATATTGAACGCCAAAAATCTTTGCGCTTTGATGAGCAAAAGCCATAATCTCATTATCACTAGTTAATGCCAAAGTCACCAAGGGATCTTTAATCTCATCAACAATTAGTGAGTGATAGCGTGTTACAGCAAATTTTAGTGGATGATTTTTATATAATATTGATAATTGTAACTGTTTAATTTGACAAAGTTTACCATGATAGATTTGTTTAGCTTTTATTATTTTTGAACCATAATATTGAGCAATAAGCTGATGACCTAAGCAGATTCCTAATAAAGGTAAATTATTTTGTTGACAATACTCGATAATTGGATATTTATCTTTTAGTTCATCTGGATGCCCTGGACCTGGTCCAATGATAATATGTTGAAATTGCTCAATATTCTTTATTTGTTGATCGGTTTTTATTACAGATACTTGATAGCCAAGATAAGTTATATAATCAACAATAGTGTTGCTAAATGAATCATAATGATCAATATATAAAACCATTTAAATCTCCAAATATGCAGGTATCAAGCCTCGGACACTATTGATAAGATATACTTTATCAGCAGTTTTCAAATCATCTAAAGTTAGGCTTTTTGCTTGAAGTTTAGCTTGTTGAATTAAAGATTTCCTCGCTACACCTGCCAAGACGCCATCATCTAATTGCGGAGTGTAGAGTTTATTATCTTTTTCGATAATGATATTATAAAATCTCGTTTCAGTAATATTATTTTTCTCATTTAAAAAAATAAGCTCGCAATTCTTGTCTTGATTAATATATTTTTTGTGCATTTTAGTATAAAAACCTCGTGTCGAGTTATGCGTGGTTTTATGTTGAAATAATTTATTAGCTGAATTTGTTTTCTCAGGGCAAACTACTAGCTTAATAAGCTGTTGCTTAGTGGTATCAATTTGAGTGTGTTCAATAGTTATAGATTTATCATAATGATATTCAACACGGATTTTATATTCTTTATCTCTAGCTAATTGTTGTGCATAGTGTTGTAATTGACTGCTAACCTTTTGGATATCAATATCAAAAAATAACTGCCTAGCTGAGTTCTCAAGACGCTCTAAATGCAGTTCTAAATCCCTAAATTGATTATGATAATAAAGGCTTTCAATTAAACAAAAATCTGGCTGATATATCTGACGAATAAAATTTATTTTTGTATTCATTTCTTGCCATTCTGATTGCAGATCTGAATATACTGTGATACCACCACCAACACCAATTTGTAAGCTATTTTGATATTTCTGTATGGTGCGAATAGCAACATTAAAACACATATCATTGTTCGGCAAGATATAGCCAATAGTTCCGGTATAAACTCCCCTTTTATCTTTTTCAATTCGTTTTATCAACTCAAGAGTTCTTTTTTTAGGTGCACCTGTGATTGAGCCACATGGGAACAGCCCATCTAAAATTTTTCTAAAAGATATCTGTTTATCAATTTTTGCAGCTATCTGTGAAGTCATTTGCAATAGAGTTTTGTATTTTTCTATTGAAAAAAGCTTATCCACCTTAACACTATGCGTTTTTGCTATAGCTGATAAATCATTGCGTAATAGATCTACAATTATTAGATTCTCTGCTCTATTTTTCTCACATAATGCTAATTGTTGATATATTTCTAAATCCTTTGAAACATCACCTGTTAATTTAGCGGTGCCTTTCATTGGTTTTACAATTAAATCATCAGCATTTTTCTTAAAGAAAAGTTCGGGTGAAATCGATATTATATCAGGGTTTAGAAATGGTAGATATGCTGCATATTTAACTGATTGTTGCTGTTTGAGCTTAGTGTAGAGTTCTTGACTACTAAATCTAGTAGTAGCTATAATATTTTTAGTTAAATTAATTTGATAACTTTCACCGTTAATAAGCGCTTGTTGGACCTCTGTAAAACTTTTTTGATAATCTGCAAAACTAAGACTATCTATCATTAAATCTATATTTTTATCTGAATGGGGATAACTTGGTATCTCATTACAAAAATTCTTAAAAGCAACGAAATGAAGTAACTTTTCAGTAGCAGCATTGCGTAAATGTCGAAGATTATCAGTAAGGTAATAGCTAGCTTCGTAGCTTATAAACCCGGCTAAAAATAATCCCTGTTGTTGAAATTTTTCTAACTCATAAAAAGCTAACTCTAGTGATTCTTTATCATTAGCTACAACCTCCGCAATAGGATTATAGAAATAATAATTTTGCTGTTTGGTCAAAGTATCTTCAAAGATTGCAAATTGTGGTAATTGATAACTACTCATGGTTAATCATTTCTTTTAATTTCTTTCTATCAGTTTTACCTGTTACTGTTAATGGAATTTTATCAATATAGACAATACCATCTAATTTTTTATATTCAGCTAAGTATTTACTTAGTTGGTTATTTATAAAATCTAAACAATACTGCTTTGGTGTGACTAGATATGCCCAAATTGTCTCTCCCCATATTTTATCGTGCTTAGAGGTGACAATACAGTCGTTGATACCAGCTATTTTTAAAATTGCAGTTTCTAACTCAAGCGGTGAGATATTTGAGCCACCTTTGATAATTATATCTTTACAACGACCATAAAAACTAAGCTCATAGCGTTGGCTATCAAAACTACCGATATCACCAGTTTCTAACCATGGTGTCTGGTTATTTAAAGGTAACATATTATTTTTGATAAAAATCTTACCGTAATTGACATTTGTAAACTTAGCTATTCTTACTTGGGTATCTGCAAAGATTTTAACTATGTTAGTAGTAGCACTAGCTGAGATATTTTGACCATAACCAAAAACTTCTGTCATACCTATACCATTTAATAATGGTAGGCCTAATTTCTCTTTTACAGCTGTTGCTAAACTTGGGTTTGCTACATCTCCAGCAACACTTAGATAGCGTAAATTATTTTTGTTACTAATATCTTGCTCTATTAGAAAATAATACATCGTTGGTAGCAATGCTAGAGCTGTTACATCAGCTTGATTAATAATTTTTGCCACTAATTTAGCTTCAAATTCACGCATAATCGTTATATCTAACCCCATAGCTAACGCTGGTAGAATTTGATAAGAAAAAGCAAAAGCATGGTTTATCGATAATGCTACCAGCAGATGATCATCTTGTTTGAGACCTAAATCAGTGACTCTATTTTTAGCGTATTTAATAATTTGCTCAATATTATGAAGATGTTTTTGATAAAATCCTGTCGTGCCTGAGCTTACATGTGCTGTCAGAGCTTTAGCATATATTGTAAAGTCTTCTGTTTGAGCAAGTTTATCAAAGAAATCTAACTCATTTTCGATATATAGTGTCTTAATTTGTAAATCACAAATTTTATCAGTTATAAATAAACTATCATCTTCTACTATTGCTGCTAACTCATTAGTTACTAATCTTGGATTGATCGGTACAAATAGATCTATATCAGCTATCCAACTAGCTATGTATAGGCTAACTGATAATGGTGAATTTTTGAGATTTGAATATATTTTTCTATATTGATAAGATTCTAAAACTCTTGCTAAGCGATATGAGCTTTGGAGAATTTCAGCATAGTTATATCTTCTATTCTCAAAGAAAATATAATTATTTTTACCATAATTTTTAATATTTGCTAAAAACTCACTAAGCTGTTTCATTTTTATAGCAATTAATTATCTAAGTATTTACTGATATAATATCTTAAATATAAAAATTTACCTGTAAATTTATCTACAAAATGAAACAATCTTTATTTTTAAGTGGTGTTGAGATATATGTAAGTTTAGGCTGCTCAGAACAAGAAAGAGCTTATAAACAAAAGATTACTCTCGATTTAGAGCTAGAATTTAATCAAGATTATATTGCTAGTAATAGTGATAATCTTGAAGAAACTATTTGTTACTATACTCTAAGAAATAATATCCAGCAATTTTGTGATGGTATTAGCTGTAATCTTATAGAATACTTAGCTAAACAAATTTATCTATTTATTGAAAAAAACTATAGTGATATAACTATCAAATACTTGAAAATTATCAAAAAGCCCCCAGTTTCACAGATATGTTCTGCTTCTTTTATTATTAGGAATTAATGTGCAATATATTATAGGAATTGGAACAAATATTGGTTTTGTACTTGAAAATATCCATCTAGCGATAGCTGCACTAGCCTCACAGCAAAATATAAGAATTATAAGAAAAGCAAGCTTATATAGTAGTAAGGCTGTTCTTAAGGAAGGCGCTCCCAAAGAATGGGATATTAGATTTTTAAATACCGCTGTGAAAATTAGCTCTTCACTAAAGCCTGAAGAGCTTTTAGTAGTTTTAAAAGATATAGAAACAAAAATAGGTAGAGATCTTGATGCTCCTATATGGTCACCTCGGGTAATTGATTTGGATATTCTCGCCGCTGAAGATTTAATTCTAGAAACAGATAAGCTTACAATTCCACATAAAGAGTTAATTAATCGGAATTTTGCTTTAGCGCCTTTATTAGAATTATCTAAAGGCTGGCATCATCCTAAATATGTCGAATGGGATCTTAATATAAGGTTAAAAGAACTGGGGGAGATAGTAAAACTTAAGCAAACTCTTGCAAATACAATGCGTATGGGTATTGTTAATCTGTCAAATCAATCTTTTTCAGATGGTGTTTTTGATGATGATCAGCGTAAATTAAAACTTGATGAGCTTATAAAAAATGGCGCTGAGATTATTGATATCGGTGCTGAATCAACTAAACCTGGTGCTAAACCTATAATGATTGGAGAAGAATTTGATAAATTAGATAAATTCTTAGAATATCTCAAATCACAACTTACAAATTTAACTTATAAACCATTAGTTAGCATTGATACACGCAAGCTAGCTGTAATGCACCAAATTCTCGCAAAGCATCATGATATTATCTGGATGATAAATGATGTTGAATGTAACGATATTGAGCAAAAAGCCCAATTAATTACTAAATACAATAAAAAATATGTTATAACTCATAATTTAGGTATCGCAGCTAGAGGTCAATACCTTGCCAAAGACAATGCTATAGATAGCGTTTGTGAATATATAGAGCAAAAGCAACTTGTACTTCTAAATCAAGGAGTGGCAAAAGAAAATATTTTCTTTGATGTTGGCTTTGGTTTTGGCAAAAAAGCAGATACAGCTAATTACTTATTAGAAAATATAGTTAAAATAAAACAAAGACTAGATCTAAAAGCATTGGTTGGTCACTCACGCAAACCATCCGTTTTAGGTTTAGCCAAAGATAGTAATCTAGCAACCTTAGATCGTGCTACAAGAGAACTTTCGCGAAAGTTAGAAAAATTAGATATTGAAATTATAAGAGTACATAAAATTTAATAGGAAATACAATGCCATATCATCCAAGTTTAGCAGCATTATTAGATACCCCTGAAATCAGAAAAATAAAAAACCTTGATTTAACTGAGCAGCGTGAATTTTTTACTAACCTTTCTGTCGAACAGATTAAGCGTTTACCACGCCCTGATATTATCGAAGAAGATATCAAACTAGAGAATAATACAATCTTAAGGCATTATCAACCTAAGAAAGCTAGTGATAAAGCGGTACTTTTTATCCACGGTGGAGGTTGGTGTTTAGGTTCGATAAATACTTATGATCATGTCTGTAGGTATCTATGCGATCAAGGTAATTTTAATATCTTCTCACTAGAGTATGGTTTAGCTCCTGAGCAGAAATATCCAGCAGCAGTTGAGCATGCTTTATATGCTTATGACTGGTTATATCAAAATACCAACAATTTTAATATAGCAGCTGAAAATATTTTTGTTATGGGCGATAGTGCTGGAGGCAATCTTGTAACTATAATCTGTCATGAACGCCAACAAAATATACCTAAAGCACAAATTTTGGTTTACCCTGCTGTTGATATGTATACTAAATATAATAGTAATAACAAATTTGATGAACACAAGTATCATCTAACTACGCAATGGTGTGAATTATTCCTCAAAGCCTATATAAGTGAGGATATTATGTCAGAACCTAAAAAACTTAGACAACCTACTGTATCTCCACTGTTCTATGAAAACACAAAACAGCCTGACACTTTAATTGTAGCAGCTACTCATGATATCTTAATAGATGGTATCTATGCTTATGAAGAAAAGCTAAAACAACAAGGAACTTTAGTTGAAACACATTATGATGATGAGATGTTCCATGGTTTTATGGGGATACTTGGTATTAGTCCGTTACCAAATCCTCAAATTGCTTTAGATAAGGTGATTGAATTTATTAATAAAAGATAACAATACTAGTAAGGTTATGACTCCAATTTTTAAAACAAATAAAAAGGCTGGTGAACGATCAGAACAACTTATTAAAAGATTTAACGAATTACCTGCTTTTGTAGTAACTGGTGGCGAGATAGTTTTTGTATCAGATGATTTTCTTGAAGTACATTTGAAATTTAATCTGACAGAGAATACTAAAAATTATCATGGTACCGGCTTTGGTGGTGCGATATATTCCTCACTAGATCCAATCTATCCATTACAATTGTGTAATATTCTTGGAGATGGTTATGTTGTCTGGGACTTATCAGCAAATATCGACTATCTTAAGCCAATTACAAAACATGTCTATGCAAGATTTCTATTATCGCAACAAACTATCACTAAGATAAAGCAAGATGTGATAACTAAAAACAAGTCTGTGATTAGCCTACCAGTTTGCTATGAAGATACTGATAATAATATTTATGCAAAAGCGAATAAAACGATATATATAGCTGATAGAGAATACTTTAATAATAAAAAGAAATAATTTTTACTAAATTTTTTTAAGAGCATTTATAATAGCCTGTTTGGTAACTTGCTTGAGTGAATCAATATCTTCTAATGTGCTATTAAGTGGAGGTAACCAATAGATTGTATTACCTAACGGTCTAAGCAATACTCCTAACTGTATAGCTTCTTTATAGACATCAAAGCCAAATCTATTTTTTGTGACATTCAAATCAGTGGCAATTATTCCACCAAGGTTACGAATATTCTTAAAAATATTAATTTGATTATTTATTTCTAAAAATGCTGCTAACATATACGATTCTAATGTTGTAACATTAGCTAAAATGTTTTGTTGTTCAAATACATCTAAAACGCTATTTGCTGCGACTACACCTAAGACATTACCACTATGAGTATGCGAATGTAAAAATGCCTCTGATACTTTATCGTTATAAAACATATCATAGTAGTTATTTTTTGTTAGAGTAACACTAAAAGGTATCACTCCAGATGTTATGCCTTTTGAAATACATAAAAAATCAGGATTAATATCTAAATAATCTAAGGCAAATAATTTACCCAATCGCCCTACTCCAGTCATTATCTCATCAAAAATAATGTAGATATCATTATCTCTGCACCAATTGCATAATTTGTTTAGATAATCTTTACTATACAATAACATACCACCTGCACCTTGACAGATGGGCTCAACTATTAGAGCATTTATAGACTCCTTATGCTGCTCAAGATATTTTTTTGATTTTATCCAATGATTCTCAGCGTTTAACCATAAAGGATCACTCTTGCCAGTAACATAAGGGATATTCTTTAGTTTTAAGCTATCAAATAATAACACCTTATATGGCTCAGAGTACAGTCCACAGTCACTAACACTCATAGTTGCCAAAGTTTCACCATGATAAGAGTTTTCAAGAGATGCAAAGTTTATTTTATCTGATTGTTTACGTAACTGTCTTAGATGTATAGTCATCTTTAGAGCAATTTCAACTGCAGATGAACCATCAGCAGCATATAAGGTTTTATCCATTGCTGTTAATTTGCATATTCTTTTGCTAAAACGCTCAACTTCATCATTAGTTGTATTAGCAAAGATAGTATGCTCAAATTTATCCAACTGTTGCTTTAAATTATCTATGATATATGGATGACGATGCCCTAATGATTTACACCACCAACTAGATATAGCATCAAAAATTTTGTGACCAGCTTGAGTATATAAATAATTACCTTCGGTTTTAACAATGTGCAATGGTGGAACTTTTTCAAAATCTTTCATTTGCGTGCATGGGTGCCAAATATTTGTACTATATTTCATTGTAAACCTATTTGCTAGTTTTAAGTTGACATAAATTGTATACAAGTTATAGAATACTTTACAACTACAAAATACACCTAAAAAATAAAAATGAGTTTACAACAAATCAAAGAAATTTATACTAGACCATTAACAGAACTAATTCTAAAAGCTTTAGAAACCCATAATAAAAATTTTGGTAATGATATAGAACTTTGTTCATTAAAGAGTATCAAAACTGGCGCATGTCCTGAAGATTGTAAATACTGCCCTCAAAGTGGTCATTATAATACTAATATTGAAAAGCATAAACTGCTTGATACTGAAACTATTATAGCTGAAGCAAGGCAAGCTAAAAATAGTGGTTCAAAAAGATTTTGTATGGGTGCAGCTTGGAAAAATATTCCTAAAAAAGATTTAGATAAAGTTGCTGAAATTATTACAGCGGTAAAAAAACTTGGTTTAGAAACATGTGTAACTTTAGGCAGTATCAATGCTGATGAAGCAACTAAACTAAAAAAGGCTGGGCTAGATTATTATAATCATAATCTAGATACTTCAAGAGAATTTTATCCCGAAATAATTACCACACGTAAATTTGATGAAAGAATTGAAACTATAAGAAATGTTGCCAATGCTGATATAAATGTCTGTTGTGGTGGCATCTTAGGTATGGGGGAATCTTTAGATGATAGATTTAATTTATTACTAGAGTTATTACAACTACCTTCACCACCAAAAAGTATTCCTATTAATACTCTAATACCTGTCAAAGGTACACCTTTAGGAGATAAGTACGCTCAGGCTCAGATCGATAGTTTTGAGCTAGTCAGATTTATCGCTACTACAAGGATACTCTTTCCACAAGCTCGCCTAAGGCTATCTGCTGGTAGAGAAAATATGTCTATGGAAACTCAAACACTTTGTTTCCTTGCTGGTATCAACTCAATATTTTATGGTAATAAGTTACTTACAGAAAATAATGCTACGGTTAACTCTGATAACTTTTTATTGGCTAAACTTGGCTTAGAATCTAATACTGAATTATGCTAAATTTACAAGATAAATATATCCAATATCAAAAAGATAATTTATTAAGAGAGTTAACTCCTTTTGTAAAAGATGACTCTATTATAGATTTTACGACTAGTGATTACCTTAACTTATCTACAGCTAATAATCTAAAGCAAGCAATAATGACTGGATTTGATAAATATGGTTTCGGTAGTAAAGGATCTAATATCGTCTGCGGCTATACCGATGAAACTCAACAATTTGAGCAAGAATTTGCAAAATTTGTTAACTATCCTAGGGCTATATTTTTTAGCTCAGGTTTTATGGCAAACTTAGCTATTTATGCAACTTTGTTTAGTAAATACGATACAATCTTTGCTGATAAGTATATCCATGCTTCTATCCTTGATGGTATCAAACTTTCACAAGCTAAACTCAGAAGATATAAGCATCAGCAATTAAATCAGCTAAAAGATATTTATGATGATAAAAGTTTTATAATTACAGAGGGGGTCTTTAGTACTTCTGGAACAATTACTCAATTAGATAAACTAACAAGAATTACTACTGATAAACTAATAGTTGATGAAGCACATAGTTTTGGTGTTTTGGGTAAAAATGGTAGAGGTGCTATTAATAAATATCAATTAAGTTATAAAAGCTGTCCTATTAGTGTTTTTCCCTTAGGTAAAGCATTTGGCGGAGTTGGTGCTGTAGTCTGTACTACACAGACAATTGCTGAGTATTTAATCCAGTTTGCTCGAAACTATATTTATACCACGGCACTACCACCACTAATCTTAAAAGCAGCGATTTTACAATTAGAAAATCTAGCTAACGCTGATATTAATAGAACTAAACTCTACGAGAATATCGAACTTTTTAATGACTTATGTGACGTAAAAAACCTTAAACTAGTATCTAAAGATTTCTCTGCTATTAGAAGCATATCTATAAATGATGCTAATTTAGCAATACAACTAAAAAATAAACTCTATGAAAAGAAAATAGTAGTATCCTGTTTTAGATACCCTACTGTTGCTAAAAATCAGGCAATATTAAGATTTTCACTTCACAGTAATAATACTTTTGAGCAGATAAAACAAGCTTTAGAAATTATCTCAAAAGAGGTTCATCATGAATATATATGATCAAGTTAAAAGTAACTTTTCAAAAGCTTATGGATACTCTAAAAATTCTACGGTCCAAAATCAGGTTCGCCAGTTACTTTTAGTACAAACAATTAATCACTCAAAGTTAGTTAATTATAACCATACTGATACAATTCTAAATTTGGGCGTGCGCGATTTTTCTGAACCATTAGAGTTAAGTAAAATTTTTTGCGCTAATAAAATTGATGTTTGTGATATCGTATTACCTAAAAACTCAGCTAATATCGATAACATAAATACTTTTAAGCTTAATTTTGATAAAGATTTGGAGCTGATTAGTGGTAATTATGACTTAGTCTTTTCAAATATGTCATTTCAATGGAGCCAAAATCTTGAACTACTAATTAAAAATATCTCAAACAAATTAAATAATCGTGCCATTCTTGCATTTAGTATTGTCCTTGATAATAACTTCCATCAAATAAAAGATATTTTAAGAATAAATAAAATGCACAATATCAATGATATTTTAGATTTTATCAAAAAGGCTAAGCTAAAATGTTTATATCAGCAAGATTTGTATTTAGATATTAATTTTAACAATTTTCGCGAGTTAGCCAAGCATTTAAAATCTACTGGTGTTAATACTTATATTGGTGACAAAAATAAGCAGAATTATAAAAGTATAAAAAAACTCTGCTTAAATCCAAGCCAGTTTAACCTTAGCTATCATGTCGGCATATTTATCTGTTTTAAGGAATAATTTATGAAAAAATTTTTTATTATTGGTACAGATACAGAAGTAGGAAAAACATACATTTCAACTAAGCTTATCAAAGCCTATGAATCACAAAATATCCAGTCACTTTGCTTGAAGCCTGTAGCATCTGGTAAAAGTCGCTTTTCAAATATTTGTGAAGATGTAGAAAACATCTTAAAAGCTTATAATAACAAATTCTCACCTCAAGAAATAAATCTAATATCGTTTGAACAAGCTGTTGCTCCTCACATAATCGCGGCAAAAACTGGTGTAGATATTTCTATCGCAAAGCTTAAGCAGTTTATCGAGGATAAATATAACTATAATCTAGATATTATTCTTATTGAAGGTGCTGGTGGGCTACTAACTCCATATTCAAATCAATTAACTCAACTTGATTTGATAAAGGCACTTCAAATACCAGTAATACTTGTATCAGCTATCAAAGTTGGTTGTATTAATCATATGCTACTGACAATTAATGAGCTTAATAGACACAATATTAAACTAGCTGCTTGGATAGCTAATTGTAGTAACCAAAACATTGAATTTATAGATGAACAAATAAAAACTATACAAGAATTATCAAATTATAAATGTAGTGTAAAAATAGCACAAAAAGCTGACTATTTAGATTTTATAGAATTAGCTAATATGCTGATATCTCCTGATGAAAATGATTGACTTCCTTGTTGATTTTCAATAATTATCTCTCCACGCTGAGATAAACCTAGATATTTGCAATTATCAAAATTTTTATCAGCTAACTTTAATGAAAACTGTTTATTTTTTAGATAATTGAATTTTTCAAACTCTTGTTTAAAATAACAAAAACCCTCTTGAATAAAGATAGTTAAATCCTTTCTGATAGCTTTTATTAGCTGTATAAGTAAATTAGTCCTATTAGCATGTTTTTGAGATTCTAGCTTTATTGAAGTCCATTTTTTAGAGATTTCTTGATTATATTGCATATTGACATTTATACCACAACCTATAAATAACTTAGCTCTATCATTTACCTCTGCTGAGATATTTATAATTACTCCAGCTATTTTTTTATCATTGATAAAAATATCATTTGGCCATTTTAATTTAGCATCTAAGTCAAGTCTTTTTAGTATTTTAGCTATGCTCATCGCAACAACCAAAGATAATCCATTTAGTTTTGATATATCTAGTTCAATCACTTCAAGCAAAGTGCAATAAATATTTTTACCAAATGGTGAAACCCATTTTCGGTTAAAACGCCCAAATCCATCTGTTTGAAATTCTGAGATAAAAATCTCATTATTACAAAAATTATTTTGGTGCTCAATAGCGTATTTTGATGTCGAATTTATAGAGTAAAAGTAATTTACATTTTCAAATACTTTAGTTAATTCATCTACTTTTATTAAATCTAGTTTTTCTTCTAGTAGATAGCCAACCTTCGGATTGGAATAAACATTTATTTGATAATTATCTTTAAGTGCTTTTATATTCTTTGAAACAGCCGCTCTAGATATGCCTAATTTTTGAGCAATACTCTCACCACTGACATATTTTTTATCATCCAAAAAAGTTAATATTTGGCTTTGAGTTTTATTCATCTGCAAGCTCTATTATTTTTTAAAACATTTTTAAATTACAACAAATTCACCTTTAAAATTTACTAAATTTATAATGATATAAACTAGAGCTGCCCCATAATCGGTACGTATATCACAACTTAACAATAGCTAATAGTTTTAAATATCAATATAATACATATTCAAAATTTATTCTATCTTAGATATTACAAAAAATATAAATAATCGCTAATAAATTGCTTCTTCATTGTAGTATCTTATTTTTGTTTATTACTAAAAAATAATTTACAACATATAATGTAATATGAAAGTAAAATCATTTTGGAGAAAAAATGAAGATAAAAGATGTTAAGAAAAATGTTTTTTCGATGCCACTAGTATCACCTACAGCAAATAGAATTGCATATAAATTTACAAATAGAGAATATTTTATAATTGATTACATTGCTGATATCGAAGTTCTAAAAAAATATGTTCCTGAACCGCTTAAGCCAACCGGTCTGGTGAAATTTGAATTTATGAAAATGCATGATGCTAATGGTTTTGGCAGCTTTAATGAAGCTGGACAACTTATCGAGGTTGAATATGAAATTCAAAAAGGCTTATATTCGCATATAATGTTGTTAGACAATTTACCATCTATTGCCGCAGGTCGTGAGATTTGGGGTTTTCCAAAAAAATATGCTCACCCTACTCTAACTGTAGATTCAGATACATTATTAGGTACAGTTAAATATAATAGTGTAGATGTCGCATTTGGTACTATGGGTTATAAGTATCAAGAGCTTGATAAACAAGCTATTAAAAAAGCTTTAGAAGAAACACCAAACTTCTTGCTTAAAACAATCCCTCATGTTAATGGTAAAGATGTCAGTATTTGTCAACTTGTCAAATATCATGTCAAAGATGTAACTGTCAAAGGTGCTTGGACTGGTCCTGTTGATTTACAAGTATTCAATCATGTTCAAGCTGCACTACATCATTTACCAGTTATAGAAATTGTCAAAGGCTCTCATTTTATCGCAGATGTGACACTTGGTTTTGGTGAAGTGGTATTTGATTATCTTAAATAAAATATTTCAAGGAGAATTTAAATGTCTGTAAAAAATAAAGTTACCTTAATCACAGGGGCTGCATCTGGTCTTGGTTTAGGAATGGCTACAGAGTTTGCAAATCAAGGTGCAAAAGTTGTAATTGCTGATTTAGACTTAGACAAATCACAAGCTGTGGCAAAAGATTTAGCAGCTAAATATGCGGTAGAAACCCTAGCTGTACAAATGGATGTCACAAATGAAGAGCAAGTAAAAGCTGGGGTAAATGAAACTGTCAAAAAATTTGGTCGTATTGATACAGTTATTAATAACGCAGGTATTCAGATAATCTCACCTATTGTTGATTTTAGTGTTGCAGCATGGAGAAAATTGTTTGATATCCATATGACTGGTACTTTATTAGTAACTCAATCAGCTATGAGACATATGATTGAACTAAAAACTGGTGGAAGAGTTATCATTGTTGGTTCTGTTCATTCAGTTTTAGCATCAAAAAATAAGGCGGCTTATGTTGCTGCAAAACATGCTCAATTAGGTTTTGTCCGAGCACTCGCTAAAGAAGGTGCAGAAAATAATATTTCATCAAACTTAATTTGCCCAGGTTTTGTATTAACTCCACTAGTAGAAAAACAAATTCCAGAACAAGCTAAAGAGCTAAATATTTCTGAAGAAGAAGTTGTAAAAAACGTTATGCTTGGTGGTACAGTTGATGGTGAGTTTACTACTGTCCAAGATATTGCAGATACAGCTATTTTCTTAGCTGGATTTAAGTCAAATGCATTGACAGGTCAAAAAATTATAGTCAGCCATGGCTGGGGAATGTAAACAAAAATAAACTATCTATGCTATATTAGTTCTCATATTAGCAATATCTTTTAAATTTATAATGTCTATTAGAAAAAAACTAGGCCAACTTATAATGATGGATTTTCGCTATTGGGATGAAGATTCGAATAATAAGCCTATCCCATTTATAAAAACAAATCAAACAATTAACAAAATTTTTAAAGATTATAATCTAAGTGGTTTTATTCTCTTCAGGGAAAATATCCAAAGTAACCAACAAACCATCTCTTTATTGAGGGAGCTACAAGCAAATGTCTCTACTCCATTATTTTTCGCTACTGACCAAGAAGGCGGTCGAGTGAATCGTCTTCAGCAAGGTACTAGTGGTTGTGGTAATATGGCGTTAGCAGCGACAAATAATCCTAATAATGCTTACACTATAGCTAAGCTAATTGGTGATGAGCTGTATTATTTAGGCATAAACACCAACTTTGCTCCGGTAATTGATGTTAATTCAAATAAAAACAATCCTATTATTGGCGTTAGGTCATACTCTGATAATCCAGAAGTAGTTACTGAATATGCGAAAAATGCTATAGCTGGCTATCGTGATGCTAAAATTATAGCTTGCGTCAAACATTTCCCCGGTCATGGTGATACCGCGATAGATAGTCATTTAGGTAATGTAATATTAGCTAAAAGCCTTAATGATTTAGAAACTACAGAATTATTACCTTTTAGAAAACTCGCTAATAACTATAGTATGGTTATGACTGCACATATTAGTGTGCCAGCCTTAGATGACACTCAGTACAAATCAATATCAACTGGCGAAAATATTTACGTGCCAGCTACACTATCTTATAAAATAATTACAGAGATTCTAAAACAACACATTGATTTTAAAGGATTAGTAGTTTCAGATGCTATGGATATGCATGCTATAGCTAAACATTTTGGAACTATTGAAGCTGCAAAATTAGCAATATTGGCTGGTGTAGATATTGTACTTATGCCAGTTCGGGTATGGTCAGAAAAAGATATTTATAAATTAGAAGATTTTTTCAGTAAGCTAGAAAAAGAGTATATTAGAAATGCCAAATTCGCTATAGCAGTTGATAAGGCTTATGACAATATTATCAGCTTTAAAAAACAACATAAACTTGATCAAAATTTGATATTTACATTATCTGAAAATGAGCAGCTTAAACTAGCTGATCAAATAGTTAACTCTTATGAGCATCAAAAAGTAGCTTTAGAGTTAGCTAAACAAAGTACAACTGTAGTTAGAAATTCAGGGATTATTCCATGTAAACTTAGTGAGCTACAAAATATCTTAATTATCGATACAGACAATCAACGTTTAGCAGACTTTTGTAATGAATTGCAAAAAGTAGTAATAAATAATAACTCAAACACTAATATTAGCTGCGAAAATATTAATAATGAAAATATTGAAAACAGCATTAAAAATGCTGATGTAATTTTACTAGTTTCAGCAAATCTACGTGAGTATAGCAACAAATTTAGCTATCTAACTTCTATAAAACCGAAGCAAACTATAAATATCGCAGCACTTGCTCCTTATGATATCAACTATATTGATAATATAAAAAATTATATTTGTATCTATGGTGCAACCTCTATGGATCAGACTAATTATACAAAGACATCACTAAAAATTAATATTCAAGCTGCATTAGAAAATATTTTTGGAGATAAAAAGATTATGGGAAAACTACCTGTAACTATCTAAAGATTTAAGCAGCTTTAGAACCAAAAAACTCAAAATGAATATCTTTTTCATTAATTCCATTTTTTAATAATTTTTCATGTATAGAAAGCATAAAATCTTGTGGGCCACAGAAAAAATATTGTGAATTATTTTTATCATCTTTAAGATACTCATAAACTGTCTCTAGGCAAACTAAACCTTGCTTTGCATTAGTTCCTGCGATATTTTCATAGAAAAAAATAGTTTCTAGCCTTGGATTTTCCTTTGACAATTTCTCTAATAAATCTGCAAAAGGATGTTCTTTCTTACTTTTTTTACCACAAACAAAAAGTATTTTTCTTTGATTGGTTGTTTTTAATTCTGATAGCAGCATACTCATTAGAGGTGTAATGCCAATACCAGCTGAGATTAAAACTAATGGCTTGTCTAGATTTTGATTTGTTTCTAAGAAGAACTCTCCACATGGAGGGGCTACTTCAATTTTATCACCAACTTTAATCTCATCAGATAAATATTGAGATACATAACCTTGGTGTTCTTTTTTTACGGTAATTCTTAGATAATCTTCACCTGTCGCAGATGAAATACTGTAATTTCTCATAGTTGTTGTTCCATTATATGGAAATCGTACTGTTATATATTGACCAGGTCTAAAATCAAATTTATCAAAAGAACTATTTTTTAAATAAAAAGAATATGCGTTTACGCTTTCATTCTCTTTTTTAACTAACTCAAGCTCTTTGAAATTATCCCAACCATAATTTTCTAAATTTTCTTTATAAATATCTTTTTCACGATTAATCAAAATTTCTGCTAATAAATTATAGGCCTCTGTCCAAGCTATAATAACATCATCACTATCAGATAAACTCAATACTTCCTTAATTGACTCTATTAGATTAGTTCCAACAATAGGATAATGTTCTGCTTTAATTTGCAGAGATGCATGTTTTTGAGCTATTAACTCAATTGCTTGACCAAGTACTTCAAGATTATCAATATTTTTTGCGTAAGCTAAAATTGCTGCAGCTAAAGCCTCAGGCTGTGAAGAATTTTGTTGTCTTGAAAGATTAAAAAATTTTTTAACTTCTGGATTATGTGAAAACATTCTCTTATAAAAGTATTTTGTTAAGACAACACCATTTTGTTCTAATATAGGAATTGTTGTTTTTATTGTGTCTATATTTTTTTGGCTTAGCATAATTGATCTCCAAACTTAAAATTATAATATGCATTATATATGCATATTATAATAGATACAAATTTATTTTATACTTTAACAATAAATTTTAAAAAAATATTTATATGAACTTGACCTCTTTTACTGATTATTCATTAAGGATTTTAATAATCTTGGGGTCAAACCCTTCTCAAAAATACAAAACAAAAGACCTCGTTAATATATTAAATATAAAATTAAATCATGCTACAAAAATTATAAATAAATTATCAAACTTAAATTATATAAAATCATATAAAGGTAGATTTGGAGGTATATCAATTTCTCGCGCTACTTATAGTATCAAATTATCTGAAATTATAAGAAAATTAGAACCAATGAATATTGTAGAATGTTTTAATAAAGATACAATTACATGCCCGCTAATACCAAACTGTAAACTCAAATTTATATTAACCCAAGCTAGTAATGATTTTATAGCTAGGTTAGAAAACTATACTTTTGCAGATATTTGTAATATTTCACCACAACAGCTAGAATATGATAATTAAAAGCTAGATCTTTATATCTTCACTAGCAACTACAGTTACACCATCTTGACTAGAGAGGACGTAAAACTTATATCTTTAATTTTATTTATTGATGGTACTTATTTAGTTCTGGTTCTCTTGAAAAAAATTTTTAGCAAGGTAAATAGTTTTTTGGATATCTTCATCACTATGAGCTATTGAAATAAAACCTGCTTCATAAGCTGATGGCGCCAGATATACACCATTATCAAGCATATATGCAAAGAACTTATTAAAGACCTTAAGGTTTGTTTTACCTAAATCTACAAATGTATTTATCGCAACTTTGTCACTACAGAAAAATAAGCCAAACATTCCTCCTAAGCATTTTGCATGAAAGTTAAAGTCATAAGCTTGGGCTGATTGATTTAAACCATCAACTAACCTTTGTGCTTTAGCTCCGAGCTCATCAAAGAACCCTTGTTGTGAAATTTTTTCTAAAGTTTTAATACCTGCTGCCATTGCAATAGGATTTCCTGATAGCGTTCCTGCTTGATATACTGGCCCTGCTGGAGAGACTTTTTGCATAATTTCTTTACGCCCACCAAAAGCTCCAACTGGCATACCACCACCAATCACTTTACCCAAAGTTGTCAAATCTGGTTTAACATTATAAACACTCTGAGCACCGCCTAGAGCAACTCTAAAGCCAGTCATTACCTCATCGAATATAAGTAAGCTACCATTCTCATCACAAACAGTTCTAAGCTTAGCTAAGAACTCATCTTGTGGGAAAATCATATTCATATTACCAGCGATAGGCTCAACAATAATACAAGCTATCTGATCTTTATATTTTTCAAAAAGCGCTTGGATAGAATCAATATCATTAAAACTAGCTACTAAAGTATCTTTGACAACATCCTCAGGCACACCTGGAGAATTTGGTTGACCTAAAGATAATGCACCGGAGCCAGCAGCTACGAGAAATTCATCTGCATGTCCATGATAGCAACCTTCAAACTTGATGATTTTGTTTCTGCTTGTATATGCTCTTGCAAGTCTAATTGCGCTCATAGTTGCCTCTGTACCTGAGTTTACAAATCTTATTTGCTCAATACTTGGCATCAGCTCAATTATCTTTTTAGCAAGTTCAACCTCTTGCTTACAGGGCGCTCCATAGCTTAGACCATTTTTAAGTTGACACTGTATTGCTTCTAAAACATCATCATCACCATGACCTAAAATCATCGGACCCCATGAGCCGATATAGTCTATATATTTGTTCCAATCAACATCATATAAATAAGCACCTTTTGCAGATTTTATAAATCTTGGAAACCCTTGATCGACACTCTTAAATGCTCTAACCGGAGAGTTGACCCCACCTGGAGTATACCGTTGTGCTTCTTGGAATAAAATTTGAGAGTTTAATTTATTCTCCATTTTCATCTTCCTGTCTGAACTTATTTATTTTTATCTCAACTGCTTGCATTAGTAAACTAGCAGCATTTATTTTTGTAGCTTTGTATATCTCTTGGATACCTGTTGGACTAGTAATATTAACTTCGGTTAATTTATCACCAATCACATCAATGCCAGCAAACATTACGCCTTCTTTTTTGAGCTTTTTGGCGACCTTTTTGGCAATCTTATAGTCGCTATCTTGGAGTTCTCTAACCTCTGCTGTAGCGCCAGCTGCTAGATTACCGCGATTATCACTATCACTAGGCACCCTAGCTAAGAGATACTTAATTGGTTCACCATTAACTATGAGAATTCTCTTATCACCTTCTTTGATAGCTTTTTGGTAATCTTGAACCATTATATAACGACTTTGATGCTGTGTAAGTGTTTCTAGTATTACATTTTTATTTTTATCACCATCTTTAATCCTAAAGATAGAACTACCACCCATACCATCTAGAGGCTTGACAATGATGTCTTTGTGCTTTGCATAAAATTCATTAATCTGTTTATAGCTTCTAGTGATCAAAGTATGAGGTGCAAATTTAGGATAATTTGCAATAGCTACTTTTTCATTAAAATCTCTAAGCGCTTGAGGATTATTAACTATCAAAACATCATTTTTTTTGGCTAGATCTAGCATATATGTGACATAAATATATTCCATATTAAATGGCGGATCTTTACGCATAAAAATACAATCTAGATCCAATAATGAAAAATCATGATGTTGCGATAAAATCTCATACCAAGCTTGTTTTGCTTTATGAATTTTTATCTTAAGTGCATCACCTTTTGGTTTACCATTGATTATTGATAAATCATTGAGATAAAAAGTATAAATCTCCCAGTCTTTATCTTGAGCTGCCTGTAGCATCATATAGGTACTATCTTTTGAGATATTAAAAGAATTTAAATTATCTATTATAAATCCAACTTTCATTATCTAACCTATTTTATATCCAATATATTTACCTAAATCTTTACCATTTAAAATATCTACAATATTAAGCATTTTTTTGTTAGGAAATTGTAATTGTTTAAAACTGATTACTTTATCATTTGTCGCAATATCAAAGCCATTTTTACTAATAGCTATAATTGTACCTGGTTGTTGGTTATCAGCTTGTTGCTCAATTATCTCAAAATCGCCAACTTTTACTGACTCGCCATCTAAGATAAAAAATGCTGCAGGCCATGGCGTAAATGCTCTAATATGACAACTAATTTGCCAAGCTGTTTTTTTAAAATCAATCAACCCCTCTTGCTTAGTAATCTTATGCGCATAACTAGGCTCCCCTTGTTGCGGCTGTGGTTTAATAGTAGTTATATTTTCTAGAGTTTCAAGTAATGGTTTAATTGATAATTTAGCAAATTTATCATGAAGTGTCTGAGAGGTATCAGTACCTTGTATATCAATTTCTAGAGTATTTAGAACATCTCCGGTATCAAGTCCAGCATCCATCTGCATTATACAGATACCTGTTTTTGCATCTCCAGCTTGGATAGCTCTTTGAATAGGTGCAGCTCCACGCCACTTTGGCAGTAATGATACATGGATATTCAAGCAACCATATTTTGGAATATCTAAAAACTCCTGAGGTACAATAATTCCATAAGCCATGACAACTATTACATCTGGTTTTAGCTTTTTGATTCGCTCAAGAACTTCAGGATTTTTTTTAAAAGTTAATGGTTGAAATATTGGCGTATTATTTGCTAGTGCAACTTCTTTAACAGCTGAGAACTGTACTTTTTTGCCGCGACCTTTTGCTCTATCTGGTTGCGTAAGTACAGCTTGGATATTATGTTGTGATTGATATAAATCCTTTAAAACTTGTGCAGATATGTCAGGAGTTCCAGCAAAAATTATATTTAATTTTTTCATTTACTTAATCTCTAAAAGCGTATCCACGTAATTGAACACTGCTTAACTCATTGATTTGTCCTTCTGGATAAAGGCAAACATACTTTATCTCATGAGCTCCATGTTGCGCTGCTAGTTTTATAGCTTCTTTAAGATCTTTATTACAAAGTTTTTGAAAATCTTTTTCATTACTAACATGAGTTGCTGTTCTAACTTGACCAATATTTCCTTGTGTATTACTTTGATATTGTAAATTATATACTCTGACTTGACTTGGATCTGTTGGCGGCAGTTCAGCACTATATTTAGGTAAAAAAACTCCCTTTGTTTCAGGTTCATTATTAGAAGTAAAGAAATAAACACAAACTACGAAAATTATCACCAAGATAACTGCATACATTAGATTTTGTTGAAATCGTCCCATTTAATTAGTTATAATTTTTTTATTGCTACGCAAATTTTATCACAGATAGACTAGCTTAGCTAAAATATTACAGACTTTAAAATACTAGATTTTGAGATAATATCATTTATATTTAATTTCCCAACAATTATGAATATTCTTATTAGACAAGAAATCACGCGATAAACAGATTTTATCAATATTTTCACAATTAAATTTTTCTAATATCTGTGGCGATATCTTAAAGCGTCTATAATTGTTTGAAAAATACAAAACACCATCTTTCTTAAGCGAATCCATTGCTAAATTTATCAGCAACTCATGATCTCTTTGAATATCTAAAATATCATCCATACGCTTCGAATTTGAGAAAGTTGGTGGATCTAAAAATATCACATCAAATTTATCTTTATTGATTTTTAACCAACTTATACAATCTGCTTGAATAAAATTATGCTTTTTGGCATCAATATTGTTTAGAGTAAAATTATTTTTACCCCACTCAAGGTAAGTATTAGACATATCTACACTTGTAGTTTTAGCACCTTTCAAAGCAGCATGAACACTGGCTGTGCAAGTATAGCTAAACAAGTTTAATAAAGTTTTGTTTTTTGCAGCTTTTGCAACTAGCTGTCTAATTTTACGGTGATCTAAGAAAATACCTGTATCTAAATAATCATCAAAATTGACATAAAACTTAGCATCAAATTCATTGATAATATGGAATTTATTTTTATCATTTTCTTTTTGATACTGCTCTTTGCCCTTTTGGCGCTGGCGCACTCGTGTATGAATATTTTCATACTTGATGTCAAGAGTTTTATGTATCTGATATATAGCTTGGTAAAATCTTTGCTTAGCAATATTTTGATCTATAGTTGCATCAGCACGGTATTCTTGTAAAAAAACATGCTCACCATATACATCAACTGCAACTGCAAAAGTTGGAATATCTGCATCATAGAGACGATAACACTCAATAGCTGTTTGCTTTAACCATGGTTTTAAGCTTTTGAGATTCTTTTTAAGCTTATTTGCGAAATCTATATGTTCATCAGACTTCTGTACACTTGCTTCAGCAAGGCGAATATTTTTCTCAAGCTGGCTTTCATGTTTAAACTTAGCGTGTTCATTTATCTCAAACTGATATAATACTGTTTCAATTGCACCATTATAAAATTTATTTCGCTTGGTAGTACGTAGTTGCATCTCTTTGATCGACTCAGCAAAACTTGTCAAAATTGCTACTTTCCAAGCATAAAAATCTTGCGATAACCTATCACCAAAACCATTAAAAATATCTAAAAGCTCATCAAGCTGATCACCATATAAACGCTCACCATATGGCGGATTTGTAACTATTAAACCTGCACTCTCAAACTCATTTTCAAGGTCACGAATATCTTGGCGTTTGATAGTTATAATACCCTCAACACTAGCTTGATAAATATTTCTCTGTGCTTTATCTAAAACGTTGTTATCAATATCAAACCCAAGGATAATTGCATGGGTAGCTTTTTGTGAGTCTTTAGCAATTTGTAGTAAACTATGCCATAACTCCTTATCATGAAACTTTGAGTTAAATATTTTAAATTCTTTATTAAGCAGCACCGGAGCGATATTTTTTGCCATAAGAGCAGCTTCAATAAGTATAGTCCCAGAACCACACATTGGATCAATCAATATTGGTTGCTGTTTTTTTAGCTCTTCTAACCACCCTGCTTTGATAAGTATCGCTGCAGCTAATGATTCTTTCAAAGGAGCTTGTCCTTGAAATTGGCGATAACTGCGTTTGTGCAAGCTATCAATATTTAAGCATAAAAATACATTTACAAACTGTTTGTGCAAGTGAAGTTTAATGACATTATCAGGCTTTTCTGTATCTACATTTGGACGTTGATTTGTAGCGTTTCTAAACTGGTCAACGATAGCGTCTTTGGTTTTTTGAGAAACAAACATTGTGTTGTTAAAATCATAATGTTTACCTGATATTATAATTTTGAAAGATTTATTAACCTCAAAATAATCCATCCAGTTTATAGATGATATAAAGTTATATAAATCTTGTTGATTTGTAACCTTATCAGTAGCTATTTTTAACATAACTTGGCTAGCTAAATAAGAATATATACACACCTTATAAGCGTCTTCAATAAAGCCTTCAAATTCCACTCCAGCTAGTTTTTCTTGTGAAGATATACCTAATCTGTCTAATTCATCTTTGAGTATTAGCTCAATACCTTTGGCACAGCTGACAAAAAATGTAAATTTTTGCATGAGAAAATATAAATTATAAAATATGTCTTAACATAATATATTAATTGATATAAATAACAATCAGTATTAGAAGCTACTCTTTTTGTTTTTCTTTAGTCTGAAAGACTATATCCCAAATCGGGAAAGCTACAGAAAAATTCACATTAGGGTTCTTATGATGCGTCGCATGATATCTTTTGTACCAATATAATATCGAGCCCTTCTTAGCTCTAACGTGATGTGTAGTATGATGAATTATAAAATAAAAAAGCAAATCCAATAAAAACGCACTAAAGATAACGCTAGCATATTCTAGATTTAATATAAAACATAACGGTAAAAAAATACAAAACATATATACCGGTAAAGATACATAAGTAGGACTTCCTATAAGCTCAATAGGTTTATCATGATGTAATTGATGTAGTTCTTTAAATACAGGACAATGGTGAAAAATAACTCTATGAATAAAATATTCAATAAATGAACCAAGAACAATACCAACTAAAAACAATACAAGTATGATTTTTAGATTAAAATTAAGTAATTTAGAACCATAAATAAAAAATGCAACTGCAGCTAAAGGATAAATATAAAAATCACTCCAATAGCCAGTACTAAGGAGCTTCTTAAATTTAATAACGTTCATAAAATATAGTAAAATTTAAATATTAAAGATTATTGTAAATCATTTAATTAATCATATGAATGAAATTAAGCAAATTAACTAAAAATACTATTGATTTTAGAGCATATAAAATTATAATATTGTCTTACATACTCGCATAGCTCAGTTGGTTAGAGTACTACCTTGACATGGTAGGGGTCACTGGTTCGAATCCAGTTGCGAGTACCACAAACTCTTCTTAAATTTTCCCACGCATCCACAAAAGCCAACAAAGTCAACACTTTAGAGCTATTTGCTTTCCAAGTAAATCTTAAGTATTTCTAGCAACTTCTGAGCTAAATGATATACACAATGACACCAACAATCAGCTTTAAAAAATTATGTATATACCCTCTCAAATTAGAAGTATTTAAATAAACTCACCTATACTTCTTAAAGTTTTCAGCTTGCTCAAAGATCTCTTTGAAAACTTCATCTTTTGTAATTGGTGGATAGCCATGTTTTGCCAAGAGCATTATTAGATCTACTTTCAGTTCGGCTTTGATATCCTCTCTAATATTCCAATCAGTATACTTTGATTTATCATCGACTACTTTTTTGACTTCTTTTGCCAAGGCTATAAGCTTATCCTCTGGATAATCAAACTCATATCGAATAGCTATATCTTTTAAGATGTCATAAAAAGCTTTTTCTTCAAAATCGATACCCAGATCACCAAAAGATTCTTTTTCTTTTTTTAGAGCATGATATAAATCAACAATCTCATCTGTAAAGTCATTTAAAACATCACTAACTAACACATCCTGCTCTTTTCGCTCATTGTATTTCTCTACAAGTGAGTTAAGCTTTTTAGAGAAGTCTAATGCTTTGACTTTGTTTACCTTTTTAAAATCTTCTAGAGCTTTTACTAATAGCTGTTGTAAAAGCTTAATCTTAGTATTTGGAAGTTTTACTTTATTTATTTTGTTTAGATAATCTTCATCAAAAATATCAATTTTTGATTCGTCATCACTACCAAGTTTAAATATCTCCTCAACACCCTCACTTTTGATAGCCTCTTCTATCATATTGGCTACCCTTTTGTTCATCTGTGCGGTATCTGGAGCTTCGCCTTTGGTAAGTTTGACAACTATAGAGCGGACAGCTAAATAGAAATGAATAAGATCTTTCTCATGGTCTGAAAAAGCATCAGCACCACAGCAAATATCATAAGCTGCTTTTAGCCTCTTGACGATATACATAAACCTATTTTCTAGCTCTTTTGTTAGCTGGACATATTCACTAGCAAAGTTTAGACAATTTAGTTGCTCAACTGGTGAACCTGAGAAATATTTACTATTATCAAATGTATGAAAAAGTTTTGCTAATAAATCTAGCTGATCTTTGACAACAACTATAGATGCCTCTATGTCCTCAAAGTTTTGGCTATCAATACTAGAGAATTGTTTAAGAGCTTTATTCATCGCGGTTTTCATGCCGATATAGTCAACTACTAAGCCTTTATTTTTACCTGCGTATTTCCTATTAACACGCGAAATAGTTTGGATAAGATTATGCTGTTGGATTGGCTTATCAATATAAATAGTATCTAAAAATGGCACATCAAACCCTGTAAGCCACATATCAACTACGATAGCTATTTTGAAGTTAGATTTTTCATTTTTAAATTGAGTATCTAAAGTCTTACGATACTCTTTTGTGCCTAGTAGATTATATAACTCCTCACAATCATCTTGGTTACGAGTCATAATCATTTTGATTTTCTCTAGTGGAAGTATCTCTTTCTTTTCTTTATCTGTAAGTTCTGCGGTATCTTCACAAACTTTTTTGATATTTCATTCTGGACGCAAAGCAATGATTTCTTTAAATAAGGCATAAGCTATCTGTCTACTACTAGAGACAAACATAGCTTTGCCTTTGATAGTAGCACCCTCTGAGACTCTCTGTTCATAATGCTCAACAAAATCTTTTGCAATTGCTCTAATTCTATCAATATCACCAAGTATGACACTCATGTTTGTCATAGCTTTTTTGCTTTCTTCTATTTGGTGTTCATTTGCTCCAGCTTCGGCACATTCTTGATAATATTTCTCAATCTCTTGAAGTTTTGAGCTGTCTAGCAATACTTTTGCAGCTCTACCTTCATAGACTATTCGAACTGTAATTTCATCTCTAACTGATTCCGTCATAGTATAGCTATCAACGACATTACCAAAGACATCTAAAGTTGCATCTATCGGCGTACCTGTGAAACCCACATAAGTAGCATTTGGCAATGAGTCATGTAGATACTTAGCAAAACCATAGGATTTTTTGATACCATCTTTTGTAAATTTAATCTTTTGATCTAGGTTTATCTGGCTTCTGTGTGCCTCATCAGATATACAGATAATATTAGTTCTTTCACTGAGAATATCTAAATCTTCGGTAAACTTATGAATAGTAGTTAGAAATACACCACCACTTTCACGAGCTTTTAGCTTAGCTCTTAGGTCTGCCCTGCTCTCGACACTGACAACTGTATTATCACCAATAAACTTTTTAGCATTTGCAAACTGCTTACCAAGTTGGTCATCCAAATCTGTCCTATCTGTAATAATCACAATAGTAGGACTTGAGAAATGAATACTTTTCATCAACATTCTAGTTAAGAAAAGCATTGTAAAACTTTTACCGCAACCAGTCGCACCAAAGTATGTACCACCTTTACCATCGCCATGAGGTTTTTGATGTTGGATAATATTTTCATAGAGCTTTTTAGTAGCATAATACTGCGGATAGCGACAAACTATTTTCTCTTCTTTATGCGATTTATCAGGTATATAAATAAAATTATGGATAATGTCTACTAATCTCTCACGGTTAAACATCCCTTGAACCATTGAATGCATTGAGGCGATACCATCCACATCAACTTCATCGCCTGTGATTCTTCGCCAAGAATAGAAAAACTCATACGGAGCAAAAAGAGAACCAGCTTTATTATTGATACCATCACTAATGACACAAAAAGCATTATATTTAAAAAGCTCTGGTATATCTCTCCTATAGCGGACTGTTAGCTGATCGAAAGCATCTTTGATAGTTGCTTCTTCACGGATAGCACTTTTGAACTCAAAGACTACTAGAGGCAAACCATTTATATAAACTATGCCATCTGGTATGCGTTTACTGAACCCCGCAATCTCTAGCTGGTTGACTACCTTGAAGTTATTAGCATCGACATTTTGATAATCTATAAAATGAATACGAATATCTTTGGCTTTTGGATCTTCTCGTTTGAAATCAAAGCCACTAGTTACTAGTTCCATAGCAGCCTTGTTAGTATCATATAGATCACTAGCTGGATAAGCCTCCAGCTTACGGATAATAGTTGTAATCTCGTTAGCTGTGATATTATCATCTGCATATCTAGTAGCTAAATATTCACGCAAATCATCTTTGAGAAGTACATCTTTATCATCACGGATTATCTCTTTACCAAACTGATAGCTAATACCCTGCTCTTCAAGTAGCTCAATAAATGCAAGTTCTAGTTTTTCTTCTGTGAATTTGTTCATTTTTCATGTCCTGCTAATATGAAAAGATGTTAAACTCTTCATTACTAATAGTTTTTCCAATATTCTCTAAAATTTCATAATTGACTAAAGGTGATTTTTTCAACTCGTCTATATACTTTTCATCTACCCAATCAAAGTTCCATAAAGATATTTGTTCTTTATCTACTAGCTTACAGAGATTTTCTTTAAAGCTTATCGTTTCTTGAAAGTGCTTAACACAAGCTCTTTGTAACCAAATATCTAAATATCCTGTATTCGGAAGCCTATTAAATTTAGATATAATTTTTCCTATTACTGCACTTTTTTCATTGTCATCCAAATAACTTATTAGTTGACTAAGAACTGCCATAGATACGGAATATGTTCTCGGGTTATTATAGGCAATATCTATAACAATGCTAATTAGAACAGTTATACTTTCATGTTCAAGCTGTTTTTGGGTTGTTTTATTTAATAGTTCCCACACTTCTTGTAAATACTTTAAAGAAACTCCACTATTCTTATTTGTCTGAAGAAAATCATGAAGTATTAGTAATTTTTTTTGTAAAGTTTTAGCATCTTTTTCTTTAGAGAGCCACTCTAGTTTATCTGCTTTAATAGCTCCTAAAATAACATTCTCACAAACAATAGTTTTAGTTGCATTTAATTTAAACCCAAAATCAATCATTAATTTAGACAACTCTTTTAGTGCGTTTTCTGCTAGAGTCTTATCATTTGTAAAAATTCTATAGTCATCTCTATATCGAAGTATTTTTAACTTAGAAAAAACTTTTATACCATATATTCTTTTCAACTGAACTGTAAAACAAGCATCAATATATGTTAAAACGAATTCGGCAATCAAATCCATTAGAACACTACCTTGAGGAATCCCGTTAGTTTGACCCAATGACATATTTTGTATATGTGTATCTATCTTATCCCCAATTAATCCTTTTTGTCTTTTTGGATTTTTAGAAATTCTCTTAGAATGTAAAGACCACGGTATAGAGTGCGTATATAATGATCCATAACAGTTGGTTATATCAGTATGGTATAAATATTGATACTCCAAAGCCAACTCTATTGACTTTTGTTCTATAGACTCCCACCAATTAAAAATCTGAACAGCTTTATCTTTTTTCTTATTTTCTGATACTGCTGAATAGCTTAAACATTCAATTTTACTTATTTTAGATAGTTTATTTAGTCTCTTTTTTATAAAATCCCATTCATTCGAAATCTCCAAAACAAGAGAGGTATATAATATTGGATTAATCAGTTCAAATTGCCGCCAATCTAAATTACCATCTTTATTATGGAACAACTTATAATTAACATATTCAAATATTTTAGGTGATAATTTCTTACCTTCTTTATTTTTTTTATAAATATCATTTATGGATTTAGTGCCTCCACTCTTTGATATAAAAATTTTTTCAGATTGTTCGAGAATTTCAGAAAATGTTATATATGGAGGTAAATCAACATTAACATAAGATTCATGCTTCAACATAAAGTTTTTAAGCTCTTTACTATCTAAATCAAAAACAGTTTTGCTCATACTACTTCAATTCCATACATGTATTTTTTATAAGTTCTTTTGCTAAATCCAGTCTATATTTTTTTATAATCTCATCAAAAGCCTCTTGAATAAAGTTAGCTACCCAATATTGAGAATTTTCAGGAGGAGTCTCTCCGAAATCTAAGTAATCAATATGGTCGTCTGAAGCCATTAAAGATTCATTAATTGAAAACATCCAAACAAAGTGCTTAATAAAAATTTCTCTAATACACTCTTGTAATAAATCTAATGACTTTATTCTATTATCTAAATTTAATTGATAATCATTAAGCATCATAAATTGGAAGTAATTATAGTGGGTATGATCATTTAAAGTACCCCTTACATTTTTATAGTTACTCTTAGACAAAAGATCGTTTATATCATTTAAATCTTTATGTTTTCTAACATACTCACTCATCTCTCGATATTGTGGTAACTTTTCTTTACCTCTGAGCCAATTATTCACTTTCTCTACAATAAAATTTTCTAAACTAAAATTATCCTTAATATATAGAGATGTATAGCAATGTATTACTATTGAATCATAGTATTTTCTAGTTAAAGAATAGGCATCATTTATTGTGCCAAACTCAAGTAGTTTCTTAACAGATTCTAGGGTTGATCGTATCGAAGATACTAGATAAGTTTCGTAATTTAATGCTTGAGTACCTTTGTTAATAAATTTCAAGACATTAAAAGCCAATAAATCATAAAATTTAATATATTTATTGAGGTCATTAAATATATTATGTTTTTTATATTCATCTGTGAGCATTGAATGATTTGATTCCATCACCCCTCCACAGTTACCATTTTTGATAGTAATACCTCTTTTAAAGCTAAAAGTTTTTTATTTTCTTGAGATTTCAAATAAATAGTTTCAAATAATGGTTCTGCTACTTTATGAAAGTCAGACATTTTATTTATGCTTATTGAAACCTCATAATCTTTCAAATAATCAGAATGAACTCTTTGTCTTCCTGATGATCCAATCATGCTACTTATTGCATAAGCTCTAAAATTCTCTTCTCTTGCTAAACAGTATACCCAATAAGGACTTATTTCTTTCTTAGCTCTCATAACTATAAATTCTGTTGAGCCAAAAGCTATTTCCTTATCACTAAGCCCTTTTACAAATGCCGTTTTACCATTCTCTAAGCATGGAGTAATCCTTGCTAACAAAGTATCATTATTTTTAAACTTTGAACCATTAGTAAATGGTCTTTTTATGATATTTTTAATACTCATAGATGTTTCTTGTAAATCTGCCATCTCAATATAGCTTGTTACAACATTCTTTTTGATAGAGTGCTTAGGATTAAATTCTACAAGACTATCAAGTGAAATTATTTCACCATTTTCAAAATCCACAAACCACTCTTTATAGATAGCTTGAGCTGTTTCTTCTAGCTTTTGGTTTAGTTGCTCATTTAGTTTGATTCGATTTGTAATAGCATAATACTCTGCTACTATCTCACGCTGTTTTTCAATTGATGGAATATTTATTTCTATAGAACAAAAATCATTCCAAGAAATACTTCCTCTAACATCTGCTCCACTTTTAAACCACAAGTATCTATCATTTTCACTTCTAGACAACCACATCATCAAGTAATCACTTAAAAGTTCATTCTCATTTTTAACTTCAAATACATAATATGCTGAAGAAATAATAGCTTTTTCGTAATCTTTCATTAAAGATATAGGTAGTTTGCCATCTCTGCCAACGCTCATTAACTTGCAACCAAACTGACCTTTTTTAATAACTTTATATTTTATTAAATCAGTACCAACAATATTTGCAACTGATGGAATAAATTTCTTTTCTAGATTTACCCCAACTAGCATATCAACTTTACCGTCAGTATTCTTAATATTTACTTGTCGGATATAGTTACCAAGTTTTTTATAATTTGATCTCATAACCCAACTCTTTAAATACTGTTAGAAGCTCTTGTTTTGATTGCTCTTCTTTCTTTAGTAGTTCACTAAATTCAGCTTGGAGATTTTTCATCTTCTCATCAAAATCTATATTTTCATCTCTATTTACAAACTCTATATACTTACTTGGTACTAGTGAGTAATCTTTAGCAATGACTTCATCTATAGTCACACTCTTACAATACTCTGGAATGTCTTTATACCCCAATTCTCCTCCCTTGGAGGAGTACCTTGCTTCGCAAGGGGAGGTGGTTTTATTTTCAGCTTCATCAACCACACCCCGCCTATCGGCACCCCTCTCGAGAGGGGAATTATTTAAAGACTGCCACGCATGATAAGTATCTGATATTTCTTGGATATTTTCTTCATCAAACTGGATAAACTTTTTCTCAAATGGCACACCCTTTTGGCGTAAATCCATAAATAAGATCTCTTTAGTTCTATCTCTATGGCTCTTTTGCTTACCATTTTGCTCAAATTCTCTTTGCTTCTTATTAGCATTAAGTATCCATATAGTCACACTAATATTTGTCGTGTAAAACATATTTTGTGGAAGAATTAAAATAGCTTCTACTAGATCATTTTCTATTAGCTTTTTACGGATTTTGTATTCTTCCCCACCACCACTTAGAGCACCATTAGCTAGGATAAAACCAGCTACTCCATTTTGCGATAGCTTAGAAACTATATTGAGTATCCAACCATAGTTTGCATTTGACTTAGGTGGCACATCATAACCAGCCCAACGCGGATCATCTAAAAGCTCATTTGCTCCACGCCAATCTTTTTGGTTAAATGGTGGATTAGCCATTATAAAATCAGCTTTTAAATCAGGATGCTGATCCTTGAAAAATGTATCTGCTGGCACATCACCAAGATTTGCTGAGATTCCACGGATTGCTAAATTCATCTTAGCTAGTTTATATGTAGTACCTGTGTACTCTTGCCCATAGATTGAGATGTCTTTTTTATTACCCTTATGAGCTTCTATAAACTTGATAGACTGGACAAACATACCACCCGAACCACAAGCTGGATCGTATATTTTACCCTTGTATGGTTCTATCATATTCGCTATTAGATTTACGATAGATTTTGGCGTGTAGAACTCACCTTTACCCTTACCCTCTGCTATGGCAAATTTACTCAAGAAATACTCATACACTCGCCCTACTATATCATTACCCTTATCGGCTATAGTGTTGATATTATTTATAGTATCTATCAAGCTAGATAACTTACTTACATCTAGCCCAAGCCTTGAGAAATAGTTATCTGGTAATGCACCTTTTAGACTAGGGTTGTTTTTCTCAATAGTTGATAGAGCTGTATCTATCTTGAGAGCTATATCATCTTGCTTAGCATTTTGCTTGATATATGACCACCTAGATTCTTCTGGCAGATAGAAAACATTTTCCATAGTATAGAACTCTACCATATCGATAAATGCTTCTTTACCCTCTGTGATTAATTGCTCTCTGCGCTCCTCAAAAGTATCACTTACAAATTTTAGGAATATCAACCCTAAAACTATATGTTTGTATTCGCTAGACTCAACTGAGCCTCTTAATTTATTTGCACTATCCCAAAGGGTCTCTTCCATAGGCTTGGTATTTGCTTTGTTTTTTACTTGAGTCATTTAGATGAAAAATATTTATAAACCTATATAAAAGATTATATTTAATTGATTTTGCTATTACTAGAAGTATTAAAATTTATAGTATTCAAACTTTACTAAAAATAGTTATATATACACTAGCTATAAAAGTAGTACTTACATAAACAGCTTATTCTAAGCTTAAATTCCCAATCTAACTTGTCATATTCTTCTTTGACTTCAGGATTTTTAAATACCTTAGCTTTTAATTTATCTAGACTCATAACAACTCCTTCATCCTTTGCTCTGCAATATTCAAATCTTTCTTAGGTGTTTTTTGTGTTTTCTTTATAAACACATGTAAAATTATTACTTTTTTACTTTTCATATAACAATAATTACTTCTTGCTATACCTTCTTGAGCCTTTGCCCTAAGTTCAAAAAGTCCTTTTCCTAGTGAATCGGTATGAGGCTTTCCAAGCTGTGCTCCATGTTGTTCGACTAACTCTAATAATCTAAGCATTTTAGCTTGTAGCTTTGGAGGTAATGAAAGAATATTCGGAGGTAATGAAAGAATATCATTTTCAACCTCTTCACTATAAAAGTCTATTTCCCATTTCATATTATATTAAAATGCTTATATGTATCATATATGATACTTTTTTGAAAAAATCAATTATTTGCTATATCGAGGATTAAATTTAAAAGAAAATAACTATTTGATTATCAATTGCAAAAGTTGTGATATCACCTGATAGTTAAATATCTCTAGCTAAAGGTTCAAAGTCAATATAGTATCTTAGATATTCTGGAACCGATGAAATATATAGAGTTTTCTATCTCTCCCTCAAACTATTATCTATACCTCTAGTTAATGGTTCGGTGAAGAAGTCTAACACTCTTCTTGTTCCTGTCTTAACCTCTGCTACTACTGCCATACCTGAAACTATCTTGTATGTTTCACCACCTTTGTGTAGAGTATTGTTATTTAAACTTATCACTAACTTGTATACCAATCCAAGTCGCTCATCTTCTATAGCATCTCCGGAGATTTTCTCTACAGTCCCATGTAGTACACCATATTCTGCAAATGGAAATGTATTTACCTTCACTTCAGCTGTTTGACCTTTTCTTAGGTAACCAATATCTTCATTTTTAACATATACTTCTGCTTCTAACTTTTGATCGATCGGTACTATCTGCATTAGTACTTGTGCTGGAGTTACCACTGCTCCTATAGTATGAATTTGCATTTCATGCACCACACCATCTATTGGTGATCTAATTATATTCTTACCATTTAATGTAGTAGCCTTATGTAATTCTTGCTCGGCACTAAAGAGATCTTTTTTATCTTGGCGGATTTTCTCCAGCGTTTTTAAATATGTTTCTGATTTATAAGATTCAAGATTACTTCTTGCCTCAGCTATTTCTGCATCTAATTGTAAGTCTTTCTTCTTCTCAGTTTCTAACTCGTAATATGTATTAATAAACTTCTCTCTAAATTCTAAATACTCCATCCTTGCAACTGCTTTTTTCTTATATAGTTTTGTATAAGTTTCTAGCTTTTCTTTTATTATTTTGATTGTGGCCTGTAACTGATGCGTCTTATTTACACTAATTTCCTTTTCTTGCTCCTTTGAAAGCAATGTAGCTTCTAATGTCATTAGCTTAGCTATTGTTGATTGCCACTCTTGCCAAAGTAGTTGTCTTGATTGTTCTATATCTAACTCATCTGTGACAACTTTGGGAGGTGTATAATCAAGTTTCTCTAATGGTATTTGCTTGTTTAAACCACTATTAAGCATTTTATAGAAAGTTTGTTCTCTTGAGATCCTTAACTTATAAAACTTGATATCTTCTTTGAGTTTACTAATATCAGATTCTGTATACTCAGATTCTAAAACTACTAATACATCACCTTTTTTGACTATCTGACCACTATCTACATTGAGTCTAATTACTGTTCCTTTCTCTGATGATTGGATTGTCTTAACATCCCCAGCTGGAATGATCTTACCCTGACCAGCAGTTATGATATCTATCTTACAAAAGTAAGCCCATACTACTGTAAAAACTATCAAAAAAATCAAACAATAAAGTACAGTTCTAAGTAATGGATGCGGTGGTTTGTCAGTAACTTCCAAGACTCCTGGTAAAAAGCTATATGCGTCTTTTTGAGCATTTCTTTCCTCTCCCAAAGTTTTACGATTTTTCCAAAACTCTTTAACACTTGTAGCTTTTTTAACTACTTGAGGTAAGCGCGTTTTATATTTTTGTGGTAGGTTTTGTTTAGCTTGGTTATCCATTACACTTCACCTCGATGTTGTGCATTATATAATGAAGCATAATGACCATTCTTAGCTAAAAGCTCTTGATGTGAGCCGTCCTCAATAATTTTACCTTGATCCATATAAATAATACGGTCACAATTTTGTACTGTAGATAATCTATGCGCTATTATAAATACTGTTCTACCTTGTGATATTTTTGCCATATTATTCTGAATAATTTTTTCTGATTCATAATCAAGCGCTGAAGTAGCTTCATCTAATATAAGTATCTTGGGATTATTCATCAATGCCCTAGCTATTGATAACCT
Source organism: Francisella opportunistica (assembly GCF_003347135.1). Lineage (NCBI taxonomy): Bacteria > Pseudomonadati > Pseudomonadota > Gammaproteobacteria > Thiotrichales > Francisellaceae > Francisella > Francisella opportunistica. Next base: position 846,732 of record NZ_CP022377.1, on the reverse strand, counting down.
TTGTTTTTGGCCACCTGAAAAGTTTGAACCTCCTTCTTCGATAACTGTATCAAAACCATCTTTGAGGTCTAATATAAATTCTTCTGCACCTGCAAATCTAGCAGCAGCTACTACTTGCTCCATACTTGCACTTGGATTTGTCAAAGCTATATTTTCTCTTACCGTACGATTAAACATAAAGCTCTCTTGTAAGACAACCCCTATATTTTGCCTTAACCATGTAGTATCTACTGTTGATAGGTCAACGCCATCAACAAGTACCTTCCCTGATTCTGGCCTATATAGTCTTTGGATTAATTTAGTAAGTGTGCTCTTACCACTTCCAGATCTACCTACAATACCTATAGTCTGTCCTGCTTGGACTTCTAAGTTCAACTCATTAAGAATTAGCTTGGTATCAGCTGAATACCTAAATTTAACATCCTTGAATATAACTGCTCCCTTAAACAAAGGAAGATTACTTTTACTAACCTTATTATAAGATTCTGTTGGATAATTAAGAATATCTCCCAATCTCTTTAAAGATACACCTGCTTGCTGGAATTCTTGCCATATATTGACTAGTTTAAGAATTGGTTGGGTTACACGCCCTGCTAACATATTAAATGCAATCAATTGACCTATTGTCAGTCTTCCTGCCATTACCATATGAGCACCAATAAATATAATAGCTATAGTTGTAAGCTTACTAACTAACTCAGCTGTTTGACCTGCTATATTACCTAAATTCTGTGATCTGAAAGATGCTTTGACATATTCAGTAAGATTATCCTCCCATTTTCTTTGCATCTGTGGTTCTATAGCATTTGCTTTAATAGTCTGAATACCTGTAATTGACTCTGTAAGAAATGATTGATTCTTTGCACCTGTTGAAAAAACTTTATTTAATCTATGTTTGAGTATTGGTGTGATAAAAATTGATAATAAAAAATATATTGGGATAGTTCCAAGCACTATTAAAGTAAGCTGCCAACTATATAAGAATAATACTGCTATAAATATAAAGGTAAATGATAAATCAATTAGTAAAGTAAGAGCTGTACTAGTTATAAAGTTACGGATACTATCTAACTCTTTAACTCTAGCCACATTTTGCCCAACTTGTCGAGCTTCAAAATACTCTAATGGTAATCGCATCAAATGACTAAAAAGCTTCGAGCCAAGCACCACATCTACTCTAGAAGTAGTATGACTAAACAAGTATGTCCTAATCATACCAAATACTACTTCAAAAATAGCTACTACTAAAAACACTATTGCCAATGTATTTAAAGTAGTAATACCATTATGCATAATCACCTTATCCATCACCACCTGAAAGAAAAATGGTGTCATAAGTCCAAATAGCTGGATAAATAATGAAGCAATAATTACATCTTTGAAAATATGCTTATATTTCCATAATGCTGGGATAAACCACTTAATATTAAAACTTTCATTTGATTTTTCTACTGCACCTTTATGCGTAACCAAAATTGCTTTACCTGAATATACCTGTGAAAGCTCTTGTTTGGTTAAGCTTTGGATATCTTTTTGCCCTTGGACTATAACCAAGTATTTTTCCTGATTGATAGCTGCTAAGACAAAATATTCCCCATCATTATCTTTAAGAATAATAGGAAATGTTCTTGAATCTAAGTAATCTACTTTGATATTAACTGATTTTGCCTTAAAACCATTTGCTTTAATAGCTCTTAAAAAGTTGATTTCACTAATACTACCACCAGGATCAGCATATTCATGAGCAATCTGTTTAGGGTCAATAGCTATCTTATTAAAATGGGCTATTTGATACAAAGAGAATATACCACTATGCATAACTAAGCAATCTCAGATTTAGGAGCCCATATATCTAGTAATTCAGAATTACCTACTTGAGTGGTTACTTGACTGCCACTAATTGCTCCTCCATCATCAATGTCATTTACTGCTTCTTCAGCTTCCATCATTGCCTTGAGTTGTCGCATTTGTTCACCAAAGTTAGGGATATCTGTAAGTGCATCAGCTGTTTCTATTTGTATATTATCAGCATTTTCATTTGCCTCATCATAGAAATTATTGACAATGACTTTACTAATTAGATCACCACTATTACCTCTTAGTAAGATAGCTAAATCATTATCTTGAACTTCAAACCCAACATCAGAACTGTTAACTCCCTCAAGTCTTATAGTATCAATTGAATTATCATTTGAAGACATATCTATAGTCTTAGTACCTGTATCATTAACATTAATTACATAAGTATCCGCTCCTTCACCACCTCTTAGATAATCATTACCTGAGCCAGTTATAATTGTGTCATCACCACCATTACCTACTATTATATTGTCATTATTATTACCTACTAAAACATCATCTGATTCTGTACCTACTAAAATATCTGATCTACCTAGAACCGTACCATCTGCAAATTCTAATCTATTTACTTTAGATTGATATGTCTTATTAGTTGAATAAAATCCTTCAACTCTCATTCCATTAGCAGAATCCTCACCTACTTGGATAATAAGATCATTTCCTTCTTTATTAAGCTTTAAATCCTCTTTAGTAATCCCTTCTCCAAATAATATCTTATCATTATATACCTGCTCATAACGTCTGCCCCATGCATTACCATCTCCTTGACGTGCTACTAAGTCAAATCCATCTCCTAGATTATATTTAATAGTATTCGTAGACCTATAACCTGTATATATCCGGTCATCACCCTGACCTCCTTCTAATGTATTTGTAGAATACTCATCCGCCCATAATCCATCCGAGCCTTCTCCACCTCTTAATGTACCCTCGCCTTGAACCCAGTCATCTCCTGATCCGCCATCAAGCACATTACTTCCTTCATTATCTACTAGATTGTCATTTCCTTCTCCACCTAACAATATATCATTTCCTGAATCTCCTCTTAAGGTATCGTCACCTTCTCCCCCAACAAGCTTGTCATTACCAAGTCCTCCTCGAAGAATATCATTTCCACCCTTACCATCTATAACATCATTCCATTCAGAACCAGTAATATCATCAACTTCTTCTGTAGTCTCAAAGTTAGGATTAAATATAGCATCAACCCCTCTTCTTAATACTGTACCATCTGCAAATTCTAATCTATTTACTTTAGATTGATATGTCTTATTAGTTGAATAAAATCCTTCAACTCTCATTCCATTAGCAGAATCCTCACCTACTTGGATAATAAGATCATTTCCTTCTTTATTAAGCTTTAAATCCTCTTTAGTAATCCCTTCTCCAAATAATATCTTATCATTATATGCCTGCTCATAACGTCTGCCCCATGCATTACCATCTCCTTGACGAGCTACTAAGTCAAAACCATCTCCTAGATTATATTTAATAGTATTCGTAGATCTATAACCTGTATATATCCGGTCATCACCCCGACCTCCTTCTAATGTATTTGTAGAATACTCATCTGCCCATAATCCATCCGAGCCTTCTCCACCTCTTAATGTACCCTCGCCTTGAACCCAGTCATCTCCTGATCCGCCATCAAGCACATTACTTCCTTCATTATCTACTAGATTGTCATTTCCTTCTCCACCTAACAATATATCATTTCCTGAATCTCCTCTTAAGGTATCGTCACCTTCTCCCCCAACAAGCTTGTCATTACCAAGTCCTCCTCGAAGAATATCATTTCCACCCTTACCATCTATAACATCATTCCATTCAGAACCAGTAATATCATCAACTTCTTCTGTAGTCTCAAAGTTAGGATTAAATATAGCATCAACCCCTCTTCTTAATACTGTACCATCTGCAAATTCTAATCTATTTACTTTAGATTGATATGTCCTATTAGTTGAGTAAAACCCTTCCACCCTCATTCCATTAGCAGGATCTTCACCCACTTGAATTATTAAATCATTCCCCTCATTACTTAACTTTAGATCTGATTGGCTAATCCCTTCTCCAAATAATATCCTATCATTATATGTCTGCTCGTATCTTCTGCCCCATGCACTGCCATCTCCTTGACGTGCTACTAAGTCAAAACCATCTCCTAGATTATATTTAATAGTATTCGTAGACCTATAACCTGTATATATCCGGTCATCTCCCTGACCTCCTTCTAATGTATTTGTAGAATACTCATCTGCCCATAATCCATCCGAGCCTTCTCCACCTCTTAATGTACCCTCGCCTTGAACCCAGTCATCTCCTGATCCGCCATCAAGCACATTACTTCCTTCATTATCTACTAAGTTGTCATTTCCTTCTCCACCTAACAATATATCATTTCCAGATTCACCTCTTAAAATGTCGTCTCCTAAGCCTCCATCTAACAGATCATTTCCTCCTTTGCCATACAACTTATCATTACCATCATTACCATAAATTGCATCAGCAGAATCAAAACCACTTAAATTATCATCTCTATCAGTACTTAATATTATTTGTTTACCATCTAACTTAAATTCAACAGCATTAATAGACACTACTTCTTCAGCTGTAAAATTTGCTTCTCCAAGTATTGAACTATAATCCCAGCCATCTTTAAGAAAAGTAACATCTTGTACATCTATCACATTCTTATAGAAATTTAATCCTGTTACTGGATCAGCCTTAATCTTCTCAACTATAGCTTCATTAATCCCCTCAAAACTAAGAGCTATTTCTCCAGCTTCATCTAACTCAAATGAAAGATTCTCTAATAAAAATGGCTGTATCTCTCTAACTATGAAACTTGTCTCTACTGACTCTTTAATAGAGTTAAAAGCACTTGCATAACCTTCTGATATATGTGTAGCTCTAGCATTATCTGCTAATCTGTGAAAAAACCAGTCATTTGTGGTGGTTGTGCCTCCTTTAGCTACTGTTCTTGTTTCCCAAAATGACTCTGAACCTGTTTGGGCTGATATCGTATAGCTACTACCGTTATTCTTAATGTTATAACTTAATAACCTCTCACCATTTAGAGCTTCTAATATCGCTGTCTTCTCAATTACTGTTCTAACTCTATCTGATATACCAACATTTATCTGTGTACCATCATCCAATGTTACTCCGTCTAAAATCTCTAGTGAGGTGCTAAAATTATTCGCAGTCTTAGCCCACTCTAAAAGTACTTCATGTACCGCTGAATCTGTAACTGCTGTAGCTCCTGAATATAAACCTTTGAGTAACTCATTAAGTTTAGGCGACTGACTAGCTGACTCATGTAAGCTTCTCAAAGCTCCTTGGCCTGCTACATTGATTGAGTTTTGTAAATCTTGTGATGTCTGTAAAATCTCTTCAAACTTACTATAAAATTTATTCTCAGCAAAATCCATAGCACCTATTGTAGTAGTGCTACCATCTGTATTTGTAGCTGTACTAGTCTTACGTAATATACCACCTGCGACACTTTGATTTACAATCTTTGCATTTAGATCAATACTATCTATACCAGCATCTGATAAGCTTATAAGTTCTCCATCATCTGATACACCATCTTGGTCTTTATCTTGCCAAATCTTAACCTCATGAAATGCCTCATCATTAGCATCAAAAATACCATCATTATTACTATCCAAATCCCTCAAAGCATCAAATCCATCTGTTGCCTTAGTGCCATCTGACTTGATAGTATTATCTCCAAACAGCTCTCGACCATTATCTATAATGCCATTACCATCTATATCACGAACCAACAAGCCATCATCTTTATTGACCCAACCAGTACCAGTTCTAACTCCATCGGCATTATGATCAAATAATACACTACCATCAGCCTCACGCGTCTCGATACCATCACCATCTAAATCGACTACCAACGGGTCGCCATAGCGTTGGGTGTTGGCTTGGATAAACTTGTCTAATACTAGTTTGTCTACCGATTGAATTCCAAAACTACCATCTGTACCTAATACAGCATCCATTACAGATTTAACTATAGCGCTATCTGCAAGTGACTCTACAAAAGCTTCTTTCTCTTCAACTGACTTAGTTACAGCTGCATCTGCTACTTTATCAAGCACTGCCTGGGCTTGTTCACCGCCAAGGGATTCTGCCACCGTTTCTTGTATAGAAGATATACTTGCATAGTTAGCTTTAAACTCATTATACCCTTCTACGTTACCTAGCAATCTATCTAAACTAGCTTTAGCTTGTTGAATTGATTCTAACCTGGCATATGGATTATCAGCTCCAGCAACACCTAACTTATTTGCACTATAAGCCATAGCATTATCCCAAGTATCTAAGCCATCTATCGCTGCTTTTGCTTCTGCTAACTGCGTATCTAAAGATGATAAGACTTGTGCTAAATTCTCTGTGACAATTGCACCATCTTTTGACAGTAAGGTAGTATTAAAAGTAGACTGATTTGCATCTGTAAAGTATGTAATACTATGACTAGCTGGACCTCCATCAGTATTACTATACATCATAACCTGACCTATAACATACTCTTGCCCTGAAATATTACCAGAGCGACTAACTACATCGCCTACCGTAATATGTGAGTAAGCAACATTGTTAATCGAGTTTGCAACTTCTGAGCCATACTCAGAGCGAATATACTCTCCTGCTTGTGGAGCATTAAAAGTATCTACTTGGGTTATAGTTACTCTATCAGCAAAAGTTTCTTGCGTGCTTGCTGCCTGTACTTGTGCCAAATAACCTCCTAATGAATGGCCTGTAAATATTGCTTCTGTTATATTTGTATCTGCAAGGACACTCTTTGCAAACTCATTAGCTGAAGTAACTTGGGCATTTGATGTCTCTATTGGACTATATTCATTTACTGCCAAGATAGCATCTGCTACCAAATCATTTATCTGAGATGGTTCTGTACCTCTACTGGAAAAGATTACTTCTTTAGGAGTTTTCTCATTAGATATCGCCATACCTGTAAAGCCATTTAATGAATTACTTTCTGTTGCAACTATATTGTAATCTTTAAGTGAGTTTACTAAGGTTGGATTATCCATTAGGTAACTTGCTGTACCAGCATCTAAGCCATTTCGAATTATATAACTACCATCTGTATTTGTGACAAAATTTCCTTTTGCATCTGTTTCATAAAATTGCTTACCTAAAGGAAGTGGGTTACCATTTTCATCAACTTTAATATTGCCCTCAAACACATTTGAATATATTAGCCTATCAAATACCGCATTCTTATTGCTTGTAGTTTGTATTGCATCATTAAGATTTATTTCTAATTGATTTGTATTGCTCATAGTATTTCCCTCTTTATTTATTTTCTAATTGTAAAATTTGTTTATATAATTGCGTGTCTATTAGTGGAGTGTACACCATATTTTGCCCTCTCCATGTATACATAAATACATCTTTTCCTTTATGTTTATACTGATGCCACATCGTTTCTTTACCTGGATCTTTATACAAATGAAACTGTCTAGCTATATCAGCTAAATTATGGATACGGTCTGCTGATGTTCTTTGGTTTATTAGCTTAGTATCTAACTGATCTGTCTCAACTCTATTTTTATAAACCTTATAGGTATTACAATACTTCTCTATACTATTTTTCTCACAGCCATATAGGCGTAGCCAACCCCAAGCATACTTTTGGATATCGCCATCATTTGTGAATTTTAACATGCTATAGTCAACATCTTTATCTACAGTATCATCTATATACTTGTCAAAAGTTAAGCCTTTAGGTAAATCATATACTGTTACTTCTAATTTGTAGCTGTATAATTTTAATGACCTGAAATAATTATTAATATTCTCAATCATCTCTAAAACTTTAAGCATTCCTTCTGCAGTTTTTGGAGCATTTACATGAATAGTTGCTTCTGTCCTGATATAATTATGTCCCTTGGCTATTTTCTCTTTCATTGTCAAATTCGGCTTTGCTAACAATTCCCATGTCTTCATCATATTATCTGGTTTATGGTCTTTCTGTTGCTTCTCCTGCCAACCAACTTCATTAGCTCCATCTATATTTGGCACAATTAGATTATTGGTACTTACAGAATCCACATAGGGTTTAAATAGTGCTTTCCAATCTAAATTTTGTTTATATTGACCAAAGTTATCTACTACCTTATTAGATTTTTCATAGTATGAGCCACCAGACTCTAAATCTTTATAGCTTAAATCTTTAGCCTTAAAATTATATCCACCCAAATTACTTGAATAGCTGACATCCCAAACTTCAAATTTATCACCAGGATACTTTTCTTCAAGACGTTTCTCTATCTTCTCTCTAACCTCTGGATAACCAGTTAGCCAGTCTATAAAGCCACAGTAGCCCATCACTGGGATCGCCAGTATTATTGCTAGTAATAGTTTTTTCATATTTGAATCCTAAATAAAAATTGACGTGTTTAACTCCATCTTAAAATCTGAAAATTCCAAATACAATAAAAAATTAATATTTTATGCACATTAGCGGTTAGTAATTTTTTGAGTTTCATTCCCTACTCCATATTGTTAACTAAAAATTCTCCCAAGTGTTGAAGGGGTGGCAGTCGCTAGACTGACGGGGTAATACTTTTAACTTTTGTAGTTTACCCTCTAAATAAAATAATACTCCTTCGATATTAAATTTAACATCTTCATCTAATATTCTCTCAACATGTAAACCTAAACTTTCTAAATAAACTTGCCTCTGTTCATCATATTCAAATTTATCATTGTGACTAGAACCATCTACTTCTATTACTATATTCAAACTAGGACAATAAAAATCTACTATGTAATTACCTATTATTTTTTGACGATTAAAGTCTAAATTTAATAACTGCTTATTTTTAAGTTTATTCCACAATAATACTTCTGATAAATTGCCTGCTTGGCGCAATTCTTTTGCTCTTTGCTTTAATTTGGAGTTATAAGGTAATTTGGTACTCATATATTAAAAACTACCCTCTCTGTATTAACTAAAAATATAGACTTTAAAGTAACTACCCCGTCTTGCTATGCAAGCCACCCCTTCAACACTTGAAGGGGAATTGTTTTGTCTCTTACACTTTGATCAACTTTAACCTGACCATCAAATACATTTGAATATATTAGCCTATCAAATACCGCATTCTTATTGCTTGTAGTTTGGATTGCTTCATTAAGACTAGCGGTTAATTGCTCTGTAAAACCAGTTGTGCTCATCTCACTATCTCCTACTTATTTATTAATTTTTCTAATTGTGGATAATATTTACTATTTTTTAATAAAATATTTGCTCTAGACCTTGTGTCCCACCTACCATAACAACCAAGTACTGGATGACATTTATCAGGCTGACCAAACTTATCTACTAACTTAAATTCATTTAAACTATTTATCCTATCTGCTGTTGTATTATCATCAACTATCTTCTTTCTTCTTTCTAAGTTAGGATCTTCATATTGAGTATTACAAGACTTTTCAAATTCAGATATTCTGGTACATGATTGAATCTTTAAATATCCCCAAGCATACTTTTGAATACCTTCATCAAACCACCAGTCTATACTTGTATGAAAATTTGGTGCTATTTCATCATAATATTTATCTATATCAAACCCTTCTGGCACATCATAAGTTATGACCTCTAAGTTATAACTATATAAATTCATTGAGCGCAATTTATTATTTGCAATAGTAGGTGTCTTGTTATGATCAAAATCATTTTTTATAAAAATATATTTTTAGTATTTGTCTAATTATCTATACTATAAAATAAAGACCATTCAATAAAATTCTCATTATGTTTTATAAAAACCTAATTTTTATCTCATTACTTATTTATACTTTTAGTCTTTTCGCTAAACCAATTATTTATTATTGTCCCACTCCTGAAGATTTTATAAATGAAAATAATAAACTCGTAGCTAAAACAAAATATCATCAATTTGAATACACTTGGTTAGCACAAGACATAACCCCATCTCAATTTCCAGAATATCCCCTAACTTTCAAAGGAGCTAATTTAGTTAATTGTAAAGATAGCTTATGTGATTTAGAATGTTACTATTATTCAAATATAGAAGGTCATCTGATTACGTCAACTATGCAATCAAATCAGAATATTAGTATTTATAAAGATCCTAATCATTATCTGAAAAATTTTAGTTGCCAATATACAGAGCATATCGATTGCCCTTTTGTGGTGAATGTTTATAATTAAATAACTTTCATTTTTTAGCATTTAGGTAGTGTAACACCAACTTGACCTTGGTATTTACCACCTTTGTCAGCATAAGAAGTTTCACACTCCTCATCAGATTGGAAGAATAACATTTGAGCCACGCCTTCATTTGCATAGATTTTGGCAGGTAGCGGCGTTGTATTTGAGAACTCTAATGTCACATAGCCTTGCCATTCTGGCTCAAGAGGAGTGACATTTACTATGATACCGCACCTTGCGTAAGTGGATTTACCTAAACAGACTACTAACGTATCTCTTGGGATTTTAAATTTCTCAACTGTACGCGCTAAAGCAAAAGAATTTGGTGGAATTATACAAACATCGCCTTTGAAATCGACAAAATTTTTATCATTAAAATCTTTAGGGTCAACTATTGAAGAATTTATATTTGTAAATATTTTAAACTCATCTGCACAACGTACATCATAACCATAGCTTGAAGTTCCATAAGAAACAATTTTTTGGTTATTAACAACTTTTACTTGGCCTGCCTCAAAAGGCTCTATCATCTTATGCTCTTGAGACATTTTTTTTATCCATTTATCTGATTTTATCGTCACGTTTTTTCTCGCTTAATTTTCTAATTTAACACCAATAGAATCTAAACTACTTGCTTTAGGTAATTTCTCAATTTCATTTAAGATATTTTCAGCTACAACCATATAACTCGTATTTATAATATCATCCTTGTCTAAACTAACATAAGGTTTACCATTATCAGCATTCTCACGAATATCTTTATGTAACGGTAAATTACCTAAAAATTTAATATTATTTTTGCCACATAAAAGATGAGCACCATCCTCACCAAAAATATGTTCACTGTTACCACATTTAGGACAAATGTAGTAACTCATATTTTCTACTACACCCAAAGTTTTGATATCAACTTTTTGAAACATTGCTAAAGCTCTCCTTGCATCGATTAACGATAAATCTTGAGGAGTCGTAACAATCACAGCACCTGTCACTGGCATATTTTTTGATATAGTTAATTGGATATCACCCGTTCCAGGCGGTAAATCTAAAAATAAATAATCTATATCACCCCAATCTGTATCATTTAAAAGTTGCATTAGCGCTCGAGATACTATAGGGCCACGCCAAATTATTGCTGATTCAGAGTCTATTAGATTACCGATAGAAATCATCTTAACTCCGTAACGCTCTAGTGGAATAATCTTTTTCTTATCCGTAGTTTGTGGATTTTGCTTAAGATTTAGCAGAGTCGGCTGGCTTGGACCATAAATATCTGCATCTAAAATACCAACTTTTGCTCCCATTTTTGCAAAGCTAACTGCTAAATTTGCTGTTACAGTAGACTTACCTACACCTCCTTTTCCAGAGGCAACTAAGATAATATTTTTGATATTAGGTAAAAGTTTTTGTACTTGTTGAACTTTTCTCTTAACGACATTTTCAATTCTTACCATATTAAACAACTAGCTTTTTATAATTTATTCACTATTATAAAGACAATTTAACTGTAATTATACTTAATTAAAGATGCTTAAAAAAGATGATTTTAAAACGATTTTACTCACAAGTATTGGTGGAATGTTAGAGTTTTATGATTTTGTAATATTTGGCATGTTTGCTATCATACTAGGCAAAACATTTTTCCCTCACGAAGGCTCACCAGCATTACAAGCACTTTCTGCCTTTACAGTTTTTGCTGTCGGATACTTTGCTAGACCGTTTGGTGGTATTATTTTTGGACATATTGGTGATAGATATGGACGTAAAAAATCTTTCCTACTAACAATACTACTTATGGGATTGGCTGCTTTTACTATAGCATTGTTGCCTTCTTACCAAAGTGTTGGGATAACTGCAACGCTGTTATTTGTCGTATTAAGGATTATTCAAGGTGCTGCAATTGGCGGTGAAATTCCAAGTGCTGTAGTATTTGTCAAAGAGTCACTATTAAAGCATGGTGGCTTAGCTTGTGGAATTATATTTTGTTTTATCAATTTTGGCATATTCTTTGCAGAAATCACTAAAATAATAACCACATATTTTCTAACTGATGATTATGCTTGGCGTGTAGCATTTATGTTTGGTGGCATTGCAGCTATTATTAGTTATTTTTTTAGAAAAGAAATTCATGAAACTGCTATATTCTTAAATGAAAAAACTCATTATAAAGTCCCTATAATTGATTTATTTAAAACAGAGAAATTAGCAATAGTTAAAGCTGTCGCTGCTATTTCAATTTTTGCAATGGTAGTTGGATTTTTCTCACTTTACTTGCCAACATATTTCCAATTAAATCACATCGCAAATAGTTCAAGTTTGATACTTATTAACTTATTTGTTTTTTCTGTAGTCTCTATCCCAGCAGGTTTTCTTGCTGATAAATTTACACCACTACGTATACTCTTTATCGGCGCGATAGGTTTAGTGATTTTTGGAAGTATTTTTTACTATAGTGTCGTTATTAACTCTAAATATTTACTCATCATAATGCTGATCAATAATATTTTTATGGGACTAGTTGTAGGAGTCGCTTCTAACTATGCAAGTACCCTTTTTAGCCCTGGTGTGCGAGCTAGCGGTTTAGGTTTTAGTTATAACATCAGCTTTGCTATTTTCAATGGTGCTTTTTTAGCTTTGGCAAGTTTAGGTATTGCTAAAGGTTTTATATTTACACCATTATACCTAATTTTAGTAGTGATAATTATCTCTGCTATTATCCTAATACTTATGCCTAATACTTCACAAAACACCTCTACCTAGAATACTAGCAGTGTGTTAAAATTTTTTAAAAAGATTCTTCTATTTCATGAGTAATGGAAAAATTTTCATCAAATTTAATATATATCATAGAAGCCAATGCAATTTTATTTATTTGTCAGGTTTTTACTATTTTTATCGTATTAAAACTTATTGTTGATAAAAGATCAGCATCAAATATCATAGCTTGGGTTTTAGCTATATTATTTATTCCTTATATCGCAATTCCTTTTTTCTTTATCTTTCAGCGTAAAGATAAACGCAAATTCTGGCAGAAAAGCACGATGAATATACAAGGTCTGCAACCTTTAGCAAAAGCAGCTATAAATAAAAGTACCTATAAAGATTTACCAATAAATGTAATAAAAACTTTTACAAATCTTGAGCTACCTACCCTTACACAAAAAAATACTTTTGAAATATATACAAGTGGTACTGAATCCTTTAAAGCTTTTATACAAGCTATAAAATCAGCAAAAACAAGTATATATATTCAAACATATATCATCAAAAATGATACAACCTCTAAGCTAGTGATTAATGCTTTAGAAAAAAAGGCAGCTGAAGGTTTAACTATAAAAATTATGATAGATTCTTTAGGCTCTTTTTATGTCTATCGCCATAATAAAAGAATTTTTAGAAATCTACGTAAATTAGGTGCTAAGGTAGTATTTTTCATGCCGGTGATATCTAACCCTTTGCGTAATTATATTAATTATAGAAATCATCGTAAAATTTTTATTTTTGATAACAAAATAGTTTTTAGTGGGGGTGTGAATATTGGTGATGAGTATATGTCACCTATTGCCTATGATGGTATGTGGAGTGATTTACTCTTTAAAATAGAAGGACAATCTTTAGTTTATTTCTTAAAAATTTTCTATTCAGACTGGCATTTTGCAACATCTGAAGAATTAAATCTTAAAATTGAAAATACCATACAAGATGAGTGTTTTACTCAAGTAGTTCCCTCAGGGCCCGATATGCAAAAAAATCAGCTATATGCTGGCTTAATTGCTGCTATTAATTCTGCTCAAAAAAGACTATGGATTATCACACCATATCTGATTCCATCACTTGATTTACTTCAAGCTATACTGCTTGCTAAATATAGAGGCATTGATGTAAAAGTAATTACTCCTAAAAATTCAGACCATAAAATAATTAATAGGGCTAGATCTAGCTACATTAGAGACTTACTTGAGTGTAATATAGAGGTTTATTTTACAAAAAATATGTTACATGCAAAAGCTATACTTATAGATTCTAATATTGCTATACTTGGCTCTATAAATTTAGATAATCGTAGTTTATTTTTAAATTATGAACTTGCTACTTTTATATACACTTCTAAGCAAGTAGAAAAGTTATATAAATGGGCAGAAAAACTTATAAAAGATTCTGATAGAGATGCTTCACACTTACCAACTAAACGCAGTAGTTTGATTGTTGAAAGTATCATGAAGGTACTTACACCACTAATGTAATAACATAGCTTAAGTCGAAATTTCAGATAGCTACCTAGAATAACTATCTGTGTGTTACAATTTAGTATAATATAAGCTCAAATCTATTATAAATGGAAAAATTTTTATTAAGTCTACTCTATATTCTTGAGGCAAATATTATCTTATTTGTCTGTCAAGCACTGACAATATTTATCGTTCTGAAACTAATAGTCGACAAAAAGTCTGCATCTAACATTTTAGCTTGGCTTTTAGCAATATTATTTATTCCTTACGTTGCAATTCCGTTTTTCTTTATCTTTCAGCGTAAAGATAAGCGTAGTTTCTGGCAAAAAGAAGCTATGAATATTAGTCAACCATCATTAGAGTTATTGTACCTGAATAAAAGCGAGAACTGCAAAAATTTACCCAGTGAAATTATCAATGTTTTTGCTAACATGAAGTTAAATACTCTTACAAGTAAAAACTCTTTTGAGATGTATTCTGATGGTGTTAAATCGTTTCAAGCTTTTATACAAGCTATAGAATCTGCTAAACAAAATATATATATCCAAACATATGTATTTAAAAATGATACTACATCTAAATTAGTAATAAAGGCTCTAGAAAAAAAAGCTGCCGAAGGTGTTGAAATCAAGATGATGATAGACTCTTTAGGTTCTTTTTATGTCTATCGCCATAATAAAAGAATTTTTAGAAACCTACGGAAATTAGGTGCTAAGGTAGTATTTTTCATGCCTTTAATAGCTAATCCCTTACGTAACTATATTAACTATAGGAATCATAGAAAAATATATATTTTTGACAATAATACAGTATTTAGTGGTGGTATGAATATTGGTGATGAATATATGTCTCCTCTGGAACATGAAGGGATGTGGGATGACCTACTCTTTAAAATTCAAGGTGAGTCATTAGTATATTTTTTAAAGATTTTTTGCTCTGATTGGCACTTTGCGACAAACCAAAAACTTGAATTTAATATCCAAAATGCAACTACACAAGAAGGTTTTGTTCAAGTAATTCCATCTGGTCCAGACTTAAAAGAAGATCAATTATATTCAGGTTTGATTACAGCTATTAATGCAGCTAAAAAAAAATTATGGATTATCACTCCCTATCTAATACCTTCAGCAGAATTATATCACTCAATAGTTTTAGCCAAGAAAAAAGGTGTTGAGGTTAAGATTATTACACCAAAGAACTCAAATCATAAGGTAGTTGATAGAGCCAGAGTAAGTTATATAAGAGATTTTTTAGAATCTAATATTGATGTTCATTTTACAAAAAACATGATGCATGCGAAAGCTGTATTAATTGATAATAATATTGCAATGTTAGGCTCGGTAAATTTAGATATTCGTAGCCTGTTCCTAAATTATGAAATTGCTACATTCTTATATAGCAGAAATGATGTTGCAAAAATGTATCAATGGGCTAGCAAAATCTTGGCTGACTCTACCCGAAATACCGATCATATGACTACAAAACCTAGTAGTCTAGTTGCAGAAAGTATACTTAAAATACTTACTCCTTTAATGTAAAATAAAAATTTAACAAATTTTTGTTCATGGAACCTATTAAAAGCTAATAACAAGTTTAGAATTATCTAAAACGATTTATTTGATTATATTTAAGCTCTTTGCTCAATATTAAATTTAGATTTCAATGTTTCTAGGATTTTATCTGTACTTTCAATAATAACTTTATCATCTAAAGTTTGTAAGTTATCTTGGAAAAGCATGCTTAACGCTATACTCTTTCTTTGATCATCCTGATTTTCATAAACATCAAAGATACTAGCATCTTTTAAGATATTTATATCTAAAGCTTTTATAGCTTTGATAATATCTCCAGCAAAGACAAACTTATCGACTAAGAATGAGATATCTCTTGTTACTGATGGGTATTTAGAGATTTTCTCAAAACTTGGTATTTGTTTTTTAATTAATACTGCTAAATCCAACTCAAAAACTATTGGTGCTTTTGCCTTGATTTGGAAAGTTTTTATTAGTACACTTGGATGAATCACCCCAATTACTCCAATCCTGCTATCATTAGCTAAGATATAAGCAGATTGCCCTGGGTGCAGCCAATTGATATCATCACAAACTTCAAAGCTTAGATTAGTAATATCACTACATAATGCTTCAACGTCTGCTTTAACATCAAAAAAGTCTACTTTTTTAGAATTAGACCAGTTAATATTTAAAAGCTCACCATATGCTAAGCCTGCAATTCTATCAAACTGGCTTCTTTGGTTATTTTGTAGTTTAAAACAAGCACCACTCTCAAATATTCTAATTCGATTTTGCTGGCGCGATGCATTTGCCTTAAAAGTACTAATCAAACCAGGTATCAAAGATTGTCTCATTATAGATAAATCTTGTGAAATAGGATTTTGAATTGCAATACCTCTATCAGCAAAGAAAAACTCGTCATATTTTGGATCTATGAAACTATAATTAATAGCCTCATGATAACCTCTATCTATCAAACGCATATTTATCTTAGCTAAAGATTGGCACGTTTCAGAGATATCAGTTTTAGCCGCTGCATATTTAGGCATAGTTTCTGGAAGTTTTGAATAACCATAAATACGTGCTACTTCTTCAATTAAATCTTCTGGTATCTCCATATCAAAGCGATATGATGGTGGTGATACTTCTATATAATTACTGTCAAAAGTCGCTGCAACATCCATATGTAATGCTTGTAATACTTCTGTAATATACTCCAGACTAAAATCTGTGCCTAATACACGATTTAGTTTCTTAATAGAAAGATTTATTTTGACTTGTTTGTTTAAGCTCTCTAACTCCTCAGCTCCATAGATTGGTGCAACATCACCAGCTGCTATTTGTGTTATTAGTTGAATAGCTATTTTCATAGCCTTTTTAGTTAGCTTTGGATCAACTCCTCGCTCAAAGCGATGAGAAGAATCAGTATGAAGGTTATATTTACGTGCTTTACCAGCAACCATTTCAGGTACAAAAAACGCACTTTCTAAAAAAATATTAGTAGTATCAGCAGTTATTGATGAATCTAAGCCACCCATAACACCAGCTATTGCTAGAGCTTTTTTATCATCTGCTATTACTAAAGTATCAGAGTCTAATTTAACTTGTGTTTGATCTAGAAGTATTAGCTCTTCATTATCTTTTGCATAACGAATATTGATACTACCCTCTAGTTTATCAAAATCAAAAGCATGCATTGGTTGACCAGTAAGTAGCATTACATAGTTTGTTACATCAACAAAAAAAGATATGCTACCAATACCACTTCTTCTTAGCTTTTCAACCATCCATAAAGGTGTTTGGACTTTATTATTAACATTTTTGATGATACAACCATAGTATGACTTACAAGCAGCTGTGGCAATTATATTTACTTGTTTAGTATCATCTATCGCCACTTTAGGTTCTATGATTTCTAAATCTCTAAGTTGAGCCTTTGTTAGCGCTGATACTTCACGAGCTATGCCATAGACGCTTAGGCAATCTGCTCTATTCGGTGTTAGATCAACTTCTATAATGTTATCATCTAAGTTTAAATATTTATTGATATCTGTACCTACTGGAGCATCTGCTGGTAAGTCCATCAAACCATCAGCTTTGTCAGCTAAACCAAGCTCCTCTTCCGAACACAGCATCCCAAAAGATTCTTGACCACGTAGTTTAGATTTTTTAATTTTAAAATTACCTGGTAATACTGCTCCGATTTTTGCAACAGGAGCTTTCATACCTTCATAAATATTGCTAGCACCGCAAACTATCGTTAGCAACTCCTCTTCACCAGCATCAACGCTACAAATATTTAATTTATCTGCATCAGGATGCTTTGCGATAGTTTTAATTTGCCCAACTACTACACCACT
Source organism: Francisella opportunistica (assembly GCF_003347135.1). Lineage (NCBI taxonomy): Bacteria > Pseudomonadati > Pseudomonadota > Gammaproteobacteria > Thiotrichales > Francisellaceae > Francisella > Francisella opportunistica. The sequence continues at coordinate 828,545 of NZ_CP022377.1, read as the reverse complement.
AACTTTCTCTGCAACAACCGGCTCAATGGCATCAACTTCTAGACCTGCCAAAGTTAAGGTATCTGCTAAATCTTGGCTAGTTTGAGTATCACTTAGATATTCATTTAACCAGTTATGTGAAAATTTCATCTATAAACCTCAATAATATTAAAACTGTTTTAAAAATCTCAAATCATTTTCAAAGAACATTCTTAGATCATCAATACCATATCTAAGCATAGATAATCTTTCTACTCCCATACCAAAAGCAAAACCTTGGTATTGTTGCGGAGCAATATTGCCTGCTTTTAGAACTTTTGGATGTACCATACCACAACCCAAAACTTCTAACCAACCAGTATGTTTACATACTCTACAGCCCTTACCATCACACATTACGCATTCGATATCTGCCTCTGCAGATGGCTCAGTAAATGGGAAATATGATGGCCTAAAGCGTACTTTTAGGTCTTTTTCAAAGAATGAATTTAGAAACGCATGTAGTAGACCTTTCAAATCAGCAAAAGAAACATCCTTGTCTACAAGTAAACCTTCTACTTGATGAAACATCGGCGTATGAGTAATATCTGAATCACAACGATAAACTCTACCTGGAGCTATCACTCTAATTGGTGGCTGTTGTTTTTCCATCGTTCTAATTTGCACCCCAGATGTGTGCGTTCTCAAAACATGAGTCTCATCAATATAAAAAGTATCATGCATAGCACGAGCTGGGTGATGCGAAGGGATATTTAAAGTTTCAAAGTTATAATAGTCACTTTCAATCTCAGGTCCAAATTCAATTGCAAAGCCATTTTGTTTGAAAAATGCTTCTATTCTATTTAAAGTTTTTGTTACAGGATGTAGTGAACCTTGGTTTTGCCCTACACCACTTAATGTCACATCAATCTTTTCTTGAGCTAGTTTTTCATTTAACTCTTGTTCTTCAAAATTAGCTAGTTTTAGATTAATTGCTTCTTGTAAAGCTTGTTTTGCAATATTTACCGCTTGGCCTAGTTTTGGTTTCTCATCATTAGGTAATGTCGCTATTAGCTTCATCATACCTGTTAACTCACCCTTTTTGCCAAGATATTTAACTCGAATGTCATCTAGAGATTTTTTATCTTTGACAAGATTTAGCTCCTCGAGAGCTTTATCTCTCATTTGCTCAACTATTTGCATATTTATCCTTTATTTCAAAACTTGAGAGATATTATAGACAAAAAAGATTTTTATTAAAATGTTGCGAGTGACAAACTTTGAAGGTTTTAGTTAGATTCCATCAACAAAAAATCATCTAAGCCAAATAAATGTACTTGCTAAAGCAATAAAACCTAAAAAAGCTGAGCAAGACTTGTCAAATCTAGAGAAAACCCTTCTAAAATGCTTAATTTTAAGGAAGATTTCTCTATGAGACGCCTTCTTTTATAAATATGTCAAATCAATATTATGATCTTTTGTGTGTAAGCCTTTTTGTTTTGAGCTGTAAGAAAAGTTAAAATAGTTGACCAATTTGATTCTGATATATAATATTCCATTTGCATTAAGTATATTTACCTTTGTTCGCAAAACTATTTAAATATACTTAATTGCTTTATTCAAAATTTTTGCTCATGGAAACTAAACTTAATGGAGTGATAAAAAATGAAAAAATTACAAAGAATGACTAAACTATATAAATGGCTTTTATATCTTATTTTTCCTTACGAAGTTATCATGTACATTTGGGTCTTCTTATATGGAAAATTTACAGTTTCTAATGGCAATACAACTATTTACCTTACAACCGAAAATTTTTCAGAAAAAGTTGTACTAGTTATAAAATTATTATTACTGCTAACAGATATGATACCTCTTGCTTTTTTTCTATATATTATAGCTTTGTTAATTAAAATTTTCGATTTATATACGAAACTGGAAATATTATCATCGAAAGTTATTTCTTTATATAAAAGACTAGGTTGGACTATAATATCTTGGACTATAGCCGGATTAATTATTTATACACTACAATCATTCATAGGTAATTATTATATGCCAACTGACCGTCATATATCCTTTTATATAAATACCGATGATCTATGTAAATTCATGTTTGGTGGCGGAGCTATTATAGCTGCATACATAATGCAGAAAGCTAAAGAAATATTAGATAAAAATAATTTAAAACTAGATGGTACTCTTATATAAATATACATTTTTTTCCTTGTATGTATACTGTCTTCAGTGATACTCTTAAAGCTTTTGTAAATATCTTAATTGTCAACCAAGAGAGATATCTTAGCTTATAAAAAAATAAATAATATTGAATAATTTAGATGTACAAAATAATTATATATGTTGATACAATGTACTTTAAATAAAATTAATTTTAAATACTTTAAAACATGTCCGATCTAAAAATAAATAAATATTTTCTTATATTAGGTTTGTTCTTTGCAAATATATGCTTTGCGACTTCAGGAAAATATCATTTAGAGACTGCACCACTAGTTAAAACAGACAATACCAAGCCTGATTTTAGAAATATAAAAAATGTTGCAGAAAAAAAGAAAACTTTTATAGATTTTATGTCAAAAGAGATAGATGAAGCAAATAAGGAAATATGTAAAGAAAGAGAGTCAATTTTAAACATACAAAAACTGCTTAATAATAAACAGAATTTAGATAGTCAACAACAAGCTAAGATAAAAAAATATACTAGCTTCTATAAAGTCTCAGGAGATAAAACTCCGCAACAACAGTTAGATGAGCTAGTACTCAAAGTTAATATAGCCCCTAAGAGTCTTGTAATTGCTCAAGCAATCCTCGAAACAGGTTGGGGAACTTCAAGATTTGCTGTTGACTATAATAATTATTTTGGCTTACACTGCTTTGAAGAAAACTGTGGCGTAAAAGCCAAAGATTCTGATGTCCAAATCGAAACTTTTAAAGATGTTGGTGATAGTGTTTTAGGATACTATTATAAATTAAATACTGTAGGTAAGTTTGCTAAGTTTAGGAGTGTCCGCGAATTAAATGGTACTGGTGAAAATGATACAGATCAGCTAATAGATACTCTAGGAGATTATGCTTCATTAGAAGGTCAAGAATATCAAAATAGAATAAAAGATGTGATTAAATATAATAATCTTGATAAATTTTCTAGCTCTTGCTAACCATAAGCTAGTTAAATCTTTTATAATCTACAGAAAATTTTTATATTGACAAAGTTTGTTGCTGATCTGCACTTAAATTATCAGGAATTTTTAATTTAAAATGATTATATGCTATTAAAGTAGCTATACGTCCTCTAGCTGTACGCATAATGTAGCCTTGTTGAATTAAATAAGGCTCAATAACATCTTCGATAGTACCCTTTTCCTCACTTAGCGCAGCTGCAATAGTATCTAAACCTACAGGCCCACCAGCAAACTTTTCCATTAAAGTAAGTAAATATCTATGATCCATATGATCAAAACCAACTGGGTCGACTTTAAGCATAGTTAAAGCTTTATCAGCAATTTCAAAAGATATTTTTCCAGAACCTTTAACTTGGGCATAGTCTCTGACTCTGCGTAAAAGTCTATTAGCTATTCTAGGTGTTCCTCTTGAGCGTTTTGCAATTTCCATAGCACCATCAGCAGTGATATCTAAATCCAACAGCTTTGCTGAACGATAAACAATTTTCGATAAATCATCTATCGAATAAAACTCTAAACGCTGAATAATGCCAAATCTATCGCGTAACGGTGAAGTTAAAAGCCCTGCTCTTGTAGTTGCTCCAACTAATGTAAACGGTGGTAGATCAATTTTTATAGATCTCGCAGCTGGGCCTTCACCTATCATTATATCAAGTTGATAATCCTCCATAGCAGGATAGAGAATCTCTTCTACAACAGGACTTAAACGATGAATTTCATCGATAAATAAGACATCATTCTCTTCAAGGTTAGTCAACAGTGCTGCTAAATCACCAGCTTTTTCGAGAACAGGTCCACTTGTTTGTTTGAGCTCAACACCCATTTCGTTGGCAATAATATTTGATAAAGTTGTTTTACCCAAACCAGGAGGTCCAAATATAAGTGTATGATCAAGTGCATCATTACGCGCTTTTGCTGCTTGAATAAAAATTTCCATTTGTTCACGTACAGCTGGTTGTCCCTCATAGTCTGCCAAAGTCTTTGGTCTGATAGCCCTATCTATGACATTTTCATCACTAGTTTGAACTGCATTAGCTGAGATTATTCTATCTGTTTCGAGCATAATTTAGTTTTATAACAAAATTTAGTAGCAATTATAACACTTTTATCTTGTATGTTGACAATACTATTGCGCTGTATAGCCACCATCTATAGGAATTAAGCCGCCAGTCATAAACTTACTCTTATCACTAAGTAGAAAAATTACTAATTCAGCAATTTCTTGAGGTTGCGCGATTCTATTTAAAGGAAATTCTTTTTCTTCCCGCTTTTGTGCTTCATCAAAGGAGATTCCAACATTATTTGCATACTTTTGTAGCAAATTTCGATACAAATCTGTATCAACAGTACCAGGACAGACAGCATTAACTCTAATCTGGTATTTAGCTAAATCTAAAGCCAATGATTTAGTCATTTGAGCAATAGCGCCTTTACTTATGGTGTATGCAAAACTATTTGGTTTTGCAATAAAGCATTGATCAGAACCGTTAAACACTATTGAGGCACCAGTGTTAATATTTTTTTCTAAACCCTTGATAAGATAAATACTTGACCAGATATTTAAATCTAATACCTTTTTGATACTTGGAATATCTATATCAAAGATAGAACCTTTTATCAAAATTCCTGCATTTAAGAAAATTCCATCAAATTTGATATCTTTGATAAAATCTAAAGCTTGGAAAATATCTTGTTGTTTAGTTAAATCTGCTTTGATAGATTTTAGGTTTTTAGCAATAAAACTTTCTTGTATATCTATATTAATAACACTATTAATTTCATCTTGTAAAAGTAGTTCAATAACTGCCTTACCTATACCCTTTGAACCACCTGTGACTAAGTAATTTGCCATACTTTACAAACTAAATCTCATCATCTAATAAATAATATCTGATAAACTTTGAAAAAGACAAATATTTTGTCTAAAATCTAATTATCAACTCGATATTATATGGAGATAATTCCTGTGGATCTAAAAGACTTTAAAAAGATAGAACTTTCTCACTTTACAGGTGCCAAATCAGTCCGTTACCTAAGAGATGATGTTAATCATCTTTTATATTTAGATAGCCCAGCTTTAGAGGTGTTTCGTGATTTTAAAGAACATAATGCCCTAGCTGTTAAAGCAGATGAAAACTTAAAAGATGTAAAAACCAAATTAATAGATAACCATAAAGATTTTGCCCTTGTAACTAATGGTGAAGATAAAGTTATCGGAAACATAGCTTTACATTATATAGAAAGTCAAAGATTACAAGAAAGAGCTAGGAGTACTGGTGTCAAACCTGCGGATCTAACTGCAAATGATATTATGTTACCAATAGCTATGGCAAATGTCGTTTCATACTCAATTATTGAAAATTCAAAAATAGGTCATGTTCTTAACACACTGATTAATTCAGACTATCACCATATCATAGTTTATGATGAAGATAAAAATAGTGAAAAATATATTCGTGGCTATTTCTCTTTACCTTATATTAGAAGGAAACTTAGCCTTGATATATATCATGTTTACCAAAAAGAAGGGATTTCAAATTTAAACAAAGGTATATAGTAATACCTTTATTATTTTTGATTTAGATATTTATCAATAACATCATAGAATTGTTTTGCCATAATTTTATAGCCTTTTGCATTAGGATGTACTGCATCAATCATTAAATCTTTATCTCCGATCAGTCCTGCTAAGACATTTGGCACTAGTAAACAACCATTATTCTTAGCAAACTCTAGATAGTCTTGTGCATAATCATTTTTATAATACGGAATATCAATACCTCCAATAACTACTAAAGCGCCATTTGCTTGAAGAATATCGACTATCTGTTTTAAATTATCAAAGGTCTCACCTGCAGGAATTTTCTTTTTAAGGTCATTACCACCCAGGGTAATAAGAGCTATCTTAGGGTTTTGAGCAATTACTTTATTAATTCTTAGTAATGCTTGTTGAGTGGTCTCGCCAGATATACCCATATTTATCACTGGCTGATTGAGCATTTCAGCAAGCTGCGATGGGTAGTTATCTTTTTTATCGATGCCATATCCTGCTGTAAGACTATCACCAAGAGCTACAATAGTTTCGCCTTGAGGTTTAGCATTAACTATTGGCCAGTTGTTATAATTTTTAGTAAAAAACACATAGTAAACTAAATATACTAATACTACTATTATACTAGCTAAGATTACTTTTCTCATTTGTTCAGTTGAGTAATTAAATTAAACTGCTTCAGTATAAATCCAAGCATTGTTGCCAGAATCTAAAGTTACTTGCTTACGAACATAACTATCTACTTCATATTCATCAGAAAGGCTAACTTCATCACAGTTTAGTTCAAAAACAGTTCCGTGAACTTTATCTTGTAGATTACCCGTTTCTTTAAGAATTGGATGAAATCTTTTTCCACTAATTTCAATTACTTTTTGATCTAAGATTTCTACTTCTGAAACTATATAACCTCTTAAAATATCTTTTTGACCAACAAGTTTTCTACCAAAGGTTAAAAGTTGTACCTCTTCTTGCTGTAAGGTCCCATATGAAAATAATAATTCCATATAAAATAAGCCTCTTATTAAATTAGTTTATCAATCTCTTGAGATATCTTTTCAACACAAAGATTACTTTGAGCTAATAATAAATCTTTTGTGCCATGATTGAGAAACTTATCTTGAAGACCAAAGTTTCTAACAGTTATTTTTTTGCTAAGGTCTTTAGCTACAAGATACTCATTAACAGCAGAGCCTGCCCCACCAGCAATAGAATTTTCTTCTAAAGTTAATAATATATCATGAGATTGAGATACTTTATCAAGCATAGCCTCATCAAGTGGTTTAACAAAACGCATATCTATGACTGTGGCATAATATTTCTCAGCTAGTTGTTTGGCTATAGGTAATAATGTCCCAAAATTTAAAATTGCAATTCTTGAACCTTCTCTAACTAGTTTTGCTTTACCTAATTGTAAATCTAACTTATCAGTTATTTTAGCACCAATGCCAGCACCACGCGGATAACGCACCATAGCTGGGCCATTATATTCATAACCAAGTTCTAGCATATGGTAAGCTTCGTTCTCATCACTTGGAGTCATAATCACATGATTAGGGATACAGCGCATAAATGATATATCAAAACTACCATCATGAGTTGCACCATCAGCACCAACTAGACCTGCTCTATCTACAGCATATAGCACATCTAAATTTTGCAATGCTATATCATGTATCACCTGATCATAAGCTCGTTGTAGAAATGTTGAATATATTGCCACCACCGGCTTTAGTCCTTGACACGCTAAGCCGCCAGCAAATGTCACAGCATGTTGCTCAGCGATAGCCACATCAAAATATCTATGTGGATATTGTTGCGAAAATCTAATTAAATCAGACCCCTCTTTCATCGCTGGTGTGATTCCAACCAAACGCTTATCTTTGGCAGCCTTTTGACAAATCCAATTACCAAAAATATTCGAGTAAGTTGGTTTAGAAACTTGGGCAGTTAAATTCTCACCACTATGAAAACTTGGCGCAACATGGTGAAACTTAATCGGATCTGATTCAGCTTTTGTATAACCTTTACCTTTTTTAGTAATCACATGTAAAAGTTTTGGACCCTTGTGACCTTGTAGTATTCTTAAAGTTTTGACCAACTCAGTAACATCATGACCATCTATAGGTCCAACATAATAAAAACCTAAATCTTCAAAAAAATTTGCTGGTACAAACATACCTTTAGTTTGAGTTTCAACCTTTTTGACAAACTCAAATATTGGCGGAATATTTTTTAATACTTCCTTACCTTTTTCACGTATAGAATTATAAAAACCGCCAGAAATAATTTTACTAAAATGTGCAGAAAGTCCACCAACATTATCAGAAATCGACATCTCATTATCATTAAGAATAACAAGAATATCTTCCTTGATACCACCAGCATGGTTTAAAGCCTCAAAAGCCATACCACCAGTTATAGCACCATCACCAATAACAGCTACAGTATTAGAGGGTTTACCTTGTAGCCTGTCTGCTATAGCCATACCTAAAGCAGCACTTATAGAAGTACTTGAGTGACCAACCCCAAAGGTGTCATATTCACTCTCACTGCGTTTAGGAAAGCCTGAAATTCCTCCATCTTTTTTAATTGTGACAAGTTTATCTTTTCTACCAGTAAGAATCTTATGGATATATGTCTGATGCCCTACATCCCATACGATATTATCATATGGCGCATTATAAACATAATGCAAAGCAACAGTTAACTCTGTAGCACCAAGACTACTTGCAAAATGCCCGCCACTTACATCTAATGTATCAACTAAGAAAGCCCTTAGCTCAGAAGATAAGATTTTAAGCTGGCTCTCGGGAATTAGCTTAAGATCAAATGGTGTATTTATTTTATCTAAAATAGTATATTTTAACATAGCTTTTTAATCGTTTTATTTGTCTGCAGGATGATTATTTTTTCCATCTAAATATTTAATGTCTTTAAAATTCTCTATATCTACACCATCAATACAAGCTACATTTATACCATATTCATTAGGATTTGATCTTCTTTTATGATGAGTATATATTCCACAAACTGAGCAAAAATAGTGCTCTGCAGTATGTGTACCAAATGTATACTTGGTGAGCATATCCTCACCTCTAATAATCTTAAGATTTTCTAATGATACCGAACTTACTACTGCTCCTTTTCTACTACAGATGGAACAGTTACAACGCCTTAATTTTTCTAAGCCATTTGGCAAATATAACTCTAATTCTATAGCTTTGCAGTGACATGTAGATTTATACTTTTTACTCATTTTATTCCCATTCAATAGTTCCAGGTGGCTTTCCTGTCACATCATACACAACTCGCGATACTTGTTTTACTTCATTTACAATTCTATTTGAAACTAGCGATAGAAAATCATAAGGCAAATTTGCCCATGTTGCTGTCATAAAATCAATACTTACTACAGCTCTTAGAGCTATTACATACTCATATCTACGCTGATCACCAACTACACCTACCGATTTAACAGGTAAAAATACTCCAAAAGCTTGAGAGATATCATGATATAAATTATGTTTATAAAGTTCTTCTGTAAAAATAGCATCGGCTTTCTGTAAAGTTTCAACATATTCCTTTTTAATTTCACCTAATATGCGTACACCTAAACCAGGACCAGGGAATGGGTGTCTGTAGAGCATATTATATGGTAAACCTAAACCTAAGCCTAGTTTGCGAACTTCATCTTTGAAAAGCTCTCTTAATGGCTCTAAAAGCTTAAGCTTCATTTCTTTTGGTAAGCCTCCAACATTATGATGTGATTTAATCACATGTGCCTTAGATTGGTTATTACCAGCTGACTCAATTACATCGCTATAAATAGTACCTTGAGCCAACCATTTAGCGTTTTCTATCTTAGCTGCTTCTTCATCAAAAATATCAACAAAAAGCTTACCTATAATTTTACGCTTTTGTTCTGGGTCACAGATACCTCTTAGCGCATTTAAGAATCTATTTTTGGCATTTATACGGATAACATTAATATCCATATGCTGTGCAAATACTTGCATGACCTGATCACCTTCATTAAGGCGCAGTAAACCAGTATCTACAAATATACAAGTCAATTGATCACCAATCGCCTCATGTAATATCGCAGCCACAACAGATGAATCAACACCACCAGATAGACCTAAAATTACTTTATCACTACCAACTTTTTGTTTAATCTCTTTTATATCATTTTCGATAATGTTTTCGATATTCCACAGAGTATCACATCCACAGATATTAATTACAAAGTTCTCAATAATTTGCTTACCGTTCTCTGTATGGGTTGTTTCAGGGTGAAACTGCACACCATAAAAAGGTTTAGTCTTATGTGCAACTGCTGCTACCGGAGCATTTATCGAAGAAGCAATTATCTCAAAGTGCTCACCAGTTTGAGTAACTTTATCACTATGACTCATCCAAACTAGCTGCTCATGCTCCATATTTGAAAATATATTATTTGTCGAATTTAGGATATTAATAATTGCCTTACCAAATTCACTCCGATCAGCTCCTTTAACTTCACCACCATGCTGCATTATCATTGTTTGCATACCATAGCAAATACCTAAAATAGGTACACCAAGCTCAAAAACTATCTCAGGAGCTTTGGCATCAGAATCATAAACTGACTCAGGACCACCTGATAAAATTATACCTTTTGCTTGATAATCTTTGATAAAATCAGCCGCTACATCATGAGGAAAAATCTCGCAAAAAACCCCAACTTCTCTTACTCTACGAGCAATAAGCTGAGTATACTGTGAACCAAAATCTAAAATCAAAATCTTATGATTATGTATATCTGTCATTTTTGTAAAAATAAAGATTTTCTTAAAAGATTATTTTATCCTAAATGAAGTTGATTGTAATTAGCTTTTAATGATAAAAAATAATATTTAACTACTTTTAAGATTTTTAACCTCTGACATTATATCTTCGATATTTTTTTCAATATCTTTAGTAGCAGCTTGGGTAATAATAAATATTTTGAGAAAAATAATACTCGCAATTGCAACTAATAAATTATCGTAAGGAAAAGTTACTAAGTTTAATTCATGGATATATGAAATAGCCCACAAGCATATAATATAAGCACAAACAAACCATGTTTGTTTAAGTACTTGAATAAAATATTGGCGCATAAAAACAAACCAATATATTAAACATGTCAATGCTACTAGGATTACTAAACATAATAAATTAAAAGTTCCTGACCAATATATAAAGTACGAGCAAGATATAAAACCTAAATAACCAAATAACTTGTAATAAGGTAGCTTAAATTTTCTCTCGATATCAGAAAACTTATCTCTAAATATAATCAACACTACAGGGCCTGATAAACAGCTAAATAAAACTAAAGATGATAAGAAATTTACCAAAGCTGTCCAAGTAGGAAATTGAAACAAGAAAACTAAACCAACAAAAAAATTAATCCAAATACAATAGATTGGCACATGATTTTTGTTTAACCTTGTCAGAATTGATTTTTTGAAAAACTCTAAACCAAATGCCTGCAGAACTCTACCAGTAACAGCTGTATAAACATTACCAGTACCAAGAGGTGCTACAATTGCATCAATAAAGAGTATCGTATAGATAATATGTAAACTAAATAAACTTAGTAAGCCTAAAAGCGGAGCTACCCCAGCATTGAAACTATTTACTGATTCAGGAACACAAAACATAAATAACAATGATAATGATATATACATCGTTAAACCAACCACAACTGGAGCAATCAAAGATAGAGGTATCGCTAATTTAGGATTCTTAGCAGAATTTGCAACTATTAGACCATTTTGGAATCCTGAAAATGCAAAAGCTAAGCCCGAACCTGTCACTGCTAATAAAATATGCTCGAAATTTACATTTATATCAGCAGTATTAGCATAATAGTTTTTAAAAGACCCGTAGAAGGCTAACATCCCTACGGCAATAGCTATAGGCAAAAATATCTTCCAAATACTCACAATCGAATTTATCTTTGCAACATTTTTTAACTGATAAGTATTTAGATAAGTCAAACTTAGCATAATTATAAATGCAACAAAAACCCCATAATATGATAAGAATACACCAGTAGAAACTGATACAACTAAATTTGGAAACCAAAAGCCTAAATATTGTACTACAGATTGCGCCTCTAATGGTAGATACACAAGATAACTGATCCACCCCAAAGCAACGAATAAAAAACCTAAAGTTCGCGAATGGGTAATACGCAAAAATCTCATTGCTCCAGAAACTATCGGTAGCATTGAGGCTACTTCAGCAAAACATAATGCTACAAGTAATGTCAGCAAAGCCGTGATAAACCAAGAAATTATCACTCCTTGGCCAGCTGTCTGAAAACCATAATATGGCGAAAATAGCCAGCCACTACCAATCATTCCTCCAGTGGAGATAAACACTACAGCCATTGTAGATAGTTTTTTCATCGCTATCCTTTGTTTATAATTTATATCTATTTAGTTATTATTATCAGATTAAACCTAACAACACAAATTAATTATTTGCCGTTTGAAACTAAACGCTGGATATTCAACACCGACAAAGTACAGACCATGTGCTTTAGCTGTCTCTGCTGCTTGTGTTCTATCTCTGGCTTCTAATAGAGATTTAATCCAATTAGCAGATTCAAAACCCAAACCTACCTTTAATAATGAGCCCACAAAGTTTCTAATCATGTGATGTAAAAAAGCATTACCAACTACTTCAAAGACAATAAAACTACCCTGCTTGATAACCTCGGCTTTTTGAATATTTCTAAAAGGTGTATTTGACTGGCATTGTGATGATCTAAAAGAACTGAAATCTTGCTCACCTAATAGATATTTACAAGCTTGATTCACCTTGCCTATATCGAGCTCTCTATTCACCCATAAACTATGCTCAGCAAAGATTGGCGAACTAATTGGTGAATTATAGATAAGGTAATTATAAGTTCTATTTAAAGCAGAAAACCTCGAGTTAAAATCATTATTAACCTCTTTGGCAGCTAATATTTTTATATCTTGAGGTAATATCGCATTTGCACCACGCTGCCATGCACTTAAGGATCTATCAGCATCTGAATGAAAATTAACAATTTGTGAAGTAGCATGCACACCTGTATCTGTACGCCCGGCACAAGTAACTTCTATATTTTGGTTTGCAATTTTTGATAGAGCTTTTTCAAGTTCTGCTTGAATACTTGGCGAGTGAGATTGTCTTTGCCAACCACAATAGTTTTTACCAAAGTATTCAATTTGTAATAGGTAGTTTTTCATAATTAACCAAGAAACTTCACAACCCTAGAATGTAAAACTTCCATTTCTTTAGGAATAAGTTTTGAGAAATTGATAAAGCCATGTACCAAACTATCAAAATGATAGTGCTGTACCTCAACACCATGCCTAATAAGCCTTTCAGCGAATAATAGTCCTTCATCTCTCAACGGATCGTAACCTGCTGTCATAACTAAAGTTCGTGGCATATTATCTAACTCTTTTATATAAAAAGGTGAAACTTCAGGAGAACGCTTATCAATACTTTCAGGAACATATAATTCAGAATACCACATAGTTTTTGCCTTAGTTAAAATATAACCACTAGCAAAATCTTCTAGTGATTTAGTGGGCATATGTGATAAATCTACTGATGGATATAAGATAATATTATTAGCAATTTTTACACTACCTTTTTGGAGTAAATTATATGTCGCTAAAACTGTAAGATTAGCTCCAGCACTATCTCCCATTAGCGTAAATTTCTTTTTAGAAACTCCAAATTTCTTTGAATGTTGATAAATATGTTCAGCAACAAACTCAACATCATTTAGACCTGCTGGAAACTTATGCTCAGGAGCAAGGCGATAATCAATAGAGAAAACCACCCTATTCGTAGTTAGAGCAAGTTTGCGACAAAAAGCATCAAATGAATCTAAAGTCCCAGAAACAAAGCCACCACCATGAGAGAATATAATTACTTTTAATTTCTCATCAACTTTGGGATTATATACTCTAATTGGAATACTATGTCCACCATCATGAAGTATTTTGATATCCTCCACTAATTGTAGTTCAACTTTAGGATAGCTATATAGATCAAGTGAGGCAGCAGCTTTTCGTGTTGCCTCTAAATCTTTTCTATTTCCTTCACGATCAAATTTACCGATAAAGGTCAATAAATCTTGCAATTTTGCTGGTATAGCTTTGATACCGCCATATAAATCTGGTACTTTCTTTAAGACTTCTGCTTCAAGTGCTTTTTCATGCTCAGAATTATCTCTAGCGATAACTTTTAGCCATGCTTTTTTATTTGGTGATAATGATTCTATTGGTGTTGATAGATATCTAGCAATACCAAGCTCATGACAATCATTCTCAGCATAAAATGGTAAGTTATTTACTAGCCATTTAACTAATTTTTCTGCTTTGAGATTGTTAGTCTCTCTAATTTCCAAGACATTGTATAAATTCCTAACATCATATGACCAAGGCACATAGTCAACGATGAAGTTACAGCTAATATAATTCAAGCCAGACTCTCTTGCCAAAGCAAATTCTGGAAATGCTGTCATACCTATAACTCCACCACCCATACTCTGGAAACATTTAGCATCAATTATAGTAGGGAACTGTGGACCTTCAATACAGACATAACTTTGCTTAAAGTGAATATCAAAATCAAATTCTTGTTTCTTTGCTCTAATCTCTTCGGCAATACTCTCTGTTATAGGTTTTGAGAGCGAAACATAATTTAGCGATCCTTGCTCGCAAAATGTAAACTCCCTTAGAGATTTAGTTCTATCAATAAACTGGTATGGAATAACCATATCCCCAGGTTTTAACTCTTCTCTCAAGCTTCTAACAGATGATAAGGCAATAACAGAAGTAGCACCATATTTTTTCAGAGCATAGATGTTGGCTTTGTAGTTAATTTGATGTGGTAATATATTTTGTCCTAAACCAGTTCTATTGAGAAATAATGCTTCTTTGTCTTCAACTTTTATTTTAAATAAACCATTAGAACACAAACCAAAAGGTGTTTCTCGTGATAATTCTTCTATAATCTCAAAGTCATCAAAAGATTCAAAACCACTACTACCTACTATTGCCCACATATTTTATATATACCTAAAAAGTTATTGCTAAAATTTTTTTATCTTTACAAAAAAGTTCTATTTTAAATCTATCACCTATATTTACTATTCCAACTCCTTTAGAAGTTCCTGTCATTAGCAAATCATTTTCACAAATTGAAATTTCACTTTGATGCAAAAAGTCTATAATTTGCAGCGGTTTATAAATCATTAAATCATAACTACCTTGCTGAATCAGCGCATCATTTTTATAAGCTTTGAAATTTAAAAATGCAATCTCAGCATTAGTTATTGAAACAAATTCACTAACTACAGCACTATTATCAAATGATTTAGCTAATTCCCAAGGTAAACCTTTTGCTTTAAGTTTTGACTGCAAGTTTCTATCAGTTAAATCCAAACCCAAACCAACTGCTTTTATATTTGAATTATTATCAAAAGCAAAAACTATTTCACACTCATAATGAATCTCTCTTTTTGAGGATAACTTTAGGGTTTTAGTTATACTTGAATTAGGTTTTATGAAAATAACTGGATTATCAGGAAATTCATTATTTAACTCATGGATATGCTCAACATAATTTCTACCGACGCAAATTACTTTTGATTTTGTTAGATCAAACTGCATTTTTGGCTTTCCTTGACAAATATATGACTAAATTTTCTATAATTTAAAATCTTCACCTAGATACACTTTTCTAACAGTTTCATCAGCTAGAACCTCTGCTGGAGTACCTGCTGCGAGCATATTACCAGCATTAACAATATACGCTCTTTCACAAATATCTAATGTCTCACGTACATTATGGTCTGTAATCAAAACACCAATACCTCTATCTTTAAGATGACGCACAACTTCTTTAATCTCTATCACTGACACAGGGTCAACACCTGCAAATGGTTCATCAAGTAGAATAAATTTAGGATCCATTGCTAATGCTCTAGCAATCTCTACCCTTCTACGCTCACCACCTGATAAGCTCATACCTAAACTTTTACGGATATGTTGAATACTAAATTCATCTAAGAGCTCATTAAGCTTTTCTTCAATTTGAACTTTATTCAGGTCTTTACGAGTCTCCAAAATTGCAACAATATTATCTTCGACACTTAATTTTCTAAAAACAGAAGCTTCCTGAGGTAAATAACCCAAGCCTCTTCTAGCTCTCAGATGAATAGGCATTTTTGTTACATCCTCTTGACCCATCCGCACTTTACCACGCGTAGCTGCAACTAGGCCTACAATCATATAGAACGATGTTGTCTTTCCGGCTCCATTTGGACCTAAAAGACCAACTATTTCACCAGTTGAAACTTTCATAGAGACATTATTTACAACCCAGCGTGAGCCGTATTTTTTGCCTAACCTCTTAGCTTCTAATGTGTATTTTTCCATTTTTACCTACATCTCTAAATCTTTTTATTTGCTAATTGTTACTCTATTTACGAACATTTAGCCTTAACAAACTTTTACTTTGCTTACTTTTTGTACTGACTAATAGGCGTAAGACCTGTATCAATTTTCGATTGATTTTCAAGACCATCTAATATTATTGTCGACCTTCTATCCTCACTACCAGGTATAGATATCAAGTCATGAGTAATATCAAAAATTACTTTTTCACCTCTATATACATTATCATTTTGAAAAGCTATAGCTTTTTTATAAAGCTCTAAATGTTTATCAGTAACATCATAAACAATCTTTTTAGAACTTCCTTCAACAGGTCCTCTAGTTACTGTTTTTGACTTAGTGTAATCAGGATTTGAACTAGTCGGGAATGTATAAAACTGTGATTTTTCATGACCTTCAGAAAGCATTGTAAAAGTCTTAATTTTTTTATCTTTATCTAACTTTATAACCAATTTCTGACCAGAGATAAAATTACACTCTCTCTCTTGAGAACATAATAATTTTGCTTGCTCTAACCACTTTTGTTGTAATTGTTTAAATGACAAACTATTATCTCTTATGAAATAGCTTACACCTTTTTTTGAGTTATTAGGCTGATGGCACAAAATATGCTTATTATGAATTTGCATTACAAAAACATTACCTAAATAAGTTAATATCCCTTGATTATCATCATAAACAGCATTATTTGCACAAATAGTTACCGGACCATACTCTTTCAAGTTATTATCATCAGAATTATTTTCTTTTTCTCCATCTGTTGCATTATCCTCCTGTAATGAAGAATTATATATAGGAGAGCTATAGTCAATTTTATCTTCTTCAACGTTTGAAAAAGCGTTTGAGACAAGTAATAGTGAAATTATAATTAATAGCCTAGCTTGTCGCATAATAGCTCCTTACATTTTGGCTTAATTTTATAATCTTAGTCTCTGAATTTCCTGTTACACCAGTTCCTGTAGTATTGTTACCAGTTTTAGGATCATACATTTTGGTAAATCTACTATTATAAAAATCTTTAGAACTTGAATTATAGAACATTTCAGAACTTTTTATATAAATCTTATTTGGAGTAGTAGAATCCTCTTGAGAAGCTTTTTGGTTATTATCAGTTGTTTTTTTTGTAATCATAATTGCATTAACACCATCGTATAAGTGTATCAAATTCTGATCTGCTAATTGCTGTCCATGTTTTGCTTGTACTTGCCACTCAAGTTTTCCTGTTGTTTTATCATAGCTCTTTTCGGTAAGTTCAGTCATGTGCAAATCTTGATTAAGATAGCGTTGTAACTCTTTTGCAAAAAAGCTCATTACTAGATTACCGTTTTCATCATACTTGTTGTAATTAAAATCAAATGCTCTTAATTCGACACGATTTTTTTGCGGTATATTTTTGAGCGGCCTACCACCATCAAGAGCATTATAGCTTATATATAACATTGATAAGATAATTATGATTATAGAGAGTACATTAGCAAATAAGGAGTATTTTGTAAAAAACTTCATTGTTTATTTATCTCACTCCACCACTTTCGATATAGTCACTAACAACTTTGTCATACAGGTTTAAATGTTTTATGAGATATTCACAAAACTCTCTTACCGCTCCATTGCCACCATTATTTTGGCAAACATAATCAGCATAGTCTTTGACAACTTTTATAGCATCTGCTGGTGTTGCTGAGATAGCTACCTTATTCATCAAAACTAAATCTGGCAGATCATCGCCCATATATGCTATATCATCCTCATTTAGCTTATACTTAGTTTTGAGAAACTCATAAGCTTTTAGTTTATTTTTTTGACCTTGCAAAATATCTTGAGGATCTAATCCTAAACTTATAAATCTATTAACGACAATTTTTGATTCTTTACCTGTGATAATAGCAACTTTAATTCCTAGCTTCTGCATAAGAACAATGCCTAAACCATCTTTGACATCAAAATTCTTAAGCTCATCACCATTATTAGTTATTATTATTTTGCCATCTGTTAATACGCCATCAACATCGAGTATCAACAGTTTAATATTTCTTGAGTGATTTATTTTCATTACTAAGTTTAAAAAGAATTATTAATTTCAATCAAAGATATTATCACAAATGATAAAAAGACTAAAATATATTAAAAACAAAAGGACAAACTATTTATAGTTTTTTACAGATTTTTCGATTTCTTTTTTTGCAAAGGCTGCATTATCCCAACCTTCTACTTTAACCCATTTACCCGAGTCTAAGTCTTTGTAATGTGTAAAGAAGTGCTCAATTTTTTGCTTTAAAGATAATGGTAAATCATCAACATCGTTAATATGATCATATTCCTTAGTTAGCTTAGAGCTTGGCACAGCGATAACTTTAGCATCAACGCCACCATCATCTTCCATTTTAAATACACCGACAGCTCTACAGTTTATTACGCAACCAACTGCTAAAGGATATGGTGCTAAAACCAACACATCAATAGGATCACCATCATCATAAAGAGTATTTGGTACAAAACCATAATTACAAGGATATCTCATAGTAGATGACATAAATCTATCGACTACAATCATGTTGCTACCTTTATCAAACTCATATTTTATAGGGTCGCTATCTTGAGGTATTTCTATTACAACATTAAAATCATTAGGAATATCTTTTCCACAAGGTATATTTTTTAGCATCGTAATTTCTCCTATATATTTTGCTAAACTATTAACTACCTAACACACTAACAAAGAGTCTATCACAAAAAACTTTGTATTTATAACATATAAATATTAAAATACTTAAAGATGTAAGCTTAAAATTATTATACTTTATTAAATTTAAGAGGAAAAATAATGAAATTAACAAAAATAGCTTTATTGACAGCTGGTTTAACAGCAAGTAACGTTTTTGCAGCCCTTAATATATCTGCTGGTTCCGACCCTTATTTTAACAGCGGTAATGGTATAATGCAAAAAGATATTATTGTAAGACCTGCAAATATCGAGCTAGATGCTCCAGCATGGGTAGCGATGAATTATCGCACTGGTGATATCGTTAGTGAAAAGAATATGGATGTCAGAAGAGCTCCTGCAAGCTTAACTAAAATCATGACTTCTTATATAGTTGCTAGTGAAATAAAAGCTGGTAATCTAAGCTGGGATACTATGATTCCAATTAGTGAAAATGCTGCTTCTACAGGCGGTTCAAAAATGTATGTCAAAGCTGGTGCTAAAGTCTCTGTAAAAAATCTAGTAACTGGCATGGACGTAGTTTCCGGTAATGATGCTACTATTGCTCTTGCTGAGTATATCGGTGGCACTACAGCAGCATTTACTGATTTGATGAATCAAACAGCAAAAGCTATTGGTATGAATAATACTCATTTTGCTAATCCAGATGGTCTTCCAGGTGGCGAGCAGTATACTACTGCTCACGATATGGCATTACTTGCAAGATCATATATATACAATTTCCCAGAAGCGTATAAAGTATATGATGATAAAGGCCTAGTTTGGAATGCTACAAAACAAGACTCAGTAAGCATCGCTGACCGTAAACAATGCTTACCTAAATTTGATCGCTCTAGTGGAAATGTCATAGAGAGCTACACAGCCACAGATCTTGATGATCAAACTAAAGATAAGTGTAGTAAGCTTTTCCCTAATGGTGAAAATTTTGTGTTACAAAACAATAGAAACAGATTGCTATTCACAGACGAAGATGTTGAGGGTATGAAAACAGGTCATACTGATGAGGCTGGGTACTGTCTAGTTTCCACTACTAAAGAATTTATTTTTGTAGTTCTTGGCACTAGTAGTGCTGCTAAGAGAGATTCAGAGTCAGCCAAGTTAATAAGATATGCGCTAAGCAGATATGAAAATGTACTTTTATACAAAGCGAACTCGCCAGTTACAATTAGTGCTGATAGCATCTCAAATGCAAAAGCTGGACAAAAGATAACTGTAGCTTCAAATCAAAACATTTACAAAACTGTACTTAAAACTTATGTGCCTTATCTAAAACAAGGTATAGAATTTAACCCAAACTTGAAAGCACCTATTAAAACAGGACAAGCTGTAGGCAATTTAGTGATTACGTTAGATGATACCAAAGAGAAAATTGCTAGTGTTGCTGTAATAGCTATGAATGATATTTCACAAAAAGGTTGGTGGTAATAATAACCATAAAATTTATAATTGAGGATTTAAAATGTCTGCAAATACTAACCACAATCAACAAGAAACTTTTTTTGAATTCCCTTGCCAGTTTCCAATAAAAATAATGGCAAATCCTCACAAAGAGACTGTTGAATTTATTCTAAGTGTTTTTGAGAAATATGTAACAAACCATAGTAAGATAGATTTTAATACCAAAGAAAGTAAAACCGGCAAATATATTTCTATAACTGCTACTTTTATTGCAGGTAGTAAAGAACAACTAGACAATATCTACAAAGAAATTTCTGCACATCCAGAAGTTCATATGGTTTTATAATATTTTTTGTCATGAATATTATTTATCAAAAAGATTTAGGTTTGCAAGAATACACTAAAGTGTTTGAGGATATGCGCAAGTTCACTTCTACGCGAACATCTGAAACTAAAGATGAAATATGGTTAGTTGAACATCCTGCTGTTTTTACTCAAGGCAAACATGGTAAACCAAAACATATTCTAAATGCACATAACATCCCAATAGTTGCAACTGATCGTGGTGGTCAGGTTACTTACCATGCTCCAGGTCAAGCAGTGATATATTTTCTCCTTGATATCAAGAGAAATAAACTTGGTGCTAAGAAATTAGTATCTATAGTTGAGCAAGCTTGTATCAATATGCTTGATAAATATTATAACCTAAAGGCTCATATTATTGATGGTGCGCATGGTATATACATTAATAATCAAAAGATTGCTTCATTAGGGTTAAGAATCAAACAAGGTAAAAGCTATCATGGTATTGCCATAAATACCAATATGGATCTTACACCATTTAGCTATATCAATCCTTGTGGTTATAGCGGTCTAAAAATGTGTCAGATAGCTGATTTTTGTCAAGAGGTTGATGTCAAGAAAGTACAACAACAATACACAACTGAGCTTCTTAAATTAATATAGTCCCAAATCTAAGTATTTCTATAGTTAAGGATAGCTCATGGTAATTTAGAATATTTTTAGTAATATACTTTCTAATGGTTTAGAAAATCTTCAAAGCTATTTACCTTTTTTAGATTCTTTAAGTTTTATGAATTCAATAGAGCCTATTCTTTTGCAGATGTAATAACTTAACCAATTAAAGCTAACTACAAACTTATTTCTTATACTAATTAAAAATGCTATATGTACCCCTCCCCATATAAACCAACCTAACTTTCCTTTGAATTTCATTCCAAATATATTAGCTATAGCTTCATGCCTTTTAATGATAGCCATGGTTCCTAAATCTTTATACTTAAAATTTTTATATTTCTTATTTTTTTCTCTTTTAATTATAGTTTTCGCAATATATTTTCCTTGTTGTTTAGCTACTGATGCTAAACCTGGTAAAGGTTTATTTTTAACATAAGAAATATCCCCAGCAAAGTATATATTTTTAAAATCTGGATGAGTTAAGTCACCTAAAACTGATATCTTACCTTTTTCAATTTGATTACTCATCCAATTTCCTAGTCCTTTACCTTTTAATGTAGTGCTCCAAATAATTGTAGCACCTTGATAGCTATTTTTTTCGGTAGTTACAATGTCCTTTAAAATATTAGTTACAGTCTCTTTAAGGTGAATATTTACTTTTCTTTTTTTTAATGAGTTATAAGCATGATTTGATAACTCTTTTGGAAAAGCTGAAAGAATATTTTCACCTCCTTCAATTAAGTGAATAGAAATATCATCTATTGAAAAATTATGATAAGTCATTAAAAAATCTGTATGTAAAAGATCTAACAAAGCTCCCGTGATTTCAACACCAGTAGCTCCTGCTCCAATAATAATAAAGGTTAAATAATATTTTTTCTCTTCACTAGTCTGTGCTACTTCCGCTAACTCAAATTGATTAAGGATGTGTGATTTAATCTTCTGGGCATCATATGCACTTTTTAGAGAAAAAGTATACTTTCGCCAATCATCATTACCAAAATAATCATACTGTATTCCCGTTGCCACAATTAAATAATCGTATGAGTATAAATTATTTGCTGAAGTCTCAACTAGTTGCTGGCTAGGTAAAATATCTACAACTTCTTCCATCTTGAATTCGATATTCTTTTGAGTAAATAATTTCCTTATAGGAACAACAACATTATTTAAAGGAATAAAAGCTGTAGCTGCCTGATACAGCATAGGCTGAAAAACATGATGATTATTTTTATCAAACAAAATAATATGATATTTGTTTTTACTTGATTTAGCTATCTTACTAAGAAAATTAACTCCAACGAATCCAGCTCCTATAACTATTATTTTTTTCATACCCCCTTCTCCTACTTACTTAAAACAGTATAACAAAGCTCAACGCTGTAGATAAGAGCAGAATAATAATTAAAAGAGAAAAATAATTTCAAAAAGCTTTAAAAAAATTAAGAATATAAAACTACAAGAATGATTTCAAAAAAGCTGATCTAGAAGGATGCTTAAGTTTTCTAAGCGCCTTAGCCTCAATTTGCCTAATACGCTCTCTAGTAACAGTAAACTGCTTACCAACTTCCTCTAAAGTATGATCGGTATTCATACCTATGCCAAAACGCATCATCAGAACTTTGGATTCTCTCTCACTTAATCCATTTTCAATTAGCTCTTTTATTGCTTCTCGTAAATTTTCTAGGTTAGCTGCCTCTATTGGAGAATAGTTATTTTTATCCTCAATAAAATCACCTACTGTAGAATCTTCATCATCACCAATTGGGCTCTCCATTGAAATTGGAGTATGTGAAATATTGAGAATCTTTTTAAGTTTCTCTTTAGTCATATTAGGAGTATGTTCAATAATCTCCTCTTCTGTAGCTTCACGACCCTTTTCCTGTAGAATCTGGCGTTTAATTCTATTTACCTTATTAATTGTCTCAATCATATGTACTGGTACACGAATAGTTCTAGCTTGATCTGCAATCGAACGAGTAATTGCCTGACGTATCCACCAAGTAGCATATGTCGAGAACTTAAACCCTTTGCGATAATCAAACTTATCTACAGCTTTCATTAAGCCAATATTTCCCTCTTGGATAATATCTAAGAAATGTAAGCCTCTATTAGTATACTTTTTAGCTTCAGAAACAACTAACCTTAAGTTTGCTTCTATCATTTCTTTTTTAGCCTGAGTAATCTTAGCTTCACTTCTTGCAATCTCAAGATTTACCTGTTTAAGCTCTTCGATATCCATCATCATTAAATTTTGGAATTGATTAATTTGCTTAGTAAGGTTATTTATTTCTCTGATAGTGTTCTCAGTAAATTTATACTTTTTAGTTAATCGCTCTAACCATTCTACAGAACCAACTTTATAAACCTTAATAAACTCTTGGCGTGGTGTTTTTGATCTCTCAACACATAGTCTTAAAATTTTTCTTTCGAACTCTTTAACTCGAGCATAAGGTAGCCTAATATAGTCAACTAGCTTTTGTAAATGTGATGTTGATAACCTTAAATTATCAAATTCCTTAACTATTTTACTATAAAGTTTTTTATTAGGCTTGTCTTGATATTCTTCAAACATTTTCTCTAAGTTTGTAAAAAACTCATAAGCTCTTTGAGTATCAATTTTTTCCTCATGATCATCTTCAGCAACTTTTTCTTCAGTTATATGTTCATCACTAAAACCAGCCATAATCTCATTAAAGCGAATATATCTAGCCACAGGCTCATCTTCAATATCTTGAGAACTCATATAGTCTATAGCTTTTTCTTCTAGCTCACGGAAACGCTCAATATAAGTTTTAATTACTATCGGATAACTTAAAATCGTACTAAAAACTTCTGTAGTACCTTCTTCAATCCTAATAGCAATATCAGTCTCACCTTTTTTATCTAAAAGATCAACAATACCCATTTCACGCATATACATACGAATAGGATCTGAAGTTTTACCTTTTAGATCATCAAGATTAGCTTCACTAACCTTTCTTTCATCATCTTCTTCTAGCTGAGGAGTTCTATCATAGACATCAATACCCGCGTCAATAAGTATAGCCTCAATTTCTTCATATATTTTAGGATCCTCTGAAACATCTCCTGGTAGAGCATCTAAAATATCGGCTCTAGTTAAATATCCTCTTTCCTTACCATCAACTATTAAGTCTTTTAGGTCAGAGAGTAAATCTTCTTTTGTCATCTAGTTCTCCAATACAATTTTATCTTATATTATTTATTACCTAATTTCGCTACTAAATACTTACGTTCCATTTCCTGAACATCAGTCCTAAATGGTAATGAACCTAAGTATTTTAATCTTTTTTTTACACTAGAGTTTTCTACTCTTTTTAGCATGTCGAGCATTTGTTCTTGATACTTATCTTCAGCATATTTTTTTTGGGTATTATGTATGCCATAACTTAGCAACTCAAAAAAATACTCTCTATAGTCTGGATAATCCTCTGCTAATAGCTGTATAAGCATAACCGCCTCAATTTGATTAGATGGGTCTTCTTTTAAAATTTTCAAGCTTTTCGCTAAGATATCAAGGTTTTTCGAAGTAGCAAATATTTCAAAATCATTTCCGTCTTGTAAAATACGAAAGTCTGCAAGATTGACAAATAGTTCTGCAAGAACAACCTCTTCAAGCAAGAGATTCTTTGCCAGTCTTTTTTGCTGAATATTTTGCTGCTTAGTTACATTCAACGAAGTTTGCTTACGTATCTTAAGTAAATTCTTAAGTTGCTCAACTTTTATACCAACTTTATCAGCTAAAGTAGCAGTAATACTTTCTGAATAAATGTTATCTGCCACATCTAATAAAAAGTTTTTTAAATTCTCTAAAACTTCTGCTTTTGATTCTGCTTTGGTCAAATCTTTACCTTGAACAAGATTGTCAACTATAAACTCTGATAACGCCAAAGAATTATCCAAAGCGGTATAAAAACCTTCTAGACCGTATTGCTTAATATAATCATCTGGATCATCTCCACTTGGTAGAGTTAGAATTTTTAGCTTTTTATTACCATCTAATATTGGCAATAAGATTTTTATGGTTCTAATCGCTGCTTTTTGGCCTGCTTCATCACCATCAAAACATAAAATCACAGAGTTAGTTTCACGAAATAAAATCTTGGCATGATTTGGTGAAAATGCCGTACCTAACGCAGCTACAGCAGCATAAAAACCATGCTGTGCTAGCCCAACCACATCCATATAACCTTCAACTACTACGAGACTTTGGTTTATCAACTCTGGATATTGTTTTTTTCTTTCACGGTACTCATAGAGACCATATAAGATATTATTTTTCTGAAAAACAAAAGTTTCCGGTGAATTTATATATTTAACTGCTTGAGAATTATCTATTACCCTACCACCATAAGCAATCACATTGCCCTGAATATTCCTAATAGGAAACATAATACGTCCACGAAAACGATCATATAAATTTCCCTTATCATTTTTTATTGCAAGCCCAGTATCAACTAATATCTCCTCTGAGACATTTACTGATTTAGCTAGTTCAGTAATATTATTCCAACCCTCAGATGAATATCCTATACCAAAGAACCTAGCTAAATCACTATCTATACCTCTTTTCTTAAGATAGTTTATAGCTTTATCTTTAGTGACTGAGTTACCCAAATTCCAACGATAATACTTTTGCGCAACCGCTAAAAAGCTGATACATTTGTTATAAAGCTGTTCTTTTTGGATATCTTCTTGAGAATAATTTTCATATTCAACTGGCTTGCCAATAATTTCAGCAAGGGTTTTTACAGCCTCGATAAACTCAAGATTATTAATTTTTTTAATAAAAGTCAACGCATCTCCAGATGCTTGACAGCCAAAACAGTGATAAAATTTTTTTTCTGGATTAACAAAAAATGATGGAGTTTTTTCATTATGAAAAGGGCAACAACCCTTGTAGTTTTTGCCTGTTTTTTTTAAATTAACGTATCTTGAAACAACATCAACTATATCAGCTGTAGCCACAAGCTCTTTTATAAAAGTATTTGAGACTTTTTTCGCCATACTGATTAAACTATGACCTTAAGCTAGGTTAGATTTCACAATAGCACTTACTTTGCTCATATCTGTCCTGCCAGCAAGTTCTTTTTTTACACTTGCCATGATTTTACCCATCTCTTTCATAGATGTAGCACCAACAGATTCTATAGCCTTCTGAACTATCGCAACAACCTCTTCATCACTTAGTTGCTTCGGCATATATTGAGTTAGTATCTCTATCTCTCTTTTCTCACCTTCAGCAAGCTCAGCTCTATCTGCTTTAATGTATTGCTCATATGAGTCTTGTCTTTGCTTGATCATTTTTGTAATTACAGCAATTACAACCTCATCTGTGATCTCTATTTTTTCATCAATCTGCTTTTGCTTAATTGCAGACATAGCCATACGAATTGTTGTTAATCTATTTTTATCTTTATTTTTCATAGACTCTTTCATATCAAGAGTCAACTGATTAAAAATTTGTGACATTTTAAAAAAGAATTCCTAGTGAAAGGGAGAGTTAAAACTCTCAACGGTGAATTAAATTTAACTACCTTTTAACTATTATGTTGCTCTTATGAGCTCTTTTAACAGCAGCAGCTTTTTTTCTTTTACGCGCCCAAGTTGGCTTTTCAAAGTATTCTCTACGACGTAGTTCAGACACTATCCCAGCCTTCTCGCAAGATCTTTTAAATCTTCTAAGAGCAACGTCAAAAGGTTCTCTTTCTTTAACTCTAACGCTTGGCATACCCTCTCACCTCACTTAAATGCCAGTTTATTACGTTTAATAAAAGGACTTAATGTCCATTACTAATTTATTTCAATAGCCAATGATTTTATCATATTAATATTTAAATGCAAGCTAGTTATTTAGTTAGAATTAACTTATAGACAACTAGAGCCTAAGATTAGATAATATACTATAACTTACTGTATTTATAAGAGATAAAGTGCTATTATCTCAATTTAGGGTTCTTTAGAAATTTATATGGTTTAAAGTTTTGATAAGAAAAACTAAGCTTTTTACAGCATTATCTATATTAGCTGTAAGTATAACTACTATTCAAGCATCTACTCGTAGTGAAATTCAGTATCTTGTAAAAAAGTATAATCTTTCTGATGCAAAGATTGCTATAGCAACTCAAAGAACTATGAATGGCAACGAATTATATGCGTATGCTCAAAATAGAGCAATGAAGCCGGCAAGTAATAATAAAGTCTTTACAATAGTTGCAGCGCTTTTTGCGATACCTAGTGATTTTAGTTTTACAACATCAATAATGTACCCTGCGGATAGGATAAAAGATCATACACTATATGGAGATATGTACATAGAATTCACTGGTAATCCTGCGCTCACTGGTAGTCAGTTAGCTGCATTGATTAAAAAAATAAAAACTGAAAAAGGCATATATAAAATAACTGGGGATGTTTACCTTGTTGGTGTTTTCTCTGGACCATATATCCCTGACGGCTGGTCTAAAGAAGATAGTACATTTTGCTATGGTGCTCCAGCATCAAGCTTCACATTTAATAGAAATTGTACAGTCATCAAACTAGTCAAAAATGCTAATAGCTTAACAACACGAGTTGTTGAGCTAAGTAACGCTAGTAATATCACTATAAAAAATACTGCAAAATATACTAGTGCCTCAAGTGCAACTACGATAGCAATGAATGATGACAATGTTCTATACATTGGCGGATACTTATCAAGAGCTGCTGAGAAAATGTTCAATTTAGCAATTAGAAATCCAGCACTTAAAGCACTAAATACTGTAAATGACTTCTTAAACTCTGATGGTATTAAACATGGCAATGTTATCATAGCTGGTAATGTCCCTGCTGGTTATACTGAACAGATAACCGCAAGATCTGCTACTATTGGTCATTTTATTGATCAAACACTTAAACATTCTGATAATTTATATGCAGAGACTATCTTAAACACTATAGGCTTGAAGAAAAAAGGTATTGGCTCAACTAAAGCAGGCACAGAAGCTGTTGAAAGTATACTTTATTCAAAACTAGGTTTAGATACATCAGCGTTAACAATGTATGATGGTTCAGGCTTGTCACATTTAGATAGAGTAACTCCCGAGTTTATGGTCAACTTTTTGACTAAAGTTTATAATAGTCAGATCGGTAAAGAATTCTACAATTACCTACCAGCATCTGGTATAAGCGGTACAATCTCATATAGAATGGGTGGTAAACTGCTTGGACGAGTGCATGCTAAAACTGGTACGCTTTCTGGAGTTTCAACATTATCAGGCTATGTATTAACAGCTAAAAACCATCGTATTAGTTTTTCGATCATGCTTAATGATCTTAAACCATCTGATCGTTATAATGCACGCAGATTCCAAGATAAAGTAGTTGATGTCTTTTACAGGAATTTATAAATGAAGGAAATAATTAAACTAGCAATTTTAATTATCGCAATAATGACTCTCGGATCTTGTGCTACTGAGACTCCAAGAAATATAAACAATGCTTGTAGTATAATTCATCAGTTTCCAGAATGGTATTATGATATGCTTGACTCGTATGAACGCTGGGGAATACCAATGAATGTACAAATGGCTTTCATCCGTCAAGAATCATCATTTAGAGCTGATGCTAAGCCTTCAATGCAATATTATTTTGGTTTTATACCAAAAGGTAGAGCCTCAAGTGCTTATGGATATGCTCAAGCTTTAGATGGCACCTGGGAGCATTATAAAAAAGAAACTAAACAATCTTTCGTCTCAAGATCAAACTTTGCAGATGCAACAGACTTTATTGGCTGGTACTTAAATAATGTTCACAATAAAACAGGTATTAGCAAAACAGACACTTATAATCTATATCTAGCATATCACGAAGGTATAGGTGGCTATAAGCGTGGTACACATAGGAACAATTCATTCCTAAAAAATTATGCTCGCAAAACTTCCGAATTAGCTCAAAAATACTCTATTCAATTACAGAACTGTGAAGTCCCACGTAAACCGTTACTATCATATATATTCTAAATTTGAAGGTAAAAAATGAAATCTAGTGTATTTAAAATAATAACTAACATCCGTTGGTCTGATACTGATAAAAATGACCATGTAAATAATGGTAAATATTTTGACTATTTTGAAGAAGCAAGAACAACTTGGGCATATGAAAATACAAGATTAATGACTTGGGCTAAAGAAAATTCAATTCAATTAGTAATTACAGAACAAACATGCAAATATATTCTTCCTCTAAAGCATCCGAATAAAATACAAGTAACCCAATATATTGCTAAAATAGGTGCTGCTAGTATGGAATTTGAATATGAAATCCGTATACTAGGCAGTGACGAAGTTATCACTAAAGCAAAAGCAAAACTAGCCTGCTATAATGCTAAGACAGGTAGGTTACAAAAAATTCCAGCTCAATTAAAACAATTAATCCTAGAAGAAAATGACTGATACTAATAAACAAAATTTAAAGAAACTTGAAAGGCAGATACTAAGAAAAACTGCTCAAGCAATCAATAAATACAACATGATTGAAGATGGCGATAAAATTATGGTATGTTTATCTGGAGGCAAAGATTCTTATTGTCTGCTTGAGATATTATTGTTACTCCAAAAAAAGGCGCCGATAAGCTTTGATATCATTGCAGTAAATCTAGATCAGAAACAGCCAGGCTTTCCTGAGGAAGTATTACCTAGCTATTTAAAAAATAAGAACATAGAATTTCATATTATTGAACGTGATACTTATAGCGTCGTCAAACGTGTAATTTCTGAAGGAAAAACTACCTGTGGTTTATGCTCGCGTTTGCGTCGTGGCATATTATATGATTTTGCCGAAGAGAATGATGTAACTAAAATAGCTTTAGGACATCATCGTGATGATATTATCGAGACATTCTTTTTGAATCTTTTCTATAATGGTTCAATTAAAGCTATGCCCGCTAAACTACTTAGTGATGATAAACGCAATATTGTAATCCGCCCTCTTGCTTTTGTAAGCGAAAAAGAAACCTTAGAATATTCTCAATTAAAAGAGTTTCCAATAATACCTTGTAATCTATGTGGATCACAAGATAATTTGCAAAGAGTGTTTATAAAAGATATGCTTAATAGATGGGAACACAACAATCCTGAAAGAAAAAATGTAATATTTAAAGCTCTATCAAATATTTCTCCATCACAGATGTTAGATAAAGAGCTTTTTGATTTTTTTAATATCTCAAAAGATGATATACAAAGGTAATTAAGGAGAAAAGATGAAGTTAAAGAAAATAGTAGCAATTATGTCATGCTCATTATTAGGACTAGCTATAAGCTCATGTTCAACAAACAAAGATGCTACAGATACCGTCAATGCTCAGCAAATGAGTAAAAATGCTGCAACTATGCAGCAACAAAACAATAAGCAATATTTAGCTACAACTGTACAAACTAAACAAATTGATGCTACAAACAAATCAGCACTTCAAGATAATTCAACAATAAAAATGGGGGCTAATGCAAGCTATGTGGTAGGCTACCAAGTAGGTTCTGGTATAGCTAAACAAGATTTTGGCTTATACGATAAGCAAACAGTAGCTGGATTTGCGGATGCTATTAATGGTAATAAGCCAAGAATCTCCGAGAGTCAAATCCGCAAAAATATGGAAACTCTTAAAGATAAAATGATTAAAAAGCAATTAGATACAGCTAAATTAAATAAAACAAAATCACAAGAATTTATGGCACAAATTGCTAAAATGGATAATGCTATAAAAGTTGATGATGGCATCTACTATCAAATGATTAAACAAGGGGGTGGCAAAAAACCTAATGCTGATAGCCAAGTTACGATAGCTTACAAAGGAACTACGCCAGTTATAGCTTACGAAGATGATAAATCAAAACTAAACGAGGTCAAAGAAGCTAAACTAATTGGTCCTACATTTGACTCAAGTGATAACGCAACATTCCCACTTAGAAACTTAATCGAATGCTGGAAAGACGCTATTCCTAAAATACCTAATGGTTCAACAATAATCTTATACTGTTCTCCAGACAAGGCGTATGGAACTAGAGCGCCTGCTGTCATAGGACCTAATCAAGCCCTTTCTTTTGAAATTACACTCAAAGATTTTAAATAAAAAGTTTTTTCTAAAATTAATTCTTTCTTTTTACTGCTAGATCACACAATAGAATCATTGCTTGCTTATATTCCGAATCTGGTAAAAAGTCTATTTGTAGCTTAGCTAAATCAGCATACTGGCAAGCTACTTTATATGAATAATCTACAGCCCCGCTGTCTTTTACCATAGCTATGATTTCCTCAATGTTGTATTGACCTTTTTCAATTGCTTTTTTGAGAACTTGTTGCTTTTGTTCAGTAACGTTAGCTAATGTATAAATTGTTGGTAATGTCATCTTACCTTCATCAAGATCATCACCAATATTCTTGCCTAAGCTTTCTGCATCAGAAACATAATCTAAAACATCATCAGCAATCTGGAAAGCATTGCCTAAATAAACACCGTAATTTTTAATATTATCTTGATACTTAACATAACTTTGTTTATCTAGACTAATTACACCAGCTAATTCGCAAGCAGCCTCAAATAATTTTGCCGTTTTGCAATATATCACTTTAATATATTCTTCTTCAGTAAGTTTGGTATTTCGTGCATTTAGCAGCTGTAATACCTCTCCTTCAGAGATTATATTAGTTGCATCAGCTAATATTTGCATAATTTGCATATTACCTAAACTTACCATCATCTGAAAAGCTCTAGAGTAAAGAAAATCCCCAGTTAAAACACTCGCAGCATTGCCAAAGACATTATTTGCTGTTTGTTTACCACGACGCAATTGTGAATCATCAACAACATCATCGTGAAGAAGTGTCGCTGTATGGATAAACTCTATAATTGCTGCACATGCTAAATGTTTATCTCCAGGATAATCTAAGGCTCTAGAAAATAACATTACCAACAAAGGTCTTAACCTTTTACCACCACTATTTATTATATAATGGCTAATCTGATTAATAAGCACTACATCTGAGCAAAGAGAATCAATTATAAATTGATTATTATTCTGTATATCCTCTTTGATAAGGGTCTGAATTTCTTTTAGCTGTTGCATTATTATTTTATTGATAGTATTTAACTAATTAGGTTTAAGAATAAAGTAGCAGAATATATTTATCAATATATATTAGTAAATAATCTAACTAATTATCCTCACCATCACGAGATATTTTAAAATGCTTTAATATTTGTTTATCTTGAGCAGTAAGGTTTGTATCTTTAGCATCAACACTGTTATTAAAACCTTTAACAAACTCTTGGCAATTAGTTTTATCTACTGCAACCATTTTTTTCAATCTTACTTTATACTGCGCCGCGATAATCATCCCTATTTCATATGAGTCTTTATCTGAGATTTTATCAATATCCGGCTTATGCTCTAAAAGAGTATCATCAAAGCCTAAAATGAAATCTTTTTTGACTAATTCTTGGTCCATAGCGGCAAAACTTTTATGAGAAGCTTTACCTAATGCCTGACCAATAGTATATGCATTATATGGCTGTTGTGCTGCAAAAGCCTCAACTGAGAAAATCAATGCTGCTAAAAGCAAGGTAAAATTATTGATATTTTTCATTACTTATAATAATCCCAAGATAATAGCAATAATTCTAACACAAAGAGCTTAGAAGTTTATATGCTTTATGATAACGCTTTTATAATCATTCTTTTATAATAGAAATATTGAATTATTTGAGTTAACACCAACATAGATAAACAACTAGAAACAAGCACAGATACCAACGGCCAACCTAAAAATATAGCGCTATTGATATCACAGATAATGCTGATAAGTGAAAGGCCTAAATAAAAAATACTGAAACCTTGTGCTTGTTTCTGACGGTAATTTTTATAAATTTGTGGTAACCAGTAAAGGTTATAAATAACGCCACTTATTGAACCACACCACAATAAAGTCTGATTGCTTAACTTAATAAAATAAATCATAGCAATTACTAAAGACAAATATAGCAATATAAAAACTGTATGTATAAATATATATTTTTCTCTTCTATCACTTAGGATTTGAAACTGCTGGATAGTTAGAAAACTCAATAAAATAACATCCACTAAAATATACTGCCACTGCATATTAAAACCAACAGCATAGATTAAATCCAAAGAGTTCGCAATTATCATCAAAGAATGGGTCCATAAACTAATTTCAAATGTCTTATGTTTGAATTGATTATGGATAGTTTGTGGTAAAAAATGTATAAAATAGATTATTAAAGATATATTTAATGTTATGTAACCAAAATTTTCCATTATTAATCTCCTATTATTTTAACCAAATAATAAGAGTTTGTATGATGCTCCTTCAGAAAAAGATAACCAAACAAACTCCCTACGCTAATATTACTTAGATCAGGTACAAAGGGTCATTTCTCAGCCATTTTTAGATAAAAATAGCACCCCTGTTGTCTTCAAGGCATAACTATAACATAATTGTAGTTAATCCACCATAAAAATGTCATGTTGAACTTGGTTATTGAGTATCACTGATATAGCAATCTCACCATAAATAGTGATTCGATTGAGTTTTTGAAACAGTTCAGGATAATGAGTAAGGATTGTTTATACTACTTTTATAGCGAATTAGCTATATCTTGTAGTTTTATATCTTTAATTGGTAAACAATAGCATCACTTTGACTACCATCAGCTTTTTTATAATAATTCTTACGCAATGATATTTTACTAAAATTAAGCTTGTGATAAAGTTTGATAGCGCTATGGTTATTAACATCTACTTCTAGAAATATTTCTTTGATTTGCTGCTTAGAGAGATAACAAATTGAGTTTTCTAAAAGCTTAGAGCCTAAGCCTTTATTATGCTTAGTCATGTCAACACAAATATATAAAAGCTCAGCTGTTTCGAATATTTTGCTAAAAATAGCCACAGCTAAAAGTTGTTGATTTTTAAATAGACCTAAAGCTAAATCTTTGTTCAAAGATTCTAAAATTTGCTTATCTGACCAACTGAAATCTTTATCAGAAAGTCTTATTAACTCAACAACTCTAGCAAAAAAAATATTACTTAGAAGAGAAATCTGCATACTCATATAGCTTTGATAATATATATTTCTTATTTTGGATGCTTAATAACTCCGTATTATCACTAAGCAGGTCTTTTTCACAGAGATTAATACCTTCAAGCTTCTCAAAAAAACTAATATCATTTGACTTATAGATACTAACTTTTGAATTAAAAAAAAGACTATTAACAATATTTTTTAGAAAAGCTAAATTTAACTTAGCTGATAAAAGAATATTTATAATTTTAGAACTTGTAACTTCATTTGAATAGATAAGTTCTAAATGATTTTGATTGGCTGTAATAATTTCATCTTGTTGTTGAGTGTCATTAGTAGCTTGATTTTGTTGCATAGCTTTATATTGCGGCTTTAACTCCCACATATCTATACCAAAAACTTCTTCTATCTGACTTACAAAGCTCATTATTTTTTCTCTAATCTTTCAACTAATTTTTTAGGAAAACTATACTCTTTTAACTTAACAGATTTTCTAAGTCGATTAACTTCTGAAGGATTAAGCTCTAGTGTTTTGCCACGTGAAACAAATTTAGGAAGTACTATATCACCAAATCTAATTCTCGTTAGTCGACTAACTGTAACCCCTACCGCTTCAAACATTCTTCTTACTTCTCGATTACGTCCTTCAGAAAGTGTCACATAATACCAAAGATTAGCACCCTCACCACCTGAAAATTTTATACTATTAAACTTAGCCATACCATCCTCTAGCTGTATGCCCTCTTTAAGTTTATTGATAGTTTCATCAGATAATTGTTCACTAAATACACGCACAGCATACTCTCTTTCAATTTGATAAGAAGGATGCATCAATCTATTTGCTAAGTCACCATCTGTGGTAAAAAGTAGTAAGCCTGTAGTATTAATATCTAAGCGCCCTACCATTATCCAGCGCGACTTTGCTAATTTTGGTAATGAATCAAAGACAGTCTTGCGATCTTTTTCATCTTTACTAGTACAAACCTCACCTTCTCTTTTATGATAAATTACTACTCTTGGTCTAGTCATTGGCTGACCATATGAGTGTAGAGCCTTGCCATCAAAACTAATCTTGTCACCTTCGGTAGCTTTATCTCCCAAAGTAGCAATTTTACCATTTACTTTAACTCTACCTTGCTCAATATACTCTTCTATTTTTCTTCGTGAGCCAATACCATACTTTGCTAAAAGCTTTTGTAATCTTTCAGGATTTTTGTCATTGTTTTGCTTTGCTCTATGCATTTTTATCGATATCCTCTTGATCTGCTGCTGAGAAGAATTTTTGAATGTCTTCATCATTATAGTTGTTAGAAGATAAAATTAGTCTTACCTCTGCAGCTTGATTTTTATTATGTGCATATTCAGCTAATTTTAATCTTAAATCCAAAATACGCTTGTTATTAAAGAATGCTGAATCATCTTTCATACTATAAATAACTTTATAGCAATTTTTATAATCTTTTCTTTCAAAATACATTTCTGCTAGTCTTAACTTAGCAGCTCTGTAATTTTGTCTAAATCTATTAGCTCTTTCCATATACACAAGTGCCTGGTCTTTTTTACCTTGCTTATACATACACTGAGAATACAAAAATAGTGTCTGAGCCATATCATTATTATTAGGAGTATACAAAGATTTATCAAAGAGTTTTTGTGCTTCAGCATAGTTTGATTCTTGACCACATAGGTATTGCGCATAAAAATTCATTGCTTCAAAATCCTTGGGATGATTATACAAAGCATTTTGATAATATTTCTTAGCAATTGAATTTGCCCCTATACTTTGATAATAGTACCCTGCGGCATAATCAACAATAGCAAGATTATAGCCATGTTGTTTTGATAAATCTTGTGCTTTGATAAGCTTACTTTTTGCTCTATCTAAATACCCCTCTGTTGAGTACACGATAGCTAATTCTGCATTTAAAATCGTGGCCTTTTTATAGTCAGCTTTACTAATTGTAAATTCATCGGGTGAAGTAAATTCGGCGCTATTTGCACTAAGATTGTCTTTTAAATTTTTTTGCTGCCTTTGAGAACTACCTTGAACAGAATTACGAGCAGGCTTTTCTGAAGTCATACATGATGATAAAAGAGTTGATAACACAACAACACTTATAATTTTTTTTAAACTAATTTGCATTAGTATCTCCAAGCTTCTTTAGGTATCTTTGCTTTCTATTAGTTTTATCCATAACATCACCAGCTAACTGACCACAGGCAGCATCGATATCATCACCACGAGTTTTTCTCACAGTAGTAACAAAACCATTATGCTGCAAAAATTCTTTAAACCTATGAATACGATTATTACTTGGTTTTTTATAAGGTGTACCTGGATATGGATTAAACGGTATAAGATTAATTTTAGCAGGAACTTCGCAAGATTTTAATAACGTCGCTAACTCTTCAGCATCAGATAAATTATCATTAACCTCTTCCATTAGAGTATATTCAAATGTGATGTGCTTGTGTGGACCTTTCTGAGCATACAGCTTACATGCTTCAAGAAGCTCACCAATGTTATATTTTTTATTGATAGGTACGATTTCATTACGCAGCATATCATTTGGCGCGTGTAAAGATACTGCTAAAGATACTCCTGACTGCTCCAATAAATCATATATTCTCGGAACTACACCAGATGTACTTAGAGTTACTTTGCGTCGAGATAATCCATAAGCTAAGTCATCCATCATAATATCCATGGCTGGAACAACATTGTCAAAATTCAACAATGGTTCACCCATACCCATCATAACAATATTTGTCACTGTGAAATCATGTTCACCATTAGTTTTTGATAATGTTCTAGCTGCTATCCATAGCTGTGCAATAACTTCTGCAGCTGATAAGTTTCTATTAAATCCTTGCTTACCAGTAGAGCAGAAACTACAATTCAAAGTACAGCCAACTTGTGAAGATACACATAATGTCCCTCGTCCTTCTTCTGGAATAAATACTGTCTCAACTGCACTACCACCTACATCGATTAACCATTTATGCGTGCCATCTTTCGATGCTTTACTAAATACTACTTTGGGGATAACTATCTCCGCCTTTTCTTTAAGTTTGTGGCGTAAACTTTTACCAAGGTCTGTCATAGCATCAAAATCAATAACACCCTTTTTATGAATCCACTTAAAAACTTGGCGCGCATGAAACTTTTTTTCACCTATAAAAATAAAAAAATCTTCTATAGCCTTTTGATTTAATCCAAGTAAATTAACTTTATCTTGTTGCATGAAATTTCTCTTTTAGTCTTATATGAATATTATTCGTTATACCCTATGTCACCAGGTAAAATATGATCATTTTCATTGGTTAAATTAGCAAAACTAACAAATTGACCATCGAATCGCACATGCACAGTTCCTATAGGGCCATTACGCTGCTTGCCAATTATTATTTCACCTAGATTTTTATTGTCTTCTTTATCTTTATTATAAACTTCGTCGCGATAAATAAACATAATCAAGTCAGCATCTTGCTCAATCGCGCCAGATTCTCTTAGATCTGACATCATCGGTCGTTTATCTTTACGGTCATCAACAGCTCTATTTAACTGTGATAGCGCTATAACTGGTATATCTAATTCCTTAGCTAAAGCTTTAAGCGATCTAGATATCTCGGATACTTCAAGCGTTCTATTAGTCTCATAACCTGGGATTTTCATAAGCTGTAGGTAATCTATCAAGATCATTGCTAAACCACCATGCTCATTATATAGTCTACGCGCTCTCGAGCGCAACTCTGCTGGAGTTAGACTTGATGTGTCATCAATGTATAGTGGCATTTCACTTAAAGTTTTCATTGCGCTAGTGATTTTGACCCAATGGGCATCATTTAACCTATTGCATTCTTTAAGAAGATTCATCTCTACTCGAGCTTGGCTAGCTAGCATCCTCGTTACAATATCTTCTGATGGCATCTCAAGACTAAAAACTAATACTGGCTTATCAGCAACTTTTGCAACATTTTGAGCTATATTGATTCCTAAAACAGTTTTACCCATAGATGGTCGAGCAGCTATGATACCCATATTTGCTCTTTGTAAGCCTGATGTCATTTTATCAAGATCTATAAAGCCTGTTGATATGCCAGTCAAACCGCTACTAGAATCCACTATAGCACTCATTCTATCTACAAGCTTTGGAATCACAGTCTTTATCGACTCTGGGCCTTTGGTAAGTATTTCTCGCTCTTTAGCTACATCAAGTATTCTACTCTCAGCATAATCAATAACTTCATCAGGATTTTTTGAATCTGCTGAATATATCTTTTGAACAATATCATTTATGCTATTTTGTAAACTTCTAAGCTTAGCCTTGTCTTTTACGATATTAGCGTACGTCTTAATATTTGATATTGAAGGTGTATTAGCAGCTAAATTTATGATGTAAGTCTCGCCACCGGCTTCTTCTAAAAGACCCTCCGTGGCAAGATATTCACTTAATATTAGTACATCAAACGGAATGTTTGCTTGATTAAGCATAACAATCTGTTTATAGATGGTTTTATGTCTTTTATCAAAAAAATCATCAATTAAAAGAAAATCTTCTACCAACTCTATATTTTGATTGTATAGCAATATATTCCCTAAGATAGCTTTTTCTGCTTCTAGAGAATAAGTTGTTTCAGCAGCTTTAAACTGATAATCCATAGACATCAAAACCCTTGCTTTAAATACAAAAAAACCATGTCTAACACATGGTTTTTATATTTATTAGAATACAGTGTTAGTTTGTATATTATAAAACTAAGCTTCAGCAGCTACAACATTTACTTTGATATCTGCATCTACATCTGTGTATACATGAACTGTAAGTTCGAATTCACCAAGAGTTCTGATAACACCTTCTGACATACGCACTTGGCTTTTCTCAATTTTCTTACTAGATTCATTAGAGATTGCTACAGCAATTTCAGCTGTGCCTACAGAACCAAATAATTTACCACCTTCACCTGCTTGAGCAGCTATAGTATAAACTTTGCCTTTAATTGCATCAGCAACAGCAATAGCTGCTTCAAATCTAGCTTTTTCAGCCCTTTCTAACTCAGCTTTTTGCATCTCAAAAGCTTTAATATTTGCTTGAGTTGCTTGGACAGCCTTACCAAATGGGATAAGGAAGTTTCTTGCGTAACCTGGTTTTACATTTACGATATCACCTAATATACCAAGGTTTTCAACTTTTTCTTTTAAAATAACTTGCATTGTAATCAACCTCCAGTATTAGTTAAAGTGACGATCACAGTATGGTAGTAACGCCAAGAATCTTGCTCTTTTGATAGCTGTTGATAGCTGTCTTTGATACTTAGCTGATGTACCAGTTACACGGCTTGGTACGATTTTACCAGTTTCAGTAATATAAGCTTTTAACTTATTAACATCTTTATAATCTATTTCTTTTACACCTTCTACAGTGAAACGACAAACTTTACGACGACTCATCTTATACAATTCCTCTATTAAATTACTTCTTTCTCGTTTGATTCCATCATTACAGATGGCTCTATTACAGCTTCTTTTTTAGCGATAACTAAACGACGTAAAATAGCATCGTTGTATCTTAAAGATTCTTGAAGCTTCTCTAGAGACTCAGTTG
The DNA here is from genome assembly GCF_003347135.1 of Francisella opportunistica. Lineage (NCBI taxonomy): Bacteria > Pseudomonadati > Pseudomonadota > Gammaproteobacteria > Thiotrichales > Francisellaceae > Francisella > Francisella opportunistica. The sequence goes on along the minus strand of NZ_CP022377.1, from coordinate 788,532 downwards.
GACACTCAATGTTAAATAGTACATAGTGTGCCTTGTGAAGTTTTTCGATAGGATAAGCTAATTGACGACGCCCCCAGTCTTCAAATCTGTGGATTTTACCGCCTTTTTCTTCGATTATACCACGGTATTTACCAAGCATTGCATCTAACTGATCTGATTGATCAGGGTGAATCATTAATACGATTTCATAATGTTTCATTTTATAAACTCCTTCCGGTTTATCATTTGATTATTTTTTACTGATAAGCTATACATATATTTTGTATAGCAAAGAGCAAGAAAAAATTATACTATTACAGACTAATAATAGCAACTATTTATTAACTAATTCAACAATGCACTCTTCGGGCATTAAATTTTGTGCTATTTTTTTGTTAGTAGTTACTAAACAATCCCAAATTATATATGGATCTTCTGTTTTAGTTCTTGATTTGACATATGGCGTCATTATTATATTTCCTTTGCCTAAATATCTATCATCAAATTTTAGTGATATTTCGCCATTATCCTTAATTAGAATATTGCTAGAACTATAATCATGAACTTTTTTGTCAGATATATTTGCTAGTTCATAGAGGCCATTTTGTGACTTTTGTTTAGCAATATGACCATTACCGTAATTCAATTCAGCACTTACTTGTGTCTTTATCAGCTTTAATTTTGACATCTTATTTGAAATTCGTGTAGTGTACTTGTGTGTCACATAGATCGAATATATTGAGCTAGCAATAATTATCGTAAAAACTAGTAGTAATACAATTTCAAGAATTGAAAAGGCTTTATTTTTTACAAGCAATTTTACTTCCCTACTGCTAAAATAGTATTTATTAATTTCAACTTCTATTTACCTAAAATAGAATTTAAAATCAAAGGTTATAATATCTTATGCAAGAAAAAGTTTCAAAATTTGAAGATTTTCTAACACAACTTCAACAAAATATTACCACAGCTCTAGAGCAGTGTGAAATAAATGCTGCAAAATTTATCTCTGACAAATGGCAAAAACCAAACACCTCAGAGCAAAAGCTTAAGGGTTATGGTAACTCTATGATTATAGAGGAAGGTGAAATATTTGAAAAAGGTGTAGTAGCTTTCTCTAGAGTTCATGGTAATGAGCTGCCGCCATCAGCAACAGCAAAAAGACAAGAGTTAGTAGGTAAATCATTTATTGCTACAGGTATCTCATTAGTTATACACCCTCGCAATCCTTTCGTGCCAACATCACATGCTAATTTTAGAATTTTTATTGCTGGCGCTAATACTGATAATCCAATATGGTGGTTTGGCGGTGGTTTTGATTTAACTCCATACTACCCTTTTAAAGAAGATGCAATTCACTGGCATCAAACAGCAAAAAATGTTTGCGATAAGCATGATCAAAGCTACTACCCTAGATTCAAAAAATGGTGTGATGAGTATTTTTATCTTAAACATCGTGATGAGTGTCGCGGAATTGGTGGTTTATTTTTTGATGATTTAAATGACAAATCCTTTGATGAATGCTTTAACTTTGTGACAGATTGTGCAAACTCGTATTTAGATGCTTATATTCCAATAGTAGAGAAAAGAAAAAACATCCAATACTCACAAATGCACAAAGATTTTCAACTATATCGTAGAGGTAGGTACGTTGAATTTAATCTAGTGTTTGATAGAGGTACAATATTTGGCTTACAAAGTGGAGGACGAACTGAATCGATACTCTCATCATTGCCACCAATGGCGACTTGGAGGTATAATTGGCATCCTGAGCCAGGCTCTGAAGAAGAAAAAGTCTACCAATATATAAAACCTAGGGATTGGATTAAATAGTAAATATTATAAGATTAATCATGAAAAAAATAACCGATATCTTCATGCTATACTTTATAACTATAGCATTACTCTTTGCAAAAGATTCATACCATTCCAAACAACTCCTATTAACTAATACAAATATTGTGTTTGCTGCGGATATTATCAGACATGGTGCTCGCACTTCAACACAATATGACCCTAACCTAGAATACCCTCCACTGTGGAATATAGATAACATCCCAGCTGGCCAGTTGACTCAATATGGATTTGATATGGAAAGATATAATGGGGAGTATTTTAGCAAAGAATATCATAAACTTTTAGGCACTGAATATCGCCGCGAAGATGTTTGCATTGTTGCTGATGGTACTAATAGAGATATCGCTAGTGCTCAAGCAGCTTTATTAGGGATGTTCCCTCGTATAAAAAACTTAGACGTTATTGAGATTATACCTAAAGCTAAAAATCCGTTGTTAAGTATGCATAAAAATATCAAAAATATTGATTCTGCACCTGGCTGGCTTGATAAATGGCGCAAAATAGAATATTTATCTGAAGTTTTAACTAAAAATAATTATATATCTAAAGATGACTACTGTGATAGTCCAGTTTCTACGCCACAACAGGCTTATAAATGTATACAACCTATTGCTAAATTTGCAGCCCAACTCATACCACTAAAAGACTATTGTTCAAAATCAGGTTGCTCAATATTCAAGACATATAAAGCTCTTACAAACTCAGATATAGATAACTTAATAGATGTATTTAACTTTAATAGCTATCACTCTACTATTCCATCAGAAATAGATGGTTTTGCTGGTTTTACAAAAGATTATTTACAAAATTCGATTAACTCTAATGGTGCTGTGGTAATTAGTCAAATAATTTTTGATATAAAACAAATTATCTCAAATCCAAACAACAAAAAATATCCTAAATATATTCTATTTGTTGGACATGATACTGGTATTAAATTTAATATCGCTTACTTACTTAGTAAAGCTAATAAAGTAAAAACCATACTAACAACAAACCCAGGATATGGTGCTGATCTATCTTTTAGAGTGTATAGAACTAATAACAAATACTACATAAGAGTTTCTTATAGAAATTCATATAATTCAGATAAAAGCGTTATTATTTTTGAAAATTCATTTAGTAAATTTGAAAAAATATACTTTGATAACTCTCAACTTCTTAAACAACAGTATAAAAATTGCTCTTCTTTTCAACTTTACTAATATTTTATTTATAACAAACTAGTTGAGTCTGATAAAATATAGCTACAATTATTATATAGAGATTATTGTTACTATGAAGATTAATTTTTGTGCAGGTCCGGCAGTTGTGCCTAGCTCAATAATACAAAAGCTACAACAAATGATGTCAAACTATAAAGATACAGGAGTATCGTTATTATCGATTTCTCATCGTGATAATGTTTTTGAAGAAGTCCATGCTTCTATTCAGAAAAATCTAAGAAACTTACTTAATATCCCTGATGATTATGCTGTACTGTTAATGCAAGCTGGAGCTACTGCCCAATTTGCTGCCATCCCAATGAACTTAGCTGATAAATATAATAAAGCATTATATGTATGTAGCGGTCAATGGTCAGAAAAAGCAGCTAAAGAAGCAGCTAAATTTATAGATGTAAATGCTGTTAAATATGATGATGATATTGCACAAAGTTTTGAAGCTGATAAATATGATTATATATACTATACTGATAACGAAACTGTAGATGGTTTTCAGATTAATAAACTTGCTAAGTCATGCAATACCGAAATAGTTTGTGATATGTCATCAAGCTTTTTATCAAAACCTATCAATGTTAATGATTATGGTTTAATCTATGCAGGTGCCCAAAAAAATGCAGGCATCCCAGGATTAACTATAGTCATAGTCAAAGATTCTTTAATTAAAGAAAAAAGTACTACTCCTATAGTTTTTGATTATCTGACTACAAAAAAATCAAACTCAGTCTATAACACACCTTCTGTAATCTCATGGGTTACATTTGAGTTAACGCTAGAGTACTTAATTGAAAAGTTCGGCAATCTAAACATCGTTGAAGAATTTAACAATCAAAAAGCTAGCTTACTTTACTCAACTATTGATAACTCAAAAATCTATAAAAATGATATCAAACCTAAATACCGCTCCAATATGAATGTAATATTTCATTTACCCACACAGGAGCTGACAGATAAGTTCCTAAACTATGCTAGTAAGGCTGGCTTCTATGGTCTTAAAGGGCATCGTATTGTAGGTGGTTGCAGAGCAAGTCTATATAATGCAGTAAGCCTAGAGGATGTCAAAAAACTTGTACAGTTTATGCAGGAATTTGAGAATGAACAATTCTAAGATTATTACAATTGATGGACCAAGCGGCGTTGGTAAAGGTACTTTAGCGAAGGCTCTAGCAAAATACTACGATTTTAAGCTATTAGATAGTGGCGCTATTTATAGACTAGCTGCGCTACACTGTTTCAAAAATAATGCCAATCTTGAAAACGAAGGTGATGTTTGTAAGACTTTAAAAAATTTAGACATCAATTTTAAAATTGAAGATGATTCGGTTAAGGCATTTCTATCGAACCAAGATGTAACTAAAGAGATACGTACTGAGCAAATAGGAATGCTTGCTTCCAAAGTTGCTGCTTACCCTACTGTTAGAGCTATACTTTTAGACAAGCAAAGAGAGTTTGCTACTGAACAAGGGTTGGTTGCTGATGGTAGAGATATGGGAACAGTAGTTTTCCCACAAGCACAGCATAAATTCTTTCTCGATGCTAGTATTGAGATTACAGCAAAACGTAGATACGATGAACTAAAGGCTAAAGGTCAAAATCCTGACTTTGAAAAAATTTTAGCAGATATTCAACAAAGAGATTTTCAAGATCGTAACCGTAAAGTAGCACCACTAAGACCTGCAAAAGATGCTATAATAGTAAATACTTCAGAACTCTCTATAAAAGAAGTATTTGATACTGTTATTAAACAAATAACTCTTTCAACTTAATATATAGAATCACATTAAAAAATAAGCGATATTTTCAGTCAACTTAAACTTGTTTCAAGCTCACAAAAAGATTAATACTCTTGGTAAAATACTAAAACTTAATTAAGTTTTAGATTCTATGATAGAAACTGAAGAAATAGCATCCCACTATATAGCTAATATATAATTAAAATCCTACTTTTATAACTTCACCATTAGCTATTCCAGCTACAGACTTAAGGTAAGCATTTGCTACTTCTTCAGCCTTGACAGCTTTATAGCCAACAAAAAACTGGGCATACTTATCAAGAGCTTCTTCAACCACAGTTGGGCTTACAACATTAATGCGAAACTTGCTATACTCTAAAGATGCTGCTTTTACAAACCCTTCCAATCCAGCATTAACTGTAGCAGCTATACTACCCATAGCTATTGGTTCAACATTTAGTATTCCTGAAGTAAGCGTAAACGAACCACCCTCATTAATATATTTTGAACCAATTTGTACTAAATTGATTTGTCCTAAAAGTTTATTGTTGAAGCTTAAATGCCAGTCTGCTTGAGCTATTGCTGTGACATCTTTAAAAACTACTTTTCCAGTAGTTGATACCAAAGCATCAAAACTACCAATTTCAGCAAATAAACTCTTTATAGACGCAGGGTCTTGGATATCTACAGCAAAATCAGTTTTCTCACCAGAAAAACTCACAGAAACTACCTGGAAGTTAGCATTGCTGAGAGATTGTAAAGTTGCTTTACCAATAGTTCCGGTCGCACCAACAACAATAACTTTTTTCATAATTACTTAGACTCTAAATACTTCAATAAGTTTTCTGGAGAAGACTCACCATAAGGATCATCATCTGCATTATCACGCTTACCTGGCTCTACAAACATTTTTTCAATTTCACCATTATTTACGATCATTGCATAGCGCCAAGATCTTTTGCCGAAACCGATATTTGATTTATCAACAAGCATATCTAAAGCCTGAGTGAATTCGCCATTACCATCTGGAATCGGTTTAATATTTTGAATTCCTTGAACCTGAATCCATTTGTTCATAACGAAACTATCATTTACAGATAAAACATAAATCTCATCTATGCCTAGCTCTTTAAATCTAGCTGCATTGTTTTCAAAACCTGGTAATTGGTAGGTTGAGCAAGTTGGTGTAAATGCTCCTGGTAATGAAAATACAATTACTCTTTTATTATCAAAAATATCTGCTGATGTAATATCTTGCCATCTAAATGGATTTGAGCCACCGATACTCTCATCTCTTACTCTAGTTTTAAAAGTTACATTAGGTACTCTTTTAGCCATGTCTAACTCCTTTGGTTTGTTATGCTACACTGTTTATTGTATTACTCTTGAACATAATTTAAAATATATAATATTTATAGTAAGTATAAACTTTACTTATGAATACCCGTACTCTTGAATATATCATTTCTGTATATGAAACTAAAAGTTTTATTACAGCGTCAGAAAAATGTTTTGTCAGCCAGCCTGCGCTAAGTATGCAAATAAAAAAATTTGAAGAGTACATTGGTATTCAAATTTTTGAGCGTGGCACAAAACAAGTCTTGATAACTAAATCAGGGATGAAAATTGTTAACCAAGCATATAAGATTCTTGATGAAGTAAGTAATCTTAAGAAAATTTCTGAACTACTTTTAGATAATGGTAAAATTAGCATTTCAATCGGTGCTTTTCCAACTTTATGTCCTTACTTAATGCCCAAAATTCTCCCTGCTATCAAGCAAGAATTGCCTAATCTAAGTATTGCGATAGTGGAAGAAAAAACAGACATTCTCGTCAAAATGCTTGATCAAGGTAAAGTCGATTTTGCCTTACTAGCAACACCTACAGAAAACTACCAATTCAAAAGAAAAAAAGTCTTTGATGATAAATTTTATGTAGCTGTAGCAAAGACTAATCCATTAGCAAAAAATAAGAAAATTTGTGTAAAAGAGATAGTTAAACAAAACCTTATGCTTCTTGATGAAGGTCATTGCCTTAGAGATCAAACTCTTAAGCTCTGTGCATTAAGTGAGTTTAATAATAATGACTTTAAAGGCAGCAGTCTAGAGACCCTAAGACAAATGGTATCTATCGATGAAGGTATAACTCTAATTCCTAAGATTGCTTGCACTAAGGCTGAAAATGTCAAATATATTGATATTGACAATAGGGATTTCTATAGAGAAATAGATTTAGTGATGCGCAAAAGCTCAATATATGAGGATTTATTTGCCAAGATTGTTAAAATAATTTCAAACAATTATTGACTCACATCAAAACCATCCAAATACCCATAGCTATCATCATTATATTCTCTGTTAAAGACAAAAAGCCTAAAGGAACATTACTATTACCTCCTACACAAGCACATTTCAGCTCACGCTTTTGAATATATACAGCATAAAAAACAGAAATAGCGCCAATTAAGCCTATCAAGACTGCTATCACTGCAGCTAGAATACTAAAAATTGATGCGACGATAGCTATACCAACAAAAGCTTCTGCAAATGGATAAATATATGCATATCTTAGATAGCGCATTGCTAACAAATCATAAGTAATAAACTGATTAACAAAACTATCTAAATTTTGAAACTTCAATGTCGCTAAAAAAGCAATACTTAGCCCCATAAACACTTTTATGGTTAATAAACCAAATACACTGCCTAGAATGAAATAACTAAATGCTAGCGCTAATAAAAAAGTCATTGCAAAAACTGCTACTACAGGCTTATATGATTTTGCTTGTTTATCTTTTGCTAAACCCAAAAATTTAACTAAATCATCATAGCCGCCAATTCTATTTCCATGTATAAATATTTGTGGAGTGGTCTTGACATTATATTTACTTTTAAATTCATCTACCTGTTGTCTATCTTTAAGATGAATATCTTCTATAAGATAGCCTTTGCGTCTTAGCAAATCCTTAGCTTTAATACCAAAAGGACAAACATGTTTATCTGTCACCATTCTATAAATTATTGCTTGTTGCTTACTCATATTATTTTCCCTTATTGATATTTTTTTAGAAGTTTCATTAATTGTGCTATTCTTTGTTGTAATGATACTTGATAATCTAGCTGGTAAGATTCCTCTAGACAAGATTGGATATGCGTCTCCAAAATAGCTAACTCAATTGATTTCAAAGCACTCCTAGCAGCTTTAACTTGAGTAATAATATCGACGCAATAACGCTGATCATCAATCATTCTTTTGATTGCTTCTACTTGACCAGCTACTCTATTTAGTTTACCTAAATGTTTCTTATGACAAGGGTTTGACATTTATAACTTCTTCTAAATATACCCTATATAAATATATAGTAACAAAGAAGTTTATTGAAAAAAAATAAGCTTGATACAGCAATTTATTTAGTGTTTGTGCTTTCAAATATTTTATCTGCAGATTTAGCAACGAAACCTTGATATAACTTACCAGAACTATCCGGATATCTCTTAGCAAATTCATAATAACATGATGGAATTTCTCGCTTACCATCTTTGAAATTAACCTCAGCTAAACCTGACATAGTACTTGATTGTTCAAGTAATTCTTGTTTTGAACCTTTGATTTCGCCTCCTGATGAGTTAAGTCTAAAACCATTTTGTTTAAGAAAACTATTTACTTGAGAAACCTCATCAAATTTTTTCAAATCATTGATAAATACAGTAAAATGGTTAGCCCTAAAACCAAAAGCATAGAACCATGCCGCATATTCAGACTCTTTAAGCAGTTTTTTGTATGTAGTATAATCGATTTGCCAACTCACACCAGATAATAATAACTTTTCAGGGTTATCAAGTAACTGCTGTGGTATTAGATCAACACATTTTTTTAATGTCTGTTGTAATTCATCAGAGAACTCTCTTGTTAGAAGCTGGCTAATAAATACTTTAGGTTGATTATCATCACTATGTTCAAGATGAATCGCCTTAAGTTTTTTTACTGCAAAATCATAATCATCACAAATACTATAGCCTTTATTAATAAAAACTTCTGCCAACTTATAGATATTTATCCTTTCATCATCTAAGGTTCGCAAAGCAATATGGTCATTTATAGGATTTTCGCCATTTTTTACAAACAAATCATAAATTTCTTTTGCGTGAGGATTACCACTAATATATTGCTCCCATAACTTATCTAAAATATCAATACTCATAACATTACTCCCCTAGATTAAATTTAATTCCTTGTGCTAATGGTAAATCTTTACCATAGTTGATAGTACTAGTTTGGCGACGCATATATGCTTTCCATGCATCTGAACCAGCTTCTCGCCCTCCTCCAGTATGCTTCTCACCACCGAAAGCCCCACCAATCTCTGCTCCTGAAGTACCAATATTTACATTAGCTATACCACAATCACTACCTAAACTAGACAAGAACTTTTCAGCATTTTGAAGGTTATCGGTAAATATAGAGCTTGATAAGCCGTATTTTACACTATTGTTTAGCACTATAGCTTCTTCAATGCTTTTAAAAGGCATTATGTATAATATTGGACAAAAGTTTTCTTCAGCAACGATTGGCATATTTGCATTAGCCTCGATAATAGTTGGCTCGACAAAAAAACCAGGCTTTGCGATACTCTTACCACCTGTTAGAATTTTACCACCTTGATTGACAGCTTGCTCTATAGTTCTAGTAAAATTATCAACTGCAGCTTGATCTATAAGAGGTCCCATTAGATTAATTTGATCGAGAGGATCACCAACTTTGACTTGCTTATAAGCATTAATCATTTTCTCTTTGACTAAGTCATAGATCGACTCATGAACAAACAATCTTCTTAATGAGGTACATCTCTGCCCAGCAGTACCAACAGCACCAAAAACTGCTGCTGGAATTGCAAGTTTCAAATTCGCAGACTCATCAATAATTGTAGCATTATTACCACCTAATTCTAAGATTGACTTAGCAAATCTTTTGGCAACTTGCTGACCAACATCTTGTCCTACTTTTGTCGAACCGGTGAAAGATACTAGATTAACTCTTTGATCATTAACTAATGTTTTTGACACTTCAACATCTTTAGAAATCACTGTGTAAAAAATTTCAGGGTAACTATGCTCTTTAATTACCTTTTGGCAAATATTGTGTACTGCAATAGAACACAAAGGTGTTTTTTCAGATGGCTTCCAGACTACTGTATTACCACAAATTACTGCTATAAAAGCATTCCAAGACCATACTGCTACGGGGAAGTTAAAAGCCGAGATAACCCCAATAACACCTAAAGGATGCCATTGCTCATACATTCTGTGATTATGACGCTCAGAATTCATCATAACACCATATAACATGCGTGACTGTCCTACAGCAAAATCTGCCATATCTATCATTTCTTGAACTTCTCCATCGCCCTCTTGTTTAGATTTACCCATCTCGAGAGATACTAGACTTCCTAGATGATTTTTATTTTTGCGTAACTCTTCACCTATTAGTCTAACTAATTCACCTCTTTTAGGTGCTGGAATTTGGCGCCATTGCTTAGCAACTTTAGTAGCTTTTATGATAGCCTCTTGCATATCTGCCACACTTTGATTTTTAACTTTAGCTAAAAGCTCACCAGTTGCGGGATTTAGGGTCTCTATAATATTAGTAGTATCATTAGTGATATATTTCTCTAAGCCCAAATCTAATTCTTTTAAAATACTCATGCTTCCTCCTATATTAATCTGCTTGTATTAATAGTCCAGATTTCTTATAGTATTGACCAAATCTATTTTTATAAAATTTTTTTAGACATATCGATTCTTGATTTATAAAACCTTTAGGCTCACCTTTACCATCAAGTAAAAGATCTATACTAACGCATAAACTAGTTGCAGTTGTTAGTTGTAAAGCTGAAAAATACTTACCAAACATAAATTTTGATGGATATTTCTGGGCGAAATGGCGTTCAGCTTTTAGACCTTTACGGATACCATCAACAGAGACATAGATAAGCACAATATCTTGATTAATACGCGGCAAAGCTTTCTCCATAATTTTAACCATTGTTTCTAAATCTTCGCCAAGCTTCATATCCTGCATTAGGAACTTCATTTTCTCACAATGCCCTGGATAGCGAACACTTTTATAGTTTATATTTTTAACCTTACCAGCGTAAGTCTCTATCATCGAGCCAATACCACCAGAGGTATTAAAAGCTTCATAAGTAAGACCATCAATCTTTATCTCTTCAATATCTGCTAATGGCGCTAAAGTTCTTTTCTCCCCATCAACGATACCCTCACATGGCTTAGCATACTCATTTACTAGTCCTTCAGTTGACCAAGTTAAAGCATATTGAAGCGTATTTGATACATTTAATGGCAATGCTCCTACTCTCATACGCACGGTATCTATTGATTCAAATTCTTTCATGAGATTGTTTGATACTATACTGATAAATCCAGGTGCCAAACCACATTGAGGAGCAAAAAAATTATTTTTAGCATTCTTTGCAATGCTTTTAATATAGCTAGTAACTTCAACATCTTCTGTTAAATCAAAATAATTAAGCTCAAGTTCACCAGCTAATTTAGCAATACCCTTATTAAGAAAAAATGGCAAACATGAAACAATTGTTTTGATATTGTATTCTTTTACATAGTTTTCTAAATCTGTAGGACTTGTAGCATCTAATTCTACATGCTTTAAATTATCAACATTTTTTTCTAAAACTGGTTTATCCTCAGGAATATGTTTATCAAGCAAATGAACTCTATAATTACCACTTTCAACCAATAAACAACTTACAAGTGAACCGACTCTACCGGCACCCAAAATTATAACATCCTTCATAAATACCTCTTTTTTCGTCTCCTATAGATTTATTTATATCACTTGATTTAACACGAGTAAATATAATTCTCTGTTGATTTACTATCTAACTAGCTTTTACGCAAATATATTATTGTTCAATAAAATTTCTACAATAATAATAAAAATATAATAAATGTGTTATTTGTATAAGCATTCAAAATAACAATGAGCGTTAGTTGAGCTGCTCAATTAAAAATCTTTTTATTATTTTTAAATAAAAGATTTAGATCTTTATTTTATTAGCTATATGCCAAATAAATTAGAAAATAAAATAATAGACTTTTTTTAACTTGCCAATATCAACGATCCATAAAAGAGTCGTTTTACCTTGCTGAACAGCAATTTTCTGACGAATATTGTTGACTTGAATCATATAATTGCCACTATCAAGTTGTTGCTCAAATAAATCAACACTATTTGGTAGTAATAACCAACTTCTTAAATCTGCTCTCTTAGGATCCGTTTTTGATAAATCAAACTTCAAGGTACTACCTAATAAACCTCCTAAAGCAAAATTCTTTTCATAATCATATTTAAACGCCTCAATAACAACATTTTGAGTTATAAATTTCGAGTATGCTTCTACCAAAGATTTCATTGCAAACAAAGTTGTATCTAACAAAGTCTCTGTGTATGTATCAGTTACAATGGTATCACCTGCTGAGATTATAACTCTCTTTGGATCAAAGAAATTATAATCAGTACTATACACCGGTAGATCAATCTTTCTGACACCTATATTACCAAGATCTAGACTTGCTTGAGCAGATCTACGCGTATATACAAGCCCCTGCTCATAAAATACTACTACTCTTCCCATACCCATTGCAAATGGCGATGTCTGGCTTATTATCGCTGACCTAAACTCATTAGCAGTTTGGTCAAGGTGCTTATTGCCAACAGTGTACTGTTGTGCCTCTTCAATATCTGTCAAAGACTTTTGGTAATCTTTTGAAACTGCAGAATCAAGTAATGCTTTGAGATAGTAGCTCATTGGATTACCATATGCATTGGGAATTCTTTTTGAAAACTCAAGCATTTGTGTTAATGCTTTAAAGTTTCCTAAACCTAGATTATCACTTGTTATCTCATTTCTAACTAAGTCTTTTTGCCCAAGTTGCTTCATCCCTTCAGCAAGAATTTCTTGCTCATCACGCCATATTTTAGCCTTATCAAGGCTATTAAGTACTTGTATTGCCTCTTTAATATTATTTGTTTCAAGATAGTTTAAAGCCTGATAAGTATACAAAAAAGTAATTGCGTAATCTGGGATATTATATGCAGTTTTAATATCATAATAATCATATGTATTTCTGTTTAGAAGTATTTTTTTGGCTTGATCTAAAGACTGTTGTTGATTTTTAGGTAGCGACTCTATGACTTTGTTATAAGCTGTTATTGAGGCTTGATAATCACTATTTAACTGTGTTAATCTTCCAGATTCTAATTGATTAAGACTTTTAAGCTGTCTAACATTGCCGATGCTATTATTTTTTTTGATTGCCTCAGTTACATCACCTTGGACAAGTTCTTTACGCACAGAGCTAAATATCCAAGGATAGCTACTAGAAACAAACTCCAGTTTTGTGACATCTTTTTTTGCTGTACTACAAGAATTTAGCAATATTATAAAAACACTTATAAATAAAAATCTATTAACACTTTTCATCGTGGTAACACCAGTGCCATGGCTCATATACAAATCCATAATCATTATTACGCGGAAAACTCAGCTTAAAGCCATATTTATGTGCATTTTTAGTTAACCACTCAAAAGCATAAGTTTTCTCGAAGCTCTCTGTCAAAACTTCTTTTTCATCTCCAGTTGTTAAATCAATAGCCTTACCAGTATGATGTTCACTCTCTCCTGGCAAAGCGTTTACTTTCATAATTTGTTCTAAAGTCTGGCCATTAGCAAGTTTTCTATCTATGATTTTTTGCTGGTATTCATAACTTCTAAAGCCAGATACTATAAATAAACTAACATCATCATTACTTGCTGCTTGTTTTAGAGCTAACCAAGCTTTATAAGTATTTTTCTCCAAAAATAGATCTCGAGCAAAAAAATCTTTACCAGCTAAAATAAGTTCATGTTCTTTTGCTTCTGGAAAAATTATTTTTTTTACCATTTGGCGTCTTCTTCTAATTTTAGTAAGTTTGTAAGATAATTATGATGTGCAGAAATATCGCTAATACTATCATTAGCCTTGCGTAAATTTAATTTATTAATATCAATATCAATACTATTTTTATTTACTGTTTTGACTGTTTGAAGGCTTAGGTTAGTCTGCCCACCCGTCATAGCCAGATAAACATCAGCTAAAAGCTCACTATCTAATAATGCACCGTGAAAAGTACGATGATCATTTCTAATTTGATATCTTTTACATAGAGCATCAAGGTTATTTTTCTGGAGAGGATGTTTTTTTCTAGCTAGCTCAAGGCTATCGATAATTTTAGCGACATGTTGCTCTAATGTTCCATACTTATTATTTTTTAAAAGGCTAAGTTCCCAATTAATAAATGGCACATCAAAAGCAGCATTATGAATTATAACTTCAGCATCTTTTAGAAAATCAATCATTTCATCAACTTTATCTTCAAAAAGAGGTTTGTCTGCGAGAAAATCATTTGTAAGACCATGAATAGCTAAAGCTCCAGCTTCAACTTCATAGTTTGGATTGCAGTAAAAATGTAGTGTATTTCCTGTGATTCTTCTATCGATAACTTCAACTGCACCAAACTCAATAATTCTATTACCAATCTTATAATCAAAACCAGTAGTTTCAGTATCTATAAAAACTTGTCGCGACATTTTAAAAATTCTTATTAACTTTACTAAGTATTTAATTATAGCAATAGATTACTATAAATATAATGTATAGTTTATAGAAAGATAGTTCTGTTTTTCACTAAAATTAGTGCTACGCGAATTTATGTTAGTGTAATCAAATCCTAACCAGGAATCATAAAAGATATTAAATCTAAAGCCAGCACCATATTGGTATGAGTAGTTTTTTAGCAAATGCTCGCTTCTCATTATCAGTTAATGCTTCACCCTCTTTAACTGCTAAATCTTGAATAGCTTGTTGCGCAGCTTTTTCAAATTGTTCTGAGCTTAAAGGGACATTATCCTGTATAAGCCTCATTAGGGAAAACCCTTCTAAAAGCATTAGATTCAAGCTTGCGGACACTCTTCTGGGAAATAGTTATTATTTACAGACTAGAAGAATCTAAGTGCTCAGTTGCTTAATTAGTACTAGCTATACAAAATGCAGATATTATAAAAATACTTGCTAGAGCAACTAACTTTCTAAACATCTACTATAATTCTTCTGTTGAAGCACTATTATTTTGAATTATATTAATAATTTGTTGTTGACTAAGTGCCTCACCATCTTGGATCTCTATATCATCAATTGTATTTGCTACTTTTTTGCTAACAGTAATTTTTTTACCATTATCTTTGACATAATATGCATAACACAAACTACAAATTGATATAAAAATTACCAAAAATAGTAGCCTTTCAAACTTCATATATTTATATTTTTTTTACAAACTGAGACTTTAATTTAATTGCCCCAAAGCCATCAATCTTACAATCAATATTGTGATCGCCTGTTACTAAGCGAATATTTTTTACTTTAGTACCAACTTTTATAACTTGCGAAGAACCTTTTAGTTTTAAGTCTTTTATTATAGTTATCGAATCCCCATCTGTAAGAAAATTTCCATTTGAGTCTTTAACTACTAACTTATCAGCACTAGTTTCACCAGCCTGCCACTCATAACCACACTCGGGACAAATTAATAATTGACCATCTTGATAGACATATTCTGATTGACACTTTGAACATAATGGTAAATTAGACACCTGCATTCCTAGAATTTTTTTAATGTGCTTAATATACCATTATAGTAATTCAATTACTATCTATTATAATATTTATCTTTGTTAGGATAAGATAGCAAAATATACTCAAATAAATATCCTTAAATACATAGCCAAAATGTTATCTTGCTGATCAAAACTTTTAGCCTGACCTTTGATATATGTATAACTAAACCCAAGCCAGCCATCAGCAAAAATATTATACCTAAAGCCACTAGTTATAGCTGCTGAATAGTTATCTGCTGCTTGCTGGATTTGTGAATAGCTAACAAATGGCACTAAATCTTTATTGTAAAGATTAGCAGTGTAGTCAAGTTGCGAAGACCAGCCAAAAACATTACCACCACTAGTTAAAAAATCATTAGTATTTAGATCAGGAAATATCGATGTTGCATACGCTTCCCTTAAATTAAAACCTCCAGAAAGATTAGTAGTTTTGGTAACACCTTTATCAGTAAAAACAAATTCATTAATAAACTCAAATTTATTAATGTTCATACCAAAATTAAAATCTGCAACACCTATATTATCATTATGCTCATTTGTAAAGCCAGAAACATTTGAATAGGCAGCACCAAGATACCAATAATCACCAACGCTTTGTAAATCTTGGGTGTACTTCATATTTACAGAAAAACTTAATTTAGCATTACCATTATAAGCATTAGCAACTTGCAGCAGAGTACTCTTAGGTGATGCTAAAAAGACGAAATTTGCTTGTAGTCCATCTTTATTATAAGATAGATTAACGTTACCACCAGATTGCATAAAATATATACGCGTTAAGGTTGGTATAAAGTTAGTTGTCTCATCAAAATTACCAAAATTGACTGTTGATAGCGCTGCATATGTATACACAGGTAACTTATTTAAATTACCAACAATAAAGTACACACCACCTGGAGTAGCACTCCATTGCCCACCAATTGCATAAGTATTTAGCGAAGCAAAAATAGATGTCCATTCACCTAAAGTACTTAGCATGTAATATTCTAAACTGTAATTATTGATAGAATTTGAGGAAATATTATTTTTAGTATCTATACCCCAACTTGGATTAAATGAGGCCATTCCACCTAAATATAAATAATCATCTTTTAGAAGTCCATTTTGTCGTGACAATAAAATAAACTCAGGGTCACCAGTTTGTTGTTGAGTATTAAGCATTGCTTGAGAAAATATTACATTATTATCGATGCCATTAAAAAATGGTGGTTTGATTTTATCCGCATCAGTTATTTTCAAAAGTGTTTTACCAACATCAAAAGTTTTACCTGCAACTATAGACTCTCCTTCATATTGCTCAACGACATCAACTGCTGAGCTATCTGTTTTAATTGCTTGCTTAGCTTTATCAGTCTGAATAAGTTGTTTTTGCGTATTTATATCAGAAATTTGATCGGCTGCATAGCTATTATAAGTAAGCAAGAGCAAACTTATCAAAGTTATAAAAATATTCTTCATCTATACAGCTTAAAATACCAAGAATTTTTAAAGGTTAGAAATATTTAATATAATGAATAAATTTATTATAGATCTACAACATGTTCAGAGAGGTATTCAGCAACACCTTGAGGCGAAGCTTTCATACCTTGATCACCTTTCTTCCAACCAGCTGGACAAACTTCTCCATGCTCTTCATGGAATTGTAAAGCTTCTACCATTCTGATAACTTCATCCATATTTCTACCTAATGGTAAATCATTAACTACTTGATGACGTACTACTCCAGACTTATCGATTAAGAAAGTACCTCTAAAAGCCATGCCACCGGCAGATTGCACATCATATGCTTTAACTATTTCTTGGTTAATATCAGCAATCATAGTATATTTAACTGGACCGATACCACCATCTTTTATTGAAGTATTTCTCCAAGCATTATGAGTAAAATGTGAATCAATTGATACAGAAACAACTTCTACACCAAGCTCTTTAAGCTTAGCTGTTCTTTTATCTAAAGCGATGAGCTCAGAGGGGCAAACAAACGTGAAATCTAATGGATAGAATACCACAACAGCATATTTACCTTGGATAGCTTTTGCAAAATCATAGCTATCAACAATCTCACCATTACCTAAAACAGCTGGTGCATTGAATACCGGTGCTTTTTTACCTACTAATACCATAATTTCATCCTCCATTTAATAAAGTTTTATGGTTAATTTATCTAAATTAGCGCTTGTAATTTTGCTTACTAATTGCACTTATGTCAACTCTATTTATCGTATATAATACCGCTAATAATATAATTTCAGAAAATAATATGCTTTTACCTGTTCATAAAAATACTAAACTACTAATTTTTGATTGTGATGGTACTATCGCAAATAATATGGGTGTTCATATAAATGCATGGCTTAATGTTTTGAAAAATACAAAAATTGAAATTGAATCGGTAGACTTTGATAAATATAATGGCCTGCCTAGTGAATATATTCTAAAAGAAGTTTTTAATTTTGATGATAATCAAACACCTAAATTAGCTGATAAAATCAAAAAAACCTCTTATGAGCTATTAAGTCAAACAAAACCTATCAAACCTATAGTTGATTTGATCAAACATTATCATAGAAAAATACCTATGCTAGTTATATCTGGTGGTAAAAAGCTAAATGTATATAAATCTCTCGATGTAATTGGGCTTAGAGGTTTTTTTGATGAAATTATTACTGCTGATGATGCTCATCCAAGCAAAAACACTCCAGAGGCGTTTACTTTGCTTGCAGATAAATATAACCTAAAACCTCGAGAGTGTCATGTTTTTGAAAATGGTGTTCCAGGACTTATTAGCGCTTTACAAGCTGGTATGACTGTTACAGATGTCAGAAATATTGAATTAGATTAGAAGATTTATAAAAAAATAATTGCTAAAATAGTAACTTAAATTTTTAAAGCTAGTTTTAATTATGAAAAAAACCGTATTATTAAGCTTAATTCTGTTTTGTTGTTTGGGTCATAGCAATGTTGTAGACACAACTACTTGGAAAACAATAGATGTAATAAAAGACTTCAAAACAAAATACTTTTGTAATGAAAACCTCTCTCAACAAGATTGTGACAAAAATATTAACAATATTAAACAATATGGTATTGATATTAATTCATTAGGAAATACTAATATCAAAAATATTCAACTTGATAAAATAGCTTATCAAACAACAAATACCTTTGCTGCCACAGGTAAAGTTACCTCAAAAGTATCTGGACTTCTAATGCTACCTGATACTGATTCACCTAAAGGTGTTATCTTATACTACCACCCTACTGTATTTGATAACGCTGGCGTACCATCAAACTTTAGTAAGGATAACCAAACAAGCCTTATTTTTAATATTAATTACGCTGCAGTATATGCTGCAAATGGCTATATTGTTGTTGCACCAGATTATATCGGTCAAGGCGATGACTACAAAAATTATCATCCATATGTTTTATATCCTACACAGACCGTAAATACAGCAGTAGATTTACTAAATGATGTTAGTAACGAAATCCGTAAAAAATATAAATTAGATACTAGCGCTAAAATTAATCTTTTCTCAGTAGGCTATTCAGAAGGCGGTAGCTACTCAATATGGAGCGCTAAGTGTTTAGAGCGGCAAGGTAATTGCCAAGGGGTCAATAAATTAGAAAAGCTATATAAATATAGAGCCGCGGCTGGTTTAAGTGGTGCATATGATATTAGTCATACAACTCTAGATTTTATGATTGATAATAATGATTCACAAAAATATGCCCTACATAGTAAGCTTGTCACATCGATGCTAAAGCCAGGCTTAATGGCTAATACATTGATGAGTTATCTACACTATAGCAATGTAACAAAAACAATATCTATAAATGACTTTGATAAAGGTTTCTTTGAAATGCAATGCTCTACTTTGCCACAAGAAAATTGTAACATCGCTGGCAAGCATTATACTTTCGACTCACTATTCCTACAAAAACACCTCCCAAATAAAGATTTTGCTAATGCTGTATTTAATAGTGCTTTATACAAAAAATATCCTCAACAACAATCAGCTTCTCATTATGCTATACCAACAGGTAATAACTCAATGTATGATTTATTTGATGAGAAAATTTTCTCTAATCCAGAGCTTATTAAAACTATGCAAGCTGCCGATATAGTTAATTTTGGAGAAAAGACTAGGACTCCTTTATACTTATTTGCTCTCAAAGAAGATTCTGTAGTTACTCGACTTAACTATGATAAATTTATGAAAAATGCTAATGCGATTGTTGATAGTTTTGTTTTAGATAATAATAAAATCCTAACTAATACTACAGATTGGCTACCTGTTCAACTTGATATAAATGAAGTCGATCATGTCACAGCTGAGCCTTATGCTAATCTATTTGCCTATAATTACATAAACGATTTGAACAAGGTATATTCATAAATCATGATAAATGCTATTACACAAAGAACAGCAATCTTAGTCAATAATAGTGGTCTAGAAAAACTCGAGAATGCAAATATCTTTATTGCTGGTTGTGGCGGTGTTGGTTCTTTTGTAATCGAAGCACTTGCTAGAGCTGGGATTGGTAAGTTAACAATCGTTGATATGGATGTAGTTGATTCATCTAATATTAACCGTCAGCTTATTGCGCTACACAGTACTATAGGCATACCTAAAGTACAAGTTATGCAACAACGTATAATAGATATCAACCCACAATGCCAAGTCAATGCGCTGCAAACATTTATAAATCCTGATAATAGCCAAGAATTACTTACTCAGCAAAGCTATGACTATGTCATCGATGCTATAGACACATTAAACGCAAAAGTAAATTTAGTCAAAACTGCTCATCAATTAGGTATCAAAACGATATCTAGTATGGGCGCAGGTGGTAAAACTGATCCAACTCAAATAAAAGTAGCTGACATCTATAATACCGATGTTTGTGCTCTAGCACGAGTTATGCGGACACGCCTAAAAAAACAAAAAGTAAAAAAAGGCATTAAGGCAGTATTCTCAACACAGAAAAATATCGCTCCTTTACCGCCAAAAGATCCACAACCTAACCAACAAGGTAGATCTAGAGCAACAAATGGTACCCTTAGTTATATGCCATCTTTATTTGGTTTGACCATAGCAGGGATTGTAATTAAAGAAATAATTGGTAATGACTTTAATTATTAAAAGGGGTATAAAACACTAGAAATAGCTTAAGTTATCTCTTACCCTTTATAGTATCAAATAATTATTTTTTAATTTTTTATGTTAACAAAACTTAGCTTTAGATACTTTATCATAAGCCTATAAAAGAGCTAAATTAAAATCTATACGCAAGAGTAGTCATTACTTTTGATTGTAATTTCATCACAGCTTTTACAGCTTTGGGTAATTTTTTACCACCTGCTTTTTCTGCCTCAACAGCATGTTCTGACTCATCAATATACATCTGCTTAAGAATCTGTCGTGAGCGATTATCATTCACAGGTAAATTTTTCAAATGTGAATCAAGATGCTTCATTACTTGCTTTTCAGTCTCAACTACAAAACCATAACTTAAGCTATCACTAATAGATCCAGCAACAGCGCCGATACCAAATGATGCCCAATACCAAAATGGATTAAGTAAACTAGGTCTAGCTCCTAGCTCTTGGAGTCTCTCTCCACACCATGCTAAATGATCATACTCTTCATCAGCAGCATGATATAAATGCTCTTTTGTTTGTACTGATTTTGCTACACTCGCTTGACCTCTATATAAACCTTGTGCACAAATTTCACCAGTATAGTCAACTCTCATTAATCCAGCTGAATGTTTCTTTTCAGCTTCGGTTAAATTACCATCTATAGTATTACTACTAGGAGATTTTCTGTTTGGGTTTAGTCGTGCTTTTGTAAATCTAGCATAGCTGTCAAACTCTTCAATAACCCTGTCTAAAAATGATAATTTTCTCATAATTTAAATTCCTAACTAGTAAAAAATCAAACAATGCGTTAGCCGCAACAAGCGCAAACAGTATATTAAGTATTAGAAATACCCAACCAACCGTGTAGCCTTCTTGGATAGAAAATACTGCATAAATTGCCAAAACTATTCCACACACTACCATTGGTTCATTTCTACCTAAAAGTATACCAAGGCATAGCGCAATTAATCCTATAAAAGCAAATATTCTAGCAATATTAAGCTTATGTCTAGAAAAGTAATAAATAGCAAACACAAATGCTAAAAATATAAAAACTAACGAATTATATATCGCAGCTAAATTATAAAAAATCATAATGGCACTAACAAATACTATACCTTGTAAACCTGTAAAAAAAGGCTCTTTTTGAATAGCTGCTGACAAAAACAACATGAAAGTGGCAACCAGAACTATGAGGTTTTTTTGTGCTAGATTAGTTTCTGATAGGCTAAACATAAATATAACTAATCCAATAAAACCTATAGCCAAACCGAGATTATTTATGATTTTCTTGAGCATCAATAAATGTTTAATAAGTTTATTTGAATACAATTATAATTATAAACTATAAAGCTTACAAAACTTTTCATTGAATAACGACTAAAGTATTAGTTATAATGGTTAGCATCTACTTTGATTCAGTTTTTAGCATAAAGGGAGATTTTAATGGCTAGAAAAAAAATAGCACTAGTCGGTGCTGGACATATCGGTGGTACTCTTGCTCATTTAGCACTTATTAAACAACTAGGTGATGTGGTTCTTTTTGATATCGCTCAAGGTATGCCTCAAGGTAAAGCACTTGATCTATTACAGACTTGTCCTATTGAAGGGGTTGATTTTAAAGTTAGAGGTACAAATGATTACAGAGACTTAGAAAATTCTGATGTTGTAATTGTAACAGCTGGTGTTCCAAGAAAACCAGGTATGTCTCGTGATGATCTACTAGACATTAATATCAAAGCTATGCAAACAGTTGGTGAAGGTATCAAGCACAACTGCCCTAATGCTTTTGTGATATGTATCACTAATCCGCTAGACATTATGGTAAATATGTTACAAAAATTCTCAGGTGTGCCAGATAACAAAATAGTTGGTATGGCTGGTGTCTTAGACTCTGCTAGGTTCAGAACATTCTTAGCAGATGAGCTAAATATATCTGTACAGCAAATACAAGCTTATGTAATGGGCGGTCATGGTGATACTATGGTTCCTCTAACTAAGATGTCTAATGTTGCTGGTGTATCATTAGAGCAGCTAGTTAAAGAAGGTAAACTTAAGCAAGAGCGCTTAGATGCTATAGTATCCAGAACTAGAAATGGCGGTGGTGAAATCGTTGCTTTGCTTAAAACAGGGTCTGCATACTATGCTCCAGCCGCTGCAAGTATTCAAATGGCAGAAAGTTTCTTAAAAGATAAAAAGATGATTTTACCATGCGCTGCTAAAGTAAAAGCTGGTATGTATGGTCTTGATGAAGACCTATTTGTTGGTGTGCCAACTGAAATTTCTGCAAATGGTGTCAGACCTATAGAAGTAGAGATTTCTGATAAAGAAAGAGAGCAATTACAAATATCTATAAATGCTGTAAAAGATCTTAACAAAGCAGCTGCCGAAATTTTATCAAAATAATTTTTGAAGATAGTTGGACAGCAAGCATTGTGCTGTCTACATTTCATAATTGATTCAACAAAGTCAAGCACAATATTTGATTTTTTAGTATTCTAAAATTTGAAAAAATTGATAAAATTTCACTAGGAAATAAACAAATTATACTGGTTTAGTATAGTATAAATTAAGTTAGTATAAAGCATTTTAAATAGGGTTTTATTATGTCTAATGAAAAATACCTTGGCATTAATATTGATTTATCAAGAGATCATGAGCTTTCAAAACAAGCTCAGCAATTACTGACAAATTATTATTGCTTACAAAATGAACCCTCTCCACAATATGCTTTTGCAAGAGCTGCGGTTGCTTACTCTTTCGGAGATATGAATCTAGCTCAACGTATTTATGATGCTGCAGCTAAAAGTTGGTTTATGTTTGCTTCACCTGTACTTTCTAACGCCCCTCTTCCAGGTGCAAAAGTCAGATCTTTGCCTATTAGTTGTTTTTTATCTTATGTGCCGGATTCATTAGAAGGACTTATTGAGCATTCATCTGAACTTAGATGGTTATCTGTAAAAGGTGGTGGTGTAGGTGGACATTGGTCTAGTGTGCGCGCGGTGTCTGATAAAGCTCCTGGACCTATTCCATTTATGCATACAGTTGATGCTGATATGGTTGCCTACAGACAGGGTAAAACTCGTAAAGGCTCATATGCTGCATACATGGATGTATCACATCCTGACATAATTGAGTTTTTAGGTATTCGCGTACCTACAGGCGATGTTAATAGAAAATGTCTAAACCTCCACCATGCTGTAAACCTCACTGATGACTTCATGCAAGCAGTTGCAAATGATCAAGATTGGAAACTTATTGACCCCGATGATAAAACAGTAAGAGATGTAATCAAAGCTCGTAGAATTTGGGAAACAATATTAGAGACGCGTTATCGTACAGGTGAGCCGTACCTAAATTTTATCGATACAGCCAATAGAGCTTTACCAAAAGCTCAAAAAGATCTTGGTTTGACAATCAAAGGCTCAAACCTATGTAATGAAATTCATCTAGTTACAGATGAAAAGCGTACAGCCGTATGTTGCTTATCCTCTGTAAATTTAGAAAAATATGATGAATGGAAAGATACCTCACTTATTAAAGATCTAATTAGGTTTTTAGATAACGTATTACAATTTTTTATAGATCATGCTGGTGATGAGATTGCCAAAGCTAGATATAGTGCTTCACGTGAAAGAAGTCTTGGCCTAGGAGCTATGGGTTTTCACTCTTATTTACAGCTTCATCACGTTCCTTTTGAATCTCAAAAAGCAAAAGAAATTAATGAAGAAATATTCAAGCGTATCAAAGAACAAGCAGTAGAAGAAACTCTAATACTTGGTGCTGAGAAAGGTGAAGCACCAGATATGGTTGGAACTGGACGTAGAAATGCGCATTTACTCGCGATAGCTCCTAATGCAAACAGTTCACTTATCTTGAATACTTCTCCGAGTATTGAGCCATGGAAAGCAAATGCCTTTACTTCTAGAACACGAGTTGGTTCACATCTAAACAAGAATAAGTATCTAGAGCAAGAGTTAGAAAAAATTGGTAAGAATACGGAGGAGGTTTGGTCAGATATTATTACTAATGGAGGTTCAGTTCAACAACTAGATTTTCTTAGTAAAGAGTTAAAAGAAGTCTTCAAAACCGCTATTGAAATGGATCAAGACTGGTTAGTCTATTTGGGTGGCGAGCGCCAAAAACATCTATGTCAAGGACAGTCATTAAATATATTTTTCCCGGCTGGAGCTTCGCGTGGATATCTCCACAAAGTGCACTTTAATGCTTGGAAATATGGTTGTAAAGGATTATATTACCTAAGAACAGAGACTTCAAATAGAGCTGAAAATATCTCTAAAAAAGTCGAGAAAAAGAGGCTTGTTGAGTTCTCAGAGCTTAAGCAATCTGAAAATGAGTGCATCGCTTGTGAAGGATAAAGTATGAAAGTAAAAATATATACTAGAAATGGTTGTCCATTTTGTGTTTGGGCAAAGCAATGGTTCGAAGAAAATGATATAGCTTTTGATGAAACTGTAATCGATGATTATGCTCAACGTGCTAGATTTTATGATGAAATGAACCAAAGTGGCAAAGTTATCTTTCCTATTTCAACTATGCCACAAATATTCATAGACGATGAACATATAGGTGGCTTTACAGAGCTTAAAGCTAATGCCGATAAAATTTTAAACAAAAAATAGGTTAATATGGTCGAAGTAAAAATATACACAAAAACAAATTGTCCATTTTGTGATCTTGCAAAAAGTTGGTTTGGTGCTAATGATATTCCTTTTACACAGATATCTCTTGACGATGATGTCAAAAGAGCTGAGTTCTATGCTGAAGTAAATAAGAATATTCTACTTGTAGAAGAACACATCAAAACTGTGCCGCAGATATTTGTTGGAGATGTACATATCGGTGGTTATGATAATCTTATGGCTAGAGCTGGTGAAGTCATTGCGCGTGTCAAAGGTTCATCATTAACAACTTTCTCAAAGACATATAAACCCTTTAACTATCCATGGGCAGTTGATCTTACTGTAAAGCATGAAAAAGCTCACTGGATAGAAGATGAAATTGACCTTTCTGAAGATGTCACAGACTGGAAAAATGGCAAAATAACTAAAGTTGAGAAAGAGTATATTACAAATATTCTAAGACTTTTTACTCAATCCGATGTTGCAGTTGGGCAAAACTATTATGATCAATTCATACCAGCATTTAAGAATAATGAAGTAAGAAACATGCTTGGCTCTTTTGCAGCGCGAGAAGGTATTCATCAAAGAGCTTATGCATTACTTAATGATACTTTAGGACTTCCTGACTCTGAATATCATGCATTTTTAGAATACAAAGTGATGACAGACAAAATCGACTTTATGATGGATGCAGACCCTACTACGCGTCGTGGTTTAGGATTATGTCTTGCTAAAACTGTATTCAATGAGGGTGTGGCTTTATTCGCGTCTTTTGCAATGCTACTTAATTTCCAACGCTTTGGTAAGATGAAAGGTATGGGTAAAGTAGTCGAATGGTCAATTCGTGATGAGTCAATGCATGTCGAAGGCAATGCAGCATTATTTAGAATTTACTGCCAAGAAAATCCTTACATAGTTGACAATGAGTTCAAAAAAGAGATTTATCTAATGGCTAGTAAAGCTGTAGAACTTGAAGATAAATTTATTGAACTAGCTTATGAGCTTGGTACTATCGAAGGTCTCAAAGCTGATGAAGTTAAGCAGTATATCCGTCATATTACTGATAGGCGCTTAAATCAGCTGGGTTTGAAAGAAATCTATAATATTGAGAAGAATCCTTTAACATGGTTAGAATGGATATTAAATGGTGCTGATCATACCAACTTCTTTGAAAACCGTGTCACCGAGTATGAAGTAGCTGGCTTGACTGGTAACTGGGATGAAGCTTATAGTGCCTAAGCTTGATTAATAATTTCTAATTCTTCGAGTGCTACAAACCACTCTAATTCAACTTCTTCGATTTTTGCTTTTAGTTGTGAATGTGCCGCTAAGGTTTGCTGGAGCTTTAGCTTATCATTATATAAGCTTTGATCTTGTAAATTTTGTTGCATTTGTATATCTTGCTGTTGTAACTTCTCTAAAGATCTTTCAATTTTTTTAATCTTATCTTGTAATGGCTTTAGCTGCTTCCTCTTTTCAGCTGAGAATTTTCTAGTTTGTTTTTTAATATCTGTAGTTGGCTGTGATGATGAATTTGTAATTTCATTTTCAACTTTCTTAACTTCAAGTATATACTTATAATAGTCCTTCATATCACCATCAAAAGCCTTAACTTCACCTTTACCTACAAGCATATACTCATCGACTGTTGACTCAAGCAAAAATCTATCATGCGAAACAAGAATAATCGCACCTTGAAAACTTTGTAATGCTACAGTCAAAGCTTCACGCACGCCAATATCAAGATGGTTTGTGGGCTCATCAAGTAAAAGAAAATTAGGTTGTTGATAAATTATCATTGCTAAGGCTAATCTAGCTTTTTCACCACCTGAGAAAGTCCCAGCTTTTGCTAGAGCCTTATCACCAACGAAATTAAAACTTCCTAAAAACGTTCTAAGTTTTTCTTGTGTAGCTTGGTAATCTAGGCGTTGTAGATGTAATAATGGCGAAGCTTGTAAGTCAAGCATATCTAATGAATGCTGTGAGAAATACCCTACTCTTAAATTTGGATGTTTGTCAATCTTACCTGCTAAAATAGCTATTTCACCTGCTAAAG
The DNA here is from genome assembly GCF_003347135.1 of Francisella opportunistica. NCBI lineage: Bacteria > Pseudomonadati > Pseudomonadota > Gammaproteobacteria > Thiotrichales > Francisellaceae > Francisella > Francisella opportunistica. Next base: position 761,142 of record NZ_CP022377.1, on the reverse strand, counting down.
TTTTTACCAAAGTTGACTTACCAGCGCCATTTAAACCTAAAAGACCTATACGCATTTCGTTATAGATATTGAGTTTGACATTATTTAAGATTTTTTTATCACCATAACCAAGGTCTGCATTTTGTAAACTGACTAAAGTACCACCAAGATGTTCTTTGACCTGCTTAAATTCAAAACTAAAATCTGATTCTGTTTTAACTGCTTCTACACACTGGATTTTCTCAAGCATTTTGACACGGCTCTGAGCCTGTTTTGCTTTCGATGCTTTTGCCTTAAATCTATTTATAAAGCTCTCTAAGTGAGCAATATGTTTTTGTTGTTTCACAAATTGCTTTTGCTGAAGAACTTTTTGCTCATAAACTTGTTTTTCATAAGATGAATAATTACCCGTATATGTTGCTATATTTTTATTATCAATAAGAAAAATTTGCTTAACAACATTATCCAAAAATATTCTATCATGAGAGATAAGTAATAAAGAACCTTTATACTCTTGTAAATATTCTTCTAGCCATAAAACTGCATCTAAATCTAAATGATTTGTTGGTTCATCAAGTAGCAAAATATCAGATTCTTGTAATAACGCTTGTGCTAGATTTAGACGAATCTGCCAACCACCTGAAAGCTCTTTTACTTTTTGTTGAAGCTGGCTAATACCAAACCCTAAACCAGATAACAATTTACCAGCTTGAGATTCTATTGCGTAGCCTCCTAGAGATTCATACTCTTCATGATACTTCGAGTATTCAACAAAATTTTCTGTTGCCAGAGAATTGTGCATTTTAATTTTTAGTTCTCTTAAAGATTCTATGCCATTGACTACATAGTCAATTACTTTGGCTTCAAAATCATCAACTTCTTGTTTAACGGTGACTACGCGAGTATTTTTAGCAATTTCAATATCACCTTTATCCGGTGTTAGATTACCTTGTATAAGATTAAAAAGTGTCGTTTTGCCAGTACCATTTTTACCAACTAACCCTATTTTTTGGTTAGGGAAAATTGAGAAATTAATATTATCAAAGAGTTCTTTTATCTCAATCTGATAAGAAACATTTTTAAAAAATATCATTTAGTTATACTTTTTATGTTTATTAATGATAATTATATACTCTATAATTTAAATATAAAAATAGCTTGTTTTACTGTATTATCTCTAAATAAAATTTAATGCAAAAAAAAAAACATGTTAGAAATAGTAACTATCTTATATGATGATTTTGAAACCCTAGATGTATTTGGCCCAATTGAAGTCCTAGGGAGTTTTAAAGATTTTTTTAAACCAAACTATTATTCGATTAATGGTGGAATAGTCACTAGTAGTCAAGCAGTAGAAATAAATACTAAAGATTTCTCTAAAATAACTTCAAAAGATTATATTTTATTTGTACCTGGTGGTATGGGTACTCGCAAGCTAATTCATGATAAGAAATTGATAGCTGAACTTACTAAACTAGCAAATAATGCTAAATATATATTTACAGTTTGTACTGGATCATCTTTATTTTCTCAAACAAAATTACTTAACGGAAAAAGAGCTACCTCAAATAAAAAAGCTCTTAACTGGACCAAATCAATCGCGCCTGATGTAATCTGGATAGATAGAGCAAGATGGGTTAAAGATGATAACATTTACACTAGCTCAGGAGTTAGTGCCGGCATAGATATGAGTCTGGGCTTTATCGCAGATTTGCTAGGCTACCAGGTAGCTAAGCAGAAAAGTATCGAGATAGAATATTCTTGGCAGCAAGATCCAAGTATTGATGAGTTTGCAGATTTTTATATCTAAAATTATATTACTTATTAGCAAATAGTTTTAAAACACTTTCAAACTCTGGTTGCTTGATATTCCAAAATATAATATCAGCTCCAAGATAATTCTTATCGAAATCATATAGTTCTTCTGGAGTAAATTTCTTAGATGTGTGTGGATTAATATAAGTGTAATCTGGCTCTTGTACTGCTATAGCAATAGTATCAAGACTAGATTTATACTTTTTAAAAAAAGAATAGCTATTTTTCATCTGCATTTTTCTATATGGTATGGTATCTGGGTTACCTAAACCTATTTTATTTTTGCGCGCGGTACTAAATATTCTCTGCATGTAACCATGATCATTATTCCACTCACATGGTAAAAAGTTAACATATTGAATAGCTTTACTTTTTTTAAATTGTTGTTTTAAAAAAAGCATATTATCTATAATTGTATCAACATAGATATTACAAAACTTATGATTAAAAAATTTTTGATTAATATCTATTGCAGTCTCTGGTAAATTCACACCTGCTACTTTACCATCAAACTCTTTTGCCAATTGCTCTATGAGTTTATGAAATCTAGCTTTTACATTTGGGTTCCATTGTTTTGTTACCCAGCCTGCTCCTATTGGTTGACCTTCTCCAGCAAAATCCGTTTGCTTTACAATACCTCCATCATATTTATTTGACTGTAAATATTTTGGTACAGGGATATTCTTTATATCAAAAGATCTATCCTGCAGCTGAATAAATAAATTTTTCTTATACTTCTCTAAAATTTTATAATCATCTTTAATAGCTGAAAAATCATACTTGTTTTTTTCTGGTTCTAATCTTTTCCAAGAGTAAATTATCTGAGCACCTTCAACTTCTGGATTGACTAATTCTTTAATATGATCCTTTGCAGAATCTCCTCCTAGGAATAAATATAACTGTGGATTTTTAGCAAAGCATAAATTAAAAAATATAACACTAAATATAAATAAAATTATTTTGTATATATACATGGGCTTAATTAAATACTAAAATTTATTAAAGTATAATACAAGTTAATAAAGCTTGGCTAATAGATAATACAGCAACGGATTTATACCATGGGCAAAATAAGCAAGATAATTCATATAGATATGGACTATTTTTTTGCTCAAATTGAAGAAATAGAAAAGCCAAAACTTAAAGGTAAACCTTTTGCTGTAGGAGGTACCAATCCTAAGCGTGGTGTAATATCTACCTGTAACTATATCGCACGCAAGTATGGTATACACTCCGCAATGCCAACATCGATAGCCTTACGAAAATGCCCAAACCTTATATTGTTAAATACAAATATTGCAAAATATAAAGCTATTTCAGAAATTATTCGTAGTATCTTCTACTCTTTTACAGATAAGGTTGAGCCACTATCATTTGATGAAGCATATCTAGATGTAACAGAAGTAGCTGAATATCACAATAGTGCAACTCTAATTGCCCAAGCGATTAAAACACAAATTTTTGAAAAAACAGGGCTTACAGGATCAGCCGGAGTAGCACCAAATAAACTTCTTGCTAAAATAGCTAGCGATATAAATAAGCCAAATGGTCTATATATAATAACACCACAACAAGTTGATGATTTTATAAAGGATTTACCTGTTAAAAAACTTTTTGGTGTTGGTAAGGTATCTCAAGAAAAACTAAAAAATATTGGGGTTGAAACTTGTTCACAACTGCAACAACTAAGTTTAAATACTCTGATAGAAATTTTTGGTAAATTTGGTAATAGTCTTTATAATTATGCTCGTGGTATTGATAACCGTGCAGTTAACCATACACGAATCCGTAAATCTATTAGTGTAGAAAATACTTATTTAGATGATCTAAAAACTCTAGATGCTTGCTTAGAGAAATTACCAAGCTTATACCAAAAACTAGCAAGCCGTATGTCTGAAGAGTATTATAAATGTATAATAGGTATATTTGTTAAGTTTACAGATACTAGATTTAATAAAACCAGCATGACTAAAATATCAAAATCACTAGATAAGCAATCTCTTATAAATCTAATAACCGAACTTTATAAAAAACAAAACAACCCTATTCGTCTAATAGGTATCGGTGTCAGACTTAGCGAGGTTGATAATAGACAGATGAAGCTGTTTTAACACTCAGCTTAAGTAAATTCAATGCTTACCCAAGGCTATTAGACATTGGTCTCGTACCAACTATCAAGCTTTTCTTTAAATTTATCTAGACCCATCTTAGTCAGTGATGAAAATAATTGATATGATATTTTATCTGTAGCGGTAAAGGTTTTTAGAAAACTCTCTATCATTCTATTAGCTTGAGCTCTTTCTTTATTATTTAACTTATCAGCTTTTGTCAGTAATATAAGTAAGTTTAAATCAAAAGATATCGCCATCTCTATCATTAGAGCATCGAATTCTTTTAACTCATGGCGTGAATCTACTAAAAGCACTATACCATTTAAGCATTGACGCGATGTTAAATAATTCTCCATCTCACTCTGCCATTGACGCTTAGTAGTTTCTGAAACTTTGGCATAACCATAACCGGGTAAATCTACCAACCTTTTATTATCACCTAAATCAAATAGATTGATAAGCTGTGTTCTCCCTGGTGTTTTACTTACCCTAGCAAGACCTTTTTGATCTGTAAGAGTATTTAATGCACTTGATTTACCTGCATTTGAACGCCCTGCAAAAGCAACCTCGACACCAATATCTTCTAGAAGTTGCGAGACTTTTGCTGCACCCATTATATATTTTGCTTTATTATAGTTCATAACTTGTACTCTAACTTTATCTTTTCAAAAAGCCCTTGACATGCTGTATCTATCATCAAAAAAACTTTTTCAAAATTATTTTCAAAATATGGATCAGGTACATCTGTCAAAGCAATAGCCGGAGCATACTCTAACATCCTAGAGACTTTTGAAAAATCAGCATTTGGAAACATCTCTTTCATTGTATCAATATTTTCTTGATCCATTGCAATAATATAATTATATTCAGCAAAAGCAGACTCCTCTAATTGCTGTGAAACTTGATCTGAAAGATCACAATCATATTTCTTAGCTATTGCTAATGTGCGCATATCAGCACCGTGTCCCTCATGTCCCCACATCCGTGAGCTTGTACCGCAGGATGCTACATCTATATGCTTGTTTAGCTTGTGTTGCTTGACGATATCACGAAAAATAACGTGAGCAGTCGGTGATCTACAAATATTACCTTTACATACAAAAAGTACTTTTACTTTACTCATCTATTTAGCTTCCTTCATATCTTCGGCAAGCTTACTATTAGGTTCTAATTTAAAACCTTGGAAAAACTTGCTATCTGGTTTAAGCATAAATACAACTTCATTTTTACCATTAAAACTCTCTTTATAAGAGTTCATACTCTTTAGAAACTCATACAATGGTACTGACTTAGAATAAGCTTGTGTAAAAATCTTAGCTGCTTTGGCATCTGCTGCTGCCATTATAGTTTTTGATTCTTTTTCTGCTTCTGCTAGTGTGACTGTTACTTTAGCATCTGCTGCAGCTTTTATTTTCTCAGCTAACTGCTTACCTTCTGCTCGAATAGAAGCAGCTACTTTTTGGCGCGAAGATCTCATTCTTTGATAAATAGAGTCTGTAACCGTATCTGGTAAATCTATCTGTTTAACTCGTACATCGATAACATCTACACCAATCTGCTTAGCTTGTTGTTGGACACTCTTAGTTAAAGCAATCATCAGCTTATCACGATTGTTATTAATCAAGCTTTGAATATCATTATTACCAACCTCTGCTCTTAAAGAAGACTCTAAGAATTGTTTTAATAATGTTTCAGCTCGATCACTACTGCCACTAGTACTTGTGTAGAATGTGGAAATATTACTATTACTTATCTTCCAAACCACATAGGCATTAATCAAGACATCTTTTTGCTCTTTAGTAACTACACGAGCAGAATCTGCTTCTAAAACTCGATTACGCATGTCATAAATCTTTACAGTGTCTATAAATGGAATCTTAATATGTAAGCCTGGCTCATACTCTATAGCTTTGCCATCTTTATCTTTTACGAGCTCACCAAGTCTTAAAATAACTGCTTCTGACCCTTGTTTAACAATAAATTTTGTACTTAATACCACTATAGATAAAACTACTACAAGCACTAAAAATATTTTTAGAAATTTACTCATCTTAGTTTCCTCCTTGTGTATTTGATAACAGTGCTTGTTTTTGTGTATCACTTAGACCATAAAAAATATTCTTAGCACCATCACCATCTATCAAGAATATCTTATTGTGCTGTAGCACATTTGAAATAGTATTAAAATACATTTGATTCATCACGATATCTGGAGATTGTTTATAAATTGGTAATAATTGTTCAAATTGAGCGACTTCACCCTGAGCTTCTAGAACAATTTTTTGCTTATAGGCATTAGCTTGATCTAATATTCTTTGAGCCCTACCCTGCGCCACTGGCACTACTCTATTAGCATATGCCTCGGCTTCGTTTTGCTCTCTTTCACGATCTTCACGCGCTTTAATCACATCATCAAAAGCACTCTTAACTGCATCCGGAGCTTGAGCTGGCTGCATTATTACTTCACTTATATAAATTCCTGAGTTATAGTTTCTGAGTAATGCTTCCATTTCTTTTCTAACTTGCTGAGTAATTACAGCACGATTAGTAGTTAATATTTGCTCTAATTTATTTTCACCAACTACCTGTCTAACAGCACTTTCTAGAGCTTGCTGAAGTAGCTGTGTAGGATTTGTATTAGCAAATAAGTATTTTTCTAAATCAGCAATACGATATTGAACTGTGAAAGAAATATGTACGATATTTTCCTCAGATGTCAACATATCACGCTTTAGAGAAATAGTTTTCAACTCCTGAACATTTTCTTTATAAACTTTATCAATACCCATAGGATGCCAATGTAGACCAGGTTCTACTAGTTTAGAAAACTTACCTAATCTAAGCACTGCTGCTTGCTCAGCTGGTTGTACAACATAAAAACCAAAACCGATCCATGCCAATATAAGCAGTGCCACTATTATTGTAGCTATTTTAGCAACCGGTGGCTTGTTAAAGGTTGTTTTGTTTTTATTAGCATTTCTTGAGTAAATGCTCTCATTATCATCATTGTTAGTTTTGTTCTTTTTTCCAAAGAATTTTTTAATCATTTCTTCTAAATCCGGCGGTCCCTGCTCCGAATTTTTGCTCCAAAACCATTTTTGTTTTAGCTTTTTAATCATAAATTAACATTCCTATACACTTTTTAGAGTATTTTTAACTCACATCTTAATTATTATATATAAAAATTTCTATATTTTTTGTACTATCAGCAAATAATTACCAAATGATTGTTAAAGTTGTATTGAACAACCTAGATATAGCTCTAATAAAGATATTTTTCAATAAGCTAAAAAACGAGAGTGTAAACTAAAAGATAGATAGAGCCATTTCTTGAAATTTATCAAATATATTTTGCTCTCTCAAGTTCACCCAAAGCTTTAATGTTTTTTAATCATTCTCTCACTTCTAGACACTACCTTTGTTTTTCTATTCATTTTAACTAAATTATGTCTAGTATTACTATTATCTCTTTCAATAGCAACAATACCAGATTTACCAATGATACTTCTTTTGTTCGTTAAGGCTTTTGCAAAATCATCCCAGTCATCAGTATAAAACAAACAATTCTTTAAATGATGTACTTTTTATAAAGTCTTCTGAAAGTAGTAGTGTCACGATTGCCTGTAATCCAAGCGATGGTAATACTCCCTAAGGTCCCATATGAGGGTTTTTTATACTTTTACTACTCATTTTTTACCCATTGTTTTAATAAATCAATAATCTCCTGCAAAATTTCCTCTTCCTGATCGCTCGGATATTTAGCAGCTTCTAAAGGAGATATAGCTTTGTTATTTGTAAGAACCCTTGCGCCTTTGTCTAGTAAATATTTTACCAATACAATATCATTCATATGCACAGCGGTCCCAAGAGCTGTACCCCAATTATCATCACCAAAAAGCATTCTTTCTGGTATTTCTAAATTAATATCAGCTCCGTGCTTTAATAAAAATTCTATAATTGTAAAATCATACTCCTGTTTCTCATATGCCAGCTCTGAGCATTGCTGTACCGCATGGATCAAAGGAGTCCAGCCAAAACCACAGATAGAATTTATATAGGCTCCTTGTTTGATTAAATAATCAATAATAGTTACTATTTGATTTTTTGGTATATTTTTGTACCCTAAATCTACCGCTGCAAATAGTACTTCGCTTGTATTGCGATCTTCATAAGGTGTTTTTAGCCAATAACTATTACTATAGTACCAATGCCAGTAATAATTAGAAACATTAACACTAGCACCGCCTTGCTCTATTATTAATTTGATAATTTCTAGATTCGCTGTTCCAATCGCAGCAATTATTGGATAGAAAATATGAAGCCTGAAAGCTGGTAAAATATATGGCAATCGTACATTATAACCTTTTTCAATTATATATTGTTTGATAAAACTGACATCTTGTTTTTTTATTGCGTCAAACAAGGTTTTGATATTTTCCTGCAAATGATAGGTAGTAAATAATTCTTTAACCGGCATAGTATCCACAACAGGATATTTATATTTTTCTGTAAGCTTTCCGCCCCTGGACATCAGCTTATAACTTAGTTCTTTATTCCCTTTCAACATCGCAGCGTAAAGCGGAGTGATACCTGCAGATGTAGTAGCATTTAAAGTTGCATTTTTTTCATCAATTAAAATTTTTACTATATCAACTTGATTAAATAAAATTGCTTCGATCAATGGATAAGTGATGATTTCAATAGCTCCTGTTCTCACATTTTGTTTTATCAATGGTGTATTAACAAGCTCTGGTCTTGAATTTATAATATCAGTGACGGCCCTTAGATCACCAGCGTAGATCTTATCCAGAAAAACATTTAATTCATACGCCTCATGTTTAAGGTAAGCGTGACCATTTTTATATTTTAAACTAACATCACCTATCACTTCCTTTTTATCCTTTCCATATACATATAAATGAAGATACTTATTTTCATTATTTGATATGGGGTTGAATTGCCATTTAAATTTAGAGAAGTTTGCGTAGCCTGATTGTATTTGTTGTAGTAATTTATCAATAGCTACATCTTGATTTTCCACTACTGGGTTAATTACATTATCAACACCATCTGATTTATAGTCTATATATGAAATCTCTACTAAATCTCCTTGGAGAATAAATTCAAACTCTAACTTGCAAATAATTTGATCATCTACTCTATATTTATACCAAACTGGCATTCTGACTTCAGAAGCTGTAACCATTACAGCATAAATTGGTACCATTAAACCAAACCTTAAATCTTCTAAAGATATACAAAAATCCTTATCGATGAATTTACTTTGATTGTTATAAAATACCTCAACAAATACATTTTTATAATTTAAATTAAAATATGAAATAGAATGATTCTCTAGTTCAAAAACCTTATTTATTTTACGCTTTGTTATGTGCCAACAAAGAAGTTTATCAATTAAACGATTGGTGATTTTGTCTATATCAATAGGCTTACTATTTAATGCAATATAATTATTTTCTGGTAGATCAATAATATTAGTAATAAAACTATATAATTCACTACGCTGGGCATATGAGTTAAGCATAAGTAAAATATCATCTCTGTAATACTTCATAGTAGTGATGTAGAACTTATCATTTATATTTTGACAAAATTCAAGTAGAATTTTTACTATTTCCTCTTCATAAGTATCTTTATCTATTAATGTTAAATAATTAATATCATTATCTGCTGTCATATGCACAAAGCCTCTTATTCATTTTTGTGAGATTCACAGACATAATTTCAACTTTCTCTTAGTTAAAAGGCTATTTTTTAATAAAAAATTCTGCTAAATTTAAATCAAGTTCTCTTTTAAATCTCTCAAAATCATCTTCTGATATCTTTATTTGCAGTAGATAATTACCACACTCCGAAATCTCTTCTTTTTCAACAACGCCAAGCTCATACATCTTAGCTCTAGCTTTAGAATACTTAGGTGGTAACTCTAAAGTTTCATTTACCCATGACTTATTAAAGAATGTTGCTAATGCTTGATAAAATTCTGATAAACCATCACCAGTTTGTGCAGATAAGTATACCCTAGCAACAATACTACTATCAGAATCCTCAAGGGGAACAAAACTTGGCTTGATATTTTCTAGCTTATCAATCTTGTTATAGACACAAATCATCTCTTTGTCTGCTATACCAATTTCACTAAGTACTTTTTCGACCTGCTCAATATAACTTTTATGATCTTCATCAGCATAATCTATAACATGTACCAAAAGATCAGATTCTATAGCTTCTTCTAAAGTAGCATGGAAAGCCTCAACTAAATCATGCGGCAGATTCTTAATAAACCCTACAGTATCAGAAAATATAACTTCACCAAGCTTTGGCACAATCACTTTACGCAAAGTAGGATCTAAAGTCGCAAATAGTTGATCTTTAGCTAAAACATCAGCATTGGTGATTTTATTAAATAAAGTTGATTTACCCGCGTTTGTATAGCCAACAAATGAAATGGTTGGGATATTATTTTTCTTACGCGAAGATCTGCTTAAATCACGATGGTGTTTTATTTTTTCAAGCTTTTGCGTAATCTGCTTAATCCTCTGTCTAATTAGGCGTCTATCTATCTCAAGCTGTGTTTCACCAGGTCCACCTCTGACACCGATACCACCTTTTTGTCGCTCTAGGTGAGACCACCCTTTGACTAAGCGTGTTGATTGATAGTTAAGTTGCGCAAGTTCGACTTGAAGCTTACCTTCATGAGTTTTAGCACGTAATGAAAATATCTCTAGAATTAATCTAGTTCTATCCATAACCTTACACTCAAGAAATTTCTCGATATTGCGCTCTTGCGAAGGAGTTAAAGGATGGTTGAAAACAACTAAATCCGCTTCTAGTTCATCGCGTTTGTTTTTTATCATCTCGATTTTACCCATACCACAAAAGTATTTGATATCAGGTTCAGGATGATTAAAATCTAAACTTTGCAATACAACTTTTTCTGCTGCTGTAACTAAACCTTCTAACTCAGTCAAATCAGCATTTAGATCACGATGATACTTGAAATTTATATTTACAAGCAGGCACTTACTACCTGCTTGATAAGATTGGAAAAATTCCATCAACTAATATTACTCCACAATGGAATTATTAAGAAAAAAGAAAAGTTTATATTACTCGTGAATACTACCTTCATTCTCCTGAATTTCAAGATCATCAGAATGAATATCATCTACATTCTCATCTTGCTCTTCATTAGAGTTTTGGTGATATGGATTAAAAGAGCTATAAACCATTCTTACACTTTTAGCTGGTACTATAGTAGATATAGCATGCTTATAAACCATTTGATTTACAGTGTTTCTAAGCACGATACAGAATTGGTCAAAAGCTTCTACTTGACCTTGTAATTTAATCCCGTTTACTAGATATACAGATACACTAACTTTTTCTTTTCTTAAAGCATTTAAGAACGGGTCTTGTAAAGATGATATTCTTGACATTGTCTCACTTCCTTTTAATTATTTTGTTATAGTTATTATTTTATCAAGTTTAACAATTAAACTTCGCGTATATTCTAGCAAGATTTATATTTATCAGCAAATCTTATTTATAACCAAAATATTTTAAAACATCTAACTCTTTAGTTTCGTTCTCCATAGCAACTATATTTATAGGATTCTGCCAATTACGAACCCAAGTAAGCTGGCGCTTGGCAAGCTGACGTGTAGCTACTATACCCTTATTGACAAACTCATCATAGCTAATATCGCCATCAAGGTATTGCCATGCCTGACGATAACCAACACTTCTAATAGCTGTACTATTTATACTCAAATTTGGGTTATCTCTGAGCTTTTGTACTTCAGCTAAAAAACCTTGTACCAACATTTGCCTAAATCTAAGTTCAATATTTTTATGAAGTATTTTTCTATCATTTGGTACCAAAGCACATAATTTTAGCTCTTCTTCTAAGCCACCAATTTTAGATGTTTTGACAAGCTCAGAATATTTCTTACCAGTTATCATAATCACTTCAAGAGCTCGAAATATTCGCTGTTGGTCATTAGGGTTAATCTTTTGCGCTGATGCTGCATCGATTCTATTTAATTGCTGATATAGGTACGCTAAACCTTTTGCTTTTCTCTCTAGTTCAAGCGTTTGTCTTATCTCAGCATGAGATTCTGGTAGCGCAGATAAACCTTCTATCAAACCTTTGAAGTAAAGCATTGTACCACCAACAAGTAAAACTTCTTTACCTCTAGTCCATATCTCTTTTTTAAGAGTATTTACGCTTGATATAAAATCAGCAACCGAAAAATTCTCTATTGGTTCAATAATATCAATAAGATGATGCTTAATACCATCTTGCTCTTGTAGAGTTGGCTTAGCTGTACCAATATCCATACCTTTATAAACAAGAGATGAGTCGACACTAATAATTTCAGCATTGATTCTTTTAGCTAACGATATTGACAGTGAAGTTTTACCAGAAGCTGTCGGCCCAGCCAGACCATAGATTGAATTACTCATTTAGATATTTTTATAATTAACTTGAATTGGAATTTGTTGTTTAATTACCTGTAAATAGAAGTTTAGTTCTTCTTGTTTATAGGCATCGATAATTTGGCTAGGTACTTGAGCAGTTTTATTAGCTATTGATTCAACTTTAGTTACCTTATAGATATAGATATCACCATTATTAGACTGATAATCATGGTATTCATTATTACTATTAAACAATATATAGTCATTGAAATCTTTACTAAACGCTTGTGAATCACTATTTACTGTGGCTTGTTTAAAGCTTGTATCTACCTTCTTACCACTAGTTAAATCATCTAAAAGATTTTGTGCTTGATGTATAGCAAGTTGTTGTGATTTTTGTTCAATATACGCCTTTGAAATTTTATCTTTAATATCAGCTAGTTTTTGCTGAGTAGCTTCGACTGAGTTATCTACCTGATAAACCAAAAGCTGATTATCAGCTATAGCAACACTTGCATATTTACCTGAATTTACAAAAAACTGGCTATTAGCAACATTACCAATTGTCGTATCATTATTATCAATAATTGTAGCTGTTTTAACTTTGCCAAGTTGTTTCTCTAATTTAGCATATTTAATGCTATCAACATCTTGAGTGTACTCATTAAATTGCCCCAAAGCACGCCTATTTTGGATTATCTTTTGGATAGTAGCTTTAGTATTATCGTCAAAATCCTTGAAGAGCTCTTTATGAGTTTGATAATAAGCTTCTAACTCATCGTTATTGATGTTATTTTTTGTTATAAAATTATCTTTTGTAATTATGAAGTAGCTAATCGACTTTTGTGCTGGTTTTATATACTCATTTTTATGAGTATCATAATAGCTTTGTAAATCTTGCTGGCTTGGTTTAATTTGTGATTTAAAATCAGCTGGAGAAATCTTGAGATAGTCTACATACTTACTTACAGAATATATACTTGCAAGTGACTTATTCTCATAATCTGTAGTAAATGATGTAGCTAATATAGTCTTAGGAATTATTGTTGCTTGAATATTTTGAGCTAATATCTGCTCTAACCTATCCATACCACCTAAATATGCTACAACTTGCTTTAGCTTATCAGCAGAAAATTTACCATCTTTATCAAAGAACATTGGATTGGTAAATATTGCTGATTGTAGGGCTAGTTTTGACACTACAATATTGTGGCGTTGTGCATCAGCTAATAGCAAATACTGATCTATCATTTGAGCTAAAATAGCTTTCTTTTGTGCATCTGTAGTAGCATTTTGAGCATACTGTTGAAATTGTTGTGGGCTTATTTCAATATCGCCTACTTTAGCAACATACGCTCTGCTATTACCAATATTTGTAAAAAAGAATGTCATTCCCGAAATTACAAAAATAAAGCTTATTGAAATAACTATAATCCAAGTAAAAGGACCTTTAAGTCTATCATTAAAAGACTGTAACATTTTTTATTAACCTTAACTAATCACTAATTTAATTAACTTGTAAATATTATAGATAAAAAAAAGGCATACTGTTAAAAATATGCCTTTAAAAAAATTACTTTTTTGTAGATTTTTATTATTTCACAGCGTCTTTAAGACCTTTACCAGCTTTAAAGCTAGGAACTTTAGAAGCAGGAATCTTGATAGTTTCACCAGTTTTTGGGTTTCTGCCTTCTCTAGGGCTTCTTTCTTTTACCTGAAAAGTACCAAAACCTACTAGAGTTACGCTATCACCATTTTTCAAAGCCTTAGTTACTGCGGCAATAGTAGCATCTAAGGTGTTGCTAGCAACTTCTTTAGTAACATCTGCTTCTTTAGCTATAGCACTTACTAATTCACTCTTGTTCATGTTTTTAAACTCCTTTATTTTTATACAATTGACAAGTGTCATTTAACTTTATAACACTAAAAATGCGGTGTTTCAACATTTAAACATCAAAAAACTCTATCTAATACCTCTTTTATACTATTTACTGGGGTTATTTCAAGTTTTTCAAGTATTTCTTTGTCAATATCTGCAAGATTTTTGACATTTTGTTTAGGTATCAAAACTTCTTTGATTCCACCTCTTAATGCTGCTAGAAGCTTCTCTTTTAAACCACCTATAGCCAGCACTTCACCACGTAGTGTTACCTCACCTGTCATTGCAACATCATTTCTAACTGGCTTGTTTGTGTATACAGAAACTAAAGCAGTTGTCATCGCAATACCAGCACTTGGTCCATCTTTCGGTGTAGCTCCTTCAGGGACATGGATATGGACATCTTTTTTCTCATAAAAGTCATCTTCTAACTTATAATCCTTAGATATCGAGCGCATTACACTAAATGCTGCATCTATTGACTCTTTCATTACATTGCCTAGACTACCAGTATATTTAACTTTACCTTTGCCAGGCATTGCTAAAGCTTCTATAGTTAAGAGTTCACCACCAACTGATGTCCAAGCTAAACCTGTTACTTGACCGACTTTTGCTTTAGCATTTTTGACACCATAATCATATTGGTGTACCCCTAGGTAATTTTCTAGGTTTTTTTGTGTAATAGAAATTTTACCAGTATTTGGTTCTTTTAAGAGATTCTTAACTGCTTTACGACAGACACCATCTATCTTTTGCTGTAAATTTCTCACTCCTGCTTCCCTTGTATAATATCTAACAATATCGAGAATAGCTTTTGGTGTAAAATTAATTTCACTTTTAGTCAAGCCATTGTTCTCTAATGCTTTAGGTACTAAATACTGTTTTGCAATAGCTTGTTTTTCTATCTCTGTATAACCAGATAGATTAATAATTTCTAATCTGTCACGTAATGCTGGATCTATATCTAACGAGTTTGCTGTAGCAACAAACATTACCTTTGATAAATCGTAATCTATCTCAAGATAATGATCATTAAATGTACTATTTTGCTCTGGGTCAAGCACTTCTAAAAGCGCAGCAGATGGATCGCCTCTGAAATCAGATGAGATTTTATCTATTTCATCTAATAAGAAAAGAGGATTTCCTGTCTTTGATTTAATTATCTTTTGGATAATTTGACCTGGCATAGAACCTATGTAAGTGCGACGATGTCCCCTAATTTCTGACTCATCACGCACTCCACCTAATGCCATACGCACATACTCACGTCCTGTTGCTCTTGCAATCGAATGTCCTATAGATGTCTTACCAACACCTGGAGGCCCTACTAAGCATAGAATTGGCGCTTTAGTATTGCTATCTCTTTTAATCTGAACAGCCAAATGCTCTAGAATTCTTTCTTTAACTTTTTTGATACCATAGTGATCTTTTTCTAAAATTTTTTCAGCCAGGTTAATATCTCTTTTAACTTTTGCTCTCTTACCCCACGGCAGAGAAAGTATAGTCTCGATGTAGTTTCTCGAAACAGCTGACTCTGAAGAAGAAGGAGGCATTGCTTTAAGCTTCTTAAGCTCTTTTAAGCATTTTTCTTTTGCCTCTTTAGACATTTTAGTATGCTCAATTCTTTTTTTCAAAGCAGTTACTTCTGATTCTTCATCAGCTTCACCAAGCTCTTTATAAATAGCCTTGACCTGCTCATTTAGGTAATATTCACGCTGATTCTTATCAACTTGTGCTTTGACTCTATCTTTAATCTTAGCTTCTAGTTCTAATATTTCTAGCTCTTCATAAAGGTATGATAGAAGTAGTAAAGCCTTATTTTTTATATCTTTTGCTTCAAGGATCTTTTGTTTTTTAGCTATTTCTGTATTAAGAATAGTTGCGATTTCATAAATAAACTTATGCGGCTCTTCTGTATTTACCAGCGTAGCTAATGACTCTTTTGAAACTCTACCACTAATATCAACAAACCTTTTAAGTGAATCAGAAACTGATAATAAAATAGCCTTTAACTCTTTATCAACTTGACTAGGATCATAGTTATCGTCAACATGTAAACTAGCTAAATTTGCGTAGATACAACCATCAATCTCTTCATACTTAGCTACTAACCTTTTAGCAATACCTTCAACTATTATTTTCAAACTACCATCAGGAAGTTTCATAATCTGAACAACTTTAGCAAGTGTTGCAATATCATAGATGTTATCTACAACGTCGCCACCACTAGAGCCATTTTTTTGTGTAGCTAATAAAATATAATTATTATAATTATTTGATGCCTGTTTAACTGCCTCTATTGACTTTTTACGCCCAACATTAAGTGGAAGAGTCATCGATGGATAAATAACAACATCTCTTAAAGGAATAACAGGAACGACATCTAGGGCTTCTGACATAAAATTACATCCTCCTGTAAATTTTTAGATTATATCTTTTAATTGTTTTTGCTGTTGTGCTTTTGTCACTAAGATTGGTTGTTGTTGCTCTAGAATTACTTTGTCATTGATAATAACTTTTTCAATGTCTTCAGATGAAGGTACATGAAACATCACTTCAAGAAGTACATTTTCTAAAATAGTTCTTAGTCCTCTTGCACCTGTTTTTTTAACTATTGCTTTTTTAGCTATCTCAGCAAGAGCCTGATCAGTAAATTCAATACTTACATCATCAAACTTAAATAATTTAATATACTGTTTAATCAAAGCATTTTTAGGCTCTGTAAGAATTTTAATTAAATCTTGCTCCTTCAGTTCATTTAGAACTGTAACTATCGGTAAACGACCAATAAGTTCTGGAATAAGACCAAACCTAGTTAAATCTTCACTTTCAATCTTTTGCATTAACTTTTCTTTACCTAGGCTATTTTTTTGTTGAATAACATCAGCATTAAAACCAATACTAACCTTATCCATTCTGTGCTTAACAATCTTCTCAATACCTGAGAAAGCTCCTCCACAAATAAATAATATATCTGTAGTATCTACTTGGATCATATCTTGATTAGGATGTTTTCTACCACCTTTAGGAGGCACAGAAGAGACAGTACCTTCGATAAGCTTTAATAATGCCTGCTGCACACCTTCACCCGAGACATCACGAGTTATAGATGTGCTTTCTGATTTGCGTGCAATTTTATCTATCTCATCAATATAGATAATACCCTTTTGCGCCTTAGCAACATCAAAATCAGCATTTTGTAAAAGACGAACAATTATGTTCTCAACGTCATCACCAACATAACCAGCTTCAGTAAGAGTCGTAGCATCAGCAATAGCAAAAGGTACATTTAGTAACTTTGCTAAAGTTTGAGCAAATAGTGTCTTACCTGAACCTGTTGGTCCAAGTAGCAGTACATTACTTTTTTTAAGCTCAGTATCATCATCTTTTATTAAATTAGATGTGATTCTTTTGTAGTGATTGTATACAGCTACAGATAGTACTTTTTTAGCACCATCCTGACCAATGATATAATCATCTAAATATTTTTTGATTTCTACTGGCTTTGGTAACTTCTCAAATGAAACTTCCTCTGCAGCAGTACTACCAACACTAAGAATTTTTTCAGCGCATTTACTTACACATTCATTACAGATATTACCGTCTCTACCAGAGATAATATTTTTGACTTCCTGCTGTGATTTACCACAAAAAGAACAATATAGAATTTTAGCCATTTTTTAAATTAGACTTCCTTTACTTATTTAATAATTGCTTCACGAGATTCAATCACATGATCAATCAAACCATATGCTTTAGCTTCATCAGCCATCATAAAATTATCTCTGTCGGTATCTTTGACAATATTCTCTAGAGCCTGACCTGTATGGTGAGCTAGGACTTTATTTAGTCTTTCTTTGATACGCAAGATATTTTTTGCATGAATCTCAATATCGGATGCCTGACCTTTAAACCCCCCTAATGGTTGATGAATCATAATCTGTGAGCTTGGTAGACTATATCTTTTACCCTTAGCGCCACCAGCTAATAAAAGTGACCCCATACTAGCAGCCAAACCAATACAGATTGTACTTACATCAGGTTTGATAAACTGCATAGTATCATAGACACCCATACCAGCTGTAACCATGCCACCTGGAGAATTTATATAAAAGTAAATATCTTTATCAGGATCCTCTGACTCTAAAAATAACAGCTGCGCAATCACAAGATTAGCTGAATGATCATTTACCTCACCATTTAAAAAAACTATACGCTCTTTAAGCAGTCTTGAATAAATATCAAAAGCTCTCTCACCGCCAGCTGTTTTTTCAATTACGGTAGGAACCAAATTATTAGTTATCATTTATAACCTCTCTTTAAAAGCTAGCTTAGAAACCGGCTTGTTGAGCTTGCATATTTTCCTTAATAACCTCAAAGAAATCTTCTACTTTCTCTATTACTTTAGCTTGCTCTAATATCCAGTCTGTTAGCTTATTCTCTATAACTAGAGCTTTTAAGTTAGCCATTTCTTTATCATTTTTCTTGATTTGCTCTTTAGTTTTTTCTGGCTCTTCATAAGCTTGTACTAGCTCATTTAATAGGCTTTCAACTTCAGCATTTTCTGCCTTGAACTCTTGCGATTTTATAATGTTATTGAGAATTAGGCTAGTCTCTACTTTTTGCTTAGCATTTGCTTCAAATAAGTTATCTGGTAATTGATTAACATCAAAACCTTTTGCACCACCCATTTGCTTAATTAGATTTTGCTTAGCTGCATCAATTTCTCTCTTAATCAAAGACTTAGGTGTTTCAAACTCAGCAATTTCTCTTAAACCTTTGAAAATTTGATCTTTTACTTTTCTTTGTAGGATGAACTTAAGCTCACGCTGCATATTTTCTTTGATTTCATTTTCGAAAGTATCAACACCACCTTTTACACCAAACTTCTTGACAAACTCTTCGTTTACTTCTGGTAACTCAGCTTGTTGAATTTTCTTAACAGTAATATCAAAAGTAGCCTCGGCACCAGCAAGATCTTTGTTTTGGTAGTCTTGTGGGAAAGTTACAGTAATAGTCTTTTGCTCCCCTTTTTTCATACCGATAATACCATCTTCAAAGCCTGGAATCATTTGACCAGAACCGATGATAACATCTGTGTCATTTGCTGTACCACCTTGGAAAGCTTCGCCATCTTTCTTACCAACGAAATCTATCGTTACTTTATCATCTTTTTCTACTGCTTTGTCAATTTCTGAGAAAGTTGCAAACTGCTTTCTCAGGTTCTCGATCATTTGCTTAACTTCTTTATCAGTTAGTTCAACAACTGGCTTTTGAACTTCGATTTTCTCAAAACCAGTTACCTCAAACTCAGGGAAAAGCTCAAGATTAGCGACAAACTTAAGTGGCTGACCTTCTTTATTTTCTTTTAATTCAACTTCAATACCAGCAACTGCTAGCTTCTCATCTTGAATAGCTTTAGAGTATTTTTGAGGAATAAGATCAGAAATCACTTCCATACGGATTTGCTCGCCATACTTCTTCTTAACCATACCAGCAGGTACTTTACCTGGTCTAAAGCCATCCATCTTGATATTCTTTGCACTTCTATTGATTTCTTTTGAAACTACACTATCAATTTCATTTGCTGGTACTTCGATTAATAGTGAACAATGGATTCCTTCTTTTTTCTCTACAGTAACTTGCATTATTAAGTTTTCCTTTTTAATTATTTAACAATTTTCTAGTAGCAAATTTTAACTATCATCTACCAGATTGTCTATATGTTTATTATTAAATATATGACAAGCCAAAGCATTTATTGTAAAATCTAGCTATTTCCTACAATATTTTTGATGACTTATGGTAACTATAATTATAAGTGTTTGTTTACTAATCACACCTTTCATAATAGCATTTTTGCACTCAAGCATTATCTATGCCAAGCACTATGCAAACATCTACGCAAACTACTTTATAATCAGTAATATAAGTCTTTATACTTCTATCAATAGTTATACTTATTTAGTAGATGGGGATAGCATAAGTAAATTTCAAGGATGGATTTTCACTCCAGCTGTTTTTCAGATAGGAATCTTCCAATTAGCGTTATTTTTATTTTCACTTTTAGTACTATTTAAAAATAGTCAGTTTAAAGCTGCTTGCTTAATATTATTTGCTATTTATACGGTTCTAAATTCGCTAACACTATTTAGTGGCTCTGTATATAATTCAGCTGTTGAGGCGATATTTTTTGTAAATATTGCAGCTGCTGTGATTGCTTATGTTTTGTATAGGATATTAACTAGAAAAGTTTAAGATTTTTTCTAATCAAATATTAGCTTAGGTTATTTACTTCTATTGAAGTGATGACATTTAGGTCGAGATAATTTGCCAAGTAATTCATTACACCAAACAAATTATTTTTTAAAATCAGAATCTACCTAAAGACTCGCAAAATAAACATTTAGTTAATCAAAATATCAGGTTATAAGAGAGTTAAAAACAATGCCCTAAAACAAAAAAGTTTGATCCACTAGAGTTAACTGCTGTTATAGCTACAGAAAATAACCCAACTACAGGTGAAAAGCCAATAGAATGGATACTCTTGACTAGTAATAAATATAAAGAGTAGCTCACAAGCAATAAATATAGTCGAGTATTACTTAAGTAAATGGTGGAATTTTAGCAGAAAGTTCAACAGCTCTATAATCAGAATTATTTCCTTGATATCCTATTTTTAAAAATTTGTCAGCCTGCGATAGAACTCTTTAGCTTGTGAATACAAGAATAAAGCTTGGTAAGTGATGAGCTTTATTTATGGCAAAAAATGTGAAATACTCATCTATGAAAAGACTTTTTTAATAAACGAAGGATTTGCGAAAAGGATAATTTGAAGTCAAAAAAACCACAAAATTTTATGGCTTCATATGAACCTTAAGCTGACTGCAACAGAAATTTTAAAAAGTTCAGCTTTGATACAATCAATAATTAATTTAACATTCCAAAAAAACATGAAAGAAATTAAAGTTTTGGTGATGGGAAGCGCACTTATTTATCTGGGTTTAATTAATTTTAGTTATGGCATGCAAAAAGCCTCAACACCAAGTTATTTACCCGTAAAATCTAATGTTACAAAACTCTATTTTTTGCATGTAAGTATTGTTATTGATTATAGTAATCAAAATAAAGGAAAATACAAAAAACTATCTCAAACACTGAAAACTAAAAGGTCTCTAAACGATATCAATAAGTTTTTACGCCATAATCCAAACATTGATTTGGTTATCGCAAACCAATTGCTTCACAAACTATCATTTATTTCGTATAAAGATTGTAAATCTTTATTTCAATTAATAAAATATCCTGACAAATATACTTATAACACTTTTATCAAAGCTGCTGGCAGAAATGGTGAGTTTAAACTAGCAATACAAACTTTTAATGATGCTAAGCAGAAGAAACAAGTAAATGTGGTGACTTATGCCAGTTTTATTGACACTGCTGGCAAAAATGGTGAGTTTGAACAAGCACTACAAGCATTTGAAGAAGCTAAGGATTATGAACTAGCAAATGCGGTGACTTATGCCAGTTTTATTGACGCTGCTGGCAGAAATGGTGAGTTTAAACAAGCATTACAAGCATTTAATGATGCTAAGCGTTATAAACTAGCAGATGCGGTGACTTATGCTAGCTTTATTAATGCTGCTGGAAAAATGGTGAGTTTAAACAAGCACTACAAGCATTTGATGAAGCTAAGGATGATAAACTAGTAGATGCGGTGACTTATAACAGCTTTATTGATGCTGCTGGCAAAAATGGTGAGTTTGAACAAGCCCAAAAAGCATTTGATCAAGCTAAGGATGATAAACTAGTAGATGCGGTGACTTATGCTAGCTTTATTGATGCTGCTGGCAGAAATGGTGAGTTTAAACAAGCACTACAAGCATTTAATGATGCTAAGCGTTATAAACTAGCAGATGCGGTGACTTATGCTAGCTTTATTAATGCTGCTGGCAAAAATGGTGAGTTTAAACAAGCACTACAAGCATTTGAAGAAGCTAAAGATTATAAACTAGCAGATGCAGTGACTTATAACAGCTTTATTGATGCTGCTGGCAAAAACGGTGAATTTAAACAAGCTCAACAAGCATTTAAAAAAGCTAAGCAGAAGAAACTAGCAAATGCGGTGACTTATAACAGCTTTATTGATGTATTAATGAATTCTAATTTACCTGAAAATAAAAAAACACAAGAAGCAGAGACATTAGCACAACAGTATCTCTACCCTAACATTGATAAATGGTATGAAAGAGGCATAATTGACTTACATGGTCAAAATGAAAGTACCACAGGCTTAATTTTAAGACATTATTTAAAAGAAAAACACTTTACTGGTCAACAAAAAACCATAACATTCATTACTGGCAAAGGTATTCATTCCAAAGATAATGAGAGTATCGTTAGAAATACTTTTTTAAAGTTCTGTAAGGAAAACAAGGTAAAATATATTAAAATTGATAATAATCAAGGGATTTTTATCATCAAGCTTAAAAGTTCTGTCGCAAACTGACAAATGTTTAAAAATTGGCTACAGTTTGTATCATAAAAACAGTTGATTTAATATGAATATATAAAAATCATAAAGAGGCACCATGGCCGAAGTCTTTTTTATCTTAAGTCTTTGTATAACGCTAATGATGAGCAGCTAGTAAATACTTGAAAAAAAATCCCTACTGGCAATATTTCTGTGGAGAAAGATACTTTAAGCATCTAAAAGTTTATTCAACTTTATAAACTTATTATCCTTACCTAATTCCTAAAAAATAAAAAAACCATTTTAAAAAAATATAAATACTTACAATATCTATATTTTATTTCTGGGAGCATTAAACCAATAATCTTTTATTTTTATAAAATTGTGCTAAATTTATAACACATAATGTCATTGTGAGATAGGAAAATTGGGTAATTTTACGGACCTCTATAATAAAAAATCAGCAGAAGCTGTAATAATACAATCAATGAAAAATATTGCTGATGAGCTAAAAAAGTTAGACGAAAGGTTAGAAAAGTTTGAAAAAGATTTTTTTGTAGGTATTCAGATAGAAAAAAATGCCAAAGACCAAAAATATGCTTTAGGTTCAGCCATCGCTAAGATGGCTGCAGCTCCTGTTTGTTTTATCCCTTTTGTTGGACCGATAGTTGGAACTGTATTAAGTGGTGTCGCGGCTTATATTTCTCCGAACAGCTCAAGCTTTAATCTTGGAGCGGATGTTTTTGCTGCAGTAAATAGAGCAGATATAAATAATTTTTCAATGAATAATGTTATAAATCCTCTCTTAGCTCTTATGTCTGGGGGATTTGATAAAAGCAATAATCCAAAAAATTCTTATCTTAGTGAGTCTGTAGGTAGACTAGTATGGATATATGGAGATTCTATTGATGCTGTTGCTAATCTCTATAAGACCGGATTACAAGTAGGAAATTTTCAACAAGCTATTAAATTAATAGGTAAACTAGATGCTGCAACTACAGCTGAAAAATACCAAATAGCTATAGAAGAAAATGTAAAACAGACCACAAAGTCAATGCTTAATGATCGAGCTACTTTCTTGCCATTAATTTTTTGGAAATTATGTGACTCTAAAGATATTAAAGGTCATGGAACAACTCTTATGAATTCACTTGATTTAAGAGAAGATAAAGACTTTGAAAAATGGGTGAAAGTTACTGATGCTAAATCTATGCTTAGTGGATCTGATATTGATACAAAAGTTTTGAGTGATTTTGCTAGACAGACATGGGGGAGCAAATACAGAGGCTTAGCCAAACAAGATTTTCAAGGAATAGAAACCTATAGAGAAATATTTAAAGATAATGAAGATAGAGCTGTAACCCCTATTTATATAGAGAAACTTAGGCTTTTTGCTTATAGACAAAGATTCAGTGAGTCTCTTAAGAGAGATATTGAGAGTAACTTCCTAAAGTTAATAAAACAATATGATAAAAAATATGACTCCTCTGAAAAGCTATTTGACGAAAACTTTTATGCAGATAAAATAAATAAAATGCATGATTGTACGTCACTTACAATATCATCACTCTCGATTACAAGTGGGGACCAATTTAGAAGAAGAATTGTGTACTCGTGGTATTGCTTTCACCAAATATTGCAAATACACTTGGGAACTTTTATAATATCATCTTTACCAACTCTTGGTATAGATGCTGCTGCAGATGTTAGGGTTATGTTTGCAATTATTGATGCAACATCTACAGCATGGTGGGCAACCACTAGAGCATTTAATGCTTCCAAAAGAATAGATGCTAAAAGCCTAGATCCTAGTTTTAGAATACAACCAAAAACTTTATTGAAGTTACCATATATTGGTAAATATTTTGATCCAGTAAATATATTTTATAATTACCTTATTCAATTTCCAGAATACCAAGAAAATTATGAAGAAGCAAATAAACACTTGCAAAATAGCATAGAAAACATTAAAATTAAATTAATTAAAATTTCCATTAATGAACTAATGCCAGGAAATAATAATAACTATATCGAGAATTTACGTGACATTTTTATTAAGGACTACATAGATTTATATTCTAATCTATTGACTAAAGAAAATTATGATAAAGCTATAAATAATATAAATAAAATTACTAACAAAACAGGTATAAGTAGCTACAATAAAGATTTTAGTCAAAGATATGACCAAATACTAAATAAAAACCCAATACCTTCTTCCTCACCAAATGAAGATCTAAAAACTAAGTATTCGAAACTAATCACACCTGATCACAACCCTATAAGTTTTGATGATAATGAGCTTATAGAAAACATAGTAAATATGCATATGGGATCGTTAGTAAATGCTGATTCACCAAACGAGTTTACCCAGGCAGAATTTAATAGATCTGTAGTTAGAGCATTTAAAAGCTTAATAAAATATATCAATAAAAAAGGATCATTATGACTACCTATATTAGTTACTAAATGAATTTATTCTGCATAAAATAATTTTTCTTAGGTTAAGTTCTTTAGTGTTTTTATTGGTTATTTTCAGGCATAAAGTAAAACTTTTTGTGGAGAATGAAAGTATATAACTAAAATTTAAGTATTGTGTATAATTTCGCCAATTATATTATCAAAAAACCAAAAATCGTCATCAACTAAGTTACTAAAACTATTTATTAATAGGTTGTCAAATTCTATATTTTAGTAACTACTATTTTGTAATTATATAGCTATTATTCATACACACCATCTTTCCAATGCTTACGACATACAGAGACATATTTGGTATCTACCTCTTTAAGTGAATCATCATCAACCACTATAGGATTACCTTGTTTTATCGCTTTACCATTCTGCACCATCATGTTAAAACTTGCCTTTTTACCGCAATGACAAATTGTTTTGACCTCTTCAAGAGTATCTGCAATAGCCAAAAGTAGTGCTGCTGTCTCAAATGGCTGTCCCAAATAATTCGTGCGTAGACCATAACAAATCACCGGGATATTTAGTTCATCGACTATATCAGCCAGATGCCAAATCTGTTGTTGAGTGAAAAAATGAATTTCATCTATCAAAACACAATCTACCTTATCTCTACAATTATAATTTTTGACAAATTCAAAGATGTTGTCTCTGTCAGTCAGTGAGTAAGCATCTTGATCTATACCTATGCGTGATTTGACCTTATTCAAACCCGCTCTTTTATCAATCGCTGATGTCAAAACTAGAGGCTTTCTACCTCTATCTTCATAATTATAGGCAACTTTTAAAAGATCTAGTGTCTTACCAGCATCCATTGCCGAATATCTAAAATATAATTTTGCCACTGCTAAAGCCCTCTACTATTCCCAGCTACCATACATCGGATTTGGGAAAATATAATATCTCTTACCAAAAACAGCATACTTATTATTAACAACATTACGCATATTTTTTTGCGTCATCTGAGGAAAATCTTGAATATTATCACCAAAATAAGCTATCACCACATGTGCTGGGAGCTTTTTAGTAACTATGATATCATCAGTGTATTTACCTGATTTGACCGCTTCAAATCTTGAATTTTTGTCCTTTGGATTTTTAGCATTCTCATTATAGAATAAAATCTGATCGTAATAAATGCCTTCTTTAGTAAGGTTTTCTTCTGTTGCTTCGATCATTTTATCATCTAAACCATAGCGATTAGTTACAAAGCTTACATATCCACCTAGTTTATGGACAAGTTTAGTTAATTTAGCAGCACCAGGTAAACCTTTTACTTTTTGCTCAATTACACTTCTTCTAAACTCTTCTTCACTATAATTATAGTTTTTATAATTATCATACTCTTGCCATGAATTATCTAAAGTTGTTTCATCAACGTCTAAGATAACGCCCCATGTACCTTTTTCTAGTTGCTCTTTTTTAACCTGATGCTTTATCCTATGTGCCGCTAAATTATAGATCTCTAGATAGATTGCTCTTTTTTCATCTGAATCATGATACCACTTGACACCATCAATATTTACACTGTCACATCTAGCTGCATAAGCTGTAATAAAACAAAACTGCAGAATAAACACAAAAATTAATATTATTTTTCTCATCGATATTTCTAAGTTCTTTTTCTTATGATATTGATACCATGACGAATAGGTAAGACTAATGTTTCTAGATCATCGCGTTGATTTACATATTTATTAAAATTGTCTAGGGCTTTAGCGCGCTTGTCTTGAGGTTGCAAAACCTCACCTCGCCAGAGGATGTCATCGACTATGATTACACCAGCATCAGCTAGTTTAGTCACTAAAATGTCGAAATATTCTTGTGTCTGTTTTTTATCAGCATCAATAAAAGCAATATCTATTTGATTTGGTAAAGTTGGTAAGATGTCTATAGCATTACCTTGGCAATATTCAATATTTGGATATTTAGCAATGAACTTTTTTGCAAGCTGCTCACCTACCTGATTAGGTCTATCTATAGTATAAACTTTAGTACCTGGCGCAGCCTCAGCCATCGCAATTGCAGACATCGCTGTAAATGTGCCAACATCAACACACACTTTCGCCCTAGTAGCAAAAACAAAAAATTGTAGTAATTTAGTAACTATCTTCCCTGAAAGCATTTGTGCACCGTGAATATTTTCGCGGGTGTAATCGCTTAGCTGTTTGAGATTATCTGATAAATCGCTAGTATGCTCAAGACAATATTGCCAAATATTATCTTGTGTAAATTGATTTTGCCTCATCGAAATTAACATCTTAAAAAAGCTCTGTGTATTTTGCATTAATCAAGCGAATTAGTCTAGTCTCTAAGGGTGCTTTTAGTTAAATTTTGTGGTAGAATTTTGGAGCATTTTACTATAACTAACCTCTTATACCTTCAGGATAAGAGCTTAAAAATATAACTTAATGAAATCGTGCCAAGATTAGCACAAATCAATTATGTGTATTTTTATATATTTTAATAGTAATTTAGCTATACTACAAAAATAAAGGATTTTGAGTAAATGAAAGAACAAAAAAAAGTTTTCATAAAAACTTTGGGTTGCCAAATGAATGAATATGACTCTGCTAGAATGCATGAGGTTTTAAATGAGCATTTTCATACTGTAAAAACAAATGATTATAAAGATGCAGATATCATCCTAATTAATACTTGCTCTATCAGAGAAAAGGCTCAAGAAAAAGTATTCCATGAGCTTGGAAGATGGAAAGGCCTTAAGAAAACTAACGAAGATCTAATAATCGGTGTCGGTGGTTGTGTTGCTTCACAAGAAGGTGAAAATATTATCAAAAGAGCTCCTTTCGTTGATCTAGTCTTTGGTCCACAAACTATTCATAGACTTCCAGAGATGATTAAGCAAAAGCAAAAAACTCAACAATCACAAGTTGATATATCATTTCCTGAGGTTGAAAAATTTGACTATCTACCAGAGCCAAAAGCTGAAGGTGCTAAAGCGTATGTATCTATTATGGAAGGTTGTGATAAATACTGTTCATTCTGTATAGTACCATATACACGCGGCCCAGAAGTAAATAGACCATTTGAAGACGTCTTAGCAGAGTGTGCTATCTTAGCAGAGCAAGGCGTAAAAGAAATCACCCTACTTGGACAGAATGTCAACCACTACTTAGGCCCAATGAAGAATGGTCAAACAGCAGATCTTGCTTTGCTAATTCATTTCATCGCTGAGATAGATGGTATTGAGAGAATTAGATTTACTACTTCACACCCAGTTGAGTTTTCACAAAACTTAATCGATGCTTATGCGACTGTACCAAAGCTTGCTAACCACTTACATTTACCAGTGCAACATGGTTCAGATAAAATTCTTATCAATATGAAAAGAAACCACACCATACTAGAGTTTAAACAAAAAATTAGGAAACTAAGAGCAATCCGTCCAGATATTACAATTTCATCTGATTTTATCGTTGGTTTTCCTGGTGAGACAGAAGAAGATTTCCAAAAACTACTAAACTTAGTAAAAGAAGTCAACTTTGATCAATCATTTAGCTTTATCTATAGTAAGCGCCCTGGTACTCCAGCAGCTGATTTACCAGATGACACTCCTATGGAAATCAAAAAAGATCGTCTTAAGAGACTACAAGATTTACTAAATAGTAATGCTCAAATTATCTCTAGACAAATGGTTGACACCAACCAGAGAATTCTAGTCGAAGGAACATCTAAAAAAGATGATAATATTCTTGCTGGAAGAACAGAGAATAACAGAGTTGTAAACTTTAAAGGTAATAAATCTTTGATTGGTCAGCTTGCTATGGTTAAAATAACTGAAAGCTTACCAAATTCTCTAAGAGGGGAACTTATTTAATCTATGAATAAAACTCAATTTGTTCTTGAACCTTATAACTATGATGCGATGATGCTACTTTGTGGCAACCTTGATGAAAATATTCGTGCTATTGAAAATTATTTTGATGTTGAGATTAGGCATCGTGCCGATGAGTTTGAGATCACTAGTGATTCAAGTGCTAACAATATCCAAGCAAAAAGATTTATCAAATCTTGCTATGCTGAGATTTTAGCTGGGAATACTGAATTAGATTTAGAGCAGATTACAACTATCCTCAATGCTACTGCCAAAGATAAAACAATGGCCACTGCTAAGTCACGCAAAAAAGTTGAAGAAGCTGAAGTCCAGCTAAGAAGTAAGAAACTCAAAGCACGAACACACAACCAAGCAATATATTTAGAGAACATCAAAAATAACTTTGTTACATTTGGTGTTGGTCCTGCTGGTACAGGTAAAACCTACATGGCAATTGCTTGTGCTGTAGCAGCTTACGAGAAAGGCGAAGTTAGAAGGATTGTACTAGTGCGCCCTGCTGTTGAAGCTGGTGAGAAACTTGGCTTTCTACCAGGTGATCTAACCCAAAAGGTTGATCCATACCTACGCCCGATGTATGATGCTTTGTTTGATTTTATGGGAGTAGAAAAAGTCACCAAGCTAATAGAAAAACAAGTTATCGAAATTGCTCCACTAGCATATATGCGTGGCAGAACTATCAATGACTCTTTTATCGTCCTTGATGAGAGTCAAAACACTACAAAAGAGCAAATGAAAATGTTCTTAACCAGAATTGGTTTTAACACCACCGCAGTTATAACAGGTGATATCACCCAAATAGATTTACCAAAAAATGTTATATCAGGATTAAACCATGCACTATCAATCCTTACTGATATTGAGGGTATAGCTATTAGCTACTTAAAATCGGTCGATATTGTTCGCCATCAAATAGTTCAGAAAATAGTTAATGCTTACGCTAAGCATGAAGAGAAAACTAAAAATGGATAGTCTAAATATAAATGTCATCAACGATGATGAACACCCCATACCGAACAAAGATTTACTGCTAAAATGCCTACAACTTGTAGCTGAAAAACATCATATCAGCCATGCTGAAGTAAATGTAAGCATTGTTTCAAAGGTTGAAATTCAGCAGATAAATAAACAGTTCCGTAATAAAAATAAGCCAACAAATATCATCTCTTTTGAGTTTGAGAAACCTCAAGGCTTACCTGATGATATTGCTGATGATTTCTTAGGCGATATCGTCATAGCACCAATGATAATAGAGAAAGAAGCCAAAGAGCAAAACAAAAAACTTAATGATCATTGGCAGCATATTTTTATCCATGGTTTGTTACACTTGCTTGGCTATGATCACCAAGACGATCAAGAAGCCGAAGCGATGGAAAATTTAGAAATCCAACTACTAGCGCAGCTAGGAATAGCTAATCCATATATTGAACAAGAGAGTCAAAATGACAGATAATAATCCTTTTATAAAAAGACTTACCTCAAGTATTTTTAATATAAAGAGTAAAGATGCTCTTATCAATGCTATCAATAAAGCTGCAGCTAATGAGGTTATTGATAAAACAACACAAAACATGCTAATTGGTGCAATGAAAATATCATCACTAGATGTTGGCGATATTATGATATCGCATACAAAAATTGTTGCCGTCGATATGTCTATGTCTATTAGAGAAATTTTAAAAAAGACAATAAACTCTAGTCATACACGCTTACCTGTCTACTGTGAAAACAAAACTGAAATTCTAGGAATTTTGCATTCAAAAGACCTACTAAAACTAATCTTTGAAAAAGAAATTGAATCAGCTGATAATGAAGAATTAAAAGCTGAAGATATCAAAAGTATCCTGCGTCCTGCTATCTTTATCCCAGAAACCAAAAAGCTTAACGCAATGCTCAAAGATTTCAAAAATAGTCAAAACCATATTGCCATAGTTGTTGATGAATATGGTGCTATTTCTGGATTAATCACTATTGAGGATATTTTAGAAGAAATTGTCGGTGATATTGAAGATGAGTTTGATATCACTAGCCAAAACATAGTTAAAATATCAGATGATAAGTTTATATTAGATGCTACAACCACAATAGAAGACTTCAATGAATACTTTAGTACATCAATAGATGACAATAGTGATTATGACACTATTGCTGGAATGATTATCCAAACTTTAGAGTGCTTACCTCAAAAAGGTGATAGCATTGTCATTGATGGCTTGAAATTTATAATACAAGAAGCAGACAATAGAAAAATCATCAAAATTTTAGTCGAAAAGTTTAAGAAATAATGAAAAAGTTAATATTTAGAATAATTCCGCCGCTATTAAGTGGTGCTATACTTACTTTAGCTTTTGCTCCTTTCCGTATCGATATATTAGCGTTAGTATCTTTAGTACTTTTTTTCTATCAACTAAATAAAGCGACTAAAATCCGCAGTGCTTTTTTAACCGCGGCATTATTTGGGATTGGTTTTTTTGGCACTAGTATATCGTGGGTATATATAAGTATACATTTATTTACTGAGTCAATCGCTGCTGGTTTATCCGCGGCAGTTGCTTTAGTAATCTTATTAAATTTTTTGCATATAATACCTTTTGGTACATTTAGCTATATCCTCACGCGCAAAGCCAACAATTCTGCTAAACTATTAATCTACCCTGCTTTGTGGACACTGTTTGAAGTAGTTAAAGCTAATTTACTCTGGGGTGGCTTTCCGTGGGTATCATTAGGCTATTCACAAACCGAATCGCCTCTAATATGGTATGCTAATATTGGTGGTGTTTATTTAGTTAGTTATATTATTGCTTTTATTGCTTGTTTGGTAACTTTCTATATTTGTAATAAAACTACTTTGAAGAAAACAGTTAGTGTAATCTTTATCATAACTGTTTTATATGTAGGTGGTGTCACTATCAAATATCACCAGCCTGAAACTCAAACAAATCAGCCTCAAAAGGTGGTTTTAATCCAGGGAGATTTTGTCCAAGGATTTAAGTGGGCCCCTGATAATTTTGTTAGAATGCAAAAATACTATCAACAAGCTGCTGCTAACTATAAAAACTCATTAATAATACTCTCCGAAAATGCTATCCCTAATTATAGACAATATATGAGCTCATATTTTAGTAACCTTAAAGAGCTAGCTGATGAAAATAATAATGCTATGCTTATTGGCTCACTAAGTATTGATCAAACAGCACCTAGAGCTAAGATTTATAATAGTTCGATTATTATTGGTAAGGGGCAAGGAGTTTATAATAAGCACCACCTAGTTCCATTTGGTGAGTATTTCCCAATCAAATTTTTTGGCTATGTTGATAGTGCCGGCTTAAGTAGCTTCAATGCTGGTGACAAAATTCAACCAATTATGACAGCTTTTGGTCAACCTCTAGCTAATTTTATCTGCTATGAAGTTGCATATCCTGAACAAGTTCGTGATCAGCTACAAGGCGCTAAGCTTATTTCTATCATTAGTGATGACTCTTGGTTTGGTGATTCAATCGCACGTGAGCAACAGCTACAAATATCTCAAGTCAGAGCGATTGAAAATGCTAAATATGTTGTTACAACTACTAGTAATGGTATCACCGCTGTTATCAAACCTAATGGAGAGATTGATAAAGAGTTACCTAAAAATACTCGTGCCACCCTTGAGCAAACCATATATCTAAATGATTATCATACTATCTGGATGAGTATTGGTATGTCGCTAGTTTGGCTATTATTATTATTTAATATAGTGATTGGACTAATTATAAAAGAGAAATACTCAAAATAACTTATAGTAAACCTTTTCTATATACAACACATTCAACACCCTTAAGGGCACCGTCAAGGCAACTGTTCACAAATTATATTAGTGTATAATTATAATTATATCAAAATTATTTTTCTTACTCATTATCTATGCTTACTCAAAAGCCAAAGAGATATCGTTATTCAGCGGAGATTATTAGTTACGCTATATGGATTTATCATAGATTTAATACCAGTTACAGGGATGTAGAGGAAATACTTAGATACAGAAGTATATTAGTTAGTTATAAAACAGTAAGAAGTTGGAGTAATAAGTTTGGCAAATCTTTCGCTGATATTCTTAAGAAGAAAGAATCAAACCCTAAAGACAAATGGCATTTAGACGAAATAGTTGTTAAAGTACATGGAGTTAAGTTTATTTTATGGAGAGCTGTAGACTCTAATGGTCATGAGCTGGATGTATTCTTACAAAAACGTAAGAATAAAAAGTCAGCTATAGCCTACTAGGCATAAAAGTAGTATATTCTTTCATCTTGAACTCGTTTCAGGATCTCAATAAAATCAATACTTATAGTGAGATGCTGAAATAAATTCAGCATGACATTTTTATATGTAGTTAGCTGTATACGCTTTCTTAGTAGATTATTAGGACCATACCCCTCACCTAGAGTGATTGTTACTGATAAACTCAATAGTTATACTAAGCCTATTAAGAATATGACTAAAGTAGAGCATAGAAGACACAAAGGTTTAAATAATACAGTAGAAAATGCTCATCAACCTACTAGAAGGAAAGAAAAGAGCTTAATTAAATTCAAATCCCCAGGTGGATTGCAAAGGACATTAACCCTAATGAGTAAAATTAGAAACATATTTGCAGTACCAGTAGCTAGATATAGAAACTCAGCTTCTATACAAAAACTTAAATTTAATGAAGCTATAAATATATGACAACAAGCAGCTAAAGAGGTATACTGTTTCTAAAATAAGCATATGTGCTTTTTTATACCTCAATTACTTAACTTGACGGTGCCGTTATCAAGCATGGAATTACTGATGCTATCGCAGCTAAACTAAATTTTACATAAAGTGCGAAACTCCTATTTGAGATAAAACGCTTAAGCTATATAATCATGTATTGATTAATTCAAAAAAATGAAAGAGAACCTTTTAGATTTATACACAGATTACTTGATAAGCCAAACAAATCAAGCAATAGTCGTGTAAAAGCTTTGATTTAATCTGACATTAAGAGTAAAATAAGATGTCAAATTAAGGAAGAATAAAATGAATGCTACTCAAAAAATAATCAAACCAAAATTAGGTCTACTAGAATTAGCAAAACAATTAGGTAATGTAAAAGAGGCTTGTAAAATAATAGGCTACTCAAGAGATAGTTATTACCGCTTTAAAGAATTGTATGAAACAGGCGGCGAAGCTGCTCTGCAAGAAATATCCCGTAAAAAGCCAATAGAGAAAAATAGAGTTGAGGCACATATAGAGTCAATATGGCTTATGAATACCCAGCCTATGGACAACATAGAGTATCAAATGAATTAGCAAAACAAGGAATATTAGTCTCAGGAAGTGGAGTTAGATCTATTTGGCTTAGACATGACTTAGAGAATTTTAAGAAGCGATTAATAGCCCTAGAGACCAAAGTAGCTCAAGATGGCTTTATACTTACTGAAGCTCAGTTACAAGCTTTAGAAAAAGAAAAAGCTAAAAAGGTTACTACTGGCGAGATTGAAACGCATCATCCAGGATACTTAGGATCTCAAGATAGCTATTATATAGGCTATATAAAAGGTATAGGTAAGATATATCAACAAACATTTGTAGATACTTATACTAGAGTAGGATTTGCTAAGTTATATACAGAAAAAAATGCAATAGTAGCTGCTGATATGCTTAATGATAAGGTATTACCATTCTTTGAGGAACATGGAATAGATTTATTAAGGATATTAACAGACAGGGGCACGGAATATTGTGGAAAGCTGGAAAATCATTCCTATCAGATGTACTTAAGCATAGAAGACATTGATCATACTAAAACAAAAGCTAATTCCCCTCAAACTAATGGTATATGTGAAAGATTCCATAACACTATGAAAAATGAATGTTATGAGACAATGTTTAGAAAAAAGGTTTATTCAACAATTGAAGAAATTCAGCAAGATGTTGATATATGGTTGGATTATTACAACAATGAAAGACCCCATTCTGGTAAGCACTGTTATGGAAAAACACCTATGCAAACCTTTATTGACTCAAAACCTTTGGCAAAAGAGAAAAATTTAGGTAATATGTTTGAGAAATCTGACACTAGTTTGGAAATGAAATTAGATTCAAACTAATGTGTGACTGTCAGATTATGTTTGAGCTACTACAGTTTAATCTGGCTTTGATTTGAGCTTTCATAATAAGCTAATTTTAACGCTGATTCTTATCAACTTGTAGGTAATATAGATTTTTAATTTTGTTAACATCCATATTTCTTATTTGTTCAATAGTTATATCTAAATTATAAATTTCTTCTTTAATTTTTACATTTTCATTTAGAATCCCTATTTTATCTAGATATTTTAGTGCTAATAGGAATTGGTCTAAAGTTGGCGTATAATGGCCACTTCTATTATCTATATAAACGATTTTACCGCTTTCAATTTTAATATCCCCGCCACATGCTATAGGTTTTGGTATTTGATTTTTATTTTTACAAATAAAAGCATGACATGTCTTTTTAGAATGCTTATTAGTATCTATATAAAAATTACCATATGTATCTAAAACCCATATAAACGTTCCTGAACCATCTATCTTTGAAACTATTCCTTCATTCTTAGCATTATAAATGATGCTATCCTTATCAATATTTTCATAGTTATCTTCGACATTTACATCATCATATATACTAGCTGTGGCTATTAAAAAATCATTTTTTTCATTGAAACTATATTTTTTTTCTTTTCCAAACTGTTCTAGAGATAATTCACTTTCATAATTTATCAGTAGCTCTTCAAGATTATACAAACTATAATTCTCTTTTAGATCAATACCTTCACTGGCTTCTTCATATATTTGATATAGTTGTGGTAATGTATTATTTTTCAAATCATAATCAGAACTATTTTTTAATGCTTTGACACTTATTCTCAGATATTCTTTTCTATTTTTCAAAATGTCAAAAGCTTTTAAAAACGCTCTATCAATTTCATACTTCAATTGGTCTTCTGGCATATTCTTTTCATAAAAATATGAGATGCTATTATAATTAATATTATTTGGATCACTTACAATAGGGTTAACAACCCCATAAGGGTTGAGTGTATCTTTTAATCCTTGAACCCAACTAGTGATTATAGGGGTTCCGACTGATAACAACTCCATAGCAATCAAACCGCAAGATTCTATTTGAGAAGGAATAATAGCCCAATCTGCGGCTGTTCTTAATAAATGTCCTTTTGAAATTTCAACTTCATCGCTAAGTTTTTCTTTCTGATCTTTAATTATGTTGTTATATATTTTTACATCTTCATTCATTTTGTATATATCTTGAAGTTTAATAATATGCGAATCAGAATTAGGATCATATGCTTGACCAGCAAGTACGACTTGCCCTCCTAGTTTTAACCATGAATCAATTATTATCTGAAAAGACTTTATTCCTTTTTCCTCTGAAAATCTCCCTATATATAATAATAAAGGCTTATCCTTAGAGCTAATAATTTTCTCTTTATATAGAATTTCTTTTATTCTTGATTTATTTAAATTAAAATCATCATTAGTAAAAGTATTCTGATCTAGGCTGTATTCTTTATATAGCTCCTTATTAAAAAGAGAGTAATTATTATAATTTATTCCATTTCTGACACCTCTCAAGTAAGTTCCTTTTGCATCTAGTACTTTTTTGAGCCCATAATCAAGTCCATTTTGGTAGTCATAAACTAAGCCTTTAGAGACAAATATTAAAAAATCTGATTCTATTATTTGAGAAGCCATAATATTTAGTTTTTCATTAGTTTTATACTCTAATCCTAAGTACTTATATAAAAGCTGGTCTTGTTCAGTACCTTGTTCTTCATTTAACATATGCACA
Organism: Francisella opportunistica; assembly: GCF_003347135.1. Classification (NCBI taxonomy): domain Bacteria; kingdom Pseudomonadati; phylum Pseudomonadota; class Gammaproteobacteria; order Thiotrichales; family Francisellaceae; genus Francisella; species Francisella opportunistica. The sequence continues at coordinate 724,257 of NZ_CP022377.1, read as the reverse complement.
TGAGAAATAACTTTTATTGGTTTTAAGCCTTTTTGTTTTCTTTCAATATTATATTTTTTCTTTATTAGTGGTGCTGCCAAACCAGAGTGCCATGCATGTAAATGTAAACTACTAACATTTAAAAAATTAGCAAAACTTGCTACTGCAGAGTTAAAATATGCAATAGTTAAATAAGATGATTCTTGTGTATATATAGGTTTATTAACCATATCTGAATTTTGCTCATCAGGCTCGATTAAAAACTGTTTATATTTATCGTTATAAAAAATCTTTGTATTCCTATTTTCTGTAAATACTTCATGATTTATGGTAGTTACCTCTACAATATTATCATCCTTATATTTCTCCTTTAAAGAAGAATAATACGGAATTATAGAATAGGTAATATAATTATAGCTACCACTACTATGTTCATATTCATTTAAACTTAAATCTTTAACAACCATTCCTAACCCACCGACTATTGCATTATGACCCTCTAAAGCAGCATGTAGAACGATTTTTTGGTTAGGAGTAGTAATAAACTCATATGGTAGCTTGCTAGCAAAAAGCGAATTTAGCCATAATACTGAGATAAGTAGGAACATGTGTAATTTTTTCATATTTCTAAAACCAAATAGTTGTTAAAATCACTTTAAAATATAGCAAATTTCTCTTAAAAAATTGTTTAAAGTTGTAATTTTTTGTATTTGGTTAGTTCTTGTTATGCGACAGGTATAAGGATCACTTCTTAGAAGGATTGCGCCAAAGATAATAACCATCCTCAGCGACAAATATACTGACCAGTAAAAAGTTTCTATAATTAGATTTAAGTTTAATTCTAATTATAGCGGCTAAGTAATATTCATGAAGAAAAAAGAGATGATAGAAATCAGAGAGGTTCTTTATCAAAAAACGCAACAAGTTACTAATACTAAAATAGCGGATAACTTAGGGAGTTAATGGAAAAAAAATAGGGTCTAAAATATAGCTGTAAGAGCATCGTCAAGTTAAGTAATTGAGGTATAAAAAAGCACATATGCTTATTTTAGAAACAGTATACCTCTTTAGCTGCTTGTTGTCATATATTTATAGCTTCATTAAATTTAAGTTTTTGTATAGAAGCTGAGTTTCTATATCTAGCTACTGGTACTGCAAATATGTTTCTAATTTTACTCATTAGGGTTAATGTCCTTTGCAATCCACCTGGGGATTTGAATTTAATTAAGCTCTTTTCTTTCCTTCTAGTAGGTTGATGAGCATTTTCTACTGTATTATTTAAACCTTTGTGTCTTCTATGCTCTACTTTAGTCATATTCTTAATAGGCTTAGTATAACTATTGAGTTTATCAGTAACAATCACTCTAGGTGAGGGGTATGGTCCTAATAATCTACTAAGAAAGCGTATAGCTGACTTTTTATTCTTACGTTTTTGTAAGAATACATCCAGCTCATGACCATTAGAGTCTACAGCTCTCCATAAAATAAACTTAACTCCATGTACTTTAACAACTATTTCGTCTAAATGCCATTTGTCTTTAGGGTTTGATTCTTTCTTCTTAAGAATATCAGCGAAAGATTTGCCAAACTTATTACTCCAACTTCTTACTGTTTTATAACTAGGTTCCATGAACAAAAAAATTGAATAAAGCAGTTAAGTATATTTAAATAGTTTTGTGAAACAAACAAACATACTTAACATATATGGAATATTACATATCAGAAACAAATTGGTCAACTATTTTAACTTTTCTAACAGCTCAAAAAGGATTGCATACAAAAAATGTAGTTAAGCTTAGAAGATTCATAGAAGCAGTATTTTTTATCCTAAAAACAGGTGCTCAGTGGAAGTATCTTCACAAAGATTACGGTAATAGTAGAGCAATCCACAAACGTTATAAATACTGGGCTGACAAAGGTGTTTGGAATAATCTAATGACTTATGTTTCAGACATTGATTCACAACAGTTCATGATAGATTCACTATCTGTTAAAGCACATGTGTGTGCTAGTGGTTATGAGATAAATGGTAATGAAATCAATGCTTTGGGTAGAAGTGTGGGTGGCTTAACAACAAAGATTCATACTCTTACAGATGCTTTAGGAAATCCCGTTAGATTTATAATAACTGCTGGTAATGTCCATGATATTGTACCCTCACAACAACTCTTAGAAGGAATAACAAATGCTTATATTCTTGCTGATAAGGCATATTTCTCTGAAGAAAATATAAAATTCCTTGAGGAAAATAAAAATAAACCAGTCATTCCTGCTAGAGAAAACTATACCAAAGGCCATAATGTTGATTGGCATATTTATAAGGAAAGACATTTGATAGAGAACTTTTTCTCTAAAATTAAGCATTTTGGAAGAGTTTTCTCTAGGTTTGATAAGACTTGTTCTGCTTTTCTCGGCTTTATAGCATTAGCAAGCACCTTTATTTGGCTTAGATGATTTTTTTGTTCATGGAACCTAACTAATATACCTCTGTATCTAAGTATTTCCTCTACATCCCTGTAACTGGTATTAAATCTATGATAAATCCATATAGCGTAACTAATAATCTCCGCTGAATAACGATATCTCTTTGGCTTTTGAGTAAGCATAGATAATGAGTAAGAAAAATAATTTTGATATAATTATAATTATACACTAATATAATTTGTGAACAGTTACCTTGACGGTGCCCCTGAAAATCAGCAACCTTTTGCATTAGGAATTTTATATACAAATCCTAATGATAAAAATGCGCCAAGTAATGAAGAAATTATTCAACAAGCTGCTAAGTTGATAGCGGAAGATCTAACCAAGGCTTATAAATAAGCAGTACGCCACATTAAGGAGACGTTATTTATAACAGAGTCTCTATCCGGAACGTTAGTCAAAAAACGCAATCCTGTACGTTGCTCAATATCTTTTATAGAAACCCTATAGTTAGCAATCTTAGTCTTTTCAACTCTTGCATTAGGCATTACAAACGCTATTGCTTGATTTTTAGAAGGTACATAAATTATCTTAAAGAAATAATCAGGTACAGCTATCTTATTATCACCTATAGTTTTATGAATTTTTTGTTTTTTGTATATTGGTCCTGTATAGACGTATATACTATCATACATATTCGCCCATATTCGCTCAACTGTCTCTAGCCTTTCCCATCCTTGCCTATTTAGTCCTGCTTTTTGCGGTGACATATTTGATAATAAAAACGATTGATCTGCAGATTTCTTGCTAAAATCCATAGATGCATACGAAGCTAAATGCCCCCTATCATAACCTGAACGAGAATAATCATTTGATGTCGCTCTATAGACAAATGGTACATCATCGTCTTCTTTGAACTTATCATCACGTTTAAGATGATTTGTCACCTTTGACTTTGTCAACTTAAATGCTACCCAGCTTGCCTCTTTGGTTTGATAATTGTAACCAACAACGTAACCATCACGGCATAGGTAAAGATTGGATTGCCCTAAACCTTCAGTTACACCGTAACTAGGGTTACCGTAAGCTAAAAAACCGTGACAATAATCAGTAACTGCTGGTAAAGTTCTAACTGGTGGATACTGCTTGAGATTATCAAATTCATTTGATTGTTGCTGTTGTTTTTTCGCCTCATCACTTTGTGAAAAAAATCTAGCAAAAATGTTCTCGTTATCTTTGACAGTGTAATGCTTTATTGGCTCACTAGTGAAATAGTTATATACCGCATGTCTAAAGTTTATAAATTTTTCTTTTAAGTCAAATTTATCAAAAAAAATACCAGAGAAACCACCACCTATAGTCAAAACTAGTAGTAAAAATATTTTTATATAATTTCTGGACTTCTTAGTTTTTTGCTTTTTGGTACCTTTTTGTTTTGATGTTTTTCTTGTCATAATTAAATACTTTTTATTTTATTTTCAGAAGATTAAAACCTATTAACTTTTTTATAATTAAAAAATCATCCACTTCTGCTTGACTGCCAAAAATGCTAGTATTTTAGCTATTTTATATGTCTTGTTTTGAATAATAAAAACTCTCTAACTTGTGGATCCTCTATCAAAGGTAATACTTCTTTTCTAATTCTACTATAGTAATTATTTATAGTTTTCTTTTCAGTATAAGTTAGCATCCAAGTTTCGATTAGTTTGTATTCATAAGGTACCAAAGTCAGGTCCTCAAAGCAGTAAAATGGACCATGACCTGTAGGTGATTCTTGATTACGCTGTTTTACATAACATAGGTTCTCAATTCTAATACCAAATTCACCAGGAAAATATGCTCCAGGTTCATTACTTAAAATCATCCCTGGCATTAGCTCAACTTTTGAGACTGAGTTTATTCTTTGTGGTCCCTCATGTACTCCTAAGAAGCTTCCTACACCATGACCTGTTCCATGCGCATAATCAACACAGAAATGCCATAAATGCTCGCGTGCTAAGACATCAAGCTGTGAACCTGTTGTACCTTTAGGGAATACTGCTCTACCAAGTCCTAAATGACCTTTTAGAACTAAGGTATAGTACTTTCTGTGTTCTTTTGATGGTTTACCAAAGTGAAGTACTCTAGTAATATCTGTAGTCCCCTCTCTATACTGTCCTCCAGAATCACATAAAAGAGGTGCTTGGTCATCGATCTTCTTCAAATTGGCATCTTTTTTTGCCATATAATGAATAATCGCGCCATTTGCTGCATGACCTACTATGTACGAAAAACTATCTTCAACATAGCCTTGTTGTTGTACACGAAACTCTCTTAGCTTAGCTGCAGCTTGAATCTCATCAACTCCTTGATAGTTATTCTCGATCCAATGCCACCATGATATAAATGCTGCAGCATCTTTACGATGAGCTTCTTTTGCACCGTTAATTTCAACAGGATTTTTTAGAGCTTTGCTCAAACCTACTGGAGAGTCGACCATCAAGAAATAGCAGCTACTATTTTGATTTTTATTGATACTCTGTGAAACTTTATAATTGATATTAGCGCCATCTAATAAATACTTACCTGTAGTTGACTCTAAATCTAAATAGAATTGATAATAATCCCTAATTTGAACATGATTATCATCGAAGTATTTTTTTATTTCCGGAGTAACTTTTCTATCATCAACATATAGAATTATCTCATTTAGAGAAACAAATAAATAACTTATCACTAAAGGAGTGCATTCAACATCCCTACCTCTAATGTTTAATAACCATGCTATATGATCTAATTTTGAATCCACATAAAAATCTGAACTTGTCTGTTTAATTGTACGTCTTAACTCTTCAATTTTAGAAGCAACACTTCTACCAGAGTATTGAATAGCATGCTCTTGTATTGTAGTAGATGGATTACTAGCTACTTGACCAAGCCTTTGTTGAGCTTTATGTACAAGGTTATCTTGATCAAAAACCACATTATAATCATCGCTTTTAAGAAAATCTAATAACTCCAAAGCACTTTTGTAACTAAGCTTAGCTGGGTCTACAGCAATAGTTTTTCCCTTAGCATTTTTCCAAAGCCACTTGACAATTTCAGGTGCAGAATCTGACTGCTTTATTATTTCGAAATCATTTTTGTCTAGTTGTTGCTCAGCTTGGAGAAAATACCTACCATCAGTAGAAAGATATGCTTTATCCATACCTACCAGCACATCGCCAGCTGAACCATCAAAACCACTTATCCAAGCACGATACTGCCAACACTCAGGGACATATTCATTGTTATGATCATCAACAGAAGGCACAATATAAAAATCATAACTTTTTTCTTGCATTAAATTTCTTAAGATTTGTAATTTCTCAGACATATTATCCTCTATTAAAATTTACTCAAACCACACAAATGTAGCTTGTCTACCTGTGACACCTTCTTTACGATACGAGTAGAATCTTTTGTTACTATAAGTGCACAAACCAGAATCAACTATATCAAAACAATGATTATCATTTAATATCTGTCTAGCAACTAACTTCATATCAAAAAGATATTTATCTTCGCTTTTTGAACGAAATGCTTGACCAAATGACTGATGTTGCTCGATAAACTTATCATGAATATCGCTGCCAACCTCATAGAAATTAGCAGATATGCAAGGACCAAACCAAGCTACTAACTCTAGCCCAACAAACTCTTTTAAAGCTACTTCTAGTATCCCTTGTGACAAACCTCGCCAACCTGCATGGATTGCAGCAACTTTTGTTATTTTCTTATCAAATAAGATAATAGGCAAACAATCTGCTGTTAAAACCACACACGCTTGCCTAGGCTTATCGGTAATAAGAGCATCACAAAATTCGCCATTATATTCATCAAAACTTTTGACAATACTAGTATGTTTTTGTCTTAACCATTTTATATCTGCATTAAGGTATGATTTGAATAAATTGCGATTTTTTTCTACAGCTAAGTGTTTATCACCGACATTATCAGCTAGATTAAACTTAGCATATTTTTCTTTACTAAAGCCTTGGGTATTGTTTGTATAACCTAGTTTAAGTCTAGCAAAAGGCGTATTAACAAAAACTACTGACATCTTTTTAAATTTACCTATTTCTTAATATAACGATTTTTAACATAATTCTCTATAATCTCTATAAAATCTTCAGAGATGTTATCGCCCCTTAGTGTGTGAGCTTTTTTACCATCGATAAAAACCGGTGCAACAGGTGACTCACCACTGCCTGGCAGACTGATACCAATATCAGCATTTTTTGACTCGCCTGGACCGTTGACAACACAACCCATTACAGCCACCTTCATTGCTTCGACACCTTGATATTGTTCTTTCCAAGTATGCATTTTTTCATCTAAATACTCTTTTACTTTACTTGTTAATTCTCTAAAGAACGAGCTAGTAGTTCTACCACAACCTGGGCAAGATGTCACACTTGGGGTAAATGTACGCATCCCCAAGTTTTGTAATATCTCACGACACACACGCACCTCTTCTGTACGCGGTGCATTTGGTGCTGGAGTTAATGAAACTCTAATAGTATTACCAATACCTTGCTGTAGCAAAATTCCTAAACTCACAGCACTAGCGACAATACCTTTGGTACCCATACCTGCTTCCGTTAACCCTAGATGTAAAGCATAATCACACTCTTTGGCTAACTTCTGATACACAGCAACTAGATCTTGGACTTCACTTACTTTACATGAGATTATGATTTTATCTTTTGCTAGTCCAAGCTCTTGCGCATATTTGGCACTTTCTAAAGCTGAGGTTATAAGGGCTTTATGCATTATCTGTTGTAAGCTTAGTGGATTCCTTTGCGTATTATTTTCATCAATTAGTCTTGCCAATAGCGCTTGATCTAAACTTCCCCAGTTGACACCAATACGCACAGGTTTGTCATTCTCTATGGCAATTTTTATAATCTCGGCGAACTGAGTATCTTTTTTCTTACCAAAGCCAACATTACCTGGATTTATACGATATTTTGCCAAAGCCTTGGCACATTCTGGATATTTACTCAGTAAATTATGACCATTATAATGAAAATCACCAACTAAAGGCACATAACAATCTTGCTTGGCAAGCTCTTTGACAATCTCAGCAACTGCAGCCGCCGCTGGCTCATCATTAACTGTAATTCGGACTATTTCGCTACCGGCTCTATGTAAAGCTAAAATTTGTTTAACTGTCTTTTCAATATCTGCGGTGTATGTATCTGTCATTGATTGAACAACAACTGGATTATCACCACCGATTAAAACATTTCCAACTTTTACAACATTTGTTTTATTCATATAACAAACCCAAAAATCATATTTATTTTTTTCAAATAATTCTACGAAAAGTATACAATGTAAGATTATATCATTATAAACATCAATTTTCATAAGCTATGCACTTTAAAGAATTAGAAAATTACTTGAATAATTATTTTGCTATCGAACAATTTAAAGATTATTGCCCTAATGGGCTACAAGTCCAAGGTAATAGAGATATCAAAAAAGTTATAACAGCTGTCACAGCATGTCAAAAACTCATCGACCAAGCTATAGCTGAAAATGCTGATGCTATTGTCGTACATCATGGCTATTTTTGGAAAGGTGAAAGCTATCCAATAGTTGGTATTAAATATCAGCGTATAGCTAAACTTATCAAAAATGGTATACATCTTTTTGCTTACCACCTTCCGCTAGATGGTCATAGTGAAATTGGTAATAATATCCTGCTAGCCAAAAAATTAGGCTTAAGTAACTTGGAATTTTTCGAAACAGGATCTAAACCAGATATTTCAGTAATCGGCCAGTGTAAATTAGATTTAGAGGATTTTAGCCAGTTAATAGAAAATAGACTTGAGAGAAAACCTATTGTAGTAGCCGCTAAACAGCAAAATAACAAAGTAGCTATCTGCACTGGTGGCGCTCAAGATTTTATCGAGTACGCCTACCAAGCTGGGGCGGATACTTTTATATCAGGTGAAATTTCCGAAAGGACAACCCATCTTGCTTATGAGCTAGATATAAACTATATCGCAGCAGGTCATCATGCTACTGAAAAAGAAGGTGCAAAAGCTATTGCAGATTTGCTCAAACAAAAGTTTGGTTTTGAGACAAAATTTATAAACATAAATAATCCGGCCTAATTAGTCTTTAATTCTTTCTTTGCTTGATTTATCAAAGCTCTAAAATCATCATTTGCATTTAGAGCAGAAAAAACTACACTACCAAGTAAATATCCTGCCTGTACATCACTAGGCCAATGAGCACCACAGATTATTCTACTTTGGCCATATTCATAGCCTTTTTTAAGAATCTGCTGCTGCTTCGCTGGATTTATTTCTGCAAGTAATAACGCCACAGCCCAGCCTTCAGTGGTATGACCTGAAGGATAAGAGCCATTAACTCTTAATTCTTCTTCGGCTGCTGGATTACAAGTAGATTTATCAAAAAATACAAAGGGTCTTATGCGCATATAATCTTTTTTGGCATAACTTCCTGACTTTGATGCTACTTCGCTAATTAGATCTATTAAATCATATATAATTGGTGCTGTCTGTTTAGAAATTTGCTGACCAAAACTTTCAGAGAAATTTTCTGCTATCTCTTCAACAGTATATCCAGTATCAATCTTTGCCTGAGCATAGCGTTTAGTGTTTTTATTGTTAGTTAGAAATGACAATTGTGATATTGCTTTATCATTCATAAAAGCAATACTGTCAATAGCAGGAGGTGGGGGCAAAAGAGCTAAACTATTTGGAATAGCAATTTTGTCGAGATTTATTAGTTTTTGTGCATATAGGTTAAATGAAGAAATTAGCAATATAACTGTTAAAGTTAGTCGTTTGAGCATTTATGTTTGATATTTTTGTTTAGAACTGGCTTATAATACAATATTTAACCAAAGATTTTTATATATTAAACACTAAAAATTTCAAAAATTATTTCATGAATTCTGCTTCTATATCTTCTAGGGAACGACCGGTAGTTCTTGGCACAAATTTAAATACAATAAAACTATATACTAAAGTACATACACCACATATATAAAACATGCTGCCATGTCCTATGAAATTGTTAATAGGTAAAAATACTGATGCTAATATTGCTGATGCCATACTATTTAAAAATAGCGCTATACTTAATGCCTTACTTCTAATAGCCCCTGGTAATAATTCTGACATAATCACCCAAACATAGGCGCCAGGTCCAATAGCAAAGAAGAAGATAAAGCTAACCATCCCCGCAAGTATTAACCAACCTTGAGTTTCACCAGGAGTAACTAGCGACATAACTAAACCAGTTGCTATTAATGATAATGAAACCATAAAAGTACCAAAAGTGATGGTAAATTTCCTTTCAAACTTATCAGCTATAAATACCGCTATCAAAGTTGCTAAAAAGTTTATCGCAGTGATTGTAACACCTCCAAGTATAGCAACATAGTTAGAGCCAAGACCTGATTCTTTGAGTATTGTTGCTGAGAATTGTAAGATACTATTGATACCTGTCAGTTGTGCTAGAATTGCTATTGTAAAAACAATCAGCATAGGCATTAAGTAGTGTCTATGGCTTAGAGATTTCAAAATACTACCTTCTTGTTTAGATTTCTCAATCACCTCTTTAATTTCACTTAATTCCCTTTGTGCGGCATTTTTCTCAAATATTTTATTAAGAACAATCTCTGCTTCTTTGTCTCTACCTACAGATACTAGCCATCTTGGCGATTTACATAAAAAGATTGAACCGATAAAAAATATTGCTGCTGGAACTAACGCTGATAAAAACATTCCACGCCAATTTGCTGTTGCCTCAAATAAAAGACCAACATAGTTTGAAATTAATATTCCAGCAGTTAAAAAAAGCTGAAAGCATGTCACAGCAATACCCCTAATAGTTCCAGGAACAGTTTCTGTAAGGTATAATGGTACAGTCACTGTCACAAAACCTACTGAAATACCTTGAACTAAACGAGCAAAAAGAATTTCAACGTAATTACCTGACATATAAACCATTATTACTGATATTATAAATATCAAACCTGAGATAATTAATGTTCTCTTTCTACCAATAATATCGGCAATAAAACCAGCTAATAATATTGCAAATGCTCCACCAAAAAGTACTGAACCCCCTAGTAGTGATGTTTCAAATGTACTCATAGGAATATCTCTATTGATAAATAAGAAGGCGCTATTTATCACCCCTATATCATAACCATATAGCATTCCTCCCATTGCAGAGAAAAAAATAATCATAATGACCATGAGTTTTAATTTAATTGAATTATTCATAATTCATATCCCTTTAATATTTATTGATAAAAATTAAACCGTTTCAGTAACTTTTTTTAAGTTACTTGGATTATCTGGATTATATCCCAATGATAATGCTAAATCATTAACCATAAGATAGAACTTTTGTAATAAAACTATCGTTTCTAGTATTGGGTGAATTTTAACATCAATATGTAAATGCACTTTAGCTGTTGACTGGCAGCCAGTTGATGCAAGTACAGTTGCGACACCTAAATCAGTCATTCTGTTAACTATTTGATGAGTACCTTCAGCACTTTCATCATGTTGTAAGATTGTAAAAGTAGTAAAGGTTTTATTCATTAAAGCAAAAGGTCCATGTAGAACTTCAGCTGAACTAAATGCTTCAGCATGGATAGCACATGTTTCCTTAAACTTAAGTGCCATCTCTTGAACAATAGGGAAACCAAAGCCTCTTCCTATTACAAACATATTCTTACTGTTGTGTAATTCTGCTACAGCTGCTGACCAATCTGATTCTAGACTTTTTTCTAAAGCGACTGGTAATGCTTCTAAAGCATCAAGCAAAGCTTTATCTTGATTATACTCAGCTACTATACCAACTAATGCCACCAACGATGTAATAACACTTTTTGTAGCTGCAACTGCATTTTCTGCATCAGCTCTTACTGGTAAAACTAAATCTGCACTTTCTGCTAGAGGGGATTTTTCCACATTAACTATCGCTAGTGTAATACATCCTGCTTGCTTACAACCTTCTAAAGCTAAGCGTAAATCTGGGCTACCACCAGATTGTGAGATAGCTATAGCTAGTGTTTGGTCATCACCAATATTTTTACCATATATCGTCGTTATAGATGGTGGTAATGATGAAACACTAAAACCAAGCTGAGTTTCAAACAAATATTTTGCAAAATTTGCCACACAGTCTGAACTACCTCGAGCAATAGTGATAATTCTTTTGATATTTTTTTCTTTAAGTATTTTAACTATTGATTTAGTGATATCTTTGTTTAATTTTAGCTGATTAGCAACTTTGGCAAAACTACTACTTGCCTCTTGGTGCATAAGTGTTGTCATCTTTACTGTTAAATAAAAAGTTATGATTAAGTCATTATAAGCGTGATTTTTTTGTTTTTACAACAAAAAGTCACATCAATTTTTGAGTGGATATATCAATTTTTAATCAGTCCTAGTAGTTTTACTAATTATATATAGTATACCGATTTAGTAAATTATGTTAGAATTCACAGCTATCAATTTCTATTCTAAAGGGCTTGCGCATGGCAATTTTACTTATAGTTTCTTTTTTAATACTAATATACCTACATCTGAAAAAAATTAGCTTTAATTTCAGAACTATACTTGCTTTAATCATTGGTATCGTTATTGGTATTATCTATAATTCTACTAATTACTATAGTAATAGTTTTATACAAATTAGTAATATCTTAGGTGATGGTTATATTTCTTTACTTAAGATGCTGATTATCCCTATAGTTTTAACATCGATAACTCATTCAATAATTAACCTAAAAAACTATGAAGGGTCTTATGTTATAAGATTTGCGTATAAAACAATAGCTATACTTTTAATCCTAACAGGTATAAGTGCCGCAATAGGTGCTAGTGTTGCTATTATTATGCATTTAGGACACGGCATAGATATTGCATCTATTACAGGTAATGTTACTAAAGATATCAAGATTTCGAGTATATCTGAAACTATTCTAAGCTTCTTACCTAATAATATTTTCCATCAAATGGATAATAATAATGTAATGGCTGTGGTAATATTTGCGATACTTCTTGGTTTTTCTATGCTAATTGCGCATCGTGAAGATAGTAAACTAGCTGCTGCTTTTATTAGCTTTATTGACTCAGCATTTTTTGTGATAAAAAAATTAGCTAGAATGATTATTGCTATCACCCCGTATGGTGTACTTGGCTTGATGGTACAAATGAGTATTGAGCTTGATAAGAACAGTATTTCAACAGTCCTGTATTTTATCTTAACTTGTTATATTGCATTAGTAATTGTTCTGATAATGCACATTGCACTTTTAGTTTTATTTAGAACTAATATTGTTAGATTCTACAAAAGTATTTGGAAGGCTATGCTCATAGCTGCTACTTCTAGATCGAGTATGGGCACATTACCATTATCAATTGATAGTTTAAATAAATATGGTACAACTGGTAGTATTGCTACATTTGCACCAACTATGGGCACAACTCTAGGGATGAATGGCTGTGCGGGAGTATTTCCTGCAGTATTAGCAATCATGGCTATGAATGCTACTGGCGTTGATATTACTTTCTCAACAGTAGTGCTAATTTCGCTAATCTGTATGCTCGCTTCACTTGGTGTATCTGGAATACCTGGCACAGCATTTGTTGCTGCTGGTGTAGTTTTCTCTTACTTTAGCTTACCATGGCAGCTAATCGCTCTAATTATAGGCGTTGATGCTATTATAGATAGTTTTAGAACCCCACTTAACATTCATGGAAGTATGACTACAGCGATTATTGTTGATAAAACTACAAAAGCTTCTTAGAGTCTCTTTTAATGTATTTTCATTTGTAGTGTAGTGACAGATCATTGATCTGTCAAAATTTAGGGTGTTACAGAAGAAGACAGCACAATATGCTGTCACTACATACAATTTAAAAAATTCTCCTTCACGGTCACTGAGTACTTCAGCTCCCCTCAGCAACCACAAATAGAATAGTGAAGGGTTGCCATAAGGCGAATGGATTTTATAAAGATATAACTTTTGCATAAGATAAGTGATAAAATCAACAGTCTTATTTTTACTATTAAGTACCACAAAAAGTAAATCTAACTTTTTCTTCTTCATTCGGTTCTGCCATATATTTCTTAGTTAGACTATTAAATTCATAAGGTGTTTTAAGTGCAGCTATAAGATTATATAAATTACCAAGCTTAGCATCTTCGGCAAATTTAAGCGCTTTCTCTACTTGATGATTGCGAGGAATAATTACAGGATTAGTCTTCTTCATATTTGCAAAATTTATCCCACTATTAATTATATATTTACTTAGCCAATCTCCTAAACCATTACCCTTTAATGTTGCAAAGTTTTTATAAGTTAGATTGTAAAAGGTGTTAGTATAATCTAATTTATATTTGAACATCTCTATAAATAAACCTGAAATCATTTCATCATCGAATGCTTTATCAATACTAAGTCCTAGCTTAGCAAGGAACATTTTTTTCCATTTATTCTTATAAATTTCTGGATAGCTTTGTAATTTATCTTGAGCTAATTTGATAGCCTCCTCTTTATTTTTTGAAATTAGTTCTAGTAAGCTTTCTGCAAGCCGTGCAATATTCCAACCTGCTATTGATGCTTGATTTGCAAAAGCATATCTGCCTTCTCTATCAATAGAACTAAATACAGTATCTGGATCATAACTATCCATAAAGGCACATGGACCATAATCTATAGTTTCACCTGAGATAGTCATATTATCTGTATTCATAACACCATGAATAAAACCTACTCTTTCCCACTCGGTTATTAAGCTAGTTTGTTTATCAATTACATAATCAAGTAGGCTCAGAGCTTTATTTTCACCATAAGCTATATTATGTCTTTTAAGCGTATACTCTAAAAGCTCTTGGCTATATTCAGTACCTAAGGTTGCTGCATATTGAAAAGTTCCAACTCGGATATGACTACTAGCCACTCTAACAGCTATTGCTCCTTGTTGTAGCCTATTTCTTTGAATATTTTCGCCTGTGGTTACCACAGCTAAGATACGGCTAGTTGGTATACCTAAATTATACATTGCTTCACTGACTATATATTCTCTAAGCATCGGAGCTAAAGCTGCTTTGCCATCACCCCCTCTTGAGAACTTTGTTAAACCTGCACCTTTTAGATGAAAATCAGCTAGCTCTCCATTTGGTTTTTTATATTCACCTATTAATATAGCACGCCCATCACCTAGCATTGTGAAATTACCAAACTGATGACCAGCATAAGCCTGTGAGATTGGCTTTTCACTACTATAGCCTAAAAAAAGCTTTAATAATTGTTGCTCTGACTTCCCAACTAAATCTAAACCTAACTCAGCAGCTAAACAATCATTTAAAATAATTAGCTTTGCATTAGGATATTCGTATGTCTCTTGTTGTGTGTAAAATTGTTGTGGTAAGTGGCTATAAGTGTATTCAAAATCAATCATAACAATTATAAACTTTACTAAATTAGTATAATTTTAACAAAATATAGCTAATAACACAGCTTTTAGGTTAAAATAAATCATATAGCTAGCAGAAGGAGTAATATCATGGAATATCTCAAACTAGCAATAGTAGACTCTGAAAACTACAACAATTTTGCACATATATCTGCAGGTAATTTCGATAGAGTAATAGTTTTTACCAATAGCCAAGAACTAGAATCCAACTTTGACAAAACTGAAATCTACCATAATTTCGAGCTAGTGCCAATTATCTACGGTGAAGGTAATAAAGATAATATGGATGGCTATATTTGTACCAAAGTTGGCGAGTATGTTGAAAGATATCGTGATTTTCGTACTTACCTTAGCATTACGATATTTAGTAAAGATAGAATTTTTAAAGGAATAGCCTCATACTATACCCGCAAAGGATTTAATATAGCAACTACCGCGCCTACACAATGTGATACAGGTACTAGCAACACTGATCCGAAGATACGCATCAAAAAATTTCTCGCTTGTCATGAAAGTGTCGTCAACAAAACTTTCAAAAAACATTTTAATGAAAACAATAAAGATGCCTTTTATCGTCTTATTAGAAGGCATTTAAGTAAAGATATTTCTAAACAAATAACTGATATTTTTGTCGAAAATAATATTATATTTTTTTCGAATAAATCACGTAAAATAGGTGTTGACGAATCTAAATATAACCTTTTGTAATGTTGTTATAGATACTAGATATACGACTTTTATAATGCTAAAATATTGCAACTTTTTACTCATTAATTAATTTTTTAGAGTTAGTTATGGAATATAGAAAATACATTTGTATAGTTTGTGGCCTGATTTATGATGAAGCTGAAGGGTGGCCAGAAGATAGTATTGAGCCAGGTACTAGATGGGAAGATGTCCCAGAAGATTGGGAGTGTCCTGATTGCGGTGTTGGCAAAGATGAGTTTGAGCTGCTAGAAGAATAATTTTCTAGATGCTATCCCTATTTCAAAAAATATCTTTTAATAACAAAGATTTTATTGTAATGCGGGATGATCTAAATCATCCTATTTTCTCTGGCAATAAAGCTAGAAAACTTGCTTATCTTCTAAACAGCCCTGATAAATACTCACATATCCAAACTATTATATCTTTCGGTGGCAATCAATCTAACTTTATGTTGGCATTATCACAATTAGCTAAACTTAAAGGTTGGAATTTTCATTACTGGATAAAACCTCTACCTAAGTTTCTTAAGCAAAATAAAAGTGGTAATCTAAAGCTAGCTTTAGCAAACGGTATGCAACTATTTGAAGCCACAAAACCTCTGAATTTAGAAAATCTAAAAACAAATTATCAGATAGATAATAGTCTTTATTTTTTTGACCAAGGTGGTAGAAATGCCCATGCTGAAGAAGGCATAGCAGCATGTGCTCTAGAAATTGACAAGTATTGCCAAACTAACAGTATAGAAAATTATAGTGTTGTAATTGCCGCTGGCACAGGTACAACGGCACTATATCTTGAGAAATATCTAGCAAATAAAGTCTATACAATTCCATGTGTTGGTAGCTCAGAATATCTAAAAGAACAATTTGTTAGTATAGATGCTGAATTAGTCCATCCCAAGATCATCTTACCAAATTTTAAAAATAGCTTTGGTCAATTAGATAGCGCAAATTACCATATTTACTTACAGTTGCTTAGAGAAACAAAGATCGAATTTGATTTACTCTATGACCCGATAGCTTGGCGTACTTTATTAGCAAAATATCATCAACTACCAAAACCAATTATATATATCCATTGCGGCGGGGTTAGTGGTAATCAAACGATGTTAGCAAGATACCGAAGATTTATTAATTAGCCATATTGTGCAACTAAGGTTTTTTGTATTCGCCTTCTAAGCCCAAAAATATTAGTTTTAACTGAATTACATAAATTATAGCTAATATCTAATTTTTGCTTAGCTGAGCAGTTATGATAAAACAATTGTCTTTGAGAATTTTCTAGATCAGATAAAACTTTTCTCGTGCATAGGATATTTATTTTAAAAATTTAAAAATAATAGATTAGTTAAATTTAAATTTTAAATAAGTATTTATATATATACTTACTACCCCAATTGCATTCACTTTTACCTTCTTCAGTAAAACCATAATTTTTTAGAACTTTCATAGAAGCTGGATTTGTTGCAGTTGCATAAATCCCAATATATTGTGAACCATCAAATACTTCTTGAAACACTTCTCCCTGCTCATTTTCCCAAGAATGGTTAACTTTAGTTTTTAAAATATATGGAATATAATTTTCTAATCCCCATTGTAATATACGTGTTGCATTTTTTTGCCCCCAAATGGGATGTATCGAATTTTTAACTCTTTTTTGATCTTCTAATTCAAGAGTTTTATTTTCAAAAGCAATATCTAAATATTGGTTATTTTCTGTATCGTAAGCTGGGTGTGTAATCATAGCACATTCTAAAAACTTAGGCTCGGAAGAGCCACCTAATACAACAGTACCTACTTTAATCCATCTATCTTCTATTAATTGTTCTATCACATGTAAATATCTTGGATCTCCATTTTTAAACCTTGCGAGACTTCTGTCAAATTGTGCTTTAACTTGCTCAGCACTCCTTGTTTTACCATCTCTAAAATATTTACAAACAGATTCAGATGCATGTAAATCGTACCAAAAATCTCGATCTTCTTCCATTATTGGCCTTGTTTTCAAATTTTCTGATTTATACTCTAATCCAATATCTTTTTCTGAGTACATAGACACTGCAATGCAAAGGCTTAAAAAGTATACAAAAAATCCAATAAATAGGTTCCATGAACAAAAAAATTGAATAAAGCAGTTAAGTATATTTAAATAGTTTTGTGAAACAAAAAAACATACTTAACATATATGGAATATTACATATCAGAAACAAATTGGTCAACTATTTTAACTTTTCTAACAGCTCAAAAAGGATTGCATACAAAAGATGTAGTTAAGCTTAGAAGATTCATAGAAGCAGTATTTTTTATCCTAAAAACAGGAGCTCAGTGGAAATATCTTCACAAGGATTATGGTAATAGTAGAGCCATCCATAAGCGTTATAAATACTGGGCTGACAAAGGTATTTGGAATAATCTAATGACTTATGTTTCAGACATTGATTCACAACAGTTCATGATAGATTCACTATCTGTTAAAGCACATGCGTGTGCTAGTGGTTATGAGATAAATGGTAATGAAATCAATGCTTTGGGTAGAAGTGTGGGTGGCTTAACAACAAAGATTCATACTCTTACAGATGCTTTAGGAAATCCCGTTAGATTTATAATAACTGCTGGTAATGTCCATGATATTGTACCCTCACAACAACTCTTAGAAGGAATAACAAATGCTTATATTCTTGCTGATAAGGCATATTTCTCTGAAGAAAATATAAAATTCCTTGAGGAAAATAAAAATAAACCAGTCATTCCTGCTAGAGAAAACTATACCAAAGGCCATAATGTTGACTGGCATATTTATAAGGAAAGACATTTGATAGAGAACTTTTTCTCTAAAATTAAGCATTTTAGAAGGGTTTTCTCTAGGTTTGATAAGACTTGTTCTGCTTTCCTCGGCTTTATAGCATTAGCAAGCACCTTTATTTGGCTTAGATGATTTTTTTGTTCATGGAACCTAATTTACGCATAAAATAACTCCATAACTATAAATATTTTTTAATTATTTATTAAACTAAATGCTTAATTATAATTAAATATTTTACAGCAATATTTTATATTTTTTTAAATAATTATTAAGTCAAAAAATTTATTTAATTAATATTCATATTAAATGTTTATTATCAAAATTAAACAATAAATAATTTTAGATGGATGCTGTTTTATATATAGCAGTTTTTATACTAATCTTCAGCTTAATTTTTGCTATATGTGCTTAACATCTCATGACGACACTACCTAAGAATAGAAAACTAATTTCAAATTAAAGTTCTTAAGTTTTTAGGTACTTTTGCCTTCTATTAGTCTATAATTATCTGTGATTTTATAAAAATAGGTAATACTGAATGATTGAGAATTTAAGAAATATTGCAATTATTGCACACGTTGACCATGGTAAAACAACCCTAGTTGACAAATTATTACAACAATCTGGAACTCTCAAAAGTCGTGGTCCTGAAGTTGAAAGAGTTATGGACTCAAATGATATTGAGAAAGAAAGAGGAATTACAATCCTAGCTAAAAATACTGCTCTTAAATGGAATGACTATAGAATCAACATTGTAGATACTCCAGGCCATGCTGACTTTGGTGGCGAAGTTGAGCGTGTACTTTCAATGGTAGACTCTGTGTTACTACTAGTTGATGCCGTTGATGGACCGATGCCTCAAACTAGATTCGTAACAGAAAAAGCTTTCGCAAAAGGTCTAAAGCCTATAGTTGTAATCAACAAAATTGATAGAGATGGTGCACGCCCTGACTGGGTTGTCGACCAAGTTTTTGATTTATTTGATAGACTAGGTGCAACTGATGAGCAACTAGATTTCCCAGTTATCTATGCTTCTGCCATTAATGGTTGGGCAACTAATGATATCAATGAGAAAAAAGATGATATGACCGACCTTTTCAAAGCTATAGTTGAAAACGTTGAGCATCCTAATGTTAATGAGAACGGTCCATTCCAAATGCAAATATCTTCGCTAGATTACTCAAACTTCACTGGAACTATCGGTATTGGTCGTATCCAAAGGGGTAAAATCAAGACAAATACACCTGTAACAATCGTTAATGCTGCAGGTGAGAAAAGAAGTGGGCGTGTCTTACAAATATTAGGTTATCTTGGACTAGAGCGTAATGAGGTGCCAGAAGCTAGTGCTGGTGATATAGTTTGCGTAACAGGTATGGAAGGCCTAAAAATTTCTGATACATTATGTAATCCAGAGCATGTGGAAGCACTGCCTGCACTCTCTGTAGATGAACCAACTATCAGTATGACATTCCAAGTTAATAACTCGCCTTTTGCTGGCAAAGAAGGTAAATTTGTAACATCGCGACAAATCAAAGAAAGACTTGAAAAAGAACTAATCCATAATGTTGCTCTAAGAGTTGAGCAATTAGATGATCCTGATAAATTCAAAGTTTCTGGTCGTGGTGAATTACATTTATCAATCTTACTTGAGAATATGCGTCGTGAAGGCTTTGAAATTGCTGTATCGCGTCCGCAAGTAATTTTCAAAGATATCGACGGTGAAAAACACGAACCTTATGAACATGCTATTATAGATATTGATGAAGAGCATCAAGGCACTGTAATGGAGAAAATGGGCTTACGCCAAGGTGAGCTTAAAAATATGGAGCCAGATGGTAAAGGACGTGTCAAACTTGAATTTATAATTCCTTCACGTGGTTTGATAGGTTTCTACACAGAGTTTCTAACTATCACATCAGGCTCAGGTATCTTAAATAAAGTATTTGATCACTATGGGCCGATGAAAAAACAAACCCTTGAGACTCGTCAAAATGGTACTTTAGTCTCGATGGTATCTGGTAAGGCTTTGGCTTTTGCTCTATTTAATCTACAAGAGCGTGGCAGAATGTTTATTGGACATGGTACTGATGTTTATGAAGGTATGATTATTGGGATTCATAATAGAGACAATGATCTTGTTGTAAACCCTTGTAAAGGTAAGCAACTTACTAACATCCGTGCTTCTGGCAAAGATGAAGCTGTAACTTTAGTACCACCAATTAAGCTTACGCTTGAGTATGCTTTAGAATTTATCGAAGACGATGAGCTTGTTGAAATTACACCAAAGTCTATTAGATTAAGAAAAAAACACCTAACAGAATCTGATCGTAAAAAAGCATCTCGTGGTACGCTTTAATCTTCAATAATTAATTCTTTATAACTATTAAACTTCTTGCAAAATAATCAGATATTTCATGATTTTTAAAAATTTATCAATGTTTACAAGCTGTAAGAACTTAGCTTTAATCTGCTTGATAATGTATTATAAATTATAAACTATGGAGTTCCTAAAGTATACTAAGATAATGAATAACGAAAAAGCTGATTTTAGTTCTGTTGCAACACTATATCAAAAAGCCAGACCTAGTGTTCCTGTTGAGATTATAAAATTTTTAAAAGAAAAAATACCCTCTAATCAAAAAGCTTGGGACTGTGGTACTGGTAATGGTCAAACAGCAATCAAATTAACTGAGTTTATCAATGAAATCCATGCCACTGATATTAGCAGTGCACAACTAGCTAAAGCTTTCAAACATAATAATATTAAATACTTTAAAGCAGATGAAGCTAATAGTATGTTTGCCGATCAATGTGTTGATCTAATAACGGTTTCACAAGCTGCTCACTGGTTTGATATGACTAAATTTGAAAAAGAATGCTTACGCATACTTAAACCTAATGGCATTATAGCTATTTGGGCATACCACCATAATATCACTGTCAACGCTAAGGTTGAAATTATTTACCAAGAGCTTTATAAAACTATCCGACCATACTTCCCACAAGGCAGGGAACATATTGATAACTTTTACAAAGATATCAATATTAATCTAACCAAGTTAGATGCTCCGGAGTTTAAACAAACTAAACAAATGAATTTCGATAGTTTTATAGAATATCTCAAATCTTTTTCTGCTTATGCCGAATACCTCAAAAATCATAGCAAATGTCCTATAATTGAACTAGGATTTTATCATAAGTTTAAAGAATCATGGGGAGATACTACAAAAGTATATACTGTTATTTGGCCAATTATATTTAAATGTTATATCAAAAATTAGAAGCAAGAAAATATAAAGTTAATACCCAACAGCTAAAGCCCCAGCTCTACGTGGATCTGCTGCACCATAGACATATTGCCCATCAGACATTACTGATTCAGCTGCTCCCATCGCAGCATAAGGTACAACATTATTACCCATTTCTTTAAGTAGCTTTATTGTATCTACAGATATACCCTGCTCCACACCTAACTCATCTGGCCATAATTGACTATGAATACGGGGGTTATTAATAGCTGCTTGAAGATTCATATTAAAATCAATGATATTTAAAATCACTTGCAAAGTTGTTGTAATAATACGGCTGCCACCAGGTGAACCTGTAGCTAAGAAAGGATTACCATCTTTATCTAATACTATCGTTGGAGTCATTGAACTTAGCGGTCTTTTGTTTGGTGCAACTGTATTTGCTTCACCTTGAACTAAACCAAAGACATTTGCCACGCCAACTTTAGCCGCGAAATCATCCATTTCATTATTTAACAAAATTCCAGTACCTGGTACTACAATACCACTACCATATGAGTAATTTAGCGTATATGTATTTGAGACCATATTGCCACCTTTATCGACAATACTAAAATGTGTAGTTTGTAATTTCTCATGTTCTTCTGGATCTATACTACTAATATCTTCGCTAGGAATATGCTTGTCTGTAGTTATCTCTTGAGCAATTTGCTTAGCATATTTTTTTGATAAAAATTTAGCTAAGTCCATCTTAACAAAATCAGGATCACCTAAGTCGGCATTACGGTCATTATAAGCATAGCTCATCGCATTACTCATAAGATTAATAATCTTAGCACTGTTGTTACCATAATCAGCTAATGGGAAATTCTCTAAAATATTCAATAGCTCAATTAAGATTACTCCACCTGAACTTGGTGGTGGCATAGAGTATATTGTATAACCTCTATATGTACCTTTTAATGGTTGCTTCTCTTCAATATTATAATTTTTAAGATCCTCCAGTGTAATCAGCCCACCATTTTTAGCCATACTATCAGCTATCTTATGGGCTATTTTCCCCTCATAGAAAGCTTTTTTGCCTTGTTCTGCGATTAGCTTTAGACTATTAGCAAGTTCTGGCTGTTTTAAAATTTCTCCAACCTGATATGCTGAGCCATCTTTCTTATAAAAGATTTTCATCGCATCAGGAGACTTCTTTAACCATGGTTTCGCAGTTACTAGTGATTGATGAAGATCATAGCTTACAGGGATTCCCTCTTCGGCTAATTTAATAGCAGGTTCAATCACTTGTTGAAGTTTTAATTTACCAAATTTTTGTTGAACACTAATTAAACCTGCAACAGTTCCTGGTACACCAGAGGCACTATATGAGCCAGAAACTTTGCTATAGTCAACATCACCTTTTTGATTAAGAAACATATCACGAGAGGCTTTTGCTGGAGCTTTTTCTCGATAATTAATCGCAACAACTTTACGCTGTTTTTTTAGATAAATTAACATAAATCCACCACCACCAAGATTACCTGCTCTTGGTAGAGTAACAGCTAAGGCAAAACCAACAGCTACAGCAGCATCAACAGCATTACCGCCTTGTTTAAGAATTTCAAGACCTACTTTACTTGCCAGAGCTTCTTGAGAGGAAACCATACCATGCTTTTGCACAACTGGTTGAGCAATCTGCATTTCTTCTTGGATGGGGATAAAATCATAACCAGTTGGTAATGGTGCAGCAATTAAAGTTAAACTTGGAAAAAGTATTAACAATGATATTAAATTTACAAATAGTTTTTTCACTAATAACCTCAGTGTGATTTTTGAAAATAGTAAGCATAAGATAGCAAAAAACAACACATTAAAGAAACAAAAATAATTTTTTAAAGGTTTAAAGAAGCTGAGTTATCAGATTTGATTAAACACCAGCAACTTTGTTCACGCTTAAAAGACTACTTTTAAGAACAGCAGGAGCATCTGGTGATGCTTGAACAAAACTTTCTCCACTTGCTGCTACTTCTGATTTAATATTTTTATCACTAACCCCTAAAACACTTAATAGCGCTTGATTATTCTGTTGTGTTGACTCTAATGCTGGATCTTTTTGCTTAAGGACTTTTGCCATACCATAATCATAATTTTGTATATAAGCATTACGCAAAGCAGTATATGGATCAACAGAAACTTCTTCTAAATTTGAATATGCCGGTAAATATGAAACGCCTTGGTTTGTATAATATAAACCATAAACACTATAGTTAACTGCATACGCAGCAAATGTGCCCACTCCTGGAGCTAAAAATAAATATGTAAGTGGATTAAATAACGCATCAACACTATCACTAATTCCCTCTATAGTTCCAGGACCAAAAATTGGCCAGACTATATACGGTGATGCATAGCCCTTTTTATATACTCCCCATTTATGTAATGTCACAGCAAAATCTTGGTGATACCTCATTGGTAGATTAAACCAACTATTTGCAACATCAAAGAACCCTACAACTCCAAGTGTAGTATTAGCTAAGAAGCGCATACTATCATCACCTGCATAGCTCCATTCACCTTGAAATAGATCATTTACTACTCTACTAGGCTCAAACAAGTTCTGAAAAATATTAAATATCCCTATCTGAACTGCATCAGGAACAACAAAATTATAGGCTTTTGCAGCAGGTGTTAAAAAACTGTATAACTTATTATTCCAATAGAAAATTTTTCTATTATATTTCTCGTAAGGATCACGATCATTTATAGGTGTCTCCCATTTGATCGCGCAACTAGACAATACCATGCTAAAAGTTACTAACAACAAGCTTGTTTTTACTCTTAACTTCATAGTTTTATGATTTAGCTTAAAAAATTTTAGTATTATAGCCAATTATTGTGGTGTATAAATAAGCTTAGTAATAATTTTATAAAAACTTTACACCCTTCTTAAAGCCGCGAATCCAAAAACGCTCTAAAGATAAAGCTGCTAATAATTTATCGCAACATGGTGGTTTTTGATTAGTTATTTGTGCAGTTATAATCTTGGCTGCTAATAATGATGAACATAAACCTTTTGAACCAAAACCTGAAGATACATATAAACCTTGTTGATATTCAATCTTTGGTATTTTTACTTTTGGGTAGCCTTTTGATAAGGGCTTATAAAATTTTTGTTCAAACTTAGTATAATCAACTAGTTTACCAACTAATGGTAAATGATCTGATGTTACACATCTTGTAGCCACTCTTGAATCGACTATATTTATATTCGCTGTGCTGTTATCACTTAACATTTGTTTTATTTGCGTTATATTAAAGTCATTATCCTCTTCTCTGATATCTGCATTAGTATCACTATTATTACGAAAGGTTGCACCAATAACTTGTAAATTTTGCTTATAGTCTGGAATTATATAACCCTTATCCATAATAGTTTTTGTGATATCAAAACTTTTTTGGATAACTGTTAGTTGACCTTGTGATGGATATACTGGGATTTTTTGGAGTTGGGTTATTTGCTTAAATAGTTGGTATCCGCCTGCAAAAATTACAATATCAAAAACTTGGTTAAAATTATTAAATTCTAATTGCCAATTTCCTCTTTGGTTTGTGGTAATCGCAATTAGCTCAGTTTGTAAATTTAATTTCACATTGGCTAATTTAAGCCATAGCTGACAAATACTTTTAGGTACTAGCGCTAAAGCATTCGGATAATAAACAGCACTTTTTGAAGTAGTTGTATTTATAAGTTGAGAAACTTGTGTAGCTGATAGTAATTTAGCCACATTTGAATCTATATCTCTATTTGTAAAAATTTTTTGATATCTGTGTTGCTCTTTTGGATCACTTAGAAGTTGAATTACTCCTTGATTGCAAATTTCTATGTGATTTCTGTACTGATTTATAAAATCTCTTAATAAACTATAACCAAGAGTATGAAATTGGTCTGAAAAGTTATTATCAGAAGTTAAATATGGCGCTAATATACCGGCAAAATTACCTGATGTTTCATCAGCTACTTCACAACTCTTATCAATTATAGTTATATCAAAGCTACCTGATTTACTTAACTCATACGCCAATGAACATCCAGCAAGTCCAGCGCCGATAATAGCTATTTTTTTATTACTCATATTGATTCTCACAATTGTATTTATCTAAATGCCATTTTGCTGGATTATTTTGGATATATTCTCTAATCTTTATTAATGACTGTTTATTTCTAATAATGTGATCATAAAAAGATCTCTGCCATTGGAAGTTTTTAAATCCAAGATTGTTTTTGATATTCTTAGTACACACATTTTTATAAGATTTTATAATTTGAGATAAATTAATCTTTTTATTTGTAGTGACAGCACAGCGTGCTGTCATAGATTCTTTGTCCGTATTAGATAGTACAGAACAATGTTCTGTCCCTACATTAACAATATCATTTTCTATAATAAGTATTGCATGGATATGATTAGGCATAACCACAAACTCATCTAGGAACGCACTATCATAAAATTCAGGTATATTTCTTAGAGTTTCAAATGCTACCCTACCACAATCATTCAAAATCATCTGACCATTTGATGATACTTCTCCAAAATAACTTACTCTATTTTTAGTACAAATAGTCACATAATAGTAACCAGTTTGTGAATAATTAAAATTTTGTAAACGAATATTTTTACGTTGAGGAATTCTTTTAGGCTCCAAAAAGTCTAATACCTTCTTTTTTACGCTTTTGTTCAGCTCTTAGCATGCGTGCCTGCTTAGGATCTATAGTTAGATTTCTATAAATTTCTACTCTATCTCTATCTTTTAGCTGATAATCTAAATCTACTAGCTGACTATATATACCAACTTTCAAATTCTCGATATCCTCTAACTCTGGGTATTTATGTGATATTTTAGACAATTTGAGAGCTTGTCTAACAGTGATAGCTTTATCAACTTCAACAAAAAAAGACTGTTGCTCATTAGCTAAAGCGTAGATAACTTCTATTTTCACTATTTATAGACCTCTTCTGCACGTTTACAAAAAGCGCCTAACATTTTATCTGCTAAACCACGAAAAACTGGACCGAGCGCCATTTCAACAAATTTATTTTCAAAGGTGAATTCCATATCTAATGAGACTTTACATGAGTTTTCATCTATTGGCTCAAACTTCCAATCACCTGTTAAGCTTTTAAATGGTCCGTTCATTAAATTTAGATGAACATGTTCATTTTTGACCATTGTATTATGGGTCGCAAAATCAAGTTTGACAAATCCAGACTTTATTTTCAACGATGCTTTTGTCTCTGTTTCAGTCTGCTCAAAGATTTCAACGTCATAACACATTGGCAAAAATTTAGGGTAGCTTCTAATATCATTTACAAGCTCATACATTTGTGCAGCACTATAATTTACAATTGCAGATTTATTAACCTTATTCATTTATTTAATCTTTTGCGTTTTACTGATAATATATAGCCTTACATTGTATATCTTTTACAAAAAATAATAAAGTTATGAGTAAACATA
Organism: Francisella opportunistica; assembly: GCF_003347135.1. Lineage (NCBI taxonomy): Bacteria > Pseudomonadati > Pseudomonadota > Gammaproteobacteria > Thiotrichales > Francisellaceae > Francisella > Francisella opportunistica. The sequence continues at coordinate 697,088 of NZ_CP022377.1, read as the reverse complement.
AGGTTTCTCCAGCAACTATTGCTAAAAATAAAAAAGCCTTGCATGACTATACTATTTTAGAGAAATTTGAAGCTGGAATAGTTCTACAAGGCTGGGAAATAAAAAGTATTCGCGCTGGTAAAGTACAAATGGTTGATAGTCATGTGCATATTAAGCATGGTGAAGCGTGGCTTTTTAATTGTCTAATCACACCTTTGTTATCTGCCTCAACTCATGTGGTTGCAGATGCTGCAGCAACACGTAAGCTACTTCTTAATCGCCGCGAGATTGATAAAATCATGGGTAGAATTGAGCAAAAAGGTTTTACATGTGTACCTCTTGCTATGTATTGGAAAGGTCCACGAGTAAAAGTAGAAATAGCATTAGCTCAAGGTAAAAAAGTTCATGATAAGCGTCAAGCTCAAAAAGACAAAGATTGGGCACGTGAAAAAGACAGATTATTTAAAAAGGCCTATAAATAAATGACAAAGACTGAGAAAAAGCTACGCCATTATATCACCAAAGCTATTGCAGACTACAAGCTTCTTGATAAAGGTGATAAAGTTATGCTTTGCCTCTCTGGTGGTAAAGATTCCTTTGGGCTTCTAAAAGTCTTACATGGTTTAATTGAAGATAAAAATTACGATATTGATCTTCATGTATATACTCTAGATCAGTCTCAACCAGGTTGGGATGATAGCCAACTTAGAGAATATCTTGATAATTTAGGTGTAGCTTATGAAATCGAGACAAAAAACACTTATGGTGTAGTCATAGACAAAGTTTCAGAGGGTAAAACCTATTGTTCACTATGTTCTAGGCTTCGTCGTGGTAATATCTATAGATATGCAAAAGAGCATAAAATGGATAAAATAATTCTGGGACATCATCGTGATGATTTGATTGAGTCTCTACTAATGTCAATACTCTATCAAGGTCAAATTAAATCTATGCCACCTAAATTTATTACTCAAGATGGTGAAAATACTGTAATTCGCCCAATGGTATTAGTACAAGAACGCGACCTAATAGAATTTGCTAAAGAAGAGAATTTCCCAATAATTCCATGTAACCTATGTGGTTCACAAGAAAATCTCAAAAGAAAAAAAGTTAAAAAACTTATCCAAGATTTAGCGTTTGAAAACCCAAAAGTACCAAGTAATATTTTAAATTCTCTTTCAAATGTATTAACTAGTCATTTGATGGATAAGAGTTTGTTTGATATAGATGCTAATTAATAGCTACTCTTCCAACTCAATCCCTCTAGTTTCAGGCATTCTTGCAACAATCACTACAATCACTATTGAAGCTATAATAGCATACAATGCTGGTGCCATCTGACCAAAATATACAATCAAAATACTTGAAACTAATGGTACAGTTCCGCCTAATAGTGCATTACTAACATTATAGCCAGTTGCAACACCACTAAATCTAAGATGAGTCGGAAAGAGCTCATTAATAGCTACTACAAATGTTGCTGTAGCTGCCGATATAAGTAGCATTAATAATGACATTACTATGCAAGATAATATTGGTGAATTCATACTATTTATCACAAATAAACTTGGATAAATTAATATTCCAACTCCTATACAAGATGTCAGTAAGACTTTCTTACGCCCTACTTTGTCTGAAACCATGCCCCACAGAGGTGCTGTAGCAAAATAGCATATTGATGCAACCATAGTTACTAGCATTGCCACATTTGTCGAGTAATGTAATGAGCCTTCTAATAAAGATGGAATAAATGCCGAAACCATATAATAAACAATACCTAAATAACCAGCTAAAGCAAATACCACAAATATTTGATAAGGATACTCTCTAATAGCTGAAACTACTGGAGTATCTTCAAGAAGATTATCCTGTTTTGCTCTTAGATATTCTGGTGACTCATCTTGCCTAAACTGTAAAATAAGCACTAATATAGCCATTACTGTACCAATTACAAAACACAATCGCCAACCATAGCTATGCATTTGAGATGCTGATAAAAAGCTTGAAAATATAAATACTATTACTGTGCCTAAAAATACTCCAAAACCAGAGAAAAATGTCCCAAATGCTGTAATTAAACCACGCTTGTTATCTGGTGCTTGTTCACTTAATATTGCTAGCACACCATTATACTCACCACCAATTGAGAAGCCTTGTATCATCCGCGCAAATATTATTAGAAATACAGAAACTATACCAATTTGCTGATAATTTGGAGTAAGGGCAATAATCGCTGTTGAAATCGCCATTAAAGCCACTGTTATAATTAATACTTTTTTACGCCCTACTTTATCGCCTAGATTACCAAAAAATATTCCACCGATAGGACGCATAAGATAGCCCGCAGCAAACATTCCAAATGTTTTAATTGTTGCCACAGTCGAGTTACTATCAGGAAAAAAAGCCGCTGAAATAAAAACAGTCACATAGGCAAATAGCGCAAAATCAAAATACTCTACACTAGTAGCCAAACCAGCAAAGATTACATTTTTAGGAGATATATTCTTGTGCATTTTTTGATAGATTTTAGTTTAGTTTTCGATATATTATAGAATTAAAATTTAATTTGCAAAAAAGTAGCATGATTAATAATAAATAAGTAATGATTAAGCTAATCTTTTTCAAATTCATCAATAAACTTTTGTGCTGCAGCAATTCTCTCTTTGCATAACTGATAGCTTTTTGAAGCTTGCTCAAGCATAGGTGCTAACTCATCTAGTAATGCTGGATTATCTTGCTGCTCTTGTAGCTTCTCGTTTATCTCCGCTAATATTTCATAGTTTTTTGCGAATTTCTTACTTTGTGTTGCCATTATCTTTCACCTCTACTTGTACTTGGCCATCTACATAAACTATTTCTAAATTCAGGTATTGTTGTGCCTGCTTTTGGCTAGTAACATACTTACCATTTTGTGTTTTAGTTATACTAAACCCTCTTCTCAAAGTAGGCTCAATAGATACCGATAATATCTGTTTATATAAGTATTCACTTGCTTGGTTGTAATATTTTATAACATTTTTAGCAATATTTATTGAGTGATTATATGACTCCCCAAGATTATGCTGCGAGTTTTTTATAAGGTTTTGTGAACTAGAAGCTACTTTATCATATTGCATATCTATAGATTTACCATATAATTTTAACAAACCTCTAGCTATAGATTTAACAGCTTTGTAATTATGCTCAATATTTTGATTAGTTTGATATAAATAATGCTCAATTTTAGTTTTAAAATTATGATATAAACTATCTAGTTGAAGTTTATTTTGTCTTACTAAGCTACTAGTGATCTTAACTATAGCTGCATAATTATGCTGGGCATTTTTAGTATTAGTTATAATTGTATTTGCGATGAAATTTATGACTTTGGATGGTGTATCAAACCTTTTAGTGCATATCTCATCTAAAACTGTAGTATCACGCTCATGTCCTATGCCAACCATTACTGGTATTTTACTATTACAAATACTTTCAGCAACTGCAATATTGTTAAACCAATCAAGATCAGCTTGAGAACCACCACCGCGGGTAAGAACTATCGCATCATAGCTATCAGCTTTATGCTGTATTTTAGCAAAAGCTTCAGAGACACTTTTTGCACATTCTGCACCTTGCATTTTTGCTTCATAAATCTCAAATTGGCACAATCCCAAATTTTGAAGTTTATCAGCTTCTTCAAAAAAATCGCCCTTTCCTGCTGCTGTTTTGCTTGTAATCACAGCAACGCTTGTAAAATCATAAGGCATAGCTAGAGACTTATTTTTTTCTAGGATTCTTTTTTTAGCTAATTTTTCAAGAATTTCTATTTTGTGAGCTTGTCTATCACCAAGTGTAAAAGCTGGATCAATATCGACGATATTTAAGCTAAGTCCAAAACTGATATGATAGCTTACTGTAACTCTTAGTAAGACTTTCATATCTGAACTAAGTTTTTCTCCAGTTGCTAAACTAAACTTGTTATGAATATAATCAGCTTTATTTGCCCAACAATTACATCTGATTTTAGCAATAGGATATTTACTTATACCTTCATGCTCAATAAGCTCACCGTAATAGTGTTTACCAGATTTACGCCATTCGGACAATTCTGCAACTATCCAGAAACCTTCATAGCCAAAGCTCATTTCTATAGTGCTTTTTATAAGCTCAAGAAATTCACTTAATTTTAGTGATTGTTGCATTGTAGTATCTACTAAATATATTATCTAGTAATTTTCACATTCAATCAGTTAATATACAAGATTTATTAACTGGTTTAGATACTATACTAGTATAGTTATAAGCAATTATATTTAGAAATGATTCTTGAAAAAGCAATTTAAAAAAACTAAAGAGCTGATCTTAAAGCACCTCTAATTTTAAAACTACACTCTTGAACAGTTGTTTTTAATTTTTGGTAATTTTCTGGTGAGCAGTTATCTGGTTTTTTTGTTGGTAGACAAGTTATTATCTTCCCTTGGTGTTTCTGTTGTTGTAAACAATTAAGATCGCCACTAGTTAATTGCTGATCTGCTGCATATATTGAGCCTGACATAACTACTAATAATATAAATAAAGTTATTTTTTTCATGTTAAATACCTCATGTTATTTGTTAATATTTAAGTTACCAAAACTATATATTCTAAATATAGCATTATAAGTCAATAAGTCCACTTATCTATTTTTAATAGCCACCATCAAAAATAGACAACTCTTGTGTTTATCTAATTATTAATTAGATAAACTACCAATAAATATAAAAACCATATACTTAATTTTTAAGTTTATGTAATATATAAATATTATATATTTTATCTAAGGAAACTTAGTAATGTTTGATATATCTCTAAATGCCATACAAGAACTACAAAGAATTCGTCAACATATCCACCAATACCCAGAGCTTGGTTTTGATGTATACAATACAGCCGATTTTATCGCTAATGAGTTAGAAAAAATAGGCTTACAAGTCAAAAAAGGGATCGGTAATACAGGCTTAATAGCTGATTTAAAAGTCGCTGGTGCTAAGAGAACTATTGCTCTGCGGGCAGATATGGATGCTTTGCCAATTCACGAGCAAAATACTTGTACATACAAATCTAAAATTGCTGGCAAAGCACATATGTGTGGTCATGATGCTCACTGTGCTATGGTTATCGTAGCTGCTCAGCAATTTGTCGCAAATAAAGACAAACTTAATGTAAACATTAGATTTATATTTCAACCATCTGAAGAAGCTTTACCAGGTGGTGCTCCAGCGATGATTGCAGATGGTGCATTAGATGAAGTTAATGAAATATATGGCATCCATGTATTACCAGCAATTGATGAAGGTACTATGCAAATATCTACTCCTGTCGCTCTAGCTGGTGTAGATCAATTCCAAATAAACTTTCACGGTACAGGAGGACATGCTAGCACTCCCATGAAAGCTAATGATCCAATTATCATGGCTTGTCAATTTGTTAACCAAGTACAGACAATTGTATCTAGAAACGCTAATAGCTTTGACCCACTAGTTGTCTCTGTAACAGCTATAGAAGCTGGTTGTGCATTTAATGTAATCCCTGCACAGGCAAGCTTAAAAGGAGCTATTCGTTACCTAAGTTCCCAAGCCAAAGAAATTGCCAAAAAACGTCTACATGAAATCGCTAATGGTATAGCTGCTACATACCAAGCAAAAGTACAAGTCAATTATATCGATGGTTACCCAGAAACTAGAAATGACGCTATAGCTAGTGCTAGAGCAATCACTAGTGCAAAAAGGGCCTTAGGCAATAACAATGTTATCGAGTCTAACTATCCATGGATGGCCTCAGAAGACTTTTCTTATTTTGCCAAGAAAATACCTGCTTGTTATGCCTTTTTAGGAGTTAGAAATCAAACAAGAGGCTTCACAGCAATGGTACATGAACCTACTTTTGATTTAAGTAATGAGGCTATGCTAAATGGGGTTAAGTATTATGTTAGCCTTATCTCATCTTTTGAAAAAGAAAGCTAAAATAATTAGATTTTAATTAACTCCAGCAATTCAGATAAGTTTACTTTTATCCAGTTATATCAAAAACTTTAACATCTATAGATAAATTCTCGCTACCGCCACCACGATATATAGTCCCAGCAGTAGGTGTCGCATCGATATAGTGACGCCCACAAGCAATACGCACATGGTCACTATTAACCTCACAACCATTAGTTGGATCATACCCGATCCAACCAATCCAAGGAATATAAACTTCAACCCAAGCATGTGTAGCATCACTCATAACAGTATTGCTGTAATTACCACCATTAAATATATAGCCAGAACGGTAGCGAGCCGGTATACCTAAAAGTCGCGCTAGACAAATAAATAGGTTTGAAAAATCCTGACAAACTCCTTGCCTTGTGGCATATACATCATATGCTGTAGTTGCAAAGTTAGTTGAACCAGAAACATATTTATATTCATAAAATATCGTTTTGTTAATATCATCAAGAATAGCCATAACATTACTATCATTTCTTTTGACAAATGAAATAGCATAATCCATCAACTCTTCAAGTTGTGTTTGCGGCAGCTCAACTGATAGTAGGTATGGTGTCATCATCTGTCTTTGCCACGGCATCCATGTAATCGGCATTGTTGCACGATTATTTATCGACTTTTTACGAATATAATGGTTTGTACTGACAGCAACTTTTGCTTCCATCTTTATTGTAAATTCAGTGTATGGTTCTCTAGTTTTTAAAAACATCACGTCATTACCAAACACATCAACATACTCTTCCTTATCACATGCTACAGAAATATCTAAACTATGACTAAATAACTTTTGTTTAGCATCAATAACAGGCTTCATCTTGATAAGATGTTTACTAAGGTTTACAGTATTTTGATAAGTATATTTAGTTTCATGAACAATATGTAAAACCCGCTCTAAAAACTCAACACCCATTTTAATAACTGGTGCTGAAAAAGGTTTTTCTACAAACTTATGACCACCATAATTACTACTTTTTTTATCACTATTCCATACAACTCGACCATGAGAAGCTACTACCATTTTTCCAGCTTCTAGCCGACGCCAAGAATTACTGTTACCCTTGATATTAGAAAATATCATATATGTTCTAAGACTATCATCGTTTAAACCTGTAGTGACTTTAATATCACCAATAACTAGGTTACACAAATTGATTGGTGGAAAAAATCTTGAATAGTAAATAGAATTAAAATCATTAATATCCTGGTAAACTATAGTAATCTCACCATTTGAGATAATTAAATTTGCTTGCCCTACCTCATTAACTTTTTTCAACAACTCATGAACAATAAATAAATTATCATCATCTAAGTCGCGTATTTGTTTTCTTCTTAGTTGTGATAAAAACCAACATAAAATATACTCTGAGTCTGTTTTACCAACTGGCTCATAATCAGTGACTGTAAGTTTTAAAATATTTTCATAGCCATGATTTAAATCACCATTATGGACCAAAGTCCACTCTTTGCCAGCATACGGCTTTACAAATGGTTGTAAGTTTAGATTTGTTTTATCAAATAAACTATGACTATAAATATGACCGATGAAGCTACTTGAAATAAAATTTGAATTATCTTTAAACAAAGATCTTAACACATCTACACTTTCAACATGACTTTCTTTTAAGATTGTTGCGGCATTATGTTCTGAATGATACCAACCAATACCCCACATAAAGTCTCGAATGGTATCAGAAGTTACATTATCATTGATTAAACCAACTTGTGGAGAAATTGGACAATCTGAAGATATTGCTAAGATGTTACTAAACATTTAGAAAATTCCCTTTTTTAATTATGTTTTTCTAACATTGCTATGTAGAAATTAACATCAGAAATAAAGAACTCTTTTGAAATAAGTGTTGTAAGCTCAGCTAATGAGCCTATGATATAGGTTATAACTTGATGATTATTTTCTAACAATGATTCTGTAGGATTATTTTGTAAGTATTTTATAATTTGTGCTACTTTAGCTCTAGACTGCATCCCAATACCTGATGAGTGATAGGACATTTTCTTTAATATCGCTAAACAATCATTTAAGCAAAAAGCAACTGTTCTAGGATAATCATCGGCTTTTAATAAAAAATCAGCAACATCTTTTCTATTGACATCTAAATCAGCTTTTCGCATAAAAGCATCTTTTGACATCGTGTCTAACAACATTTCTTGCCAATATTGAGATTCATCCATACTTTCTCTATTCGTAGTAAGATTAATATGCCTATGATGATGAATATCTCCTAATCTAAGTGTAAAGTCAACTCTCTCAATCAGCATACCTAGTTTCATAAAATTATAGGTATCATTTCTCAAGATAAAATTGTGATAAAAACCAATCCATAGAAAACAAAATTTAATAATTTTTTTACAAAAAGCGTCTAAGTTGGTAATCGAGAACCTATGTGTTTCAGCTGCATTTATCCATAGCCATAGTTCATTTATCTCTTCCCACATATCTGCAGCAATTAGATCTCTAATTATCCTTGCATTTTCACGAGCTGATGACAGTGATGAATAAATTGATGATAGATTTTCTCTATCCCAGATTAAAAATTCTTGAATCTTTCTAGCGTTAGATTTTGCATTGTAGCCATATTTTTTGATAAATGCCTCTTCACAGCCTAATACCACGATTAATGGATACCAAATATCTTCGGCATTACCGTATATTTCAAGCTCAACATTATATGCCACGTCAATAGCATTTGTCAGCATTTGCACTCTTTCTATATTTCTACTTAGCCAAAAACAATTTTCTGCTGTACGAGATATCATTATTTTTCTCTCCCTAAAACCCAAGTGTCTTTTGAACCACCACCTTGACTAGAGTTAACAACATATGAACCATCTTTCAATGCTACTCTTGCAAGACCTCCTGGCAGTATCCAAGTATTTTTACCAGTAACTAAGAATGCTCTTAAATCTACTCTTCTAGGTACTATCCTACCATCTACAAATGTAGGGCTTGTTGATAGCTCCACCAATGGTTGTGCAATATACGCTCTTGGTTTAGCTTTTATTTTAGCTGCAAACTCCTGTATTTCATCTGCACTGGCTTGTGGCCCGATCAACATCCCATAACCACCTGAACCATTTGCCTCTTTAACAACTAATTTATCAAGATTATTTAGCACATAATTTCTATCATTTTCTTCACTGCAGAAATAGGTTTTTACCTGAGCTAATATTGGTTTTTCATTGAGATAATATTCTATCATCTTGTGAACATATGGATAGATCGCTTTATCATCTGCGATACCGTTACCTACTGCATTTGCTAGAACCACATTACCAGCTTTGTATGCTTGGATAATACCTGAAACACCGAGCATACTCTCTGGGTTAAAAAATTGTGGATCTAAGAACTTATCATCTATTCTTCTATAAACCACAGTAACAAGCTTAGGACCTTTTGTAGTTTTTAGATAAACATGTTTGTTATGTACAAACAAATCTGAACCTTGGACTAATTCACAGCCCATCTTACGCGCTAAATAACTATGTTCAAAATATGCTGAATTATACTGACCTGGTGTTAAGACTACACTTAGACCTTTTTTACCATCAACTGTTGGAGAAATACTTGACAAGGCCTTTCTTAATTCCGTAGAATAATCTACTACTTTTTTAATATTTGTATTAGTAAATGCTTCAGGAATCACTTTCATTAAAGAATTACGATTCTCTAATACATACGAAACTCCGGAAGGTGTCCTGACATTATCTTCTAACACCATAAAACCACTTTCATCTTTAATAAGGTCAAGTCCAGCAATATGACAATATACCCCATGTGGTGGCTTTATCCATCTCATTTGCGGTAGATATTCTTCTGATGACTCTATAAGCTCTTTAGGGATTATGCCATCTTGGAGTATTTTTTGCTCAGCATAAATGTCATTTAAAAAAGCATTTAATGCTTTCAATCTTTGTTTCAAGCCTCTTTCTAATTTATGCCATTCATCTTCTGAAATAATTCTTGGAATTAAATCAAAAGGAAATATCTTCTCAGTACCCTGGCTATCACTATAAACTGTAAATGTAATACCACTTTTTAGAAATGAGGCATCGACAAACTTCTGTTTCTCATACAATGTTTCTAAATTTAATTCATCTATAGCTTTGATAGCTTGGCGAACATCCTCTCGTACTTTGCCATCAGCTGTGAAGATTTCATCATAAACATTTGCATAAGGAACATAGCCATTAAAAACACTATTACGCGACATAAAAACACCTTGAAATAAAAATACTTTCACAAAAAATTATAGCACAACAACTATTTAGTTATAGTATTTAAAAATATTATGATTGCGTTTTTATAAGATAATGATAATTGCAAAAAAACCTAGAATTTTCGAGAGTGTAATCTAAAAGATAGATAAAGCCATTTCTTGAAATTTATCAAATATATTTTGCTCTCTCAAGTTCACCCAAAGCTTTAATGTTTTTTAATCAGTCTCTCACTTCTAGATACTACCTTTGTTCTTGTAGTCATTCTTGCTAAATTATGCCTAGTGTCACTATTATCTCTCTCAATAGCAACAGTATCAGATTTACCAATGATATGCCTTTTATTTGGTAATACTTTTGCAAAAGCATCCCAGTCATGAGTATAAAACAATCAATTCTTTAAATGCTGTACCTTTTATAAAGGCTTCTGAAAGTAGCAGTATCACGATTGCCTGTACCCCAAGCGATAGTCTTGCTTGTTCTTCTATCATATGCTTTGATAAGTCAACATTTGTTTTTTTGTTTTTTTGAGTTGATGAAATGTAGCATTTCATCAACTTTAATTCAAAGAGATCAGCTGAGTTTATATACAATTACTGATTATCACCGGTTAAAATTATTTCATAACTATCAGTGTTTCCCAAGCTTGAATTTTTTTCTATTGAATTATTTTTTATTTTTGCTGATTTGGTTAGTTTTTTTCTTTCTTTAATTATTTCTAATAAATTTTTTATTTTTTGAGCTATCTCACTTTCGCGTTTATTTTTCAAATCATCAAGCTGTTGTGTTAGGTGATTATTTTCGTTAATCCATATTGCCATTAACTGCACTCTTTCATTATCCAGTACCATTTGTAAAGCCATCATTTCATGTAAGTCTCTTTCAAAATTATTTAATATTTCCATCATTTTTATTTCAATAATGTCCCTTTCTTTCAGTATTTTTTCAGAACTTTCTTTTTCGTTTACTAGTTTTTCTTCTAAAACATTTTTTTCTTCTAGCTTATTTTTAAAACTATTTAATATTTCCATCAATTCTGTTTCTAACTTATTTCTTATCTCTAAGGCTTCTACCGAATTATATTTATCTAGTACTGTCTCAAACACACTTACTCTTTTGAATATTTTTAGCAAACTACTTCCAATTTCTATCAACTGTTCATCTAACTCATTCTTTTTTACTAATTGTTCTGGTGAATCTTTGAGTATTTCTACTAGCAAATCTCTTTCCTCTACCATCTTTTTTAAATTATCAATTTTTGTTTTTATTTCTGAATCAATATATACTGGTGGATTATTTATAGTTAATTTTATTTTTAGTTCTTTTTGGTCATTCTCGTTTGAAAGTATAGATAGTTCATCTAATATTTGACTATAATCACCTGATTGTTGTGCTTTTAGATGGAATTTATCTATTAGACTTATTATATCATCCGTTTCATTTTTATCAGTTGAACAACATAATATGTCATCTGTATAATATATCCCACTCAAATCCATAATTTCACTATTATTTGATTTAAAAGGCTCATGAAAAATAATTCTACTGTAATTTAGATCTAATGCGTCAATTGTTTTACTTTCACATAACGAACATGATAAGACGTCGTGAAAGCTTTCATCTTTATTTGTATGTGTGTTGTAGTTATTATAATCTGGGCCTTCTTGAATTATTATGCTTGTGCCATCTCCATAAGCAAAGATAAAAGAAAAAAATATAAATAAAGTAAAAGTTATTATTCCTTTCATTATTCTAATCTGTAGCTTTATTTTAATATATTTTATAATTTTATTATGCAGTGTACGAATATAAATTTTGGTAAATAAAAAAATAAACACAAGATATTCAAAAAAAAAGAAACAAAAAATCATCCAAGTCAAATAAAAGTGCTAGCTAGAGAAATAAATTTTAGAAAAGCAGCGCACATTTTATCAAACCTAGAAAAAACTTTTCTAAAATGTCTTTCTTTATATACGTGATATACGTGCCAGTCAATATTACAGTTATTTCTGTATAGCTAACTACATATAAAAATGTCATGCTGAATTTATTTCAGCATCTCACTATAAGTATTGATTTTATTGAGATCCTGAAACGAGTTCAGGATTGTAAGTCAGTATCTAAGACATAAGTCATAAGATCATTCCAGATACCTTTATCTGCCTAATCTTTATAACTATTATGAATAGCTCTGTCACATCCGTAGATATCTGGCATATAAAGCCATTGCATTCCTGTTTTTAAAAAATAGTAATTAACTTCTAAGTTTAGGCTCATCGCTTGTGTGTAATTTTTTATGAGCTTAAAAAGGAATAATGTAGTGGACCTGTTAGGCTAAGATATATAACATTCCTTACCACCTCATTTAAACATTTAGCCTCAGAAACTATATCATAATTTTGTTTGATGCCATATGTTAAGTTTTACTAATCCTTATCAAAAATTAAAGTATTCTACTCCAATTTAATTTTGACTTAAAGCTTAACTACCATCTCTTTATTAGTTCTATGATAACCACCTTTTCTAAGATAGATAAACATTCCTGACAAACCGACCACACCACAAATTATACCAACAAAAGCAGGACCTAAGAAATTATAAGCTGTCATTGTTATAATTGTTGTACTAGCCAAAGGAGCAACCCCACCAACTATTGCAAAAGCAAGATTATAGCTAAGTCCTACACCTGATAATCTAACATCTGTAGGAAAAAGATCACAAAGTAAAAATATAAATGTAGCGGCAACTAATGCATAGCAAAACATAATTACAATTGAAGTAATAATTATAGAAGAGACACTGCCAATACTACTCATCAAGTAAAATACTGGTAAAGCACAAACTACAATAAGTCCTGCTCCTAGGGTAAACATTTTTGCAATACCAACCTTATCCGATATAAAGCCAAATATAAAAGTAAAACAAGTAAGTGTTAAAACACTTGGCATTAGAATTAAAGAGATTTGTCCAGAGTTATAACCAGGTAAAATATCTTCAACAAACTTATGAATATAAAGAGTAAGCATTACCCCGCCAAACGCTACTATAATAGCCATACAAATTCCTGCAAATAAGTTTGCTCCGTAAGTTGACACTAAAGAACCAAAAGAATTTCTTTTTTGCTTATCAATATTCTCAAATTCTGGAGTTTCATGAAGGTTTCTACGCACATAATAGCCAACAAAACCTAAAAGCCCACCAATGATAAAACCAGCTCGCCAAGCAAAATCACCAAAAATATACTCAAGGATAAAACCAACAAAATCAGAAAATAGAAATCCTCCTGTTACAAATGTAAATAAAATTGCTGTAGCAAAACCTATTTTACCTTTGACAGATTCATAAACTATCACATACGCACCCGGTAATTCACCACCTAAAGCTATCCCTTGCATTATACGCAAAACCACAAATGTAAAGCTGGCAAACAATCCCCATTGAGCATAGCTAGGCATTAATCCCATACATAAAGAACAACCACCCATAAGTAGTATTGTAAATAACAAAAGTCGCCTACGCCCTATCAAATCACCAATAATACCAAGAATAGTTCCTGCAAATGGCCTAACAAGATAAGCTATTGAAAATATCAGAACTGTTAAAAAAGCTTTGATTGTTGGGTTAGTAATTTGTGCAAAAAATGTTGCTGAAATTTCTTTAGAAAAAATCATATATAAAACAAAGTCATAAAACTCAAGGATTGCACCAATTCCGGCAAGTAATATTACATTTCTACTATCTTTATCGTACATATCTATAACTGATGTTGTTAATTAACATTTAGCAAATCATACAGGGTTTTATTTTTGTTTAGAAGAAATATTTACAAAAGAATTATATTTTTTAATAGCTATCTAAACTAACTATCTCAAGGTGTTGCATTTGTGTTTGAAGAAACATTTCACCAACTGATCTAAATTTCAAGGGAATATCAGTTACATAAAATCTATATTGTGGATTAGAGTTAGCTCTATTTAAAAGCTTATTCTCAAAGAGTAACGAATAAAGCATTTTACTAGCTTGTAATGACGGATCTATAAGTTTTACATCTAAAATTTTTGCAATACTTTCTTTGATAATTGGATAATGCGTACAACCTAAAATTAAAGCTTGAATATCCTTATCGCTAAAATAATCAAGATACTCTTTAGCTACTAGCTCTACTATCTGACCATTAACAAAGCCTTCCTCTATCATTGAGACAAATAGACCACATGGATTACTATATACCTCAATATTAGGGTACTTTTTGTGAATCTGTAAAGCATAAGCGTTACTATTAATAGTTGCTGGTGTGGCAATTACACCAACTGCATTTAGATTATCTACCAAGCTTACCCCAGCAGTTATTACGTCTATTACAGGTATAGCTTTAGCAATCTCTTGGACAATATCCTTAGCAATAGCTGAAATTGTATTACAGGCGATAATAATTGCTTTGACTTCTTGCTCAATCAAAAACTTCGCCGTTTGAGCTGCAAATTTTTGGATTGTAGCTCGTGATTTCGTCCCGTATGGTATTCTAGCTATATCACCAAAATATATAATATCTTCATTTGGTAATATGCTCATAAGGTTTTTAACGACAGTCAAACCGCCAATACCTGAATCGAAAACACCTATAGGTCTATTATCAAGCATTATTTTTTCTCAAGTTTTCTAATAATTTTTCGGCGTGAACGAGTAGGCATCTTCTCTAGATATTCTTCTTTTGCTTTGATAAAAGGTATCAAATTTTCTAAAGAAAGAACTGCTTGATTAGCATCATCAGCAATAAAGTTTTCACTTAGTTGCGCATCTTCATTCGCAAAGATAACTATCGTAACTACAGGTACACCTTTTATATAAATCTTTTGTTTGTATAAGAATGTCTGTAAGACTTTTTTCTGCGCAAAAGTCTGTCTGATAGGGTTTTTAATTGTCTTGGCATAGATCTTGTTATTCTGTGAGGTTTTAGATACATTCCATCGCTCAGCCATATTTTCAACCTCAATATAGCCACGGTTATTTTTAACTTCGATAATATATATGCCTTTACGTGATATCGCGATAAAATCAATCTCTCTATTACCTATAGTTGATTTTTCATCAGGTAAAACAACCCTATTAAATAACACAAAGTTATTATCAAGTTTTTTTAACTCATCCAATACAGTAGTCTCGCCCTCTGCACCAGAAATAATAATATCTACAGGATTGTCATCTTTTGTTATTAAGAAAAAAAATATAAATAATATAAATGCTAGAGTAATACCAATCTCTAGCGATTGAGTAACAAATTCAACATTCCCTAAATATAAATCAACTCCTACTATCAAACCACAAAGTATGATAGAGGCATATAAGCTTTTTCTGGCTCTAATCAGGTAGTTTCGCAACCGTGCCCAAGTAAAGCGCAAAAAAAGTCTATCCTTTTTTAGTCTACTTTCTATTGCCATGATTAATAATACTTCTTTTTTAAAAAATCTAATAAAAATTACAAGTTAATAAACCTCTGCTTTATTTCAGCTATCTTGTCTCTAATAGTTGTAGCTTTTTCAAATTCAAGCTCTTTTGCATAAGCTCGCATACGCTTTTCGAGAGCTTTGATGACCTTCGAAGCTTCAGTCATACTTAGTATAGCCGAAACATCGACATCATCAACCTTTAAGCGCAAATTATTTTTATAAGCGCGTTTTTGCATCTCTGGTGAACTATCAAGCATATTATCAATATTCTTGATAATAGTTTTTGGGGTTATATTATGCTTTTGGTTATATTCATCTTGGAGTTTACGTCGGCGCAATGTCTCATCGATTGCCTTCTGCATTGACTTTGTGACAACATCTGCATATAAAATAGCACGGCCATTTTGGTTTCTTGCCACACGCCCGATAGTCTGAATAAGCGACTTCTCTGAACGCAAGAAGCCTTCTTTATCAGCATCAAATATTAACAACACGCCAACTTCTGGCATATCAAGGCCTTCTCTAAGAAGGTTAATCCCAACAAGCACATCAAACACACCATGACGAAGGTCATGAATTATCTGTACTCTTTCGACAGTATCAATATCTGAATGCAGATATCTAACATTAGCCCCATGTTCAGACAAATACTCGGTGAGATTTTCTGCCATTTTTTTAGTGAGTGTAGTTATTAGTACTCTCTCATCTTTAGCAATAGCATTATTAATCTCAGACAAAGCGTCTTCAACTTGTATCGTCACTGGACGGACAAAAACCTCAGGATCTAACAATCCTGTTGGACGAATCACTTGCTCAACTGTATTTTGAGATTTTTCTAATTCATAATTTGCTGGCGTTGCTGATACATAAATCGCCTGCGGTAGCAGTTTCTCAAACTCAG
The DNA here is from genome assembly GCF_003347135.1 of Francisella opportunistica. Classification (NCBI taxonomy): domain Bacteria; kingdom Pseudomonadati; phylum Pseudomonadota; class Gammaproteobacteria; order Thiotrichales; family Francisellaceae; genus Francisella; species Francisella opportunistica. The sequence continues at coordinate 680,520 of NZ_CP022377.1, read as the reverse complement.
CAAATTTTAATGGCCGATTATCCAACGCTGATGGGAGCCTAAAACCATAGTTTACAAGATTAGCCTTACGCGAGAGATCCCCCTTATACATCCCACCAAACTGAGGCAGTGTTACATGTGATTCATCAACTATCACTAAAGCATTCTCTGGGAGGTAATCAATCAAAGTAGGTGGCGGATCACCTGAAGCTCTTCCAGAAAGCAATCTTGAATAATTCTCTATTCCTGTACAATATCCAAGTTCCTGAATCATCTCAATATCATATTTTGTGCGTTGCTCGATCCTTTGTGCTTCAAGAAGTTTTCCCTCTTCTTCAAAATACTTAACTCTTTCTTTGAGCTCTTTTTTAATCTCTTCTATTACTATTTCTTTACGCTCTTTTGAAGCGACATAGTGAGTGCTTGGAAAAATTGTAGCTCTATGAAGTGATTTAACCTTCCTAGAAGTTAGCGAATCAATTACGCTTATTGCTTCTATCTCATCATCAAAAAACTCTACCCGAATAGCATCTTTCTCAGAGTCTGCTGGGAAGATATCTAAAACCTCTCCGCGCACTCGAAAAATTCCGCGACTAAAATCCATATCATTACGCGAATATTGCATTTCAACAAGTTTGGCTTGTGCTTTCTTAAGTCCTAAATCTTCACCAACTTTGAGATGTAACAGCATTTGCATATATTGCTCAGGGTCACCTAGACCATAAATTGCTGAAACTGTTGCTACAATTATCACATCATTGCGCTCAAGTATCGCTTTGGTTGCAGACAAACGCATCTGCTCAATATGCTCATTTACTGATGAATCTTTTTCTATATAAGTATCCGATGCTGCTACATAAGCTTCTGGCTGATAGTAGTCATAGTATGAGACAAAATACTCAACGGCATTATCAGGAAAATACTGCTTAAATTCAGAATATAGCTGTGCTGCTAAGGTTTTATTATGTGCAAGTATCAAGCATGGCTTTTGTGTTTGTTGGATAACATTTGCCATGGTATAAGTTTTACCAGATCCTGTTACCCCAAGTAAAACTTGATGTTGTAAGCCATTATTCACACCTGTCACCAAAGATTCTATTGCTTTAGGCTGGTCACCTGCTGGAGCATATCTTGTTACTAGATTAAATTTATTTTCTGACATATTTCCCAAATTATTTATACACTCTAAAATTTTATCTAGAGGTCTCTATTTTCTAAAATTTTTGCTTAAATAAAAAGCTATAAATTGCTATTAAGAATAAAACTAAAAACAAAACAGTAAAATTCCATATAGCAAATCTTCTTAAAGTAAGGAGATAATAAACCAAAAGCAAAATTTAACAAAATAAAATGACTTGCATAAAGTGTATAACTGTATTTTTCTCCAAAATAACTAAAAATTTTAGGTATTAGGCAATTTTATACACTGTAGCAAATAAACAAATAACAATAAACAATAAACTATAAGCAATAGACATATAAACAGAAAAGACGGACAGCCATTATTTGTCAAACCTGGTTAACAGTTATCCCTTAGTATATGGTAGGAACTTTCTCGACAAATGATTTACTATTATCAAGGTTATAATATATTACTGTTCTATCTTCCATATTAACTATATAATTTCCTACTCCCGCTTTAGCCATTTCATACACCCACTCCGGATAACTTGTTTTACCTTCTTGATGAATTTTTAAAGCATGTTTGGCATTAAGTTCAGAGTATATAAGGTTGACCTCTAGTTCTTTAAACCATGTAGGAGTTTCCTCCATAATAATGTCGCCTGATTTCAATGTAAATCCAGATTTATAACCATTTGTCCAAGATACAGAGTAATTTTTGACACCAGCATCTTTTAAAGCATCAAATGTTTTAGGAAAAGGCCATTGCTCTTCTAAGGCACACTTTTTAATGCTATCAATTTTGTTATTTACATCCATTTATTTACTCCATTACTAATTGAATTTTTTTACATTAGACCTCTTGCGAAATATAATTTTAATGAATTTAAAATTTTTATTTATAAGTTTTTTAAATATGGTTTTTGCATTTCACAGAAAGCTATTCATAATTTTAATCAAAACTTACGCTATAGTTAATAATATTTGTTAAAATCTCAAGACAATTGCATTATTATTTCTTCTATCCATACAGATGAAATCGAAAAAATAGCCAAAGCTATTAGATCTCATTGGTCGATAGAAAATAAACTCCACTGGTCTTTAGATGTTAGCTTTGTTGAAGATTAGAGTAGAAAATAGTGCTACAAACCTCAGTGTTATAAGGCAAATAGCTCTTAATTTACTCAAAAAAGAAAAATCCTCTAAAGTAGGTATTGAAACCAAAAGAATGAAAGCTGGCTGGGGCAATAAATATCTATAAAAATTAGCGGAAATTTTAAATGCAAATGCCCTGCTTAAAAATATTACTTTTACTGAGAATGACCCCGTTAAGTCCACTGATTAAGTTGCTAATAGTTATAAGATATTATAATCTACACCTAATTTATGAAATATACATTAAAAAGTATTTCAATTTAAATAACAGGTAATATAATTTTATTTTAAATAAAAAAAGGGAAGTTTAAATAAATGAAAAAATTATTATTAGGAGTCACACTAATTACTGGGGTTGTTTTTGCTAATGATGAACTAAAGTTTAATATTAAATTGCCTGATAACACTCAAGAGCAAAATTTGTGTAAATCTAGGTATTATATTTCAGATAATATTAGTTGCCCTCAAAAAGGATCTTGGATAAAAAAAGTTGAAGGGTTGGGAGGAACAGCACGAGATCTTCAAAATGTCTTTACTGCAAATGTTCCTTTAATTTTGACATATAATACAATGCTTGGTGATTTAAAATGTCCTGCATTATCGCTGCATACAAGGGTAGGTGATACTAGTTTATATTTCGTAGTTCAGCAGAAAACGAATTTAAAACTACAAAATAAACAAGATGATAATGTCACAGTAAAATATCATCCACTAATTTCTAATGGTATTAAAACTAAAACTGGGGTTGGTGAGTCAAATAAGAAAGTATTAAAAGGTAAGTTTAACCTTAGGGACCCAAAAGGAAATAATTTAATAGGTGATTATAGAGATATGGTGGTATTGATAAATAAAAATGCTTCGTTTGAGGATACTGTTTTGCATTGGCCTGACCCTGAGAACGACGTTGTATTAAAAGAAATGTTCACTAGCCATACTTCTAAAGATAATTCAATAGTTATTTCTGAACTTTTAGTTAATGAGGATATTCAAAAAGGATTTTTTATAGATAAAATTAATTCGGGTATAAGAAAAATAGTAACTGTACATGTGCTTTTAATTGAAGAAGATTTTGATAGATTTATAAAAGAAATGGAAAACTATAAAATTACAAAAGATAAACTTTTTCTAGAAAATTATGTGATTAATCAAGATGGTATTCAAGCTATTCGTGATAGCTTAGAATTATATAGAAAAGAAATTATCAAGTTAAAAGACAGAATGGCTATAAACAATTTTGAATCGAAACTATCAGCTTCACAATCTGAGCTTGCAATTCAAGCATTGAAAAACTCCTATACATTTGATTTTCTGGATATTGAAGATGGAGCTCAAGAGGAAGAATTAGAAAAAGCATTATGCTTAAATATAGAAAAATTCTTAGCTGAGCTTGGGCCAGGATTTGCTTTTGTAGGTCGCCGACAACATCTAGAAATTGGAAAACAAGATTTTTATATAGATTTAATATTTTATAACTACAAGCTAAAATGTTTTGTTGTTATTCAATTGAAAGATAAAAAGTTTGAGTCTGAACATGCTGATAAAATAAATTTTTGTTTATCAGCTGTAGATGAATCTATAAAACAACCTGATGATAATCCATCAATAGGGCTAATTCTATGTAAAACAAAGGATAATGCAGTTGCAGAATATGCATTAAAAGGTGTAACTAAACCGATCGGAGTATCTGAATATAAATTAAGAAAATAGTTTGTCAGAAAATGTGAGCTACTACAAGTTAAGCTAAAAAAGATAATCCTCTAACTCATATAACAATGCTTGTTGCTCTTCAGTTAGCTCATGATTTGCCCTTAAATCTTCTATTTCCTGATAAATAGCTTCTAAAGTTTTACGAGTTTTACCTTTATGGTCAATCAAAAGCTCATCTGTATCGAGGCTGACAATTTTGTTTAAATAACCTTGAAATTCCATTTGTGCTTTTGCTGGTAATTTTGAGAAATCTAATCTACCAATTATACGCATAGCTCTGTCATAATAAGATTTTGGTAATTGGTTAAGCATTTGTGCCTTTTGCGCGATAGGTAAGCGATGAAATTTAACACAGACTTTCTCATCAGCTATACTCATAAAATCACTTTGATAAATACTTGCATCAATATCAATATTTTCAATTTCTGGATATTTATATTCTAAAACATATTCGACAAAATTAGTAAAAGTTTCAGAATTAAATTTGATAAATTCTTTATTAGCTTTTATTAAAGCTAACCTTTGTTGAGCTAGCTTACCAACAAAACGAGTTTTTGCTGGTAATATTAACGGGATATCGCCCCACTTTTTGTTTAAAGTTAGTCGCCAGTGCTCTGCTTCTAAACTACCAAATTCTTCTATAATCTCACTAAAAAGATAGCTATCTAACCGTAAAAATATTTCTTGATTTTTATAGTGTCGATGTTGCCCTAAGTCCAATACTGCCGACATAAAATTATTCTTCGAGCCAAATATACCACTTATAGCTATAGCTTGTTTATATTTACAATTACCAACTTCTAGACCAACATCGAGTTGTGCTAAGGTATTTTCATCATTTTGCTTATTAAATTTTGCTAACAAAAATTGCCACATCTTTGGATTTGCAACTCTTAGCTTTTTAGCTAATTCTACAGTGACAATCACATCTGTAATAGCATCATGCGCTCTACCTCCACTATAAAGATTATTTACCTCGTTTAAATTTTCCAGTTTCAAAGAAGTTTTTTCTTGTCCATCTTCATCAACAATCTTAGGCCAATTTAGTACTTGATTACAGAATAAATAATAACATGTAACTATCGGAAACAAATCAGCTCTAAAGCAACCATTTTTAAATTGATGATTGTATGGTGGTAGCATATTTTTATAAAATGCAAATCTCAAAAATTCATCATCAAAACCAAGAGTATTATAACCAATACTTATAGTTGCTGGTGTATTGATAATTTTATGAATTTTCCGAATTGCTTGATATTCTGCTATACCAGTATTTGCTTGAGCAATAGAAATATGATGAGTGATTGTTGCCGTAGGTGATGGCGTTGTATCAGGATTTAATTTTACAAAAAAATTAAATCTCTCAATCTCATTAAAGTCTAAATCTGTTCTAATCGCAGCAAACTGTAAAACTTGATCAAAAGAATTATTTATACCACTAGTCTCTAAATCATAAAATAACAAAGTCTGATTACTAAACATCTAAAATACGATTTTTTATTTAAATTATTAGTTTATAATTTTAACATACCTTTAAGTTGATTAATAATTTAGAATAATACAACTAATTATAGAATATCCTTGAAATGCACCGTTGCAACTAGCTATTGTTAAACCAATTATTAAACAGCTTTGACTGCGTTTAAGTCAATTTTTATAATTGACGAGTTTTGAAGATGCCTTTGAATTACAATAAGACGATAGTAGGTACTAGCATTTTTTCATACTTTTTATGCAATGAAAAAAGTATGTCGCTATAGCTTACTTAGTAAGCAGCGAAACCATTATTATAACTATGCAGGCTGTCTAGTTGCTGCAATTACAACCTCACGAATATTTATATTTTGCGGTTGGCTATACATAAATATCGCAGCACGTGCAATATCATCTGCAACTAGTACCCCACCCATAGATTTTTTCCAGCTTTGGTAATCTTCTTTTATTTTTTCAGAAGTAGTATGACTTAGAAGCTCAGTTTCAACTGCACCTGGGCAAATTGTCATGACTCTCACATTATCATCTGCGACCTCTTCACGTACATTCTCACTTATCGAAGAAACTGCAAATTTTGTCCCAACATACGCTGCATGATTTGGGAATGATTTTTTACCAGCAATTGAACTTATATTGATAATTGTTCCTGTTTTCCTAGATCTCATATCAGCTAGTACTGCCTGCATACCATTGAGCAAAGCTAATACGTTTACATCATACATTTTTTGCCACTCAGTTGGATCTTGCGTATCAATTTGGCCAAGTAGCATTAGACCTGCATTATTTACTATACAATCTACAGGTCCATATTGAGCTTCAGCTTGTTTTATTGCGGTTTTTAGTGCTTGTGCATTTGTTACATCAACTTTACGCAACATCGTATTTGGTAGATTTAATTCTTGTATTTTTTCTACTCTTCTACCAATTAGCAACAGTGAATGCCCAGCTTCAGAAAAACGTTTTGCAATTGCTGCACCAATCCCTGAACTTGCTCCTGTGATTACCACTAATGATTTAGGCATTTTGTATCTCCTTTGTTTTTACTTTAATGTGTTTTATTGATTGTAAATTGTAGAGAATACTATTAGACTGATAAATACTAATAATTATAAAACATTGTTATATAATAGTGAACAATATCTATTGGCGTGGTATCTACTCATTTATCCATGTAGCAGAACAACAAAGCTTTACTAAGGCTGCAGACATACTCGGCATTGCAAAATCTAACCTTAGCCAAAATATCAAAAACCTTGAAAACCATTTGAAAGTACAGCTATTATATAGAAGTACTAGACATGTCAGACTAACAGAGATAGGACAAGAGTATTATCAAAATTGCAAAAAAGCTCTCCAAGATTTAGATGTCGCTACCGAACTTACTAGCCAAGTAAGTAATCAGCTTAGTGGAATTATAAAAGTAAATAGCGTCGGTGGAATACTAGGTGAAGAAGTAGTCGCTCCAATCCTGCTACGCTTTCAACAACAAAACCCTAAAGTTAACATTCATTTAGATTTCTCAAGTCATAAAGTCAATCTTTTAGATAGTGATTATGACTTAGTAATACGCATGGGTAACCTTGCAGATTCTAATCTTATAGTTTCATCTTTACGCACTGTTGCTACCAAATATGTTGCTAGTAGTGATTTTATTCAAAAGCATGGACAAATAACTAATCCCAGACAACTCGAAAACCTACCACTAATTTATGGTAGTGTTAAACAATGGTCATTAGTTTCAACTGAAGATAAATATACTCTTCATATTCATAATAATAGTATTCATATCACCAGTGGTAGAGTTATGAAGCAAGCTGCATTAGCAGGGTTAGGAATTACTCGGCTTGTAGATGTTTATGTAGAGTCTGATATCAAAAATGGAAATTTAATCGAAGTCTTACCAGATTATGCCGAAACTACCCAATTATCTATTATTTCGCTACCAGTGAAATACCAACTTAAAAGAATAAGCTCATTGATAAAATACCTAAAACAACATTTTAACCAAATATATCTAGAAATGCTTTCAAACAAAAAATAATTAGCTTTGAAAAATTTACTTACTATAATAATATTGATAAAGCATCTTGTCATAGCGAATTGTTATTTTTTTAAAATTTCTTCTGACTTGCTGCTTAGTATGGTCAACTAACTGTTTATATAGATCATCTTTATGTTTTTTTTGTTGAATAAATAATGTTCTGTAAGTTTTTAGATTAATTAGCAACTCATCAATCAAGACAATTATCTTTTTGTATTCATAATATTTTTTTGTCGTTGGAAACTCATATTTGGCATTTACAAGTGTTTCGTTAAGCTTAATAGTTTGTTCAATTAGTGAAATAAGCTTACGATTTTTGACACTTTTATCAACATCATCTACAAGCTTTTTCAGCTCACCATATAAGCTATACATCTCCTTATTAAAGAGGATTCTATATTTCTGCCCTCGAGTTAAAAAAGTAATCAAAACAATACAAACAGCACCAATAGCTACACAAGTAATCCGTACCAGAAAGAGCTCTTTATCCCAACCAATAAATAAGCCAAAAAACATCACCAAATAAATATGAATAAAGAAAACACTAGTCGCATAATTAAGAAACAATGTATAAATATATAGCGCCAAAGCAATACCACATAATATTGCTACTATAGTGAAATTATTAGGTATATTCTTTTGTACTAACATCAATATTAACGAGCCTGTTGATGTGCCTAAGAGCGAGAATATTATAATCGCCTTTGCTCGAGTATATACAACACTTGTGCTGGTACTAGCTGCAACACTAACTACTGCTATAACAACCCAATATATTCTATCTCTAAATTCACTATCACCACTATAACTAAAAATAGAGTAACAAATAACTAACCCTAATGTCGAGGCGATCAAGACCCTGTAAGCTAGCAGTGTCGTATCGGATAGTTTATCTATAGCTCTATCTTTAAAAAAGATCATAATATGCCTCTTTAATATTCTCTAAACTAATAAACATATCATCTAGTAGCAATAAGAAGCTCTTTAATCTCATGATTATCTTCAAATCCTAAAAGCACATAATTTGAGCTCAGTCTTTTATAACTTAATATAAACTTTGAGGTTAATCTATTAAAGACTATCAAATTATGAGTTAAGTATCTCCAGCCATCTTGAGTACTCTTGCGTAAAAACATTAAACCATGATTTTTTAATGAATTTATATTTTGATACTTTAAATTACTCACACTTACTATATCTGTTTGTGTAAATTTTCCACTCTTTGCTTTATCAAAAGTATTTAGATAATTTCTTATGTATAGACGCATAAACTCACGAACTATTTTTTCGATATCTTCAGACTTCATAATCTTGTAGTTTCTGATAATCAAAATATAAAAAGCTAAGCCTATAAGTATCGCAGTAAATGTAAAACTTAGATGGTTATATTGTGCTAATGGAAATCTAATAAAACATATACAGGTCAGTACTAATACCATTATCGGAAATATTGTAAAGGCCTCGCCAAATCTTCTAACCCAAAACGCTATAAAAACCACAATTACAATTAGTATAAAATCTTTTTCAAAAATATTATGAACATACGGTGAAAGATTAATAACAAATATTGCTGAAATTAAATACATCGCAAAGGCTATATGCTTAGATTGTATACTTCCAAGTAAAATACTCCCACTTAAATTAGCAATAAATAAAATAGACATAATTATCAAATTTTTATCGATATTAAAAAATGAAGTTATCGCTAAAAAAGAAAAAAGTATAATAGCGCATTTTACAGCACCATCTTGAAAAATTTTCATTGGATCTTGATCGATGTATTTCGAATAAACTTCGCTAAAACTAAGCACAAAAAACCAACTTCAAGATATTTAAATCATAGCTAAATTATATTGTAAAACTTAGGTAATTAATATCATTTCAGTAGTTATTTTTTACGATAAAATGTAGTAAAATTTATATGCTAAAAATTACATATTACAGTTTTCTTATTATGATTTATGATTATACTTATGATGTTATAGTTGTCGGTGGAGGTCATGCAGGTGTTGAAGCCGCCTCAGCTGCGGCGCGTATCGGCGCAAAGACACTACTACTAACTCATAATATTGACACTATTGGACAAATGTCATGTAATCCAGCTATCGGAGGCATAGGTAAAGGGCATCTAGTCAAGGAAATAGACGCTATGGGTGGTATTATGGCAAAAGCTATTGACATGGCTGGTATCCAATTCAGAATACTCAACTCACGTAAAGGCCCTGCTGTACGTGCTACAAGAGCACAAGCAGATAGAGTATTGTACAAAAAAGCTATAAATTCTCTTATCAACGATCAACAAAACCTTGATATTTTTCAAGACTCTGTTGATGATTTGGTTGTTGAAAATAATACTGTTTATGGTGCTGTTACAAAGTCAGGTATTACATTTAGAGCTAAAAAGATAGTACTTACTGTTGGGACATTTTTAGGCGGCAAGATACATATTGGTAAAGTCTCTAATGCTGGTGGCAGAGCAGGTGATCAGCCATCAAATGCGCTAGCTGCACGCCTTAGATCGTTACCATTTAGAGTAGATAGACTTAAAACTGGTACGCCTCCGCGTATAGATAGACGCTCAGTAGATTTTAATGTTATGGAAGTACAGCATGGTGATAGCCCTACTCCTTACTTCTCATTTTTCTCAAAAGGTAAGATAGAGCATCCGCAACAAATACCTTGCTACATCACTTATACTAATTCTAAGACACATAAAATTATTACTGATAACCTTGATAAATCAGCTATGTACAGTGGTTTGATAGAGGGTATTGGCCCACGCTATTGCCCTTCTATTGAGGACAAAGTGGTTAGATTTGCAGATAAAGAAAGACATCAAATTTTCGTTGAGCCAGAGGGTTTAAATAGTATCGAGCTATATCCAAATGGTTTATCAACTAGCCTACCTTTTGAGGTTCAATGTAATTATATTTGCTCAATTAAAGGTTTTGAAAAAGCTTTTATAATGCGCCCAGGTTATGCGATTGAATATGATTTCTTTGATCCAAGAGATCTAAAACCAACATTAGAAACAAAGCATATTAAAAACCTTTATTTTGCCGGTCAAATTAATGGTACTACTGGTTATGAAGAAGCTGGTGCTCAAGGTTTAGTAGCTGGTATTAACGCTGCTATTAGCTTAGATACTGACAAATCATGGTACCCAACTCGTGCCGACAGTTATATCGGAGTGTTAATTGATGATCTGATTACTAAAGGTACAAAAGAACCATATAGAATGTTTACCTCTCGCGCAGAATATAGACTGATTCTGCGTGAAGATAATGCTGATTTACGCCTTTCTGATAAAGCTTGTGAACTAGGGCTTTTAAACAAAGAAGACCAACAATACTTCATCAACAAGAAAAATGCTATTGATGAAAATATAGCAATGATGAAAAACTCTTGGATAGGTCCTCAAACACAGAAAGCTCGTGATCTAGAGAAGTTCCTAGATAAAAAAATGACGCGTGAAAGTACTCTTTTTGATTTACTCAAAAGACCAGAAATAGATTACAGCAAATTACAACAAATATCTGAGCTAAATCTAAACTTAGAAGATGAAGCAGTAATTGAACAAATCGAGATTTCAGCAAAATACTCTGGCTACATTGAGCGTCAAAACAAAGATATTGCAAAATCAGCAACTCTTGAGCAGAAAGTTATCCCTGAAGATTTTAATTACTTTCAAGTCAAAGGCCTGTCTAACGAAGTTCTGCAGAAACTGACTGAACAAAAGCCTACTACATTGGGAGAAGCCTCGCGCATACCAGGTATAACACCTGCGGCTATATCATTATTGACTATATATATGAAAAAAACTGGTTTTATAAAATAGGAAAATAGTTATGAAAAGAGGTTCCTTCAAAATAATTATATTAACATGCTTAGTTGCTATGCTTTTTTCCTGTGCTACCAGACAAAAATATATAGATCAGCAAAAAGCATGGATTGGTAAAAGTATTGACGCTTATATGCAAGAGTTTGGTATGCCTCAAAATGTAATCCAAGTATCTCCAAATCCAAACATTGAGACATATGTCTACATCCACAAAGCAATTAATCCTGAGACTCAAGCTTATGCCGGCAACCCTATGAATAGCCTTATAATGGCAAATAGGGACCCTAATTTTGTCCAATTTGGTGCACTAATGTGTACAACTTGGGTATCTATCGATAAAAATACTAAGGTTATTAAAAATATAACTTTCCGCGGTAATTACTGTGCAACTAGTAACTAAATAGGAAAAACTAATGAATATCAAACAAACTTCAACACCTCTAGTTACAGGTCTTGTTTCTGCTTCAATTTGCTTTAGTTTTGGCTTTTTTACAAACGTTTTTAAATACAATGGACTTGAATTCTTTTATGCTTACATAGCTTTTCTAATATTGCTGTGTTATCCAATGAATATAGCTGCGATATATTTCCAAAAAGCTTTCCCTAACCTAAACTCTCACAGTAAGCTAGTCAATAAAATTACCGGTAGCTCTAAGTTTAGATCAGTCAGTGTTTTATTAACTGGCAGTATGGTAATTTTAGTAGCTTTGATAATATTTGATATATCTACTTATGTTTTAGATTTTTTCGACAATATCCCAGCTATTGATAGACTAAGTTACGAAGGCCTGAAGTTTAATAGCAACCTGCCTATATATGTCTCCCTACTTGTAGTATTTATTGCGATTCTTTTATTGTTTATCTTAGCTGATAAAAGAAAACTAAACTTAAATGAAGCTTTAAAAACTACAGCACATGTATCTTTATATTTAGTTACTATCTTAATGCTAATAGTAATATATTCACCGCAAGGAATGTTAGGGATTAAAGACTTTCTTTTAGACTTAAATTACCAAAAGATTATTCAATTGCGTCAAATGTTTGCTTTAGCACTAGTATATGCGATATTAAGTAATTTTATATCTATAGCGTTTTATAAAAATATAATTAATATTGGCGATGATAGTTATAATAAGCTTAAAACAAGTGCTTTTAAGAGTATTTTTTATAATATTATTTTCTCATTTATTATTTGTGTTATTATATATGCTATTTTAGGTAATTATAGAAGCTATTTACAACCGACTGAAGGAATACAAATAACAACTGTTTTCAAAATTATCAAATTCAACTCACCGATGTATTACTTACTCCTTGAAGTAATATTCACAACTCTTAATCTGATTGTTTTTATTGCCTCACTAAAATACATCTTTGAAATTAGTACTAAACTTTATACAAAACTCTTAGTTTTACTTATTCCATTTATCATGACTATTACATTTATAGAGTTTGATATTGCTAATACAGACTTCTCTAAAATGTTTGGACTGCATTTAGTGATTATTTTTATATTTTTATTTGATGTCTTTATAGTCGGTTGGATTTATGATGCTCAAAAACTTAGTTACGAAATACTCAAAAATACTAACACTAAACTTTCACCTCTGTTTAATATTATGCTGAGAATAATAATACCTTTTATTTGCATTCTTGTTACAATTGGTTATATATTCTTACCAATGCCAATAATATGGCAATTTATCGCTACTTTGGCATGTATGATTATCTATATTGTCAAGGGGAGTATTTTTAGCAACATGTTTAACAAGAGAAAGTTTTAAAATGTTTTTTAATAAAAAAATTAATCAAAATGAGCTAAAGAAAATTGCAGCTATTGAAGCTGCAAAAAGTATCGCCACAGAAATCACGCTAGGAGTCGGCACAGGAAGCACCGTAGCATTTTTAATTGAAGAGCTTATAAACTATAGAGATAAAATCAAAACTGTAGTATCAAGTTCAGAAGATTCAACTGGCAAACTTAAAACATTAGGTTTTGATGTAGTTGATCTTAATTACGCTGGCGAGATTGATTTATATATTGATGGTGCTGATGAATGTAATAATCATAAAGAACTTATCAAAGGTGGCGGTGCTGCTTTAACACGTGAGAAAATTTGTGTCGCTGCAGCTAAAAAGTTTATTTGTATAATAGATGAATCTAAAAAAGTTAATACCCTAGGTAACTTCCCTCTTCCAATAGAAGTTATCCCTATGGCACGAAGCTATGTGGCACGTCAAATAGTAAAACTTGGAGGTCAACCAGTATATAGAGAGCAAACACTCACAGATAATGGCAATGTTATCCTAGATGTCTATAATCTAAAAATTGATAACCCTCTAAAATTGGAAACTGAACTAAATCAAATCACTGGTGTTGTTACTAATGGCATCTTTGCTTTAAAACCAGCAGATACTGTAATTATGGCAAAGAAAAATGGTGAGATTGAAATATTTTAACAATCGGTTGCTAATTGCTAAATACTACTTTCCAGCATCAGCTTCATTCTTAGGCTTATAAACTCTGAAAATCAAAGGCATCAGCGCCATCACACCTAAAAAAGCTAAAGCTAAGATAAACTTACCATCAATAAAGTTTTCTTTATTTCCTTGAATTACAGCCTCTTTAAAGTGCACTCCAAACCACACGTAGATAAATGTCACAGGTATCATGCCAATTAAAGTAGTAAAAAAGAAAATACTATTTTTAACTTTTAAGATACCCGCTAATATATTTGGTATAAAAAAAGGTATTGGCAATAACCTTGAAACAAAAAGTATAGTTATAGGATGTTTCTCTACTAATGATTTAAATTTAAAGACAATTTTATACTTTGGATTAGTAGATGTTTCACCCCAATTATACTTTATAAATAAAAAAGCCAACATTGCCCCTATAGTCGCTGCAAATAGACAAACCATAAAACCTAATGACAATCCAAATAAAAGCCCTGCTAGTATCTTTAAAAATGGTTTGACAGGCACAGAAAAAAATACTGTTAAAATATAAATACAAGCATAGCTGAAACAAGCTAATATAATATGCTTATCGACATAAGCACTAGCCTTAATATATGCAAGGTTAAGCTTATCTAAATCAAAATATTTATAACCATTGAAAACTAAAAATAATAAAATCCCAAAACTTAAAAAGGATATTAAAAACAGTCTTTTAATAAGTAAGGGGTTTAGATTTTTCACTTAGATTTTAAAAAAAGAATTTATTTTAGATAATAATTAAGCTAAAGCAGCTTTTGCTTTTTCTACAACAGCAGCAAAAGCATCTTTGTTGTATACTGCTAATTCAGCTAGTGCTTTTCTATCTAACTCAACACCGGCTTTATTTAAACCATTGATTAGTTGACTATAGCTAATATCGTGTTGTCTAGCAGCAGCATTAATACGAACAATCCATAAAGATCTAAATGTTCTTTTCTTAACTTTACGGTCTCTATAAGCATATTGACCTGCTTTAATCACAGCTTGTTTAGCTACTCTATATACTCTAGAACGAGCTCCGTAGTAACCTTTAGCTTGATTTAAAACTTTCTTATGACGTGCGCGTGCTGTTACGCCTCTTTTTACTCTTGACATAATTTAATCTCCACTTTAAAAATTGATAAACAAACCTACGCGTAAGGCATTTGTTGAACTAAACTAGCAGTATCAACTTTAGCTACTTGGTTCATACCTCTTAAATGACGCTTTCTCTTAGTTGTCATTTTAGTGTTGATATGAGCACGGTTTGCACAACGGTGTTTGAAACCACCTTTACCAGTCTTTTTAAAGCGCTTAGCAGCACCACTTTTAGTTTTTAACTTTGGCATATCTAAATACTCCGCATTTTGTATTAATTGTTATATTTATTTACTACTTTTTCTTTGGTCCTAAAACCATGATCATTTGGCGACCTTCCAGTTTAGGTTGGTGTTCCACCACACCGTATTCAGCAGCATCATTTGCCATACGTTGAAGCATTTCCATGCCCAGCTCTTTGTGTGACATTTCTCTACCCCTGAATCTCAATGTGACTTTTACTTTATCGCCTTTTTCAAGGAATTTTATCAGGTTGCGTAGTTTTACCTGATAATCCCCTACATCAGTCACAGGCCTAAGCTTTACTTCTTTTACTTGTGTCTGTTTTTGGTTCTTTTTAGCTTGTGCTTTTTTCTTGCCTTGTTCAAACAAGTATTTACCATAGTCCATCAAACGACAAACAGGTGGGTTAGCGTTTGCTACCATTTCAACCAAATCAACATCGGCCTCTTCAGCCAATGCTAAAGCCTCATTGATAGTTACAACACCTATTTGTTGACCATCAACACCAACTAGACGCACCTCTTTTGCTTTAATTTGCTCATTAATAGGTGCTTTTTTATCCGTTTTAATAATCTTTTTCCTCCGCAGAAATTATTATTCTTTAGCTTGTATTTGCTTATCTAAAAAAGCACAAAAATCATCTACAGACATCTGTCCTAGATCTTCACCATTATGCTTTCTTATTGTAATAATCTTTTGCTCTTGCTCATTTTTACCAAGAATCACAAGGTATGGCACACGCAAAAGAGTATGCTCACGTATTTTAAACCCAATTTTCTCATTTCTCAAGTCTAATTTAGCTCGAACACCACTTTTTTCAAGTGTTGTAAATACTTCATGACAATAGTCATCTTGATTATTGCTGATTCCCATCACAGCTACTTGCACTGGCGCTAGCCATAATGGTAAATTTCCAGCATAGTGCTCAATAAGCATACCAATAAATCTCTCCAAGGAGCCAACAATTGCTCTGTGTAGCATAACTGGCACCTGTTTCTCACCACTTTTATCGATATATGTAGCGCCTAGTCTTTGTGGCATTGAGAAATCTAGTTGTATAGTACCGCATTGCCAACTTCTGCCAATTGCATCTTTTAAATGAAATTCAATCTTAGGACCATAAAATGCGCCTTCACCTGGAAGTAGTTCATAACTAACATTATTTGCATCAAGAGCATTTTTGAGCATCTGCTCAGATTTATCCCAAGTTTCATCATCTCCAATTCTGTTTTCAGGTCTAAGTGCAATCTTGACAGCAAAATCATTAAAACCAAAATCTTTGTATACTTCAAAACACTGCTGTACCATCAAAATCACTTCTTCTTCAATTTGCTCTGGCGTACAGAAAATATGCCCATCATCTTGAGTAAAACTCCTTACTCTTAGTAAACCATGCAACGATCCAGATGGTTCATTTCTGTGTACTATACCAAATTCAGCCATTCTTATAGGTAGATCTCTATAGCTATGCAGTTTTGTATTATATACCTGTACACAAGTAGGACAATTCATCGGTCTGATAGCAAAATCTCTGTTCTCAGATTTTGTTGCAAACATATTCTCAGCATACTTAGATGCATGACCCGACTTTTGCCATAAGCTAAAATCAGCGATAAGTGGCGTTCTAATCTCACTACAACCATATTTATTGTTAGAAGCACGCATATAATCTTCTACTTGACGCCAAATTCTTACACCATTATCATGCCAAAATGCTATTCCTGGAGAATCTTCTTGGAAATGAAATAAATCTAAAACCTTACCAATTTTTCTATGATCGCGCTTTTCAGCCTCTTCGAGCATATTCAAATATTGCTCTAAGTCTTCTTTAGTTGCCCAACATGTACCATAGATTCTAGTCAGCATTTCATTATCAGAATTACCTCTCCAATAAGCACCTGCCAACTTTGTCAATTTAAATGCTTTTAACGCCGATGTATTTGGAATATGAGGGCCTCTACACAAGTCACTAAAATCACCTTGGGTATATATTTTTACTTGTTCATCAGTGATACTATCAATAATTTCGACTTTATAGTTCTCACCTTGAGCCTTAAAAAACTCAATTGCTTCAGCTTTAGAAACTATTTTATAACTAACAGGTGTAGACTTTTTTGCTAGCTCTTTCATTTTCTTTTCTATAGCTGGCAATTCTGCTTCACCTATAGGCTCTTTAAAGGAAAAATCATAATAAAAGCCATTATCAACTACTGGACCTATTGTTACTTCAGTATTCGGATATAGTTCTTTGACAGCATGAGCTAAAAGATGGGCACAAGAATGCCTTAGAATTTCGAGACCTTCTGGATCTTTTGCTGTTATCAACCTTAATTCACAATCATTATTAATCGTATCTTTTGCATCTTTGAGCTGATTGTCAATATACGCAGCTAATGTAATCTTAGCTAAGCTTGGAGATATTGATTTAGCAACATCTAAAGAGTTAACACCCTTTTCAAATTCTCTTATCGAACCATCTGGAAATTTGATATTTATCATTTGTAGTATACTTAATTTTTATATCGTTAATGAAATTTACACACAGCGTATATTATATTGTATGGCTATAACTATGTAAATTATTTATCAAAAATGTTGAAATATTTTAAGCAAATAAATCCATCATTCTGTTTATTAAAAAAATTATATAAAGCTATCAAATAAATTCAATATAAGTGTTCTATAAAAGAATGTTATACGTACTAGTTTTATATGAATTTAGCTATATATCTTAATAATGACAATACCAAAAAAGACTTGATTAGTTGTTTGGTTTATCAAAATCATCATTATACAATACATGCATAGTAGCTAAGCCATTATTAGTATTATAAAGTCCCTGATAGCCATTCATTTTAGCAATACATTTATTATCATATTTTTTATTACATATTTCTAAATAATATTTACAGAAATCTAAAGTTGTCTTGGTATGTGTTTCATACTCTATACCTTTCTTTGGGTTATATATCTTACAGTAGTTAAGAAATTGCTCTACAGCAAAACTAGATAATGATAAAAAAATTAAACTACAAGTTAATAAAGCCCTAGCTAACATAACTTTGGTAGTCTTGAGGAGTTATTAAGCTCTTAAGCTCATCTAAATTAGCTATTTCGATTTCAAATATCCAACCCTTGTCATAACAAGACTGGTTTATAAGTTTTGGATTATCTAATAATTCTTGATTTACTTTTACAACTTTCCCAGATAATGGCGCGTAAATATCAGATGCAGTCTTTACTGATTCTATGACACAAATTTCATCTTCTTTGGCATATTCTTGACCAAACTTAGGTAGATCAACATAGACAATTTCACCAAATTCCTCTTGTGAGTAATCATCTATACCCACTCTTGCAATATAGCCTTTAACCTCAACCCACAGATTAGAATCTGTATATAAATAATTTTGATTTATTTCAGCCATAATTCCTCTTTGATAAAACTCTACCTTTATTTTAGCTAATAGATGATAATAACATAAAAATCCTTTAAAATTAATTTGTAAAACAAAAGTTCATGATGTAAGTATGAGTCTAGAAAACAAAAACATAGTTATAACAGCTGGTGGAACAGGTGGTCATATCTACCCTGCACTAGCTGTTGCTGAATTACTCAAGCAAAATAAAGCCACTGTAACTTGGGTTGGTACCCCTAATAGTATGGAGGCTACAATAGTTCCTGACTATTTTAATATCCAATATATTAAATCATCAGGTGTTAGGAGAAAAGGAATTATAAAAAAGATTACTTTTCCACTAAAGCTTGCTTACAATACCTTAAAATCGCGTAGTCTATTAAAAAAACTTAAGGCAGATCTAGTCATTGGTTTTGGTGGTTATATTTCTGGACCAATATGTCTAGCAGCTGCACACATAAATATCCCTGTGATCATTCATGAGCAAAATGCAAAAATTGGCTTAACAAATCGTATATTAGCTAAAATTGCAACAACGATATGTCTAGCTTTTGAGATCGAAAATCTCCACAAACAGTTTAGTGCTAAACAGTTGGCAAGAACAAAAATTGTTGGCAATCCAGTTCGTAAAGATATTATTGTGCTTAATGATAAAACAAAAAAATACACTGACTCATCAACATTAAAGTTATTGGTTCTAGGTGGTAGCCAAGGTGCCAAAGCAATAAATGAAATTATTCCCAAATTAATTCAAAAAGCGAGCGAGCAAAGCATCAATATAAAAGTCTGGCATCAAACTGGTAAACTATCATTCCAAACGACTAAAGATGCTTATAAAGATATACCTCAAGACCATATCAAAAATATTACTGCTTTTATTGACGATATGGTCGCAGCATACAGTTGGGCTGATTTGGTAATTTGTCGAGCTGGTGCGCTAACTGTATCAGAATCTGCTATTGCTGGGCTACCAGCTATATTTATCCCATTACCATCAGCGGTTGATGATCATCAGTTTTTTAATGCTCAAAATATAGTAAATAATAATGCTGGCTTTTGTTTAAGGCAACAACAGATGACTTTAGAAAATTTACTCGCTATAATAAAACCTCTTAATTACGATAAGTCTAAGCTTGAGCAAATGTCACAGATTGCAAAAAAAACATTGATAAAAAACTCAAGTGAACAAATATTAGATTGTGTAAAAGAAATTTTAAACAACAAGTAAGGATTTGAAATGAACTTTGATATGTCAAAGCTAATGCAACAAGCACAAAAAATGCAAGAACAGATGAAAAAAGCTCAACAAGAGCGTGAAAATATGGAAGTTATTGGCGAATCTGGTGCTGGTCTTGTTACGGTAACAATGACCGGTAAGTATGACGTCAAGTCTGTAAGTATCGATAAATCGCTTATGTCTGAAGATAAAGAGATACTTGAAGATTTAATTGCAGCCGCTGTTAATAGTGCTGTAAAAAAAGTAGAAGAAAACTCAGCAGCATCTACAGATATCCATAAAATGGCAAAAGACGCAGGTATTGATTTACCTAGTGGCATCAACTTTCCTTTTAAATAATGAATAGTAAAATTTTTTCTCCGAAAATTACTGCTGTAATAGAATCTTTACGTAAGCTTCCAACCATTGGTAAAAAATCATCTCAAAGGCTTGCTCTATATCTGCTAGACAAATCACCAGAAACAGCTGTTGCTATTGCTAATTCTCTTTTGGATGCTACTGCAAATATAACAAAATGTAAATATTGCCAAGCACTTAGTGAGAATGAGGTTTGCGATATATGTACTAGTACTAATCGAGATGGCACCAAACTATGCATAATTGAAAGTATGCTTGATATGATTGCTATTGAAGAAGCCGGAATCTACAGAGGTAAGTATTTTGTTCTAAACGGTAGAATTTCTCCATTAGATGGTATAGGCCCGAGTGAATTAAAGCTAGATATTTTAGAACAAATTATCGCCGATAGAGAAATTGATGAAGTAATTCTTGCAATTAGTCCTACTGTAGAAGGTGAAACAACAGCTTATTTTATTTCACAAATGTTAGCTAAAAATATAAAGATCTCACGCATAGGTTTTGGTGTACCATTTGGGGGTGAACTAGAATATTTAGACCAACAAACTTTACTACATGCTTTTAACGCTAGAACTAGAGTTTAATTCCCAACTAGTTAACTATAATTTTTCATTGCCTTTGAAGTAATTAACGAAGATAACAGACAGCTTATTAATATTAGAAGTATTGTACTATTAAGTATATATGTATTAAGAACTCCTATATTAAAACCTATCAATGCTACAGCTAATGCAGCTGCAGCATGGGAATTAGTTAAACCAAATATAATAATTTGATCTTCATTTTTAAAGTTAAATATATTTTTTACCACCTTCGCAACCAACCATTTACTAAATATTGCCACTATAATAAAAGAAAAAGTTAAGGTATAGCTGCCCATTTTAAAAAGAATTTTATAGTTAAAAATCATCCCTATACTTATTAAAAATACTGGAATAAAGAGCGTATTACCAATAAAATATATATCTTGTTTAACTATCTCAATTTTATTTGAGAAATTACTCAAAACTAAGCCAGCAAAGAATGCTCCAATAATAATATCCATCCCTATGCTCTCTGCAAAAATGGCAGACGCAAAAACTATTAATAAAATAAATATATAAATTAAGCTTTTATCATTTGAAAATTTATTTAAAAAAATTCTAAAACCGTAAGGAATAAAAATAAAAATTACTAATATAAATATTATAAAATAAAATGCTAAAGTAAAAAGAACTGACCATATAGCCAAGTCAATAAGTTGATGTTTTATGTTAGTAAAGAATGCTAAGATAAAAAGCACTATAGTGTCCGTGATTATCGTTCCACCCACAACTATTGAAATTATATTTTTTCTGGGAAAATTTGCTACTAGAGGATACGTTATTAATGTATGAGTTGAGAATATAATTGCTGTTAAAATTGCTGATTGAAAACTAAAGTTAAAAAAGTAACTAAATACTATAAATCCCAAAACAAAAGGAATTAAAAAAGTAAGTGCCCCAAAAGTAATAATTTTATTCTTATTAATTTTAAAATCTGTAATATTAAGCTCAAATCCAGCTAAAAACATAATATATATTAAGCCTGTTTTTGCAAATATAGTAACTGCTAAACTTTGATCAAGGATATTAAAACCATAAGGTCCAAATAAAACTCCAGCTATTATTAAACTAATTATATTAGGTAATCTCAAAAACTTAGATAAAATACTTGAAGCAAAAATTATAAATAGTATAACTCCAAAAATATCAACTGGAGATTTTAAAGGAAAAATATCTAATATCATTATCTAAACCTATAGCCCTTATAATATAAATTTATGAATATCAATTACCACAAATATGCTTAATATAAAAATTATTTATTATTAAGTATCCTTTCAATATTTAAACAAACATCTAATTTTCTTACTAAACGGATTAGTAAGTATAGTTCTCGCCTATTTCTAACTACCACTACACAGGCAAGTTTGGCTTGTTTATTATCTACAGACATCATATCAAAACTTCTAATATCGACACCTTCTCTTGCTAAAGTTGCCGTGATCTTTGCTATCGAACCAGGAATATTTTTGAGCGTAACTGCAAGTCTAGCTTTAAAACTAGGATCGTCATCACTATTTGTGAACCAATCAGCTTGGATCTCTTTAGTCTGACCGTCTTTAAGTTTTGTATATAACTCATTACAACTTTTTCTATGAACCTCAACATTGCCTTCCTCATTTACAATACCAACTATTTCATCATTTGGCAGTGGTAAACAACAATCAGCAATACGAGGATCATCACCATATCTAATTTGTAACTTTGATAATGATGATTTTTTATAAGCATTGCGCATGTCATCAAAATGCTTAACAATAAAATCAACAAAATTATTTGGATCAATAAGACCTAAACCCGTATCTAAATAAAAGCGATTTATCGTATCTATTCCTTCATAATTGAATAATGCCCCATCAATAATTTCACTTGGAACTTCTCTGAGTTCAACACCTAAAAGTCTAAGCTCACCTTCAACTATATCCTTACCTCGAATATAATCAATATTACGATATTGCTGTTTCAAAAAGTCTTTGATAGCTGATTTAGCTCTATTGGTCTCAACAAACTTCAACCATGCAGGATTAGGATCTGCAATCGCTGAGGTAATAATCTCAACATTATCGCCTTGCTTTAATCTATAGTTAAGCGGAACAACTTTTCGGTTTACTTTAGCTGAGATACATTTATTACCAATATCAGTATGTATATAATAAGCAAAATCAATACAAGTTGAATTTACAGGCAGTTCAACAATTTCTCCTTGAGGAGTAAATACGAATACATCGTTATTAAAAATATCTGTTTTGACATTTTCTAAAAACTCTACTGAACTAGCAGTATATACATTAATATCAGAAATCTTCTTAAGCCATCTTTGTAGTGCTTTATCAGTTTTCTCACCGATCTTATAGCTCCAATGAGCAGCAATACCATATTCAGCTTGACGATCCATTTGCTCTGTTTTTATTTGAATCTCTAAAGGTATATTGTATGGCCCTAAGACAACTGTATGTAATGAGCGATAGCCATTGGCTTTTGGAGTTGCAATATAATCTTTAAATTTTTGTGGTATTGGCTTATACAATTCATGGACTTTACCTAGAACAATATAGCAATCAATTCTATTAGGAACAATAATCTTATAAGCATACATATCCATGATTTCATCAAAAGTTATACCTTTTTTACGCATCTTGTTATATATACTATACAAAGTTTTCTTACGCGCTTTGATATCTTCTAATGAGACTAACTCAATAAGTTTATCGGCTAATGCCTCTTTTACCTGATAAAAAACCTTTTCTTTATTTTTTTCTACTTTTTTTACTTTTTCTTCTAAAATATGGTAGCGATAGGGATGCATACCCTCAAATGCTAGAGTCTCTAACTGCTCTTTAAGAGTATTGATACCGAGTCTATGAGCAAGCGGTGCAAATACATCTAAAGTTTCCTTAGAAATTCGACGCTTTTTCTCAGGTTTTAATGGTGCTAATGTACGCATATTATGAAGCCTATCAGCTAGCTTAATGAATATTACACGAACATCTTTTGTCACAGATAGTAGCATTTTACGGAAATTTTCTGCTTGTTGTTCTGCTATATTTTTATGCCTTATCTGAGTAAGTTTAGTCACACCTTCAACAAGTTCGGCAACTTTTTCACCAAAAAGATTTGTAATATCCTCAGCACTATATTCAGTATCCTCAACAACATCATGTAATAAAGCTGCGATAATTGTATCAACATCCATCCTAAGCTCAGCAAGTATGCAAGCTACGGCAACAGGATGAGTAAAATAAGGCTCTCCAGAACTTCTAACCTGAGTTTCGTGAGCATCCGCACCAAATATAAATGCTTGAGCAATTTTTAACCTTTCCAGATCAGGAAGGTATTTAGAAATCAATTGATTAAGGTCATAAAAACAAAACATATTTAGCTAAATAGTTTACGATAGGTTAACTAAATGATAAATTGAATCATAGGTCAAAGCAATTTATAACTACTTTGTTTTAAAAGAAATTAGATATTTTCTTGAAATAATTGCCATAAATACTACTAAACTAATATCAATAACAAGTAAGATAGCTGCTAATACAGTATTATATTTTTTCTGCGCAAAAACAGCACCATGACCTGGCTGAGTTAAACTCCCAGGATTATAAATCATACCATATTTTTTAATTATACTTGAGTTTATATCTCTAACGTTAATAACAGGAATCCCTTCTTTTAAGAAATCCACAGCTACAGAATTAACTGTTTTATATTCTGGCGGTAGACTCTTAGTCACTCCTGTAGGAAAACTAGGTAACTTTATAAAATTCTCCTCAGAACTACTAGTTGTAGATTTCTTATCCTTTTGAGATTTTTTATTATCTTTGAAATTATCCATATCTGAAAACTTAATTTGCGGCTGTTTTAGACCTATAGAAGCCATATTACCACCAACATTTATATAAGCTTTAATTTTATCATCACCACCTGCAGCCTCTTTATACATTTTCATACGAGTTGCAATAGAGGTATTTGTAGCATTATCATAAGGAATATTTATAACCTTATAGCCATTTCTCTTGATTGCATCATTAAGCTTTAAGATAGCTCCTGGAGTCATTCCATAACCATTGTCATGCGAACCGCCTAGAGTGATACCTAAGACATCATAATCAAATATATCCTTCTCGACAAGATTACGATATATATCAGGCCAAGTAAAGCCTGGTCTATTTGCACCAAACTGTGATGCCCCAGCAGAGAATATAATTAAAGGCTTAAGTTTTAAAGTTTTAATAGCTGCTAACATCGCTATGTCTAAAGCTGGATATGAACCAGTTGCTTGTATAGCCACTGTATCACCTTCTTTAAGGTCAAGTTCACTTAACCATTCAACAAATATTGC
The DNA here is from genome assembly GCF_003347135.1 of Francisella opportunistica. Taxonomy (NCBI): domain Bacteria; kingdom Pseudomonadati; phylum Pseudomonadota; class Gammaproteobacteria; order Thiotrichales; family Francisellaceae; genus Francisella; species Francisella opportunistica. Next base: position 655,423 of record NZ_CP022377.1, on the reverse strand, counting down.
TGCCATATTTGGATTAACTGAAGATCTCTTTGCATAAAGATCTCCAGAATCTGTAGTTATCTCGGTCATTGATAAACCAATCAATCCAGTACAAGAAACATCACCAATTGTCTTACATAGATAACCTTTTGACATAAAATAACGCTGAGTTAATGCAAATGCATCATTAGCTAATTCCGCAGCTTCGAGTTTTTGCGTATAACCTTTTGTTTCAACAACTAAGTTCTTCTCAACTATATATAAAGATATAATCATAAATGCGCTTAAGAACAATATTATATAGCGCGATAAAAATTTACGGTGCCAGTACATCGTTTTCATATTATATTCCTACTATCTCAGGTCCAATTAAAACTATTAGTAACAAACGTATAATGATAGAAGCTATTAATAAAGATCCTATTGTTTCTATAAGCCCCTGCCTATCTATAGATAAAGTTATAAGTCCAGGAATAATATAACCAATTACCTGAACTTGGTTTGAATAAAAACTTGTAGTCAGATATTGAGAAAATAGCATATTACACACTGTACCTAATATAAATGATAAAAGTACTGTAATAGCAATCCTTCGTCTCCCATAGATAATCATAAATTTCGACATAAGTCTGACTATACAAAATATAATTATTGAGATAATAATAGTAACTACAACTCTATCAGGAGCTCCCATTTCTAAAGCAAAGTATCCTGGCACAACCATACCACCTGTAGATAATCCTAGCAATGATACAAAGACTAGACCAACTACAAGACCAATTCCTATCGAGAGCGTTAATGGATCCATATTTTCTCCTGTTTAATCTTAAAACTATAAATTATGCTTCTTTTTATGGCTAGTATCACAAAAATCAACTAATTCCATACCAATATCTTTAATATTACCAACACCAACGAGGATATAAGACTCCGCCGGATTTGTCTCAACTGTTTTCTCCAGTATTTGTATAGGTGTCATCTCTTCACAAACTATAACTTTAGTCATTGGCTTATTTAGTGATTTTGCATATTTTTTATAAAAGGAAGTAAAAACTTCTGTACCAGTGCCTATCAGGACGATTAAATCTTGTTTTTGCCAGCCTAAGGCTGCTTCTGCCATTTGTTTTGAGCGATCTTCTCTATCATCTCTACAATTTACAACTAGTACTTTTTTATCACAGCCTGAATATTTATCACAAAGCTTATCCCAAAGCATTTTTGTTGATACAGGATCATTAGCGGCAAAAGCATTAGCAAAATTTATCTCAGCATTTTTAACATTAAAGTTATACTCTGTCATCGCACCTGGGTCTGGAGTCGCTTCCCACATTCCCTTAAGAGCGATCTTCCTAGGTATTCCTAAATCATCTGTTACTTTTAGTGCTAGAGCAACATTTATCTTAAATTCTGAGTAAACAAATTTATTTATTTCTTCATCAGATATTTTTCCAGCATCTTGTGCTGTAGCTGCTATTAGCTCTGTACCACGGTCTTTACAAGCATATTTAAAAAAATCTAAATGAATATCTTCAGCAGTAAAATATTTAGCTCCGAGAGGAACCGTACCTGCTAATGCTTTTGCGACATCTCTCTCTGTAGGGCCCATAACATCCAAATGGTCAGGGCGAGCATTTGTCAAAACCCCATGTGTAGCTTTAACAAGCTTTAGCTCACATAACGACTGCAAAAGGGGTTGCAGAGCCATACACTCAATAACTATAGCATCAGCTTTAGCTCTTCTTGCCTTAAACATAATCTTAACTTGCTCAGCAATATTGCTAAAACCTATTCTAAATATAGGCACCTCTGAACCATCAACATTGATATATCTCGCTAGAGTTCCGGTAGTCTTAGCTACAGTTCTATAGCCTCCAGCTCTGACTCCAGCTGCAATAAGTCTAGCAACACTTGACTTACCTCGAGTTCCATTGACGTGAATTCTAATTGGAATACTTTTAATACTAATATTATGTACTATGTTTTCTATTATTAGATACACGCATAAAATAGCAAATACGCCTACAATTAACCAAAAATCCAAAGTAGCCACCTTTTACGTAACAAATTACACAATCAATTATATCATTGGGAATGTAATATACAAAGGCATTAAAATTTAATCTAATCAAATATCAGTAAATCTTGTCTCGGGCATATAATAAAGTACAGGTATCATAATAATAGATGCTACTATCAAAAGCCATGCTGGCGTTAGCATACTACCTGATGTAACTACTAATGAAGTAGCTATAAATGGTATAGTTCCACCAAAAAATGAGTTACCTATATTATAACTTAGCCCATTACCACTATAACGATATTTAGTATCAAATAGCTCAGGTGCGGCAGCTCCATAAGCTCCCCATATAGCCATCAATGGAACACTTAAGATAATCATAGCCAACACTAAGTAAAAGACCCCCATACCCATTAACATAAAGCTAGGATAGGCAAATATCAAATATACCCATATTGAAAATTTTATTAAAGGTTTTCTGCCTAGATAATCACTTAATAAGCCCCATAATGGTGCTGAAAAAGAAAAAATTAGACTAAATATCGTAACAACCGCTAAAGAGAAAAATTCTGAATAATGCAGTTCAACGAAATGATTACTTAAGTAAGAAAGTACCAAATAATACATAATATTGGCATAAGCTGATAACGCGACTGCTAGAAGTAGTGGCTTAGTCTGCTTTTTAAACATCTCTCTTACTGGTTTAACAGAGATATCTCCTTGTGCCTCTAACTCCTCGAAAGAATAACTCTCTGGTATAATTAAGCGCATTACCAAAGCCATTAATGCTAATACTAAACCAATAATATAACCTATTCGCCAACCCCATAAATCGAGAATCTCTCGGCTAAATAAACCAAATAGTAGCATTGCAACTAGTGAAGCCAAGAAAACTCCTGTTCCAGATGACATAGTAGCAAAACTAGCGATAAATCCACGGCGATTAGGTTTAGTTGATTCAATCATAAAAACCATCACCCCACCATAAGAGCCTCCGATAGAGAAACCCTGTAGGAGTCGCATTATCACTAATATGATTGGCGCTAAAACCCCAATACTATTGTAAGCTGGCAATATAGCTATCACCAGCATAGGCAGTATCATCATAACGATAGATATTACTAAGGCTTTTTTACGACCAAAACGATCTCCAAAACTTCCCATAACGACACTACCTATAGGCCCCATGAAAAAACCTGCAGCAAAAACCCCAAAAGTCATAAGAATTGCGGTATATTTACTAAAATCAGGGAAAAATATACTTGCTATTACAGGAGTTAAATATGCAAAAAGCATAAAATCATACCACTCAACAATAGTACTTGCTGAAGCAAAAAAAACATGTCTTTTGGAGAAGCGTTTCATTTATTCTAATAAATTAATTGTTCTAAGAACTATACTTTATATATAAACAATCGACTTTGCAAATAATAGATTAACAATTGAATCGGATAATCTATTATTTAATTTTTTAAATAAAACTACTAAATAATTTATTTATTCAAAATTGAAAATTTAAAAACTACAAGTGGTGCGGACGGGGAGACTCGAACTCCCACGGTTGCCCGCTGGAACCTAAATCCAGTGCGTCTACCAATTTCGCCACGTCCGCAATAACTGGGGTGATTGATGGGACTTGAACCCACGACAACCGGAATCACAATCCGGGGCTCTACCAACTGAGCTACAACCACCATTACAAATTGCTATGTCATTGTAATGGCACGTCCGGCAGGATTCGAACCTGCTACCCTCGGCTTAGAAGGCCGATGCTCTATCCAGATGAGCTACGGACGCATCAAAAATGGTCGGAGCAGAGGGATTTGAACCCCCGACCCTCTGGTCCCAAACCAGATGCGCTACCAAACTGCGCTATGCTCCGACAATTTCAAAATCAATGGTGGCCAGAGGCAGAATCGAACTGCCGACACGAGGATTTTCAGTCCTCTGCTCTACCGACTGAGCTATCTGGCCAATGACACGTATTATACCTACACAGATATATTCAAGTCAATACTTTTGTTAAGTATTTTATAACATTTTTTCTTGATAAAAAGTTTTTATCTGCTCACCATCAGCATAAGCATATAATGTTTGTGCTACAGAAGTTGAACCCGAACAGATATTTCCATGCCTATCAATAGCTATAAGTCCAACATAATCGCCCAAACTATCACTTTCTACTATAGATTTATCTACAGCAGTTGATAGAGACATTCCATCTTTAACTCGAGTAGCAACCTTTGCAGCAACTGCTTGATTGATTATATGTTCACCTATTCCTGTACAAGATATTCCCATATACTCATTAGCAAAATTACCTGCAACTGTAGGACTATCACCAACCCTACCAGGGTACTCAAACCCAGCTCCACCTGTTGAGGTTATTGCACAGATTTTTCCTTTTGAGTCTAAAGCCACTACACCTATAGTTCCTGTATATTCTTTTTTGAGCTGTAAATACTCTTGATACCTTTTTTCTGTCATTGGATTATAAGTTGGCAAACCCATCACATCATGAGCAAATGTTGTAGCTTGATCACCTGCAAGTATACTATGATGTTGTTGCATTAGTCTATTTGCCACTTCTATTGGGTTTTTGATATTTTGAATATTAATTACACCAGCAAACTTTTGTTTTTGACTATCTATGATAGATGCTGACATCCGAATTTGTCCATCTTGCTGAACACGTGAACCAGTACCCGCATTAAAAATCTCATTATCTTCTAAAAGTTTAGCTGCAAAAATTGCTGCCTCATTAGCATCATCTATTTCTTTTAGGTAGTTATATGCTTTTTCAACAATTGGTAAAAGTTGCTTATGATAATCCCCAAAAGGAGTATTTTTACCTTCTCTAGCGCCGCAACCACCGTGGATTATAATTTTTTGCATAATAACTCCATTTATGTGTTTAATTCTATCAGATAGATTATAGCCAAATTACTAATAAACTCATACAATTAAGCAACCAGATTAAATGGAAAATATAAACTAAACACTACTAGCATTTGGAATATTAATAATGACAATCAAAAAGAGCAATATAGCTTGAATATTAGAATTCTACTAGGCAAGTATTTAAATCAAACTTTTGACCTTCTAATAACATATGCATACGAATATCAACTAAGCTAATTGGTGCATTGTTACGTGCATTATGTAGTGATGAGTGCTTAAGATGAGAGAAATCTATAATTGTTACCATACCAGAGCCGACAACCTCTATAACATTTTCAGCATTTAATACAGCCGAAGTATCTTCATCAATACCTACACCAACCATATATGGATTGTACGAAAGTGCTGCTAAAAGCCTACCTAGCCTATCTCTTTGAGAGAAATGCTGATCTACTAGAAGTTTATTTGTCAAACCTAAACCAGGAGCTAGATTGACCATATTACATCTAGGCATAAGACCTGCTTGGCCACCAGCTATCATAAAACCAGATATAAACGCAGCACCTGCTGAAGTCCCTGCAACATTGACACCCTTTGCATTTAGTCTACGAATAAGCTGCGCTACTGGTGTTCCACCAAGAGTTGTTGAAAGTAAAAGTTGGTTACCTCCTGTCATAAAGATACCTGTACATTCAGAGAGTATATCTTGGTATTCCTTATTAGTAGTAGCATCAAAGCGAGTTTCTATTTTTAGATTATGTACTTCTTTAACTCCCATTTTTGTAAAGATATCAACATAAATATCCCCTGTATCTGGAAGTTTTGATGCTGTTGGAATAACAGCAATTTTTGCTTCATTGCCACCTGATAATTGGACAAATTTCTCTAGAACTGTAGGGCTTGCGAATTTATCTTCGCCACCTCCGATCGGCATTATATAGCCACGCTGGTCTTTTTTCACTGGCTTAGAAGGCATCTTAAAAATCTCCTTTATAATATTTGAATCATATATACTAATAGCATTTTGCTAAAATAATACTAATTAATTGAAATCATTTCTATAAAAAGGTTTATTTTTAGCATATAAATTGATATACATCTAATTTTATTTACGCTGTTGATAATTGATGGTATGCTATCGCATACATACTTATTTATTTACTTTAAGCTCGTTAAAAAATGAAAAATATCAAAGCTCTAACAATCGGTGGTGCAACACTTGATACAATTATCGAGTATGAAGAAATGTTTACCATGAATATGCAAAAGAAAGATACCACACAATCTTTTATGCTTCTTGAAGAAGGAGCTAAGATTGAGGTAACAGATCAAAAATTCTTTTCTGGTGGTGGTGCTACTAATGCTGCTGTTTCATTCAAAAAACAAGGTATAGATGTCAGCTTTTTTGGTAAAATTGGTAAGGATATAGCCGGTGAACGAGTTACACAAGAGCTAAGAAACCTTGGAATAGATATCTCTAATATAAGGTATTCTAACAAATATGGTACTGCCACATCTTATGTAGTGCCTACTCTAAGTGGTGATAGGACAATTTTTGCTTATCGCGGTGCTAACAAAGATATTCTAAAAGATGATTTACCATCACAAGCAATTATAGAAAGTGACTTTATATATATCACATCACTGAGTAAATCTTCTGCAGCAAGATTACCAGAGATAGTTAAACTAGCAGCAGATAATAATACAAAAGTTGCTATCAATCCTGGCTCTAGTCAGTTAAGTGTTGGTGAAAGTTTTATCAAAGATTCGATGTTTGGTATTGACATTCTTGTCTTAAACTTCCAAGAAGCTCAAAAATTGATGTTATCTCTATTATCTTTAGATGATAAAGTTATTTTAGAATCTAAAGACAGATTAGAAACTCTTCTTGATGAGGGAAAAAACGACTTTTTAAACTCTACTTTTAGACTCAAAGATTTCTTTACAATTTGCTTAGATTTAGGTGTGAGGATAATAGTAGTTACAGATGGTGCTAATGGTGTCTATGCTGCAACTAAGGATAAAATATACTATAGTGAATCGCTACGCATCAAAAATGTCATAAATACATTAGGTGCTGGTGATGCATTCAGTTCAACTTTCTGTGCAAATATTTATAAAGGAAATAATATCGAAGATTCTATAAAGTTTGCTCTAATCAATGCTAGTCATGTAATTCAATCCTCTGATGCAAAATCAGGATTACAAACATCAGAAAGTCTTGAGAAAATAAAATCAAAAATGAATTGTGGTTTAGATAAAAAAATATCTATTATTTCCTGGTAGCAATATATTTACCTTCAAAATACGACTCCACATTCGCAACATAATAATCTATTTCTTGATTATCATAGAAATTAGCTTCAGATTTATGATCATCTGCATGGACTAATACTGTTTGCATACCTAAATGCTTTGCTGGTACTAGATTATGTGATGAATCTTCAAAGAAAATAGCTTTTTCAAAATTAATATCGAATTTATCTCTACCTATTTCAAAATATTTGCTCTTTGGTTTAGAAACCAAGCCTGTATCTTGTATTGTTAAAATACCATCAAAACTTTTATCTAAACCTAGCTGTTTAATGACTCTATAGGTATGAAAATCAGAGGCATTAGTAAAAATATAAGTACGATTATTTTTTCTTAAATCGCTGATATATTTATTTAGCTTTTGGTTCGGTTTAAAATGACTAATCTCAATATTATCGACATAATTTAGAAACTCCCTATAGTCAATATTATGGTAGCGCATCATCCCAAGCATAGTTGAGCCAAACTCATAATACAGCTCATCACGGATTACATTTGCTTTTTCAATGTCTGCAATATTTAGTTTTAGTTTAATATAGTCACTCATTCTTGCCAGCTGGCTATCAAATAAACCATTTTTGTAAGAATAAAGTGTATTATCAAGATCAAAGATGTAGGTTTTCATTTCATTCCTTAAAACTTTCTATAATAAACTAAGCTTTTTAAGCTCATCTTCGACAATACTTGCTGTTTTATCCCAGCTAAATTGTTTTGCTCGTTGTAAGCTTTGTGCTACTTTTTGGCTATATAAAAATTTATCATCAACAATATTTTGCATATTCTCTAGTAGCTCAGCTGGTGAATAAGGATCAAAATACAATCCTGCCTGTGCTGCTATCTCCTGTAAAACTTCTATTTTAGAAGCTAACACAGGCGTACCACACGCCATAGACTCAACTAAAGGTAAACCAAACCCTTCTTCAAAAGAAGGTAGTATCGTCGCTGTTGCTGATTGATAATATTTAGCTAAAAGCTCATCATTAGAATCTAATCCTATAGTTTGTATCTTTGGAAGGCAAATATTATATTTCTGAGCATAATCTCGCAGATTATGATCCATTTCTCCCGAGAATACTAACTTATACTCATCATAATATTGAAAGTCTTTAAATGCCCTAAATATTATCTCAATATTCTTATGAGGACGTCTATTACCAATATATAAAAAATATTTTTGTTTAAGTGTAGTTGGCTTATAATCAAAAGCTAATGATATGCCATTATAAGCAACTGTAATTTTATTACTGTCGATGCCTGACCATGCTAGTATTTGATTTTTTGAAAAGTTTGAAACTGTGATAATTTTGACATTTTCTCTTTTAATGAGCGGCTTTAATATTTTTTCAAAATAGATTTTCTTTATAAAGCTACTCTCATATTTAGATGTAATAGGTATAAGATCATGGATAGTTATAAGTATTGGTTTATTTGCTCTTAAAAATATAGGCAATGGAACATTAGCAGCAAAAGTATAATAGCCTTGAATATCCTTCTTTCTAATCAAAAAACTTAGATAAAACAAATCTTTTAGAGAAAATGGTTTTATATGCTTGGAGGTAGCAATAAAATTCTGTGGTAAATATTTGATTATTTCACAAGCATATCTACCTATTCCATGTTTGCCTTGCCAGCGTGTATCTATTAATAATTTTAGCATAATTAACTTTTAGTAATTCTTTTTTTCTTTGAGTGAGAGTTTAATCTTTTTCGCTTTCAAATAACATTTTGCAACTAGATTAGGAAAGTAGAAAAATAACTTATATGGTAAACTAAGCTTAAATCCTCTACTTATACAATTTAGGTATAAAGTTTTATAAAGCGCTAAAATATCATTCGCTAAAATATTTTTTCGTGCTGCTGCTTCTGAAAAATTATCTACAAGATGTCTTAAAATATTCATATAAATTAAACCACCAAACTGCGAATATTTTTCAATAAAAAAACTTTCGTAATCTGTTATAACACTCTTCAACGCTTGCAAATGCTGTAAAGAGAAATTTAATCTGTTAGTTCCCATAATACCATCATCACGCTGATAATAAAAATAACGTACATTATTATCTTTGACTATGACTTGAGCCTGAGAGTAAATTTTGTAAAAAAAATCTAAATCCTCATATGCTATAAAATTTCTAAAACGATAATTATCTATGAGTTTACGACTAATCAAACTTCCGCATGCCATTGATGATAATTTTTTTGATAAGAAAGCCTTCATTATAGAATTATTGTTATCAAAAATACTTATAATATTAAGGATAATTTTAGCTGCCTTTATTTGCTTATTACATCCAACCGTTGCTGATATAGAGATATCTGCTGAATAGCTAAAAACATGATTATATAATGCTTGAATATAGTCTAAACTAACCCAATCATCACTATCTATAAATGCTATATAATCGCCTTTTGCCATATCTAAAGCACTATTTCTAGCTAATGCCTGCCCGGAATTTTGCTGGTTTAGCAATACAATCCGATTATCTTTAGATTTATATTTTTCACAAATTGATAGACTGCTATCTGTTGATCCATCATTTATAAGTATAATTTCTAAATTTTTATATGTTTGATTAATAACAGATTCTAAACATCTACTTAGATATTCTTGAGTATTGTATATTGGTATGATTATAGATATTAACTGACTCATACTTTACTCTTATATTTTATTTTCAAAAAATAGTTTTTAATCCGGTTATATATTTTAGTATTTCCTGCTAATTGATATAAATAAATTCTTAATAATTTATAACTAAAATGCAAATTAGCTAAAATATAATTTCTGCCATTACTTAAAGCTACTCTTCTATTTTCAAACTCTGACATTACTGAAGCTGAACTGATTCCGCCAGCTAAGAAATAGCAAACTTCCTTGTTTATGTATATATAATTATTATTAAGCTTAATTAGCCGATTAAAAAAATCTAAATCTGCAACGATTTTGTAATTAGTATCAAAGGCTAGCTGTTTTGCTATAGTTTTATCTACATATAAACTCTGATGACATAATGGCATATTTTGATAGACTTTATTAACTATCCTAGGTATCGCAAAATCAGATCTTATACAGTTATCACTAACAACAAAAACATTAGCATAAATATAGGAAATATTACTTTTATCTTTTAGAGCAGAAGCATAAATCTCAAAAATATCATTTGTATAATAATCATCAGAATTTAAGAAACCTATGTAATCTCCAGTTGCTAGTTTTATACCCTTATTCATAGCATCATAGATACCATTATCTGGTTCTGAGATTAATATATCTACTATATCTTTGTAATTCGAAATAATTTCTAGAGTCTTATCAGTTGAACCGCCATCAATAACAATATACTCAATATTTTTATAAGTTTGATCTTTGATACTTTGTAGAGTTCTTTGTATAGTTTTTTCTGAATTATAACAAACAGTAATTACACTAAATTTTATCTTTTGATCAATTTGTGACATTATCTAACCTTTACGCAGCATTGTTTAATTTCTAAAATTATTTTGGTTTTGTAAATACCAATTGTAAGTATTTCTAAGCCCTTGCTCTAAAGAAATAGAGGCTTGCCAACCTAGCTTATTAATTTTACTTACATCAAGTAATTTTCTTGGCGTACCATCAGGTTTTGTTTTATCAAAGATAATATCACCATTAAAACCGACGACCTTAGAGATAAGCTCTGCTAGCTCTTTTATACTACAGTCGATACCTGTGCCGATATTAATATGTGAGCACATTGGATCTGTAAATTTTGCATAAAAATCTCTATCAATACTCATAACATAAATACAGGCACTAGCCATATCATCAACATATAGAAATTCTCTCATCGGTTTACCTGAACCCCATACCTGAACTTGCTTATGGCTGTTTTGTTTAGCATCATGAAACTTTCTAATAAGCGCTGGTACAACATGAGCATTTTGTAAATTAAAATTATCATTAATTCCATACAAGTTAGTTGGCATTACTGAGCGATAATCTCTAGCATATTGTCTATTATAACTTTCACAAAGCTTGATTCCAGCTATTTTAGCAACTGCATATGGCTCATTAGTAGGCTCTAGAGTTCCTGTTAATAACGCATCCTCACTAATCGGTTGCTTAGCTAATTTGGGGTAAATACATGATGAGCCTAAAAACAAAAGTTTTTGAATATTTGCCATATGCGCAGAATGGATAACATTAGCTTCAATCATTAGATTTTCATAAATAAAATCAGCTGGATATTGATTATTAGCATGGATACCACCAACTTTAGCTGCTGCCAGATAAATCTCATCTATTTTTTCACGCTGAAAAAAATCATAAACCTGTTTCTGACTCAACAAATCTAATTCTTTTCTACCTTTTACTACAACTTTTATATTGTTATTATTCTGTAATTGCCGAACTATTGCAGAACCAACCATACCATTATGCCCTGCTACAAATATCTTTTTCATACTAACTCTCTAGAGAAAAACTTACGCTATGACCATTAGCCTGCAAAAACGCCTGTTTTCTTGCCTCTTTGAGATCCTCATCTATCATATCTTTACACATCTGTTGCAATGAGATTTCAGGCTCCCAACCTAGCTCTAACTTAGCTTTTGTAGCATCTCCTAAAAGCGTCTCCACTTCAGCTGGTCTGAAATATCTTGGATCAATTCTTAGTATAATATCTCCTACGCTTAACGCTGGTGCTTTATCACCTGTTATTGATACTACCTTAGCAATCTCATCTAAGCCCTTGCCACTAAATTCTAGCTCTATACCAATCTCTGTTGCACAAAGCTTGATAAACTCGCGCACACTAATTTGTTTACCTGTAGCTATTACAAAATCTCGCGGTTTATCCTGTTGGAGCATCATCCATTGCATACGCACATAGTCTCTAGCATGCCCCCAATCTCTAAGTGCATCGATATTACCCATATATAAACATTTTTCTAAGCCTTGAGCAATATTTGCTAATCCTCGAGTTATCTTACGCGTTACAAATGTTTCTCCTCTTCTTGGCGATTCATGATTAAATAAAATACCATTACAAGCATATATCCCATAAGCCTCACGATAATTAACTGTAATCCAATATGCATACAATTTTGCAACTGCATATGGTGAGCGAGGATGAAATGGAGTTTTTTCTGATTGTGGTATCTGATGTACTAATCCATATAACTCCGAAGTTGATGCTTGATAAAACTTAGTTTTTTTCTCTAGACCTAGCAATCGAATAGCTTCTAGTATCCTTAGTGTTCCTAAGCCATTGACATCTGCAGTATATTCAGGCAACTCAAAACTAACCGCAACATGAGATTGTGCCGCTAAGTTATAAACTTCATCTGGTTGTATTTCTTTTATAATTCTAATTATATTTGTACTATCAGTAAGATCACCATAATGTAATTTAAATCTACGATTTTCAGTATAAGGGTCCTGGTAAATATGATCTATTCTTTGAGTATTAAATAATGAAGATCTTCTTTTTATACCGTGAACTTCATAGCCTTTCTCAAGTAAAAACTCAGCCAAATAACTACCATCTTGGCCTGTGATACCTGTTATGAGTGCTTTTTTCATCTGCCTAAAGTTTCCTTATATAATTGTATATATTTCTTAGCAATAACTTTACTATCAAAATCTCTTAAAACTTTATATCTAGCATTTTTGCATAAAGATACATAGTTATCATTAGCTAAAATCCACTCTATACCATTAGCTAAATCTTGACTATCAAAAGGTTTTGCTAAATATCCATTTTTCTTATGGTCAATCATATCATTATTACCACCAATATCAAAAGCAACAACTGGAGTACCACAAGATAAGCTTTCCATTATCGTATTTGATAAATTTTCTTGTAAACTTGGTACTACCGTCACATCTACTGCACTATATAAGGTAACTAAACTTACGTCATCTGCCAAACTTCCTAAATAGTGTGTTTTAAACCCAAGATTAGGCGCATTTTGTGGTTTAGTACTTCCAAGCACTACCAACTCTATATCTTTAGATTGTTGCATTTTTGTCATACCTTCATTTAACTCTTTGAGGCCTTTTCGTGGATCACTTGTAGCACTCATTGCTCCAAAAAGAACTAACTTTTTACCTGTTGACAGATTCCATAACTCTCTAGCTTTGTCTTTATCAAATGGTTTAAATATATCCGTATCTATCGGATTTGGTAAATTTATATGAATTTTAGTCTTTAAAAGTGTACTGTTTTTAGAGCATTCATTGAGCCAACTACTTAAGCCTATTATTGTGATATCTTTTTTGATATTAAAAGTTTTTTGTTTTCGTTTAAACACCTTTTTGCTAAGATCATTTTGACTACTGCTTCTCAGAACTTTACAGTTACCACATCCTTTTAAAAAACCTTGACACTCTTCATCATAATGACACCCACCTGTAAAAGCCCACATATCATGAAGCGACCAAACTATGGGAGCTTTTATGCGAGCTATATCTTCTATTTTTAACATTCCTCCATTAACCCAGTGCAAATGGATAATATCAGGATTTATTTTGTTTATCTTTGTAGCAATATTATTAAACCCAAACCATGATGAGCTAAATAATGTCTTTGTTCTATTTTTATATTTTCTAACAGGCAAACCATCTATGATAGGACGAAGCTTATTTATATACTTTCTTAATCTACTATTTTCTGTAATAACAGTATAGTCATCACTAGCTTTACTTTGAACTAACATCTGACTATCAATATTAGCATCCAGTAGTGATCTGTGTAATCTATACGCAGCTCTTGCTGCACCACCTTGAATATCTGAGGTATTAACTATTAGGATTTTCATTTCTTAGCTTCTATGTATAGAGAACCCATGCCTTTATATGGTAAACCATCTTTTTTTATATCTAAAAAATAGTTATTAAAATTAACTATACTACTCTCATTGTAGCTTTTAATCTCTATATTTTTAAATCCCAAATCAAATAGTTTTTTACTTAAGGAGTATTTATCATACATCCATTGATGTCTTTCACCTATTGATGTATTTACAAATACTAAATCTCTTAAGTCCTTTGGTACAAGTAAGCGTACTAATTTCAAATAAGAATACAGTAACTTATTTTTTATTTTGTCATATGTAATTTTTCTTCTACTAGGTTTACTCTCTTTTAGAAGATCATCACCTGTTCTTTCTAGAATATAATTTGCAATATACTTATCTTTTGTTTGAGATACTTTTGAAAACATATTGCCCATTCTACCACCACGTTTATTTCTAACAAGTTGATCTAGTAGTTCCACCGTAATCCATTCATAATTTTTCTCATATTTCTTATCTTGAGTTACTAAGTTTAAAATTCTTAAATACTCTTGACAAACATTTTCCAAATCTGGAACAACAAGCCTTATAATTCCATTTTCTTTTAGAACTCTAAAACTTTCTTTTAAAACGAAATCAGCTTGATCTTGATTTAAATGCTCTAAGAAATGGCTGATATATATGACATTGATATAATTAGTTTCAAATGGTAATCCATTTAAGATATTTACCTTCTTAACTCCTTTTGACCTTGCATCAAAATCAATATTTATCCAGTCTTTATGATACTTACTACCACATGCTATATTCAACATTTTCATAATTCTAAACCTTTTTCAAAACTACTAAAACAGATAGACCATTTGGTAACATTTCATTTTTTAATCCTCTACTCAAAAATCTTCCAATCAAACCAGCAAATTTATTTTTAAACTTGTAAAAAAATGAAGTATTGATTATTTTGTTAGCAGATATTGAATTAGCTATTAAAGTAGTTAAATACCAAGACTTATGCACATCTTGAACTTTTTCATGATAGATTGTTTCAATCGTTAGATTATAAATATCTGCTATATATTTAAATGTGGTATCACTCCATCTTGTAACATGATGAGGAGGCATATTAAGGATTACATTTGTAGCATACTTTAAAAAAGAATCTTCGCTTGGGACAGCTATTATTAACCTACCACCCTTTTTTAGAGTTTTAATCTTCGATTCAATAAACTGTTTAGGATTAGATACATGCTCTAGAACTTGAAAACTAACAACTACATCAAACTCATGTGGATGTTTCTCAGCATAATCTTCTATTAATTCATTCTCAACTACTATACCATTCTGCTGAGCCATATTTTTAGCTTGCCTACTAAAATCTAATCCTACATAGTCTTTTGTATCAATATGCTTTGCGAAAGCACCTTTGCCACTACCTACCTCAAGAACCCTATCTGTAGAACTAATGTAATCTTTTGCATAAACATACTCTTCTTTATCGTCCAAATAGTACCATTCAAACTTCTGAAGAGAGTTATAAAACTTTTCATCTCCTGTTGTTAACGGATCATAAAACCTGAGCTTACAGTTATTACATTCGCAAAAGTCTATATCTTGTGAAATTAAATAGCTAAAATCTTCGCCAGTAGCTTTCTTATATAGACCTATTAGACTTTTCTTATCTATTTTTTCTAGCTTTTTAATATTTTCAGTATCACATAATGGGCAGTTCATTTTTTATTACCTATTTTCATTATCTTACGTATCACTCTTACAAAAATATTTCTTTTAAGAAAAATTACTTTAGATGTGTAAATATCAGCCTTTTTATCTGACCTTATATCAGTTGGATGTTTATTTATAATAAGCTCATATCTATGCATGTTACTAAGTCTATTTTCTTGACTTGTATGAGTAGCATCTGCTCCAAAACCTATATTTGATATAAGATTGACTCTTGGTAAAATTGTTAACCTTTGTTTTCTCCAATTTATAAAAGTCCATTGATAGTCCCAACAAGTATTTAACTTTTTAGACTTAACTAGATTAAATATATTTTCCCAGTATTTTCTAATTCTTGAATCATCAAATATATTTTTAATAAAACAAACATTATCAAAATTAGTTAATTCTCTATCATAATCAATCCAACGATCAGCCCAACTAGCCCAACCCCATATATGATTATAGATTGAAAAATAATAGTCTCCATTTCCACGTTGTTTACCATTTTGAAAGTTATTACCACTAATTTGAGCTATTTTTTTATTATCCTTATATCTATCCAACAACTCTTCACAAAACCAAAAAAAGCTCTGACTTGGCAAGCAGTCATCTTCTAAGATAATACCCATTTCTTCATTCTTAAAAAACCAAGTTATTGCATCACTAGGCGCTATTTTGCAGCCCAAGTTTTCATCTCGGAAGAGAGTTTTAACTTCACAATCCCAGTCAATGCTACTCATAATGTAATCACGAACTTTTTGAACTTTTTCTGCTTCTCCACCTTTAGACTTTCTTGCGCCATCTGACGCTACATAAAGTTTTGGTGGTTTTGCTTGTCGGGTAGCTTCAAATACTTGCTTTGTATTATCAAGCCGATTAAATACTAAAAACAATACTGGTGTATTAAGCGGATATGGTGGAATGAATTTTTCTACTATACTCATTTTATTTCCAATTATTTTTTCTGCATTCTTCTATATAATCTCTGAGTTTTCTTTTTGGCTGCCATCCAAGTGATTTTGTTTTGTCACTTATTACTCTAGCACTCATACGATTCCCGAGCCTTTCTGGTAAAATTTCAATATGACTTCCAAACATTTTAGCAACTTCTAAAACACTAAAAGCTTCATCACTACCTATACCATACTCATCTCATAGCCTAATTCACCTACTAATAATAGAGCATCGATAATATCATCAATATGAGTAAAATTTCTTTTTTGAGTTCCAGGTGATACGACAGTAAGAGGCTCACATTTTCTCATTTTCTCTTTTAATAAAGCTACCAATGTTGCATATTTACCAGTGCTTATCTCTCTTGAACCATATACATTATAGAAATAAGTGATTGCATAATTAATGTCAAACCATTTTGCATAATTTTCAACAAGTAATGTATTTGATGATTTACTCCAAGCATATGGACTAGCATTAGAATTATTGCCATCATCACCAAATTTAGTACTACTACCAGCATATATTAGTTTAGAATTATTTTTCCTAACAAATTCTAAAACTGAAAAAGTTCCCAACTTATTAAAATCAATCACTTTTTCGATATCATCAAAGCTTTGCTCTACTCTTGAATATTCACCAAGATGATAAATAATATCCGGTTTGAAGCTGATTAATTTGTCTATATCTTTAGTATTACCTCTGATATAAGTCACATTTTTAATATGGTTTGGTTTACTACCTGTAAAATAGTTATCTAAGCTATAAACTTCGATATTTGTCTTTTCACTAAGCCTTTGACAAAGATGACTACCAATAAAACCTGCTCCACCAGTTACTAATACTTTCTTCATGATTAGAATTAATTATCTCTCCTAAAAATACATCTAGTATAGACCTTATCTATCACATCTGAAAGTACATCATCGAATCTATTGGTAATTATAAGATCTGAGGTTAATTTAAATTCATCAATATTGTGGATATAACACTAAGTCTATAGTGGTGAATTTTTTCGGACAGTATTTAGTCAAAAAATAGATGTCAAATTATCAAAAATATTTTCTATTTTAACTTTACTAAAATACACATCAGCAGGAGTCTTATATTCTAAACTTTGATGATATCTATCAGTATTATAATATTCAAAGTAATCAGTCAGAGCTTCCCTAACTTCAGCTACTGACTCAAATTCTTTTAGGTATATACATTCGTATTTAACACTTCTCCATAGACGCTCAATAAATATATTATCAAAACATCTACCTTTAGCATCCATACTAATTGAGATACCTTTATTTAGCAAGGTATTTATCCAAGCGTTTGAAGTATACTGTGCTCCTTGATCTGTATTGAAAATACCACAGCTACTACTAGCTAAAGCTCTCTTAAGAGTATCAATACAAAATTCTGCTTCTAAACTAATGCTCAACTGCCAATCAATTACATACCTACTATACCAGTCCATTATTGCTACAAGATATATATGCCCATGTTTCATACGAATATATGTTATATCTGAGCACCATACTTGGTTAGGGTAGTAAACACAAATATCATTTAGTAGATATGGATATATAATATGTTCTTGTCTAGATTTTGCGCTTGTGATTGGCTTTGGGTATATAGCTTGTAAACCCATTTTATCCATCAAGTATTTTACTTGATTTCGAGTAACATCGTATCCAAGGTTATTTAGGTATACCATAATCTTTCTAGAGCCTTCATGTGGCCTTGCTGTATAACGCTCATCTATTAGACGCATTAAGTTTTCAGTATGCTCATCTATACCTTTATACTGATAATAATATACTGATCTATTTAAGCCCAAAAGTTGACACTGTCTGACTATTGAGATATCTGGATTATTTGGTTCTATTAACATTTTCTTATCCCTACAACTCAAAATTAGATTTTTTTTTCATCCAGTCAAGCTCCACTTTGAGCCTACCAATTTCTTCGTATAGCTTTGATTTTTCTTTTTCGTCTAATAAATCTTGCTTACCTGGCGGAAGTTTACCTGAAAATAGTTGTTTTATGCTCTCTAAAGCCTGCTTCTTCCAGCTTGTAATCTGGCTAGAGTGAATTTCGTATTTACTACTGATTTGAGCTTGGGTTAATTCACCTTTTATGGCTACAACTGATACCTCATATTTAAATGCAGCACTATGAGATTTTTTCTTCTTCATTTATGTCTCCTTTTCTTATCGAAGACACCTATTTTACCTTCTTAGCTACCTGTCCGAAAAAACCGTACCACTATAGCTATAATGTCCCTAGAAAAAAATACTGGTTTAAAAAGGATTTTTATTCCTAGATGTTAAACTTTAATTAGAAAGACTAGGAAATAGAAAAATGAGTAAAAAGAGAGTAACGTATACAGCTGATTTTAAAGCTAAAGTAATTATAGAATTACTAGAAGGTGATAAGACAGTTAATGAGATAGCGAGTAAATATGACTTACTCCCTAAAAACGTACACAATTGGAAGCAACAATTTTTATCTAATGCTTGTATGGCATTTGATAAAAGCTCTGTAGTTAAAGAATATAAGCAAGAAATAGATGAGCTTAAAAAAGAAAAAGATGCTACGAGTAAAAAACTTGGAGAAGTTATAGTTGAGAGAGATTTTTTGATGGGAAAGCTAAAAAGCTTGGTATCATCAAATGATAGAGTAAAGTCTATAGATACTAAGCTAGATTTATCCTTAAACAATCAGCTTAAACTATTATCCGTATCAAAGACTTTGTACTACTATACTCCAATAGCAAGATTTAGTAGTGCTGCTAATATTAAACTATTGAATACAATAGATTTGATACATACCAAGCATCCGTATTATGGTACAAGAAGATTAGTGAAATTATTAAATAGATTGGGCTTTTTAGTTGGTAGAAAATTAATCAAAAGTGCAATGGAGTTTATGGGTATTAAGGCTTTGTATCCTAATAAGAAAAAGACAACCACTATTAATAAGCAACATAATAAATATCCATATTTACTTAATGCATTTAAGAATGGCTTAAATCAAGTGGTCATAGACAAAGCTAATAAAGTTTGGAGCGCTGACATCACCTATATTAGGTTAGAGAATGGTTATGCATATTTAGCTGCTATAATAGATTGGTATAGTAAGAAGATATTAGCTTGGAAGCTTTCTAATACTATGGATACATTGCTAACAACGAGTGTGTTAAATGAAGCATTATTAAAATATGAAAAACCTGATATTTTTAACTCTGATCAAGGAGTCCAATATACTGCTAAAGAACATATTAAAATACTATCTGATAGAAATATACAGATCTCTATGGATGCTAAAGGAAGATCTATAGATAACATTGTAATTGAAAGATTTTGGAGAACATTAAAATATGAAAACGTTTATCCATCATCTTATAGAACAATGAATGAGGCAAAGCTAGGTATTAAAGAATATATTGAGATTTATAACAACGAAAGAATGCATTCAAGTATTGGATATATGACGCCTGATGAAGCATATTCTGGTATTTTGAAAGTTGCATAATAAGGAAGGAATAAAAATATCTTATAAATTGGTATTGACTAACAGGGACAGTTTATCTTGTTTTAACTTAACTAAATCAAGTTTGGTATTAGGCTTATTTCTTGTACCTTTAGGTAAATTACCTTTTAACCACTCTTGGATACTTCTAACGCTAATATTAAATCTATTTGATAATTTTAAAAAGCTAACACCTTCTGATTTTAGCTTTAATACCTTTTTTATAAAGTGATGTGAATATGCCATAAGAGTAAATAAAAAATAGTATACTACTTTTATACGTGGTTAGCTATATGAGATTTTTTCTTCTTCATTTATGTCTCCTTTTCTTATCGAAGACACCTATTTTACCTTCTTAGCTACCTGTCCGAAAAAACCGTACCACTATATCTTTTGTATGCAATCCTTTTTGAGCTGTTAGAAAAGTTAAAATAGTTGACCAATTTGTTTCTGATATGTAATATTCCATATATGTTAAGTATGTTTTTTTGTTTCACAAAACTATTTAAATATACTTAACTGCTTTATTCAATTTTTTTGTTCATGGAACCTAAGCCAACTATTGTTATTTTCATAATATTATATAATTATTTTCTCGCTTCAACGTATAAAGTTTCCCAAGCTCTATCTTTTAAATCCAAATTGAGCTTCTCATCTTGCGTAGTACCATATTTCATCTTCTTTATATCCCTAAAACCAACATCTTCTAAATATTTTTTTATTTCTTCAAAATCCCACACTGAAAAGTGAAAATAATTCTGTGTCATATTTCTTATCCCACAACATCCAGTCTTATACCTTTTTTGAAATTCTCTCACATCAATATCATTATATTCTTTATTATAGAAATCAACATACTTTTCTAGGTCAGGTACAGTTATGCGAATAATCGAGCTTGGCTTTAATATTCTATAAATTTCTTTTAAAAGTCGTTTAGCATCATCTGGATAAAGGTGTTCTATAGTATGCTCTGTAAAGACACCATCAAATGTATTATCACTACACTTAAGTGGGTATCTAAGATCTAACTTCCATTCTCTTTTCAAACTATTTTTTTTCCAGAATTTAAATCCGTAGAAAAAGTCTGCATTTATATATCCGTCAATATAATTTTCACCAGCACCAAGATTTAAGTAGTTAATGCCATCGTTTAATCGTGGACTATTATTCATAAACTTTCTTCCTAGAAAACTTTTAAATTCAAATAGAAACATGTCTTTCAAATTTACTTTATATTGCATTTTTTACATCCTTGTGTATTGCTATAAAATTTTGATATCCAAAAATTTCATTATCTGATGGATTGTATTCTTTAATTTCTAATAAAGAATTGGGTAAAAGCCTATAAATTCTATACTTCTTAGAAAGTATTTCCCAGAAATCTTTAAAGAACACCCTTGTACTAGTATTAAGCTGTGTAAACTCAAATTGGATAAATTTTACTAGATCGCTTTGAATCATTCTCTTCGAACCTCTTAACACATCTAGTTCATATCCCTCTACATCTATCTTTAATAAGTCTATTCTTTTGATATTATTTTCTTCACAAATTAAATCTACAGTTGTAACATCTACTTGATGAGATATCGTTTTTGAACCATGTACATCGGTAAATACTTTTGAACTTAAACTAGCATGTGAGGAACCGTCTTTGGACTTATAATCATATAACTTTAATATACTTTTTTCAGCAGCTAATGCACAATTAAATAATATTATATCGTTCAAACATGAACATTTTTTAGATAATACTTTAAAAGTTAAGGGGTGAGGCTCAAATGCAAAAATACTGGAGTTGCTTATATTCTCAGCTAAAAATTTTGTGTATTCTCCTTTGTTAGCTCCTATATCAAATACAACAAATTTTTTTTTCCCTATCGCATTTTTTTTTATTATTTTTTGAATAAAACTATTCTCTCCAGATACATTCATATTTTCATAATTATAAATACCTAACCCTCTTATTGAACAATAATATAGAAATTTATTAAGCTTTATAAAGCATCTCCTTGCAAATAATTTTCTATATATAGAATATATTAACCCTAACATCTTCAACTCCTATGTTAAATTTCAACTCTATTGTTAAACATTTTTAATTTTATAGATCCCAAAATCCTCGAAGATCCAATTATTTTTTATAGTCAAATAAATCGTTTTAAGAAACTTTCTAGCAGTCGCAATAATTGCCTTTCCAGCTGATTTCTTTTGCTTTATCTTCTTATAAAAACTTCCCAAATAACTACTATATCTAATAGCTATCAATGTACACTGAACTAACGTAGTCCTCGCAAGCTTATTTCCTCTCTTAGTTATCCTACCTGTTTTCTCTGTCTCATTTGAGTTAGAAACTCTAGGTACTATTCCAAAATAGGAAGCTAATTTATCAGCATTAGCAAAATCATTTACATTGCCAATATGCGATAAAAGTATACTCGCTGATTTATCGCCAATACCTTTTAAACTGTCCCTGTTAGTCAATACCAATTTATAAGATATTTTTATTCCTTCCTTATTATGCAACTTTCAAAATACCAGAATATGCTTCATCAGGCGTCATATATCCAATACTTGAATGCATTCTTTCGTTGTTATAAATCTCAATATATTCTTTAATACCTAGCTTTGCCTCATTCATTGTTCTATAAGATGATGGATAAACGTTTTCATATTTTAATGTTCTCCAAAATCTTTCAATTACAATGTTATCTATAGATCTTCCTTTAGCATCCATAGAGATCTGTATATTTCTATCAGATAGTATTTTAATATGTTCTTTAGCAGTATATTGGACTCCTTGATCAGAGTTAAAAATATCAGGTTTTTCATATTTTAATAATGCTTCATTTAACACACTCGTTGTTAGCAATGTATCCATAGTATTAGAAAGCTTCCAAGCTAATATCTTCTTACTATACCAATCTATTATAGCAGCTAAATATGCATAACCATTCTCTAACCTAATATAGGTGATGTCAGCGCTCCAAACTTTATTAGCTTTGTCTATGACCACTTGATTTAAGCCATTCTTAAATGCATTAAGTAAATATGGATATTTATTATGTTGCTTATTAATAGTGGTTGTCTTTTTCTTATTAGGATACAAAGCCTTAATACCCATAAACTCCATTGCACTTTTGATTAATTTTCTACCAACTAAAAAGCCCAATCTATTTAATAATTTCACTAATCTTCTTGTACCATAATACGGATGCTTGGTATGTATCAAATCTATTGTATTCAATAGTTTAATATTAGCAGCACTACTAAATCTTGCTATTGGAGTATAGTAGTACAAAGTCTTTGATACGGATAATAGTTTAAGCTGATTGTTTAAGGATAAATCTAGCTTAGTATCTATAGACTTTACTCTATCATTTGATGATACCAAGCTTTTTAGCTTTCCCATCAAAAAATCTCTCTCAACTATAACTTCTCCAAGTTTTTTACTCGTAGCATCTTTTTCTTTTTTAAGCTCATCTATTTCTTGCTTATATTCTTTAACTACAGAGCTTTTATCAAATGCCATACAAGCATTAGATAAAAATTGTTGCTTCCAATTGTGTACGTTTTTAGGGAGTAAGTCATATTTACTCGCTATCTCATTAACTGTCTTATCACCTTCTAGTAATTCTATAATTACTTTAGCTTTAAAATCAGCTGTATACGTTACTCTCTTTTTACTCATTTTTCTATTTCCTAGTCTTTCTAATTAAAGTTTAACATCTAGGAATAAAAATCCTTTTTAAACCAGTATTTTTTTCTAGGGACATTATACGGCTTAACCATTCTCCTATACGATGTCATATGCATCATGATGAGGTTCGATGCTAGATCCAAATTAATCTCCTTTACAGAGTCAATATGCTCTAAGTTTAAAATACAATCTAACATCTACCTGCTCCAACAAACTTCATTATAACTATTTATTGGAACTTAAACCGGTGGTTACAAGATTTATCATCTCATCTCCTTTTGATTAAAATAAAAGCTTTTAGTTTCATAAAAAAAACTTTTCTTGTTTTCTCATTAAAGAGATCAAAGAAAAAAGCAGCCAAAAAGTTAGCACCTAAAGTTGCTACCGCTGCACCTTGAATACCATATCTTGGTATTAAAATAACGTTCAAAATAATATTCGCTAAGCATCCATAAGCTGTTCTATAAAAAGATATTTTTTGCATACTTTCAGTTAAAAGCCATCTGTTACTAGCAACTCCAAGAGATACAAATATCCCAGCCCAAATATGAATCATAAGCACACTACCTGCTTGATTATACTCTTGTCCATAGAGCAAATTAACTACCCAATCGCTTAGAAATGTCATAGGAAGTGCAATAGCTATAGCCATCCACACCATCAAATCATAAAGCCTTTGAAGCCTTGTATAGTATAGTTGCTCACTTACCTTTTTTGCATTGATAATAGCAGGGAAAAGTGATGATGATATAACTACTGGTATAAAATACCAAACCGTACTAATCCTTACAGCCGCAGCAAATTGCCCCACCTCTTGTGGTCCAAGCATATGATTTATCATAACCTGATCTATATTCATATATATAGATACTGCTAAACCACTCAAGATCAAAGGCCAACTATCTCTTAATAATGACTTTGCAACAGCAAACTTAAAGCGCCAATTTTTAATATTACCAAACTTTTTAGATTGATAAAAATATATAAATCCTAACGATAAAGTAAAGCTATCTAAGACAACAACTGCAGCAAAATAAATTAGCTCAGCACCACATAAAATAAGTATTATTTTTGTAATTGATGATATTACAAGAGAGATTAAGTTCGCCAACGCTACAAATTTACTCTTTACTTGACTCTGAAAATAAAAATCAAGGATGTTAAAACTCTGCATCATAGTAGATAGTGCCACTACAAAAATTATACTCTTTGTATATAAGCTCTCTTCTGCAAAATAAAGAGCTCCAGATAGTATTATCAGCAAAACAAAAAAGCCTAATAATTTCAAACCAAAAGCGGTTCCCAGAATATTATTTGATTTACTTGAATCCTTCACTAATTCTCTGACAACTATACCATCTAGTCCCAAAGTTGTTAGCACACTAAAAAGTGCGACAAAACTACTAGCATAATTCAAAGCACCAAACTCTTTTGGTCCTAGATATCTAGCAACCCATATCCCTACTAGTAGAGATGCTAACATTCTTGATATATTACCGATAAATAACCATCCAGTATTCAAGAAGTATCTTTTAAATCCTTCTGATAGTTTCAAATTAATGGTCATTTTGTACCACTTCATCATAAACCGACTTATAACTGACAACCATCTTATCTAGACTAAAGATATCATCAAATCTAGCTTTAGCATTAGCTCCATACTCTTGAGCTTTTTGTTCATCTTGCCAAAGCTCTTTGAGCTTTTTAGTTAAATCTTGACTATCATTTGGCTTAGCTACTAATCCTGTTTGCTTATCAATATTTACAAAGGTTGTACCTGTGCCAATCTCACAAGTTATCATTGGTTTTGAATATATACTTGCCTCAAGCAAAACTAATCCAAATGCTTCTGTCCTTATATTTGAAGGTAACACCAAAGCATAACTTAATTTTAGCAATGATAATTTATCCTTGTCGTCTAATGCTCCTAAAAACTTAACATTTTGTAGATTATTTTGCTTAACTTTTTGCTCAAGCAACTCCTTTTGATCGCCATCACCAACTATAACAAGTGGATAATCTTGCTCTTGCATTGCATCAATCAAGACATCTAAACCCTTGTAATATCTCAGGCCACCTATATAAATAAAGAATTTTTCAAAGCCTATATTATTTTCCCAATAGAGATAATTTTCTTTAGCGGATAGAGGTTCAGGATCGGAGCCCGGAATGACAGTGGTGGCTGACTTTAAATCGCGTTCGGGAATGACGGAGGAGGTTGTTGATTCTAGACCAGTATTTGGAGTGACAGCCACACTACTGTCATGCTGAACTTGATTCAGCATCTCACAACTATTACTGACTATCTTATCATGCTTTTGAGATTCTGGATCGCACTTCGACAAGCTCATTGAACTTTCCGTAGGGTTTTTTTCTTCTGTATAAATTCCATAATCCTCTTGATTCAAGCTCATTGGAATAACTTTTTTAGGAGTTTGTATTTCTTTTAGAGTTTCACTAGTCTCAAGGTAGTTTGGTGATGTTGGTAATATATACTTTGCGCCCTTAAGGAATTTTCTCATTAAAGGCTTATATAACATCATCAACCTTTTTTGTTTAATAATATCTGAATGATAAGTGACTATGTAAGATTTATTTGGTCTACAGATAATATGTAACAAATCAGCATACGGATATGGAAAATGATAGTGGATAATATCAACTTGCTTAGTTAATTCTTTGAATTTCTTAATCGCTGAAAATGAGAAAGTTGTCGAAGCAATATTTAAATTTGTTTTAGCAAAATGTAGTGTATACAAACCTTTATGGGGCTGTTGAAAGCTTACCCAATTTGTGTGTTTAAAGCTTAATTCTTTAACGCTGTGCATCTTAGGCCACTATTCTAAAGTTTTTCTTTATGTTTTATTAATATTTCTGATATTTGGATACACGTATCCTAGTTCAAGCACAAATTGAGTGGGTCAAGCACTACAAGTCGCTTAAGATTGAAGCAAATAGATTTCATCAGTTCAGCAAAGTGATTTTTTGAAACTCCTCTATATCTAACACGTTTATCCTGATGAGCAAACACTCTTTCATAAGGTGAACGTATAGCACTAAACCAACTGTCTTGATCATGATTTTTACCAAGCATATTATTCTTCTTTATAGCTTTAAGGTCACAACAGTTATCCCTGGCAGTTTTGTTAGCATATTTTGTACAGTATCCCTTATCAGCATAAATCGCACCACCATCAGGGCAAACATATTTTATACCCTTTGCGTCTGTAACATTGGCAGGTGTCACAGCTACTTTATTAATCAGTCCACTCTGCATATCTACACTAGTATGTTTCTTATAACCATACCAAAATTTATCTTTACCTTTACAGCCTATACGTGCTTGCTTATCTATAGCTACTTTAGGAAGTATTTCATTATTTAACTTTTCATATTTCTCTTTGATAGCTTTATCTCTTTCTTTCCAAAGATTAGCTTTAGCTATTAAGTGACTAGCATCAACAAAACTAAAGACTTCATTGATAAATCCTTGTTGTTTTAATTGCTTTCTTAAATCATTAAAAATTTCCGATATAAAACGAGTACCTATATTCTTTCTAAATTTACAAAATACACTATGATCGGGAGTTTTTTCTAATAATGTAAATTCACAAAACCATTTTGCTGCGTTATTCTCTTGTAGATATTTCTCTAATTCTCTATCGCTAAGATCTTCCATAAATTGTAATAGTAAACATTTAAATAAACGTAGCATTCCATAACCTTTATAAGGGTTATCTTTTTCAAACTTCTTTAATTTCTTAGCAACATTTTTAAAATTCCAAATCGATACAAACTTACGATATATATGATTTCTCGGTACTAAGTCATTAAGACTTATCATCTCTAGTTGATTCATCAGATAAGCATATGAAAATTAATATAACTATATTTTAACAAATATTATTCTATATATGGCTAGTTTTCAACACGCCCTTTATATATAGTTTGATTTTTTTTACCCATAGCGAGTATGTGTATCTCAACCTCGTACTTTTTAGCAATAGCATTCGATAGCTCATGTATAAATTTCTCTATACCGCCATAAGTATATGGATAAAAAGATTTAAAAACATGTAAGATTTTCATTTTCTAGATATTATTCTCTTTTGCATAATTTTGCCATTTAAGCATATCATGACAAATATCATCTATATTTTTTTGCGTCTTAAAGCCTAATTCTCTTTTAGCCTTGGCAACATCTGCAAAACTCGCTGCAATATCACCTGCTCTTCTAGCTACTATCTGGTATGGAATCTCTTTACCTAGCGCTTTTTCATAAGCTTTGACAATCTCTAATACAGAATAGCCATTTCCAGAACCAAGATTATAAGCTCGCCAACCAGGTTTATCTTGTGGGAGCTTTTCTAATGCTAGTATATGACCTATTGCTAAATCTACCACATGAATATAGTCTCTAATACCAGTACCATCTTTAGTTTCATAATCACCACCGAATATGCTTAGTTTAGCTAACTTACCAGCACCTACTTGCGCGACATAAGGCATGAGATTATTAGGGATACCTTGTGGATCCTCACCTATCATACCGCTGCTATGAGCTCCTACCGGATTGAAATATCTAAGACAAGTGATATTGAAATTATTATTAGCATTTTGCAAATCTCGCAAAATATCTTCTAACATCAACTTAGTTGCACCATAAGGATTAGTTGTACTTAGAGGCATATCCTCTGTAAATGGTGGTTTATTGTTCATCCCATATACAGTAGCTGATGAGCTAAACACAAAGTTATAAACTTTATACTCTTGCATTAGCTCAAGTAAATTTAAAGTGCCTTGGATATTATTATGATAATACTCGAGCGGCTTCTCGACACTCTCACCTACAGCTTTAAAGCCGGCAAAATGAATCACTGCATCAATATCATCCTCCTGAAAAACTTTTGCTAGCTTAGTTTTATCTAAAAGATCTATTTGATAAAAACCAAAATCTTTGTTTGTGATTCTTTTAAGTCTATCTACTACAGATAATTTACTATTTGAAAGATTATCAACCACCACAACTTGATAATCTCTATCAAGAAGTTCTACCACTGTATGACTACCTATATAACCTGTACCACCTGTTACTAAGATTTTTTTATTCATAAATATACTCTATATAGTTTTTATCTTTTTTCTCTACAAAATTTAATTGAGACTGTTGTTTAGTTTTTATAAACAACCGCAAAATTTTCATAGCAATAACTCTGATAGTCTCTATAATTATTAATATATCAAATATAAAGCTCCAGCGCCTAATATATACTAGATCTAACTTTAACTTATTTTCTGGTAGAGTTGTATAACTTGTCAAAACTTGCGCATAGCCTGTGATACCTGCCTTCACTTTTGTCCTGTAGAAAAACTCTGGAATTTCTTGGCTAAACTTATCTATCAACTCCTGTCGCTCTGGTCGTGGCCCTACTATCGACATATCGCCTTTTAAGACATTAAAAAACTGCGGTAGCTCGTCTAGCCATATAGGACGAATTATTTTACCGACTTTTGTGATTCTAATATCATTATCAACAGCCCAAATTGCTCCAGTTTGTGATTCAGCGTTTACTTTCATACTGCGGAATTTTATTAAATTAAATCTTTTTCCATTTCTAGTAACTCGCTCTTGAATAAAAAATGGTGAATTTCTGTCTTCTAAATAAATCACCACAGCAGTTAGTAGCATGATCGGCAATGTTAAGATAATAACTACTAAACTAAAAAAGATATCAAAAATTCTTTTGATAATTTTTGCTTCATACGATAAACCAAAATTTTTTACACTCATAGCTAAGCTATCGCCAAGAGGCACTAGTACCGCTCCCCAAATTGATATTTCATATTTTCTTGGGATAAGAACCACTTCAAGGTTATATTTGCTTAGAATTGATAAATCATTATCATCTAATAGCTGCAATGCTTTATCTTAGATAAATGCCTTTTTATAGCTATATGCCACATCAGCTAGGCTCAAACCCTCGTTATCTATACTTAAGTATCCAGCAATTATTTCTCTAGGTAGCTTAACAGCCTCCGCCTTAGCAAAAAGCCACTCTTGCTCTTGTTCTAAACCAATAATTAAGATTTTGCTATAGATAGTATTTCTTATCAACCACCTAAAAATATTACGTGATACAGATAACATCACCAGTTGCAGCAAAAAACCTAAAATAATTAAGCTACGCGGAAATGAGAATCCTCTTAAAAAAAACGCTAGTGATGTTATAATAATTGCAATAGCTAATCCACACAATAAAACTTTTAGAACATTTCTTGATTTAGATACCTTTTCACCATTAGTGTATTCTGCTATAAGAAAAATTAATAAAGATGTTACTGCTATAAAAACCGCCATAAAATTAAAACTACTAAAATTACTAGTATCGTAATTTAATAGATGTAAAGGTATAGAGTAACTTAGTAATACAACTATTACAGATATCCCTAGCTCTATTGTTCTGAGAATGATCGCTAAATTAAATTTTATTGAGTTCATCTCTCATCTTATCAATAGTTTGCTTATAGCTATCAGCATTAAAAATAGCTGAACCGGCAACAAAGGCATTTACCCCGCATGCTGCTATTTCAGCGATATTGTACGGATTTACCCCACCATCTATCTCTAACAAAATATCTCTAGCTGTAGATTTAATCCATTGCGAAACTTCTTTGGCTTTATCAAGCATAGCTGGAATAAACTTTTGCCCACCAAAACCAGGGTTTACTGACATTATTAATACTCTATCAATATGACTCTCAACATACTTCAAACAATCTATACCTGTAGCAGGATTTAAGGCAAGCCCAGCCTGAATACCAAAAGATTTAATCAGCTGTAAACTTCTATCAATATGTTCGCTTGCTTCAGGGTGAAAAACGATACTAGTTGCTCCAACTTTGGCAAAACTCTCAATCAAAGTATCTACTGGTTTAACCATAAGATGAACATCCATACCAGCAGTTATACCATAGTCTCTCAGAGCTTTAAGTACCATAGGTCCGAATGTCAGATTAGGTACATAGTGGTTATCCATAACATCAAAATGAATATTATCAGCGCCAGCTGCTAAAACTGCTTTAACATCATCGCCTAATCTAGCAAGATCTGCAGAGAGTATAGAAGGATTTATTTGAATATGTTTCATAATAACTAGTTTAAATAACTTAATACACTTGAAAATTCTATCATATTGAAAGTAAAATTTGGTTATATAAAATATAAAATTTATGCCGATAGATATTAGCTAAAAAGATTTATTAGCAAGTTTAGCAAGCTTTATTACTTATTATTTTTTGGAGATTAGCGTGACTGGCCATATTAAAAATGCTGTAGAGACATTTCGTTTAGAGATAGAAACATTAGAAAAATTAAAAAATTCTATTGATGGGAGTTTTGAAAAAGCCTGTGAGATTATTCTAAAAAATAGTCGTGATAAAGGCCGCGTAATAATAACAGGTATGGGAAAATCAGGTCATATAGGTAAAAAAATGGCTGCAACACTCGCTAGTACTGGCACGCCTGCCTTCTTCGTACATCCAGGTGAGGCTGGGCATGGTGATTTTGGTATGATTACCAAAAGTGATGTATTAATAGCTATTTCAAACTCTGGAACCTCCTCAGAAATCATGGGATTAATGCCAATGCTAAAATATCTTGATATCCCAATAATTGCTATGACTAGTAATCCAAAATCTATACTTGCTAAAAACAGTGATATTACTCTTAATCTAAATGTTGACAAAGAGGCATGCCCACTTAATCTTGCTCCTACATCAAGCACTACAGCAACTTTAGTATTAGGTGATGCTTTAGCTATTGCATTACTTAAGGCAAAAAACTTCTCAGCAAAAGACTTTGCCTTCTCACATCCTAATGGTGCCTTAGGTAGAAAATTAATTTTAAAAGTTGAGAATATTATGCGTAAAGGTAGTGAGATACCAATAGTTAAACCAACAGATAATATTCGTAAAGCAATATTAGAAATCAGTGATAAAGGAGTTGGGAGTACTTTAATTATCGAAAATAACAAACTTTTAGGTATTTTCACCGATGGTGACTTAAGAAGAATGTTTGAAGCAGAGAGTTTCAATTCTCAGCGAGCTATCTGTGAAGTCATGACAAAAAACCCTAAAACAGTCTCTAAAGAAGAGATGGCGATAACTGCACTCGAAAAAATGGAGAAATTTGAAATTACAAGTTTAGCCGTAATCAATGAAGATCATAATATACTAGGCATAATAACGATGCATGATCTTGTCAAACTTGGACTTAGATAAAAAACACCTAGTAGTTTAAATCATTAGTTGAAAAAAGCTTCGCTGGGCGTAAATCTTTAAGTACTTTTATATTATCTAATAATTATTAGTTTAAATTATACTTATAAGATCTACATCTATTTAGATTAATTAAGAAGTTTTTCCAATAAAGTAAATTTATTAAGGTGATAAATTTTGCTTAGAGAACATTACCCATAGACACACAATGATAACCAGCATCCACATGAACGACTTCTCCTGTTATACCTGTTGCCATATCTGAACATAAAAACGCTACAGTATTACCAACTTCCATAATATCAACATTTTTCTTAAGTGGAGAAACCATAGCATTATAATCAAGCATCTTCTTAAAGTTTGAGATACCAGAAGCTGCAAGAGTTTTGATAGGACCAGCTGATACAGCATTTACTTTGATACCATCTTCACCTAAAGCTAAAGCTGTATATCTAACTGTAGCTTCTAGAGATGCTTTAGCAATACCCATAGTGTTATAACTTGGCATAGCTTTTTCTGCACCGATATAAGTAAGAGCTACCATAGAAGCATTACGGTTCTTCATCATGCTGCGACCTTCTTTAGCTAATGCTGCAAAAGAATACGCACTGATATCGTGAGCAATACTAAAGCCTTCACGAGTTACACAATCAATAAAATTGCCTTCTAACTGGTCACGAGGCGCAAAAGCTATAGAATGAACAATACCATCTAGACCATCCCACACTTTACCAAGCTCTACAAATAAATCTTTGATTTCTTGATCCGAAGTTACATCACAAGGCAAAACTGCTGCAGGATTAAATTCTACACATAATTTTTCTACTCTATCTTTAAACTGACCAACGTAAGTAAAAGCAAGCTCTGCACCTTCTCTATGCATAGCTTTTGCGATACCGTAAGCTATCGACTTATTACTTAAAAGCCCTGTAATTAATATTTTTTTTCCTGCTAGAAAACCCATTTAAACTCTCCTTTATGAATGTTTTATTTTAAATTTAAATCTAAGCAATAGAATTCACTCAACTTGATTATACAGTACAAATATTTCAAAGTAATATATATAATTATAATTAATCATAAAATTAAACACTAGCCTAATTTGGTGAGAGAAATACTCCATGAATTATAAAAATAAAAAAATAGTTCCTATACATAATGGTGAAGTAACCTTTGATCGCGCTAAAGAAACCTGGAATATTATGAAAATAACATCTGAGCTTGTAGAAGGTTATGAGCGTCTAGATAAACTTACTCCAGCTATAAGTATATTTGGATCAGCAAGGTTAAAAGAGAATAACAAATATTACTTAGAAGCAGTTAAAATAGCAGAGAAACTATCTAATCATGGTTTTACAATAATTACAGGTGGCGGGCCTGGTATAATGGAAGCAGGTAATAAAGGAGCATCTTTGGGTAGCTCTTATAGTGTAGGCTTAAATATAACTTTACCACATGAACAAACTCCTAACAAATATCAAGATATTAGCTTACTTTATAGATATTTTTTTACTCGAAAAGCAATGTTTATTAAGCATTCTATGGCTTATATAGTAATGCCCGGAGGTTTTGGTACTATGGATGAACTTTTTGATACTGCAACTCTCGTTCAAACTAAGAAAAAAGCATATATGCCAATTATCCTTTTTGGTAAAGATTTCTGGGAAGGGTTAGTAGACTGGATAAAAACAACAATGTTAGAAAATGATGTCATAGATAAAAATGATCTTAAAATTTTACATCTTGTTGATACTATTGATGAAGTTGTTGAAATTATTCGAGACTACTACCAAAATTCTTATCATGCTAAAGAACACGCAAAAATAGTTTTTTAAAGGTTTTATATATGGATATTAACACTATATCAGCAACTTTGATAAATAATTCTCTACCAATAATTACAGCTTTTAATATTTTAATTCACATTTTCTGTGGTCTAGGAATCGCTAAAGATATTCCTAAAGTTTTAGATAGAAGGCTTACAACTATATTACTACCTAAAAATATATGGATTTTAGTTGGTTTAATATTTGGCATATGGGGACTATTAATATATTGGCTCTTTCACCATTCAACTTTTTCACGAGGGTAAAGCTAAGTCACCAAAAACTTCTTTTCTTAGATTACTAATATCTTTTCTAATGATATCTTCAACAATTTCTTTAGTAAGAGTATGATCAATGTTTTTAATACAGCTTACATTACTCCATTTACTCTCAAAAAATTTATTATCAACAATTTGATCATTCTCTGCCAAGGTAACACGGATAGCCTCATGAAACTTACCTAATTTACCATTCATCAATAATAAAAAATATGCTCCAAGCATTTTTCTAAACTTCACTTTACTAAGCACACGCATAGTTTTATGATGAATAAAAAATGGCGTAATCAAGTGAAGTTTCTCATATAGCTCCTCATCTATTAATGATGAAATACCAGCAGACATTGATACCGCGTAAATTAGATCATAATTACCGGCACTAACCTTGTATTTATTAATAATCCGTTTTAATTTTCTTCTAACAAAAATAGGTCGTCCTAAAGCAACTGTTGTTACCTTAACTTTTATACCATCAACATCAACATTCTCAACGCTATCACCTTTACTATAATAGCCTCTTATAACTAATATATTTAATCTATCTTTATTCATTAAGCTTTTTCAATAAGTTCTATTTGATAACCATCTGGATCTTTTATAAATGCAATAATCTGCGCACCACCTTTTACAGGGCCTGCCTCACGAGTTACAACGCCACCTTTTGCTTTGACATCATCACAAGCCTTATAAACATCCTCTACTTGCATGCACAAATGCCCAAAAGCATTACCATGATCATACTCATGCTTACCCCAGTTATATGTCAGCTCTAGAACTGTATGATTAGAGATATCTCCATAACCTAGAAATGCTAAAGTATATTTATATTCAGTATTATCAATTTTTTTCTGTACCGTCATTCCTAGTACATTCGTATAAAAATCCACAGACTTCTCTAAGTCTTTTACTCGTAACATTACATGAGCAAAGCGCATCTGAACTCCTTGTCAAAAATTTATTTGTTATTGATGAACTATTTTGCTATATTATAGCAGATTTTTAATCCCCTGTTCGCAACTATCCAGGGTTAACAAAACTATAGGAAAATAAATGACTAATTTTCAAATTTTAATATTATCCACACTTATTGATTTTTCAATTTTATTTTTATCTTTCAAGCTTTTTGGTAAAAAAGGAGTTCATGTATTTATAGTCATAAGTGTAATTGCTGCAAATATCCAAGTTAATAAAGGTGTTGCTTATGATATCGCTGGATTTCATATTATTGCAACACTTGGTAATGTTATGTTTGGAGGCATTTTTACCGCTAACGATTTACTTAATGAGAAATATGGTCGACAAGAAGCACGCAAAGCTGTATTAAAGTCAATATTTTTCGGGATATCATTTATGTTTTTTATGTTTATCTCAACATTATCTACTAGTTTGAATGATCCTTTTTACAATGATGCTAATAAAGCACTTAACCTATTTTTCTCTATCGATGGTGGAGCCTTAAAAGCTGTGATTATTGGTAATATGGTATATCTAATATCGCAACTTTTTGATGTACTTATTTACTCAAAAATAAAAAGCTATAGTTCTGATATAAAATGGCTATGGCTGAGAAACACTGGCTCAACTCTAATATCACAAATACTTGATACAACTCTTATTACTTATGGGTTTGCATTTGCTGGGGTTTTACCAATGAATTATGCTTTTGACATAATAATATCAACATTAGTAATAAAATATATTATTGCCTTAATAAATGCACCTTTATTTTACATTTTAGCATTTACAAAGCCTCGAGAAGCATAGCTTAAAGCAACCAATATTTAACTAACTCTTTATTAGCCCTAATTCAACTAAACTATAATAAACACCATCATTATAATTTGTTTTAGTGATTAAATCGGCTTTTTCCTTTAATTGTGGTGAGGCATTTTCCATTGCAACTGCAACATCAACCCTATCAAACATTTCTAGGTCATTATTACCATCACCGAAAGCATAAGTCTCATAGTTTTCCAGACCTAAATACTCAACTACTTTATCAATACCATTAGCTTTTGTATGGCCAGCCAGATAACAATCAACGTAACCATGCTCATTATGTGGTGCGGTGACATAATCATCACCAAGTGTATGCTGCAACGCAACTACATCGACATTTCTACCTAAAACCAAAGCATTATAGATTGTTACATTATATAGGTTATGTGCCGTAATAATTTTGTCTTTATTGACAATAACATTATCATAAAAATAGCTAAGATCATCTGATTCAAGGTTATTTACATAGGCGAACTCACCTTCAAAGAGCCAGTCATGATTATGTTTCTCACAGAATTTTAAAACACTATCTATAGCACTTTGCGGGAAAAGTTTCTCATAGACAAGTTTATCGTCGACTCTTACAACTGAGCCATTAGCAGTAATAAAACCATCCATAGGTAGCTCAAGAACTGCTGATGGAATAAAGCCCTGTGTCCTACCAGTAGCTATGAAAGTTTTATAACCTTGTTTTCTGAGATTTTTTATTGCATGGATATTTTTTTCTGAAACACAAAGTTTGCCTTTGTTTTCATATACTAAAGTACCATCAATATCAAAAAAGAACGCTTTATTTTTCATTTTTCTCCTTAATAATCCAAAATTATTTGCTATTACCTTACAAGTGGAAATCTATTAGTTTAAGTTAATATTCCAAAGTTAAGCGTAACTATAGAACATTATATTTTTAATAAATAAACATCGCATCGCCGTAACTGAAAAATCTATATTTTTGAGCTATGGCATGATGATATGCTTGCATAATTTTGTGTTTATCGGCAAAAGCACTTACAAGCATAATCAAAGTAGACTTTGGTAAATGAAAGTTTGTAATCATTGCATCTACAACATTAAACTTCTTACCAGGATATAAAAAGATATCCGTCTCACCTTGATAAGGTTCAATCTGACCGCTTTGCCCTGCTGTTTCAATTGAACGCACCGAAGTTGTACCTATAGCTATAACTCTACCACCATTTGCTTTTGTTTGCCTGATTTTTTGACAAACATCTATTGGTACAGTTATTACTTCAGCATGCATTTTATGACTCTCGACATTATCAACTTGTACTGGTTTAAAAGTTCCAGAGCCGACATGCAAAGTTATATAAGCAATACCAACACCTTTATCTTTTATTTGTTGCATTAGCTGTTGTGAAAAATGTAAACCAGCTGTAGGCGCTGCAACTGAACCAAGATCTTTAGCATATACAGTTTGGTATCTCTGGGCATCAAATTCTTCATCTTCACGCTTCATATATGGTGGTAATGGAATATGACCAAATTCTTCCATCAGCTGATAAATATCTTTGTCGCCTTGTAATTCAAGTAAATACATTCCACCATCTTTGCCTAAAACTTTTGCTGTCGTATCCTCAACATATATTTCGCTACCAATAGCCGGTGAGCGATTAGCTTTGATATGCGTTTCAAAAACTTTTGGTGTTTTGATCCTTTCTATAAGGTATTCAAGCTTTGCTCCGGTAGTTTTGTTACCATACAAACGCGCTAACATTACTTTACTATTATTAAAAACAAGTAAATCTTTTGGCGTTATAAAATCAATAAAATCAGTAAATCTATAATCTGCTATCTCACCTGTTTGCTTATTTAACTTTAGTAGCCTACTAGCATCGCGATTTTCTAATGGATAGCTAGCAATCAGCTCTTCTGGTAATTTATAATCAAAATCATCCGTTTTCATTTTTTACCTACATTTATACTAAACCATAAAAATCTAGTAGTTCTTGTTTCATGTCTCTCTCAAAATCTTCCATATTATCACCATATTCCAAATACCTATATGGTTTGATATTAAAACCTACCAACTCAGTTTTCTTATGTTTTATAAGTTTTATTCTTTTAGTTTTATCTTCACTTTGCTCAAGTCCCATAGCATAACCAATTTCATGATAAACATTACCATTGATATTTTGCTGCTCATCATCACTTAAATTTGCTATGAGTAGCCCACATTCTTTAATTCCATCTAAAACATCTTTAGGAATATTATTTGCATTTACTTTAGGCTTTCTATCTATCCTTAAAAGTTTTAAATTTATATCATACTCACTATTTATCTTACCTACGACGTTTTGCAAAGAATTATAAGGATTTTCAATCCTACTTTCATAATTAAAAGGCATAGATACAAAAATAGTATGTGTTAGAGTTTTTAAATATTCTGAAAAAATTTTATATATTTCTTTTCCTTTAACATAAATATTTAAAAGATTTTGCTTTAAAACCCAATTTTTATATACCTCTAGTCTTTGGGGTGAACAATTACTTTCTAAAAAAGTCCTAATACCAGCAACTAACACTCCTTTGTTAAGTAGATTATCGTCTTTACAAAAATCAAAACATGAAATAACTCTATCAATAGCGTTTTTAATTTTTTTATCGCTTAGTTTATGTAATTGACTATTTTTATAAGCTTCTTCAAGAATATCATGAGTAGTTTCATAAGGCTCTTTTTGAACCTTTTCATCAATCCAATCTTTATTAAAATCTATTCTCCCTAATTTTCTAATCATTGGATAATAATCTTCAAATTCTCTTATCAGATCTTCATCATTATAAATATAGTGATTTTTATATTTACCTTCGATAATCCTTTTTATATTTTGCTCCTTTGATATAGGAAGCTGCTTATAATTTATATTATTAAAAATAATTGGGGCTGTTTTTTCATAATTCTCATTATTAAATATAATAATAGTAAAACTAACAACCATAGACCCTATTTCTTCTCTTGCTGCTTCCAGCCTGTGATTTCCATCTATTCTGAACAGTGGAGTATGATTATCCCTAATATATAATGTAAAAAACTCAAACTCTTCCGAAGCTCTTGTTGCTTTTACTGATTTGACCTTTTTTATAAATATAGAAACGCTTTCAGAAATATCTAGTTTTGAAGACTTGCTATCTATTAGCTTGGCGTTAAATAGTTCAAAATCTGCTATTTTTAAGGCAAAAGTTAACTCAGGAAAATATCTATTTTCAACCTCTTTTTGTATATACAATTTTAGTTTTTCTAAATGTTGACTATCAGCTTCTCTCTGATATGATTTATCAGGTTCTGAAACTTTTATAAGGTCTTTTATTCTTGCCTCTCCTCTTAGACAAATATTTCCAAGCTTAGAGTTTATTATTCCTTTTAGTTTTATAGCCATATACTACTTCCTAAATCATTTTCTTTTTTAATATTCTCCTCTCGGTCACTGAGCGAAGTCGTAGTGTGAGAGGAGTACTCTGCTACACAGAGGGAGGTGTGTTATTAGCACCCAACTTTTTACAATAATCTTTCAAATATCTCATTACACCATCTAGATTCTTCTTAACATCTATATTTTGTATATATAAAACTTAAAATCTCCTTTTAGCCCAAAGACCCCTGAGTGCTTCGACTACGCTCAGCATATACTACTCAAAGGGTTAATCTTTATTTTTACAATGTGTTTCATTCATACATTCTGCTAGAGCTTGTAAATTTTCAGGGAACTCATTTATAAGAGCCTCCTTTTTAGCTCTGCTCCATTTTTGTATCTGCTTCTCCCTACCAAATGCTTCGTCTATTCTGCTATATTCTTCAAAATAAACTAACTCTACTGGTAGCCGTTTAGCTGTATGTTTTGCGCCCTCTCCATTCATATGCTGATAAAGTCTATATTCAAGGTTATTAGTGCTTCCTGTATAGTAGGAATTATCACTACCTTTTAGAATATACATATAACCTTTCACTTTATTCACTCCAAATGATTTATCTATAAAAAAACAAGTTGGCTGAGCGGAGTCGAAGTCTTGTTTTTTATAATTTAATAAACTACTTTTATATTCGACCCTTCGACTCCGCTCAGGGGTCTTTAATAAAGTTATCTTAGCTTAACGTGGGGTGTGTTCTAAAAGCATACTTTATCACTTAGGTTTACTATCATCTGCCACACCTCCCCTTGCTATGCAAGGTACTCCTCTCACACTACGACTTCGCTCAGTGACCGAGAGGAGAATCATCCCAAAATCATCTTTTCTATCTCTGCTTTTGTAGCTTCTAAATCGGCTATAGCCTCTTGTTGTAACTGCTTTGCCTCTGCTCGTATAGCTGAGATATGTTCTACTATCTCCTGCTGAGATATTTCACCCGCCTTTGCTTGTGCTGGTGTAAGTGGTGGTAGTGGTATTTTCACTTTCATCAAATCACTTGCATAAACATGTGGTTGCCCAGCGCCCTGTTGCAAACTATAAATATCATCTTGCTTTAATTTTAAAATTTCAAAAATATACTTATTAGAAACTAGTTGCTCATCTTTTGACCATAACACAGAGCAGTCAGAGGCAAAAATAGGATAATCGTGATACCAAACATACCCAGAATATGCCCCGCTTGCACTAATTGTTATAACTTCTTGATTATAGTTAAAGTATTTATGATTATATGGACTTGTTTTACCTCCAGCAATAACAGGATATTTTCCATCTTCTATATTACTAGATGTAATACTTTGACCCTTTTTAATGCTACATAAGTCTTTTAAACATACATTATTAAAAATACCACCTTCGACTTTTAAAAAACTATTTTTCATATCTTGCACATCACATCTACCACCACTAACTTCACTAAAATTTGTGGTAAAAATTCTAGCTTGTAGTGAATTATCTTTTTCTGGTAACTCTATACCAAGCTTATCTAGTAAATAACTATCTATACTAGCTAGTAATTCTTTTGCTTTTTGTTCTTTTTGCTGCTTTTGTTGATAGGCTTGTTCATATTTTTGAACTATTTGCTTTTGAATTTCTGGGCTTGGTAATGGGATTAGTATATTTTTTATATCTTCTGTTTGTAATCTTGGTAAGGTATTACCTGTCATTAAATGTTTAGTCTGAGAAACCACTAGGTTAGATTGCAAATAGATATATAGGTATTTATTATTTAGGGAGTCTAAAGCACTTTCTAAAACATGAAACTCTGTTGAACAAAGTCCATCAAAAGTAGCTAAATAAACCTTATTCAAGTAAGGTCTTAATTTAGGAAACAGTATCTGATTTTTTTTAAAAATATTAGCACTACTTATACTTTCCTTTGCTTCTGTTTTAATATAACTCCCTGTATTACTTTCTATATTTTCCAAACCTATATAGATATCACCATCCGAAACTTTATTTGTTATTCTCTTAGAGAATTTTGCAACTCTTTTTAATGACTTACATTCTATTTTTTCTAAAGCATAAATAACATCAAATCTATCTCTATGATAAGAGTGTGGATCAATCCTATTTTGTAATTCAGAATAATCCACCAAAAAAATTCTATTACTATCTACAGAACTATCAAGTTTATATTCTGCCATCTTCAATATCCTTGATAAATTTTGTTAGATGCTGCTGTATTTCATCTAGCTCATTATTACCAGTTTCTTTACCTGTTGCATCATAGCCAATATTTTCAGCTATCGCCATAAATATCGGATAATCAAGATTTTGAGATTTTATTTGCTCTTTTCTCTGCTCCTGATATAGATCTGTTAGCTTTTCTTTGAAATCTGCTAACTTTTGATTATATTCTGCTGAGATTTCTGTTTTCCAATCTTTAAACTCTGATGTTTTTTCTATAGCTTTTTTATCAGTCTCTGCTGTAGTATTTATAAAGCCTGTATGATTTTTTATAACCTCTTTTTTCTCAGCTTCTATAGCTTTACAAGTATTTTCATAATTTTGCGAATCTTTAATATTATTTTGTAAATCTACTTTTAACTGCTTATAAGCTTGGCTTTTTTCTATTGGCCATTTTCTTAAAAAAAGTACCGAACTTTTCACACCTGCGCCATTTGCAGCAAATGCTGTTTGTGGCATAGACACTACAGCTACTAACCTAAACCAGTCTTCTATCTGATCTCTTACATATTGTAATGAGCTATTTGTAAGTATTCCATCAGGTATAACTATCGCGACAAAGCCATTTTCTTTTAAAAACTTATAACACTGCTCTATAAATAGAACCTCTGTGCTTTGTGAGTCCTTTTCTTTGCTTTTTTTAGTTTTTAGATCAAGCCAATCTATTTCTGTATTACCAAAGTCAAAA